>NZ_CP092587.1:2109763-2813018 GCF_023920225.1 Vibrio gazogenes
GCCCGTTACCCATCATCCGGATACAGGGCGAGCATTAATTGAATTGGATGTGCCTCACTGGCAACGTCTGCTTGAGCTTGCCGCACGCGCATGGGAAATGACCGGTTTAGGTTATATCGGAACCGATATGGTGCTGGATAAAAATAAAGGCCCGATGGTACTGGAGCTCAATGCGCGTCCCGGTCTTGCCATTCAGATCGCAAATGGTGCAGGCTTGCTCCCCAGACTCAGACATATCGAACATATTGGCTCACCTGAATTACCATTAACCGCTCAGGAACGTGTTGAATATGCCATGCAGCATTTTGCAGCGGCATCACAACATTTAATTTAATTCAATAAATCGGCCACCGCCCCCTGCCCTTTCTGCATACCTATCGTGATAGAAAGCTCGAACCGAGATAGCATCAGGGGGCGTACGACATCTATCTTCATAGGTTGCCGATCTTTTCACCTCACTTTGTCATGATTTTTACATTCGATTGCTAGTCTGATTGCATGTCGTTATCCATGATGGAGCTATGTGACAGACTATGAATATGAAAAAGAAAATATCCGTGATCATTCCCTGTTTCAATGAAAGTGAAGTGATTGATTTCACGGTCAAAGAGCTAATTTCCGTCACCAATGCAATTCCCGACTACCGTTTTGAGTTAATTTTTGTCAATGATGGCAGCTCGGATAACACTGAACAACAATTACTGGCGCATAGCCGTCGATATCACCAGGTGAGCCTGCTCTCTCTTTCACGTAATTTCGGCCACCAGCAAGCCGTGACCGCAGGACTGGATGCCAGCAGCGGAGATGCCGTGGTGTTAATTGATGCCGATTTACAGGATCCACCGAAACTCATCGAGCAGATGATCGCCAAATGGGAAGAGGGTTATGATGTGGTCTACGGTACTCGTGATCATCGGGCAGGTGAATCCGCCTTTAAACTTGCTTCAGCCAAGTTGTTCTACCGGATGCTCAACCGCCTGTCAGAAGTCCCGATTCCATTAGATACCGGCGATTTTCGGCTCATGGACAGGCAAGTTGTTGATCAACTGACAGCCATGCCGGAAAAAGCACGCTTTATCCGCGGCATGGTCAGTTGGATAGGCTTCAACCAAACGTCGATTCTTTATGAACGCTCACCTCGCTTTGCCGGAGAGTCAAAATATCCATTGCGTAAAATGCTCAAATTCGCATTGGATGGCATTCTTTCCTTTTCTGTAAAACCCCTGAAATTATCTATCATGATGGGCTTTCTGTGCTCCGGTGTTGCCTTTGCAATGCTGATATACTCGATTTATGTTCGGATGATGACCGACCACTGGGTTTCCGGCTGGACATCGTTATTCGTCGCGATCTTGTTTATTGGTGGTGTACAGTTAATCTCAATTGGCATCCTCGGTGAATATATCGCTCGTATCTACAATGAATCGAAAGGTCGCCCGCTTTATATCCTGAAAAAAGGAAGAGCTCTTGAATCTACCAAGAAGCATGCCGTGGTTAAATAATCGGATTCACCCCGAATTCCGGCAGACGCTCCGCTTTGCATTGGTCGGCGTATTGAATACCGGGGCGAGTTATATCCTATTCGTCCTTCTATACCAGCTACTCGGTTATTATATTGCTGCATCGGTTCTGGCTTATCTGGGCGGGATGCTGATCAGTTTCATGCTTAACCGAGGCTTTGTATTCAAAAGTACCGCGAGGCGCGGTCAGTTACTGCCGTTCTGTCTGGTCAATCTATCATCACTCGCCTGTAGTACCGGTATGTTGTATCTGTTCGTCGAACAACTCGCGATGTTCGTTTATTTTGCACAGGTTATTGCTATCGGTGTTTCAATGACCATCAACTACCTTGGTTATCGCACCGTGTTTTCTTCTCGGAGGACAAATGATAAATAATCATGCTTCATCCCCCTCAATGCCATACAATCCGTTCGATACCGTCTCACTGCTAAAATGGGGTATTTTGGCATTTGGTCTGATATGGACAGTATTCAATTTACATGAATCGATGTTAGAAAATGTGGCACATGATGCGCTGCCTTACATGGACAGTTATGTGTCTAAATTTGTCTCTGAAGGGCGTTGGGTTAATTTTGCTTTATTCGACACGTTGCGCCTTGTTCCTGCCGTGGTTGCCGGTACTTTATGTAATGTGTTTATTTTCATTTTTGGCTATCAAGTCGCCATGGGCGTCAGGAAAGATCGCTGGCTCGCCTGCTGCTTTGCACTGCTGATGATCAATGTTCCCTATTTTACCATGTTGTTCAAATGGCCGATGACACTGATCCCCGGTACTTTGATGCTGGCGTTGTTCAGTTGCATCAAAGACCGCTATTCACGCCCGGTGATCTTACTCACTTCAGGTATCTTGTTGTTTGCAACCTATCCTGCATTCTACTTCTTAATGCCTTTACTCTTTATCCGTCAGTTGAATGAAGAAAACTTCCGCAGTCTGCTGCAATTTCTGTGTCTCTGGATTGTCGGTTACGTCCTCGGCTACGCTGTCGCAAATTTAAGTGTTTATAGCTATACCTTGCTCCAGAACGGCACCGGTCACTTTATTGAGTTTGTGTCGTGGCGAAAATCAACCCCATCAACGGATATCAGCGGTATTATCGCCAATATCGCGAAAAGTGCGGGAAATTTTGAACGCAATGCCCGTTATCTGGCAGCGTTGAGTCCGTTGTTCTATATCCCGGCCGCCATCACCTTGATCTGGGCACTCAAGCATCATCTCAAATACACGCTGGTGGCTTTGCTGGTGGTCTTTTCCATCTATGCCAGCGTGATTCCTCTGGGCGTGAAAGTACCGCTCCGCTCCGGGGTTACCCTACCACTGGGGATGGCGATGCTGATCTTGTTGGTGCCTCACTTCTGGTGGAGAGCCCTGTTGTGGGTGACATTATTTGTCCCGTTTGCCTGGCAGATGCATCAATACAACTATGGCTACAACGAAAAAAGAATTCTGTTTGCTGAAATGGTGACAGAGCATGATGTCCACAATTATCTGCAACAACCGCAGCAATTCAGAAAAATCATTGTCAGCGTGGATGAAACCAAGACTAGTGCTTACTTCTACAAACTCACCGGTTCTGATGTATTTAAGAACCTGTCCAACCTGAGATTGCACTATATCAGACCTTATCTGTATCAATACGGCTGGCATGATAAGGACATTATTGTTAAAGATGTCCCGAGAGCACAGGTTCGGGGAGAAGCAACTATTGAAAAGCAAGGTGATCAATTATTGGTCTCTATCGATTAAATCGATATATCGTCATCTCAAACGAAAAAACCATCTGTTTTCAGATGGTTTTTTATTATTTGACCAATAATAAATTCAGCGAACCTCAGGATGCTTCTGCCGTCAGATCACCAGATTCAGGCGCATGATTCTGGCCGAATCCACGCAAACCAACGACATGAACGTGTTCATGGTTTTTGTGAATTTTCCGCACTAATTTATAGGTGGTGCCTTTTTCCGGGCTGATATTTTCCGGTGCGGCAATCAACAATTGCATATCTAACCGATCACACAACTCAAATAGTGTTGAAATCGATTTGCCATCAAGACGCGCAGCCTCATCGAGGAATAAGAGACGACATGGGACGATATCTTTACTGCGCAATCGACGGGATTCTTCCTCCCAGCTCTGCACGACCATCAACAGAATCGACTGACCGGTCCCGATCGCTTCTCCTGTCGAGAGCGCACCAGATTCCGCCTGTAACCAACCATCAGCGCCTCGGTTTACTTCAACATTCAGTTCCAGATAGTTCCGGTAGTCAAGTAACTCTTCCCCTAAAACCTGAGGAGAACGCTGCCCCATATCAATATGCGGATTGACCCGTTGGAATAATTTCGCCATCGATTCTGAGAACGTATAACGCGGACTGTTGAACAAATCTTGATGCTGCGCTTGTTGTTCCGATAACCCGGTCAGTAACATTTCATGACTTTCACGGACTTTGACATTCAAACGCACGCCATTCACCTGACCAAAATGGATATTGGACAAACCTTGGTTCAGCATCCGAATCCGGTTCTGCTCACGTTGAATGGTCTTGAGAATAATGCTGGCAACCGACTCAGAACTGATTGCCAAACGCGATTCTCGCTGGGTCAACTCTTCCGTCAACCGGCCAAGCTCCACTTCCATTTCTTCAATCGCTTCAACCGGATCATCGGTACGAATAATATCCTGACGAATCCGTTCACGCAGATGCTGATACACTTCGATATAAAAGAGCACCTTACGTTCCGGTCTGGCATTATCCTCAGACTGACGTAAAGCGTCTCTCAGCGTATCATTATCGGCAACCGCCAGACGCAGAGAACCTAATGCCTTATCGGACATGGAACGCAGTTCACCGGCTGACAAATAAGCCAGTTCCCGTCGATGTAAACGTCGCTCAACATCATGCTCCCGTGCCAGTCTCAGCACCGAGCACCATCCGGCTTTGGCATTCACAATAAACGTTCTGAGCTCACGATACTCTTTCTCAACCTTCTTCAGTTGCCGGCTCAGCGATGCCATCTCCATTTCGGTCGATGTCCGCGTTCTCTCCAATTCACTCTGTCGTTGCCGAGAAACATGTAAACGCTCATAAAGCTCATTTTTACGGCTTTCTGCGCGTTCCAGTGCGCTCGCATCGGTATGTACACCCAACTCTTGTAACTCTTGCTCAAACTCCCGCACGGTTTCGAGTTTTGACTGATGCGCACTCTTGAGTGAGGCCAGTACTTGGTTGTACTGACTGACCTGACCCTGCCGCTGTTTCAGCGTTTCTCTTGCCACGCCGCGCTGTGACTCGGCAAGTTGTAATTTTTCTTTCAGCTGTTCACTCAGAGCATCGCCCTGATTGACCAATGCTACGGCATCGGAATACTGTAGATGATGGCGACGCTCAATCAGATCTGAGATCGCAAAGATTTGAGTTTTCACCTGCTGCAACCGTTGATCAGCCTCATGATACTCACTTTCCAGTGCATCAAACTGCTCCGGATCGTTTTCGAGGGCATTGATACAATGACTCAATTGCTCAATAGTCGTACCGTGTTGCGTTAAAAAGTGTTTGGCCTCGTCCAGCTCCGCAAGTCTTTCTTCAATCTCACTGGCTTGATCCTGTAATGTGTCATCAGCCAATAAGTGAACAAATGGGGCAACCTTTTCAAGACTTGATAATGCATTTTTACTCTGCTGTTGTCGCGTCTGTAACTGTTGTTCCTGATGTGCCAACTCAGTCAAAGAACGACCAAACTGATTTAACTGTTCACGGCACGTCTGAAGTGCCTGTTCCGGATCGGCTTCAAACACGGTTGTCATATGAGAAGCAACAAAAGTCTGATAGGCCTGATACAAACGTTGGCTCTTTTGAGCATCAAATGACGCTTTGGCGTGCAACTCAACAATATCATCTCGCTGCGCCCGCAGTTGTTCCAATCGCTGCTCTCTTGCAGCCCGGCCAAATAAAGGAATCTCAGGGAAACGGGAATAACGAATCTGACGGTCATTCAGACGAACACATACTGCACCTTCAAGTTCATCGGCATCAAATGAACTGTCATCAAAAGCATCGACATCCCCTTCAATGATGTATACATCTTCAGGACAATCATCCAACTCGGCTAAACGCGCCTGAATTTCTGACAAATCAGAAACGACGATAGCGTGTCTGGCAGGACCGTACATCGCACTAAAATAAGGTGCGTCTTCCAGCGTAATATCATCATAAATTTCAGATAACAACATGCCGCCTAATGAGTCGGCCAGCGATTTTAACCGGGCATCATTGGCTCCTCCGGGAGAAGCCAGACGTTCAATGTCTTGTTCAAGATTGTGACGCTGTAATGCTAATTTTTCTTTCTCTGATGTCTGCTGTTTTTCTCGTTCCAGCGTATGCTGCATATGAGAAAATACGGCCTGTGAATTTTCCAGCGCTTCGCCGCTCTGTGCTCGCAAATCATCCAACGCATTACGCGCAACAATCCATTGTGGTGCAATCTGTTCTAATCGCTGAATTTGCGCTCGGACATCTTCTTGATTACGGCGTAAATCACTGCGTGATTCCCGCAGTGCGATCAACTCTTCTTCGACAACATCCAGCACTTCTTGATGCTTCTCACGCGCTTCATCAATCGCGGATTCATCCTCAAGACTTTCCCGATGTTCCTGTTGGTAGGACTCTGCCAGTGCGACGATATGGTTCTGCCGCTCTAACTGACGAGAAACTTCACTTTGACGGGTGTACCACTGGTTTTCCTGAGCAATCAATTGGTTGCACTGTCGCGATTTTTCAATCAGTGACACACCGTGCTCATGGGCGGTTTGGCGAGTTACATCACCGAGTACGGATTGAACTAACTGAAATGCCTGCTCAAACTGAGATGCGACAGCAGCCGACATATCCAAACGATGTTTCAGTTGCAAAACTCGCTCGGTCATCTCGTGTTGTGACTGGTTCAACGTCTGAATTTTCTGCGATGCATTTTCAGCCGTCAGACTTTCATCATCCAGTGCTGTTTTCGCTTTTTCGAGTGCCTGAACCGCTTGCTGATACTGGAGTGCTCTGGTTTGTTGAACATCCAGTGCCTGCTGATAATCAGCCAGTTGCGACTTCAGACTATCGACTTCATCTTCTAGAATCGTGGCATTGTACTCTGCTTCATGCGTCTGTTCCTGAGCCTCCTCAACCACCATCAGTTGTTCTTCTAGCCGTTCATTCAGCTCTTCCAAATCGTCTCGGTAACGCTCAATTTTTTCCTTTTGACGCAAAGCGTTATGAACCAATTGCAAATAATCAGATGCACTTTGGTGATCTTGTTCCAATGCCGATTCATGCGCTGTCAGTTCATCCAGTTCCTCTTTCACACGTGTGAGCAACTCACTTTGCGTGACTAAGGTTTGCTGCGCTCCAAACAAGGTCTGGCGGAATGTTAGGGCCTGTTCAACTTTACTACGGCGCTCATTCGCATGACGCATGTAATCAGACGCAACATAGTTGGTCGATTCAGTAATCAGGTGTTTGAACAAATCCCGATCCGCTTGGGTGGTTTTGATCGCTTCAAGCGTCATCCGGTTTTCCCGAAGAGCTGCTTCCATATCCTGAAACGCTTTTTTCACACCACCATTTTGCGGTAATAAATAGTCCCGCAACGAGCGCGTTATCGCACTGGAAATCCCGCCATACAAGGATGCTTCAATCAAACGATAGAATTTGGAACGATCACTGCTCGAACGCATTTTCTTCGGGATAACGCCAAATTCAAACATCTGGGTGTGATAATCCACCACTGAGCTAAATGTTTTGAACTGCGTCCCTTCCAAACCTGCAACAGCATCTTTGACTTCACTGACGGCCCTAACCCGCGCCTGTTGATCGGAGAGTGTTTCAATCAAAATATCAGTGGGCCGGATATGGCTGGGGATTCCCTGCACCAGAAACGGTTTAATATCGACTTTTTTATCCCGACCGGCAACCTGTTGTAACCTGACGGCAAACAACACTCTCTGCTTGCGCGAGTTGACCACGTCCAACGCTGCATAACAGGTGCCGGGTTGAAGTTTACCGTGTAATCCCTTGTCTCTCGAAGACTGAGAACTACCCGCTTCAGTGGTATTACGAAAATGCAGCAGGCTTTGATCCGGGATCAGTGCGGTGATAAAGGCCGCCATTGTGGTTGATTTCCCCGCACCATTCCCGCCGGAAAGCGTGGTGACCAAATTATCGATATCAAATGTACGGGCAAAAAAACCGTTCCAGTTGATCATGGTCAGCGATTGATACTTACCTCTTTCAATCATGCTTCACCTTCAAATCCTGTTAATGCTTCTGATGAGGTCGTTTCTGCTGCCGCCTCATCGATATCTTCCGCCACTTCATGAACGTCTTGGCCTGGAATGACCGCTTCACCGTCACGAATCAATCTCAATTGTGCTGCTTGCATGTCATCACCGACACGGACATCTGCACCAAAACGGAAGACCGCCTCGGTAATCCGAAACTTTTCACTTTCTCCCAGAACGACCAGCATGCCCATTCGGCGCAGTTTTCTTAAGGACGTCCTGACTTTTTCAAATAGCTTTTCCCGATCCAGATCCGACCCGCCGGCCCGGAAAGTCACCAACCGCATCAGCTTCTTCTCATCGACCAGCGTGAGTAACTCTTCATACAATTCCTGATGTGTAAAAATCCCTTCATGGGCCAGTCTTTCAGGACTGAGATATAAAAAGCAAAGCACCTTGCCGACCAACATATCGAGTTCGGATAACACACTCCGGTTAAGCAATGATGTGGAACGCGGTCTTAAATAGAAGAAACCTTCGGGAGCACGCACCAACTCAGTATTATAACGCTGATAAAATTGAGCCAGCTCAGGCTCAAAATCGGACAAAAATGTGTGATTATCCATATCTTCACCGGAAACATGCCTGCCGGCACGTAATAAACTATCCAGTGCCGGAAATAACGGATTGGAAAGTGCTTTAACCAGTTTCTCTGGCATGTATTCATTCATATCTGTCGATGACATTTGCTTGTACCTTTGCACCAAATTCATTGATTGCCTGCCAATCCGGTTGAATCGCCTGATAATCAGACGCTGAATATCCTAACCGGACGGCCTGATCGACCACGATTCTGGCTAAATCAAAATGATGCGTTTTTGGATGTTCTGTGAGGTAATTCTTTAAAATGATGCCGAGATCAATCGGTGTACCTTGCTCTTTATGCACGGTCAGCATCTCACCGATCTGCTCTGCCAGCACATCGTTGACCTGTTGAAACTCTTCGTATTCAACATCTTCGGGGACTTGTCCTGTGACTTCATCGTCACGGAGAACCAAGGCTTCATCCCGCATATCCATGAAGCGCTCAGCATCGGCAAAAGTGAGGAACCAAGGGGCCTCAAAGTAGTCGTTCATCGACTGACGTAAGCGCTGACTAAACGCACGGTTTTGGTCCATATCAATCGCGGTCCGGATGAATTTATGCACATGCCGGTCGTAACCGATCCATAAATCAATAGCCTGTTGACCCCAACTGATAATTCGATCGAGTTTGAGCTGCAACTGAAATAATGTTTCTTCAATAAACGTCAGTCCGGATTCACCATAAACACATTCCTGAATATCAAGGATCTGCGTCTGCATTTCATCACCGGCAGTCTGAAGCGTATCCTGCAACTCTTTCAACGTCGATGACGTCTCTGACAAGAGTGATTCACAATTTTGAATGGCATCACGCCAATCTTTATTCAACAACTGGGCAATCTGTTCTTTGATCTCTTGTTGCTGCTCATCCATCACTCGCTGGTTGAGATCGATCTGATCAAAAATCTCACCCACGGAATATTTCAAGATGCCATAAACATTCTTTTGCCAGTGAGACTCCGTGCCACCTTTTTCAGCCGCTTCTCTGGCTTTTGCCATTTCATCCGCAACAATCGACAGTTGAATCGACAACTTCAGTTTAGAAAATTCACGATGACGCAGATAATAATCAGTGATGCCTATTGCCAATGGCGACAATCGATAGATACTCGCACCATCGGTCACTTCACTGGTAAAACGCCGGATAAGCCGCTGGTGAACCAATTCATTGATCGCATTATTGGCCCGAAAAGCGGATGCTTCACCGGTCTCATCAAATAACCGAGTGACGATCGCAAATGCATCATGTAATTCCCCTTCACCGAGTTCGTCATCAAAGCGATCCCGACTCAATACGGCTATCGCAATCAAAAATGCGAGCCGCTCGGTATCCAGGTTGAGAGACAAGTCATGCTGCCTGACCCATCCAACCAATTCATCGATTGGTTGTACTTCGGCTTGTTGCGCCAATTCGTCTATCATTGTTTCCATCATTTTTACTTTTTTCTGGCCCATACATGAATATAACGACCCAGAGATAAATAAGGCTCTTGCCGACATAATTGCCTTTCAAGCGCCAGTAAATCTTCTTCCGTGTATTCTCCCATATTCTGGCGATTACCAATGTAATCACTGAACGAGCGAATACCACTTTTGCCTTCAATACTGAATCCACAAGCTTCTATCCATTGATAGACGACCTCTGGATTCAGGCCTTGCTGCGGCTGCAACTTAAATCGTTTGCGATATGGCATACCCTCTAATACATGGGGGATATTCCCGCATATGACATTTTTCAGAACTAATCCGTGATGATTGTAAAACATGATAGACGCAACGCCACCGCTCCGAACCTGAGCCAGTAATTTTTCCAACGCATCCTTCGGATCGGCTAGCCACTCCATCACGGCGTGAAACATCAAGAAGTCAACCGGATCAGTGAGATATTGTTGCATATCCTGTACTGCCGCATGGACAAAGCGATACTGCGCAAGCAGACCATTTTTTTCAATATCGGTTTGCGCCAACTGCAACATTTCAGAAGAAAGATCACATAATGTCACCTGATGTCCCTGCATCGCGAGCCGTTGCGATAGCTGTGCCAACCCGCCACCGGCATCCAGCACCGAAAGTGGCAGCTGTTCCGGAGGAAATGATGTTAAAATAGTTTGAATATCTTCCCATACGATGGTCTGTCGGATCATACCTTTGTCAGAGCCATATATATTTTTTGCAAATTTGTGGGCAATATCGTCGAAATTGCGATCTTCAGTCACAGTAGCTTGAGTTATGATAACGAATCGTGCTGCTATTCTGTCATAGGAATGGCAGGAATAAAGAGGATTATTCGTTTTTAATCTCAATTGCTGTTTTTTCGGACTATTTCTTATATGTTTGAGCTTAAAAAAATCATAGCTGCATTAATGATGCCCCTTCCCGCCTTGCTCATCATCGGTTTTATTGGCCTCATGATGATTATGTTTTCAACAAAAAGGAAAACCGGTTGCCTGATTGTTCTGTTCTCTTACTCGTTGCTGTTTCTAGCATCATTTCAACCCGTTTCAGATCGCCTTCTCGCACCATTGGAACGTAAGTATTCAGCTTTTTTACCCGTTGAGGGTAGCATTGACTACATTATGGTTCTCGGCAGTGGTCATATCGTCGATGACCAACTCCCACCGACATCTCAGCTCAGTCGCTCAGCGCTGATGCGGCTTACTGAAGGGATCCGAATCATGCGGATGTATCCGGGGTCTCGCCTAATTCTTTCCGGATATGCAGGTGGTACTCGATTCAGTCATGCCCGAATGCTGGCAAGAGTAGCCTTATCACTCGGTGTGGCAAAATCAGATATTGTGTTACTGGAAAGTGCCAGAGATACTTGGGAAGAAGCCCAGTTAGCCGCGAGTTTTGTCGGATCGCGAAAATTAGTGCTCGTCACCTCTGCCAGTCATATGGATCGTGCGTTGCATGAATTTCAATCAGCCGGACTAACTCCGATCCCGGCACCGACCAACTACCTGTCCTATAAAAATATAGCGCAACCGTGGATAAAATATGCCCCTAAGGCGATTTATCTCGAGCAGACAGAAAAATATTGGTATGAAACGTTGGGAAGGTTTTGGCGCTATTTGAAAAACTGGGTTGCTAATCAGGAAGCGACCGTCGAAAAACCGTTAAAACAAGAGCGGTAGCATGATGTTATCTCTGCATGTGAATCAAGACTTACGGTCTGGATTCAGCCGTTGAGTGGAACGAGTGCTTCATTTTGATTGCTATTACTGAATCGGCAGTCTAAAATTCGCGGTTAAAGCATATTCTATACTAGGGGCTGTTGACCTTTCGTGGTTGAATTTTGTTCAATCTGAACGGGTATTGATCGCGGCGCGGGGCATGCCGCTTAGCTATCCTAAGCAAATGACCCGTAACAAAGAGCAAGACACGTTCAGATGAACCCTTTGGGCAGCATTTGTCGCTCATTTATCCAGCGTTAGGTCATGGTTCATGTAGATCGCTACACTTCACATGACCTGCCTTGACTAAATGCACGACAAATTGCTGCAAAAACCATCACGAAAGGTCAACAGCCCCTAGACAAAAACCGCTAAATTTAGCGGTTTTTGTCCTTATCGCAGAATAACCTCGGAATGTCATTTCTGTGCGGGTTATCCGATTATACAAATAGATAAAATCTTCATAACTAAACATTCAATTGTGATTTGCTCCGGATTGCTGGATCTTCAGCATAAGCGACAGGACAATACCTATGGCTACGATAAAAGACGTTGCCCGCTTGGCGGGAGTTTCAACAACAACTGTTTCACATGTAATTAACAAAACTCGATTTGTGGCAGAAACGACTCAAGAAAAAGTCATGGAAGCCGTGAAAACTCTGAACTATGCACCAAGTGCTGTGGCTCGGAGTTTGAAGTGTAACTCAACGCGTACAATCGGCATGTTAGTAACTCAGTCGACCAACCCCTTCTTCTCTGAAGTCATCGATGGTGTTGAAAGTTATTGTTACCGACAAGGCTACACGCTCATCTTATGTAATACCGGTGGCTTATACGAAAAGCAACGCGACTACATCCGGATGCTGGCTGAAAAACGGGTCGATGGCATGTTAGTCATGTGTTCTGACCTGACTGCCGAGCTTCTGGAAATGCTCGAAACCTATAGTGATATTCCCAAAGTCATTATGGACTGGGGGCCTGAAAGCTCACAAGCCGACAAAATCATCGATAACTCAGAAGAAGGCGGCTACCTTGCAACTAAGTATCTGATTGATAAAGGTCACCGCGATATTGCTTGTCTGAGTGGACATTTATCAAAAGCGGCTTGTCAGGAACGGATTCAAGGGTTTTACAGAGCCATGGCAGAAGCTGGTTTGACCCCGAATGAAAACTGGATACTAGAAGGTAACTTCGAATGTGATACAGCAGTTTTGGCTGCTGATAAAATTATTGCGATGGATGAACAGCCCACTGCTGTTTTTTGCTTCAATGACACGATGGCTTTAGGACTCATAAGTCGCTTACAACAAAGAGGCATCAAGATTCCTGAGGATATCTCGGTGATCGGTTACGACAATATTGAGATCTCTGAATATTTTTCTCCGCCACTGACAACGATTCACCAACCGAAACGTCGGGTCGGGAAAAACGCTTTTGAAATCTTATTGGAACGGATCAAAAGTAAAGAGCATGAGCGCCGCACGTTTGAAATGCATCCTGAAATTGTGGAACGCAATACCGTAAAAGATTTAAATAAAAAATAACATTAATTTTACATTTCGTTGGAGGGTGGTCATTCCTCCAACCACTTTCTTTCTATTGATAACCTTTATTAATTGGACTAGAATCACACATTGTGGAGTGGTTATTAGCATACTTACTTCATAATTCCGTACTGGAAAAGTGTCACGCACAGGGCAAACCATCTGAAAAGATGGGACGCAAAGCCTCCGGCCTAAACCATGAAAATGATAGGTAGCGGGGTTACCGATGGCAAAAATGCATTTCATGTTCGTCAATCATTTGACGTTCTGTTAACATATCTTCTGCATTCTTTTGCTACATTCTCGGACCTGACTTTGGTGGCGTATTCATTTAAAAATACACCGAGACGTAAAAGCATGGATAAACCAATTCTTAGAGATTCAATGCGGCTTTTTGAACAACTAGGCCGTGTCAAATCACGCTCAATGTTCGGCGGGTTTGGTATTTTCGTCAACGACATCATGTTTGCACTTGTCGTTCAAAACAAACTACATATACGGGCGGACAGTCACTCACTGGAAACATTTAAAGCAAAAGGTTTTGAACCTTATGTGTATACAAAACGTGGGTTTCCTGTTGTGACTAAATATTTTGCACTGCCCGCAGACTATTGGAATGATGCGGACACGATTTTCAATATTGCAAAACAAGCCTATTTGAATGCAAAAAATGAAAAAACGACCCATGTAGAGACAAAACCGAAACGCTTGAAAGATCTGCCTAACCTTCGCTTAGCAACTGAACGCATGCTACGTAAAGCAGGGATTAATTCAGTTGAAGAGCTTCATCAAAAAGGTTCTCTCAGCGCATATAAAGCGATTTTGAGCTCTCATCCCGCTACACAACCACCACTAGAGCTCCTATGGGCATTAGAAGGTGCGATTGAAGGAAAACATTGGTCTGTGATTTCTCAGGCAAGACGCGACGAGCTAGCTCGGCAAATTTAATTTGTTGAATAAGCTTTTTACTATCGTATACATTTCCCGAAGTATACAACTCCCGTTTGCTCGTCGAGCCGGAATAAAAAAGCACCGTTAACGGTGCTTTTTTTACTCAATCATTTTCTCAATAGAATAAAAATCAATTCGTATGCGAGTAGCCCATCAATGCAGCTTCGTACATTTGGACATACTGCTGAGCAGACTCTTCCCAACGAAAATCTTGCTCCATCGCCCGCAGTTGTATCGCTAACTTTTTCTCTGGCTGCTGCAAATAGAACAGTAATGCACGTTGCATACAAATGAGTAATGCTTCCGGTGTCGGTTCAGTAAAACTGAACCCTGTCGCTTTATCGGGAAAGTGGTCATAATCAAAAACAGTATCTTTCAGTCCACCAACCTCTCGGACAATCGGCAACGTGCCATAAGCCATGCTATAAATCTGGTTTAATCCACACGCTTCAAACTCAGAGGGCATCAGAAAGAAATCAGAGGCAGCTTCAACCAAATGAGCAAAACGGTTGCTGTAAGCATCAACAAACGCAAATTTCTGTGATGATGTTGCAGATATTTGGTGCAGGCGATTTGCTATCTCCGGCTCCCCTGTCCCGACAATCACCAATTGCACGTCATTTCTCAGAAACTGTTCCAGAATCGGCAGCAAATAGTGAAATCCTTTCTGATAGGTCAAACGACAAACCATTCCAAACACGGGGACATCACGGGTTGGCAATAACAATTCTTCTTGTAGCTGACGTTTACAGGTTACTTTCCCTTCTTGTAAAGAGTCGGGCTCATTGGTGTAATTTCGTGGAATATAACTGTCAATTCGGGGATCCCACTCCGAGTAATCACAACCATTAATAATACCGAACAAATCTCTCTCGCGACGGACAAAATCATCGACTAATCCGTGGGCACCAAGTGGTGTCAGTAACTCAGCAGCATAGTGACGACTGACAGCATTAATCTTATCCGCATACGCGATGCCAACTCTCAGTGCACTCACATAGCCGTGCCCATACTGTAGGGCCCCCATACCACTTAAATGCAATTCAGGGATGATTTCTAATTCATCATAAGAAAATACCCCTTTAAATAGAGCATTATGGATCGTCAATACACTCTTCATCCGCTGAAAATAGGGATCATTGGCATAACGTGTTTTTAATAAGAAAGGGACGAATCCGGTATGCCAATCATTGGCATGAATGATATCAGGCTGAATACCCAATTTTGGTAAAACATCCAATGCCGCAGCAGAAAAGAATCCAAACCGTTCTCCATTATCGGCATAGGCTCGATTATGTTCAGAATACAACTCCGGCCGATCAAAATATTTATCACAGTCAATCAAGTAAATTTCAACACCGTCTCGGTCAAACTTACGAACTTGATAAGCCGTATGAGGCCAGTGAGACAATTCAGTCTCCAGAATCACGGCTGTGTCAGTTCTGTTCGGTACGAGACGATAACCCGGCAATACAATTCTTACACGATGTCCCATGCCACTCAAAGCTGTCGGAAGCGCTTTTGCGACATCGGCTAAACCACCACTTTTTATAATCCCTTCAACTTCTGAAACGGTAAACCATACATCGATTTGTTTCATGTTAGAATCCAACTTTCGTTCCTTTTGCAATCACAACAATTCCTCCTTCAGAGACATAGAACCGTTTCCTGTCCAATTCTAAGTCTTCACCAATCACGGTGCCGGGAGCAATTTCAACATACTTATCAATAATCGTCCGTTTGATAGTACAACCTGCACCAATCTTTCCATCACCTAAAATAACAGATTCACTGATATGAGAACCAGCTGCAATATTACTCCGATAGCCAAGAATTGATTTAAAGATCGTCGCCCCTTGAATGTAGCTACCTACCGACACCAGACTATCCGTGATCTTGACGCGACGATCATCGGCATCCACAAATGTTGCCGGTGGTAACGGTGGATAATAGGTATGGAGTGGCCAACTCCGGTTGTATAGGGAAAATAAGGGCTCATTACTCAACAAGTCCATGTTGGCAGCCCAATAAGAATCGATGGTTCCGACATCTCGCCAATAGGTTGCTTTTTTTTCACCTTTGATTTTATTTGTCGAGAAATCGTAAACATAGACATGACCTTCAGGGAAAAGTTTCGGAATGATATCTTTCCCGAAATCATGGCTGGAATATTCATTGACTGCATCTTTTTTCAATTCATCGCAAAGAACGTCTGCATCAAAAATATAGTTGCCCATTGAAATTAACGCCCACTCCGGTTCTCCGGGAATCGGCTTAGGGTTGTCCGGCTTTTCTTCAAAACCGATCATCTTTCCATCATGGTCAACTTCAATTACACCAAACTGGGATGCCTCCTTGATTGGCATTCGTAGCGCAGAGACAGTCAGATAAGCATCTGTTTGTTTATGGAAATCCAACATTTGGCGGACGTCCATTTTATAGATATGATCCGAGCCAAATATACAAACATAATCAGGTGAGGCAAGTTCGATAAAACGAACATTTTGATAAATAGCATCAGCGGTTCCTTCATACCAACGTCTCCCATCTCTCATCTGAGCAGGAATAACATCAATAAATCGATCCGTAATACCAGACACATTCCAACCTTTTTTCAGGTGGACATAAAGTGATTGGGACTTAAATTGGGTCAATACGTAAATCCGCATTAAATCCGCATTAACAAAGTTGTTCAGAGCAAAATCAATTAGTCGATAGCTTCCTCCAAATGGAACTGCGGGTTTACTTCTGCCTTCAGTTAAAGGTCTCAACCGAGATCCTTCACCACCAGCTAGGATCATACTCAATACACCAGCCATGATTGAAACTCCATATTACTTTTTATAATCTGCTGCAACCTAGTGCCATAGGTCGGTACTTACTTTTTAATCTCTCTCATGTTACAAAAAATAATGCAACACATTGTTTATAACTGTTTATAAGTTATCGGGATTACCACAGAATACAAAATTGAAACATCAAACTAGTGAAGCACTTATCGGTTAGCCTCTCCAACTCCCAAGCTAGTTCACAGAAAGGAAAAAAAGTAAGAATATTATGAACATCATGCTACGGCACTGAACAAGGGACTGGTATGAAATCTTCACTAAGCCGCTCTACCGATCCCGATACTGCCGAAATATCCAAACAATACATCAATCATAATATAAAAAAGGCAGCGATTTGCTGCCTTAGTTCTTATGATTTTGCTTTTTTTCTCTTATCTGTGACTTGCCACTGACCATCAACATACAAAACGGTCCAGCCAGTAGGTTTGCCGTCAACTTCCGTACGCACATAATGCTCTTTCGATTTACGGCTAAACCGAATGACGGCGGGAGCGCCATCAGGATCATGGGTTGGCGCAGAAGCCAGGTACTTAAACTTATCAGGGATACGCTCTTCAAAACGCACAAATTCTTCAACTAACGGCGCCCGGGTTTCTCTCGACTTAGGGAAATTACTGGCAGCCATAAACAGCCCGGATGCCCCATCACGCAAAACAAAATAAGCATCCGATTTCTCACAGGGTAACTCTGGGAAATGAACCGGTTCTTCCTTCGGTGGGGCAACCTCACCATTTTTCAGGATCTTACGGGTATTTTTACACGACTCATTGGTACATCCCATATATTTGCCGAAACGACCATTTTTCAGCACCATATCTGCGCCACATTTGTCACATTCGACAACAGGCCCATCATATCCTTTAACTTTGAATTCACCATGTTCGACGATATAACCGTCACAATTCGGGTTATTACCACAGACATGTAATTTCCGCTTATCATCGATCAGATAAGCATCCATTGCTGTTTCACAAATAGGACACCGTTTTTTTGCCCGTAAGGCAGCGGTTTCAACATCCTCTTCAAGGACATTAATCACCCCATCTTCATCACCCAGATTGATCGTCGTCTTACAACGTTCTTTCGGTGGTAAAGCATATCCCGAACATCCGAGGAATACTCCAGTGGACGCGGTACGAATCCCCATCGGCCGAGAGCATGTCGGACACTCGATATCCGTCAAAACGATATGATTCGGCTTCATACCTCCATCTTCTTCCTGCATCTCTGCTTGCTCCAGAGAGACAGAAAAATCGCTGAAGAAGTTATCAAGAACACCCTTCCACTTCACATGCCCTTCAGCAATCTGATCCAACTTCTCTTCCATTCGGGCAGTAAAATCATAGTTCATCAGGTCATTGAAACTATCATCTAAACGATCAGTGACAATCTCACCCATTTTTTCAGCATAGAAACGTCGTTGCTCAATTTTTGCATAACCGCGATCTTGGATTGTGGAGATAATCGATGCATAAGTCGATGGGCGACCGATTCCGCGTTTCTCAAGCTCTTTTACAAGCGCGGCTTCGGTATATCTTGCTGGTGGTTTGGTAAAGTGTTGCTTCGGATCCAATGCCTCTAAAGATAACGTTTCTCCGATTTGCACACCCGGCAGAATTTGATCTTCATTCTTACCCATAGGTCTCTGAACACAAGTCCAACCATCAAACTTCAGAATACGCCCCTTCGCTTTCAGGGTATACTCAGCAGCTTTCACACTAATTGTGGTTGAATCATAGCGTGCTGGCGTCATCTGACAAGCAACAAACTGATTCCAGATTAATGTGTATAGTTTATGTGCATCGGCTTCCATCCCTTCGAGCGAATCAGCCAGAACATTGACATCTGAGGGACGAATTGCCTCATGGGCCTCTTGAGCCCCCGCTTTACTGCCATAGACATTGGGACTGTCGGGTAGATACGCGTCTCCGAAGTTTGTCTGCACATAATCCCGGACAGCATCAACAGCTTCGGAACTCAGATTCGTCGAGTCCGTCCGCATATAAGTGATATAACCCGCTTCGTACAAACGTTGCGCGAGCATCATGGTTTTCTTCACACCATATCCCAAACGCGTACTTGCGGCTTGTTGCAATGTCGAGGTAATAAATGGTGCAGAAGGTTTGCTCGATGTGGGGCGGTCTTCCCGCTTACACACCTCATATTGTGCCGACTCAAGCACGCGAACCGCTGTTGTTGCATCCTGCTCATTCAATGGCTTAAATGCCACACCATCTTTCTGTGCAACAAGCAAGCGTAGGGCTTTACTATCCGGGGTTTGAGTATCAGCATGAATATCCCAAAACTCTTCCGGCACAAATGCCTTAATTTCTCGTTCTTTTTCAACCAGTAGCTTGACCGCCACGGACTGAACCCGACCTGCCGACAAGCCACGAGCAACTTTCTTCCACAACAGCGGAGAAACCATGAACCCCACAACACGATCCATAAAACGACGTGCTTGCTGAGCATTCACACCATCCATATTCAGTTCACCGGGCTCATTGAAAGCCTGTTGGATCGCATTCTTGGTGATTTCATTAAAGACGACGCGTTTGTAGCGGTCTTCTTCTCCGCCGATAATCTCACGTAAATGCCATGCGATAGCTTCCCCCTCACGGTCCAAATCCGTTGCGAGGTAAACGCAGTCAGCATCTTTTGCTAACTTCTGAAGTTCAGAAACGACTTTTTCCTTGCCCGGAAGCACCTGATAATTCGCTTCCCAACCATGGTATGGATCAACCCCCATTTTTTTAATCAGTGCATTGCGTTCTTTCTCTTTTTTTAAACGTTCTTTTTCTTCTGCACTTAAATGTTTCGTTGAAACAGGTGTTGATTTTTTGGTTGAACTTGCTTGACCAGAGGTAGGAAGATCTCGGACATGACCGACACTAGACTTCACAATATAGTCTCGGCCAAGATATTTATTAATCGTTTTAGCTTTGGCTGGAGACTCCACTATAACCAGTGATTTACCCATAATTGACTCAAATGTCCTTAATCCAAATGCGAACTTGGCCGCAATTACACTCAAAATTAGCTTCTTTTTACTATCGAGCGAGATAACAAGAAGATCAACCTGTTTTTGCAAATTGATACTTAATTGCTCGACAATTGTCCGAATCGAATTTTAGCTTAGTCTAAAATTCAGATAGACACTCAGGTAATCTCACTCAGGATACCGTCTTGTATGCTGGTGCATATTCTCAAACGGCTATCTCAAACTGCCTGCGTATACTAAATGGACTCTCGACATCTCTCGAAAAAAATCCACCGTTCTATGGGATAAGTCACAGAATAAGCCATGATAGCCACCATAATTCTGGCTTCTGAACAAGCTCTTCCTCACAAAAACTGCATATCAGAGTCATTTCGGTATAAAATGGGCCGACTTGGATGAAAGGAGGTACGAATGAACAATAAGAAAGCCATTTCCACTTCAGATCTGCTAATGATTGCCAATCAATTGATTCAGGAACATGAACATTACATTGAAGGGATGCGTGCAGAGTCCGTTGAAGAAAAAGACGGTGTACTGGTATTTAAAGGCAACTATTTTCTTGATGAACAAGGCTTACCAACTGCAAAAACAACCGCGGTATTTAATATGTTCAAATATTTAGCACATCAACTGTCTAAAGAATTTACGCTTCAGAGTGAGGCCAGCGCAACACGATAGAAGCGCATTCATGTCGTTGATTTATGCCACTTACGTCATGTAAGCGGCATATTTTGGTATATAGATGCTATTTGCTGCGCTCTGTCATCCGTGATTACACATCATGCGAACGACTTAAGCCCTTCAAACGGTCAAAATAATCAGGAAAAGTCTTCGACGTACACCCCGGATCATTAATCGTCACCGGAGTTTCACTCAAAGCAACCAATGAAAAGCACATTGCCATACGATGGTCATCATAGGTGTCAATTGCCGCATGTTGCAAAACCACGGGTGGGGTAATCACGATATAATCTTCCCCTTCTTCAACCTGAGCTCCGACTTTGCGGAGTTCCGTGGCCATCGCGGTCAGACGATCAGTTTCTTTCACTCGCCAGTTATATACATTACGAATTGTCGTGGTGCCTTCAGCAAACAATGCTGTGGTTGCGATCGTCATTGCCGCATCAGGAATATGATTGAAATCCATATCGACAGCCTTTAACGTACCACGGTGAGCACAGATATAGTCGTCTCCCCATTCAATCTTAGCGCCCATTTTTTCTAGCGCATCGGCAAAATGAATATCACCCTGAATGCTGTTTTTTCCGATCCCTGTGACTTTCACCGAGCCGCCTTGAATCGCAGCAGCGGCAAGAAAATAAGAGGCTGACGAAGCATCGCCTTCAACGAGAAAATCACCGGGCGACACATAGGACTGTCCGCCTTGGATGATAAATTCGCGATAATCGTTATTGGTAACAGAGATACCAAATGTAGCCATAATATGCAGCGTAATATCGATATAGGGTTTAGAAACTAATTCACCGACAATCTCAATCCGCGTTTCACTATCAGCCAATGGGGCTGACATAAGGAAGGCCGTTAAAAACTGGCTGGAAATAGACCCGTCAATACGAACGGTTCCACCTTTCAGTCCCGTCCCTTGGATCCGCAGTGGCGGAAAGTGTTCATTCTCCAGATACTGAATATCCGCACCCGCCTGACGTAATGCATCGACCAAATGGCCAATCGGCCGCTCTTTCATACGGGGTTCACCGGTGAGTGTATAAGTGCCGGTTCCCAGACACAAAGCCGCTGCTAAAGGGCGCATCGCTGTACCGGCATTACCGAGAAACAGTTCCAGAACATCACGCTCTGATTGAAAAGCATGACCCAGTCCATCCACTTCACAAATCGTTTTATCTTCGGAAAGACGATAGGATACACCCAGTGATTTCAACGCATTCAACATATGGCGAATATCATCGCTATCGAGCAGATTGGTCAAACGCGTCGTCCCTTTGGCTAAGGCGGCCAACAGTAACGCTCGGTTGGATACACTTTTTGAACCGGGTAAATTGATTTCACCCTGAATACTTTTGATCGGTTGTAATGTAAGGCTTTCCATCTAAAGATTGTTTTCCTTGCACCGCTCGTGTTTATTTTGATGAGCAGTGAAAATTTTTCGTATAGTGAGACTATCGAAATTCCTGAGTGAAAACTAGTCTCAAAAACGCCAATTCAATAGAAAAAGCACCTTGTTAGAATCGATCTTCTGCGCTTAATAGACTTTATCGACGCGAACCCCATCATCGAAATAAAGAATACGAACCCGATCAGACTGAGTAAAAATCATGTTGGGATCGACTTCCTGAATCACATCGATATACCGTTTTCCTTCAACTTTAATCAATAATTCAACCGCCTTATCCTCTCTTTGATAAGAGCGAGTCGCATGATGCCGGGCAATACCGCCACCAGCAATCGAGCCCACAATCGTCGCCAGTGACTGACCATGCCCATCACCAAATTGATGACCGATGATGCCACCGGCGACTGCACCAATGAAAGTTTGCCAACCATTGTCGCGGGCGTGAACCACTTCTGTCTGAGAAAAATAACGCACCGACTCGATCTGACCAAAAACAACTTGATTTACTGGACGCGCAACATTTCTTTCATAAGCAGCATTTGCAATCAGAGGAAAAACAAATAAGATCAGGATTAACAAGCGCATAAATAGATCTCCGATGAACTGAATTGATATGACAATCTATCTCCCAGAACTGGCCATGGATGAGTATTCATTCCCACCGCTCAATCAAGCACTGGACGACCCAAACGGGTTACTTGCCTTTGGTGGCGATCTCCATCCGGATCGACTTCTGGCTGCATACCGTTCGGGCATTTTTCCCTGGTACAGTCCAGGAGAGCCAATTCTGTGGTGGAGCCCTTCACCAAGAGCCATTATCTCACCTAAGACATTTAAACCCGCCAAAAGTCTCCGTAAATTTCAGAGAAAAGCGAGCTATGCCATCAGTATGAACCAGTGTACTGATAAAATTATAGAATTATGTGCCGACACACGCCCCCCCTCTGAAACTTGGCTAACGCCTGAAATGAAATCTGCTTACCAACGGCTATCTCGCTTAGGCTACTGTCACTCAATTGAAGTCTGGCAGGACTCGGAAATTATTGGCGGATTATATGGGATTCAAATCGGGCAGCTCTTTTGCGGTGAATCCATGTTCAGTTTAAAAACTAACGCTTCTAAAATCGGATTGTGGGCCTTTTGTCGGCATTTTTCCCGGTATGGCGGACAATTGATCGATTGTCAGGTCATGAATTCTCATTTGGCATCTTTGGGTGCTGAAGAGCTTGAGCGTGACCAATTTATAAAAACGTTATCCAAACTTAAATATAAAGAGATAGATCCCAGCTGTTATTCACCACAGTGGATATCATTGGACTTATCAGCAGACTGATCGAATTTTATGCAAAATATACGAATAGGATTAAGCCATAATCATTCATGCAGCTACTTACCGGATCGGCAAGAGCGGGTCGCGATTGCTATGGATGGTGATCTACATACACCTGCCCAGTATGAAATGTTACTCGCCAACGGATTCAGAAGAAGTGGCGATACGATCTATAAACCTCATTGTGATAGCTGCCAGTTATGTCAGGCGATTCGCGTATCGATCACCGCATTTCATCTCAGCAGAAGTCAAAAACGCCTCTTAAACAAGTCAAATCTGTTTCGCTGGGAAGTCAAAGAAAGTCTGGATCCAGACTGGTATGTTCTATACAAACGCTACATCAACCAGCGTCATCGAAATGGCTCCATGTACCCTCCCAACCGAGAAGATTTCGCCCAGTTTTCTTCCTGCAGTTGGCTCAAAACAGTCTATCTGCATGTTTATAAGGCAGAACAACTCGTTGCGATTGCCGTCACTGATCTCTTACCGCAAAGTGCAAGCGCTTTCTACACTTTCTATGACCCGGATGAGAGGCTTTCACTAGGAACACTGGCTGTCCTATTGCAGGCTCAATATTGCCATCAACAGCAAAAAACTTGGCTATATCTGGGTTATCAGATCGATGAATGTCCAGCAATGAATTATAAAACACGCTTTCAACCGCATCAAAGGCTAGTAAATCAACGTTGGCAAGGGTAGAATACGCGCAACTTTACTATTTTCAGAGATGACGGCAAAATACATGCCGGATTTTTCGCCACATTTTGAAGAGGATTAAATGGCTAAAGAAGACGTAATTGAGATGCAAGGAACAGTCCTTGATACATTACCTAACACAATGTTCCGTGTTGAACTGGAAAACGGTCACGTCGTTACTGCACATATTTCAGGAAAAATGCGTAAGAACTACATTCGTATTCTTACCGGAGACAAAGTCACGGTTGAAATGACACCTTACGACTTATCTAAAGGCCGTATCGTCTTCCGCGCCCGTTAATCCCTCATGTAGTCTGCCAAAAAGAAAACGGAGCAAAATGCTCCGTTTTTTATCACCACAATTCACAGATGATTAATGAATTGCGGCTTCTTTTGCACCGATATACTCGAACACAGGCTCATCATCTTTCAGAGAAACTTTCACGGTTCCACCATCCACAAGAGCACCGAACAGTAATTCGTTTGCCAATGGTTTTTTCAGTTTGTCCTGAATGACTCGTCCCATCGGACGTGCACCCATCTCTTTATCGTAACCTTTCTGTGCCAGCCAGTGTCTTGCTTCTTCAGAAACCTCCAACGACACTCCGCGTGCATCCAGTTGAGCTTGCAATTCAACCACGAACTTATCGACAACCTGATGAATGACTCGCTCATCCAGTGCATTAAACCAGATAATATTATCTAACCGGTTTCTAAACTCTGGACTAAAGACCTTCTTGATCTCTGACATCGCATCATGGCTATGATCCTGCTGAATCAAACCAATTGATTTCTTCACCGTTTCTGCAACACCGGCATTGGTCGTCATGACCATAATGACATTGCGAAAGTCCGCTTTGCGTCCGTTGTTATCTGTCAGAGTACCATTATCCATCACTTGCAATAACAGGTTAAAGATATCTGGATGCGCTTTCTCAATTTCATCAAGCAAAACGACTGAATGAGGATGTTTAATTACAGCATCCGTCAATAATCCCCCTTGATCGTATCCGACATAACCCGGAGGAGCACCGATCAGGCGACTGACTGAATGACGCTCACCGTATTCAGACATATCAAACCGCAGTAGTTCAATTCCCATCAACTTCGCAAGCTGAATAGTCACTTCGGTTTTACCGACACCTGTCGGGCCTGCAAACAGGAATGAACCGACGGGTTTGTTTTCGGCACCTAACCCGGCTCGCGACAACTTGATTGCTTCGCTTAGTGCATCAATCGCATTATCCTGTCCGAATACCAACATCTTCATTTTCTGATCGAGGCTTTGTAAAACATCCTTATCAGAAGAAGACAGTGATTTCTCAGGAATGCGAGCCATCTTCGCAACCATCGTTTCAATGTCCGAGACACCGACAGTTTTTTTACGCCGACTCGCAGGCACCAAACGCGCTCTTGCACCGGCTTCATCAATCACGTCAATCGCTTTATCAGGTAAGTGGCGTTCGTTGATATATTTCGCCGATAACTCAACCGCAGCCCGAAGCGCTTTATTGGTGTAACGCACTTCATGGTGAGCTTCATATCTCGCTTTCAGTCCCATCAAGATCTTCGTGGTGTCATCCAACGATGGCTCTGCAATATCAATTTTTTGGAAACGACGAGAAAGCGCTCGTTCTTTTTCAAAAATATTACTGTATTCCTGATAAGTGGTAGACCCGATGCAGCGTAACTTACCGCTACTCAGGAGTGGTTTGATTAAATTTGCGGCATCAACCTGTCCGCCCGATGCAGCACCGGCACCAATGATGGTGTGAATCTCATCAATGAACAAAATTGCGTCTTTTTCTTTCTCTAACTGTTTCAGGATATTTTTGAAACGTTTTTCAAAGTCACCGCGGTATTTTGTCCCTGCCAGCAAGGAACCGATATCCAGTGAATAGATCACGCTGTCTTTGATAATTTCGGGAACCTGTCCTTCGACAATTCGCCAGGCAAGTCCTTCAGCAATGGCAGTTTTACCAACACCGGCTTCGCCAACCAATAGTGGGTTATTCTTACGACGACGACATAAGACCTGTACAGTTCGTTCCAGTTCATAGTCCCGTCCAATCAATGGATCAATTTGACCATTTTTCGCTAACTGGTTCAGGTTGCTTGCAAAGTTTTCGAGACGTTCTTCAGAAGGTGTATCTTCTGTGCTGTCTGCACCGAAAGAATCAGGTGCAGATTCATCACTGCCTCCGGATGTTTTAGTAATACCATGAGAAATGAAATTAACGATATCCAGACGGCTAATATCATGTTTTTTCAGCAGATACGCTGCCTGAGATTCTTGCTCACTAAAAATTGCGACCAGAACATTCGCACCAGTGACTTCATTTCGTCCGGAAGACTGAACATGAAAGACCGCGCGTTGCAATACCCGCTGAAAACTCAGGGTTGGCTGTGTTTCCCGCGTCTCGTCACTTTCCGGAATCAGGGGTGTGGTTTTGTCGATAAACACATCCAACTCTGAACGCAAAGCATCCAGATCCGCTCGACAAGCGATTAATGCTTCTTTCGCTGCTCCATTTTCTAACAATGCAAGCAACAAATGCTCGACAGTCATATACTCATGCCTTTTATCCCGGGCTCGGGCAAAAGCATTGTTCAAACTAGATTCTAGTTCTTTGTTAAGCATTGGGACCCCCTTAAGGAACAACCTTGTTGTTCGGCAAGTACTAAGCTCGCTCCATGATACAAAGCAATGGGTGTTCATGTTTCTTCGAATGTAGTGACACTTGTGTCACTTTCATCTCAGCAACTTCAGCAGTATACGTTCCACAAATCGCCTTCCCTTCGTAATGCACCTTTAGCATAACTTGAGTCGCTTGATCGATATCCATCGCGAAAAAACGCTCCAGTATCTCAATCACGAAATCCATCGGTGTATAGTCGTCATTCATCAGAATCACGTTATACATAGACGGGGGCTTTACTGCTGTTTCTTCTTTCTCCAGTAATTCTGAGTCTGGAGCCACCCATTCAAAATTTTTACTCATAACGGTTGTGAATCAGAGAGTTTTCCATTTAGATTAATTATTTAGGCTTCTAGCAATAGAACTATGTTTCTTAGCCAACTGATATGAAGTTCCGAGCGCCGAAGCGAAAACATCTCATACTTAGAGACTAATGCACCAATTGTATCGCTGCAAATAAAAGATTGCTAATTCGAATCACGATATCGATGCCAACTACGTTTTCACGACAGATGTCTGCTTATTGTAGTTATAGAAATGTAAACAATAACGCAATTTGTTGCAAAGATGTCGATGTTTACACACTTTTTCTATTGACTGTCACTAATGATTGTTTAAATTGGTTAATTAGTGACTGGTTAATTTGGCAGCAGCGCTGAATTAAAGATCACAGCAGTGAAAACAAAATTGTAAAAAAGCAGTAACGTTTTCTTGTCGACAACATCAGTAACAAAATGCATGAGGGATGTAAAGCATGGCTACCGGTAAAGTAAAATGGTTCAATAACGCCAAGGGATTTGGTTTTATCTGCTCTGAAGGAGGAGACGGTGACATTTTTGCTCACTACTCAACGATCCAGATGGATGGGTATCGTACCTTAAAAGCAGGTCAGCATGTTTCATATGAGATTGAACAAGGACCAAAAGGCTTCCACGCTAGCTCCGTTGTACCAATCGAGGCTCAACAAGCCAAGTAAACAGAGTAATCATTGTCGCTGCCAAACATGTCTATACATGGTTGTAATAAACCCGCCTTTGGCGGGTTTCGTTATTTATGCGTGTCGGTCAATGTTCAATTGACCGACAACACGTTTACTAACTAATAATTGCGTTCAGCGTTTGGCTTGGACGCATGATCTGGACAGCCTTGCTGAAATCAGGTAGGTAGTATCCACCTAAATCTCCGGCAACCCCCTGAACCTGACTTAACTCAGCAACAATTTTCTCTTCCTCAGCCGACAACTGTTGTGCAATTGGCGCAAATTCAGCAGCAAGATCAGCATCATCAGACTGTGCAGCCAGCGCTTCAGCCCAATATTTCGCCAGATAGAAGTGACTGCCCCGGTTATCCAGCTCACCGACTTTACGTGAAGGTGACTTGTTTTCATCAAGAAAAACACCGGTGGCTTTATCCAACGCATCGGCAAGAACCTGAGCTTTATTGTTGTTCATCGTCACGCTAAGATGTTCTAACGATGCCGCCAATGCTAAAAATTCGCCCAGCGAGTCCCAACGTAAGTGGTTCTCTTTCAGTACTTGTTGAACATGTTTCGGTGCAGAACCACCCGCGCCAGTTTCAAACAGACCACCACCATTCATCAGTGGAACGATAGACAGCATTTTTGCTGAAGTACCCAATTCCAAAATCGGGAACAAATCCGTCAGATAATCGCGCAGTACATTCCCTGTCACAGAAATTGTATCTTGACCGTCTTTCATCCGTGCAAGGGTGTATTCAGTCGCTTCTACTGGTGACATGATTTGAATATCAAGCCCAGTGGTATCATGTTCCGGTAAATATTGTTCAACTTTCTTAATCAACTCAGCGTCATGAGCACGCTCTGGATCCAACCAGAAAATTGCCGGTGTCTGAGATAAACGCGCACGTGTAACCGCCAGTTTGACCCAATCTTGGATCGGTGCATCTTTCACTTGGCACATCCGGAAGATATCACCGGCTTCAACCGTTTGTTCCAATAGGGTGTGGCCAGCACGATCAACCACGCGGACAACACCATCATTATCCATGACAAATGTTTTGTCATGTGAACCGTATTCTTCTGCTTGTTGAGCCATCAGACCAACGTTGGGTACACTACCCATTGTAGAAGGGTCAAATGCACCATGTGCTTTACAGAAATCAATCACAGTCTGATAAACGCCGGCGTAACAACGATCCGGAATGACGGCTTTGGTATCTTTCTGCTGACCATCCGGTCCCCACATCTGTCCGGAAGCGCGAATCATCGCAGGCATCGATGCATCAACAATGACATCACTAGGCACATGCAAGTTGGTGATACCCCGATCAGAATCAACCATCGCTAATTCAGGACGATTCTGGTAAACAGCCTGAATACTGGCTTCAATCTCAGCTTTCTGTTCTGCCGGCAGTGACTGAATTTTCGCGTAAACATCGCCCAAACCGTTGTTGACATCCACACCTAACTGCTCGAACAACTCACCATATTTGGCAAAAACGTCTTTATAGAAAACTTTCACTGCTTCGCCAAAAATCACAGGGTCAGAGACTTTCATCATGGTCGCTTTCATATGCAGAGAGAATAGAACATCTTGCGCTTTTGCAGCTTCAATCTCTTGCTCAAAAAATGCATTCAAAGCTTTTTTACTCATGATCGAAGTATCGATAATCTCTTTATCGAGCAAAGCAAACGGCTTTTTCAGGACTTGAGTCTGACCATCTTGTGCAACAAACTCAATCGTGACTTCAGTGTCACCCTGAATCGTCAGAGATGTTTCAGTGCCAAAGAAATCCTGTGCTTCCATTGAGGTAACATGTGATTTTGAATCAGCTGACCATGCCCCCATTGAGTGTGGATTTTTCTTTGCATAGTTCTTCACAGATAAAGGCGCCCGACGATCAGAGTTACCTTCGCGCAATACAGGGTTAACCGCACTGCCCTTAATCTTATCGTATGTCGCTTTCACTGCCGCTTCTGCATCATTGCTTGGTTCAGCAGGATAATCTGGCAAGTTGTACCCTTTTTCCTGTAATTCTTTAATTGCAGCTCTCAACTGAGGAATCGATGCTGAAATGTTAGGTAACTTGATAATGTTAGCTTCTGGCGTTTGAGCCAAATCACCCAACTCACTTAAAGCATCACCAATACGCTGTTCTTCTGTCAGGCATTCAGGGAAATTAGCAATAATACGACCAGCCAGTGAAATATCCCGAGTTTCAACCTCGATCCCTGACGATGCGGTAAAAGATTTGATAATGGGCAATAAAGAATAAGTTGCAAGAGCGGGTGCTTCGTCCGTAATAGTATAGATAATAGTAGGTTTGTTTGTAGGCATGAACTTTCCCTATCTGTTCTTAACAACCCCATGTGATTGTGGCAGTTAGTTATGTGAATATCTGAGATGTCCTGAGTGATTGTTCAGGCCACTCTTCATGAATCACTCATACTGTATCGAAAGCCTTTCGCAAATATTCGATACAGATTCGTGAGTGAATGATTGCCATACCCAAACGACTTCGGACCATCGTGTGGTGTTTTTCTGTTCACTCTGTACGACTTGCGAGCATCATCGTACCAGAAGCAATCTGGGTATATTACGGCCTATCGAATGACAGGCTGATTGAGTATAATTAAACGAAACTGAAGAAATAGTCTATTATCCACACTTCATTATCGTATCAGAGCGCGCAAATAATAGCTTAAACTCAACATTGTGAAAACTCAGAAATACAGTTCATTTACAAATTTGCAAGGAAGTTAACATGTCTTTCCCGTCACGCAATCCCTCATCGTTGCGTCGCTCCACTCATCAACGGTCAAAAAACGCAAAACTTTCTCAGCGTTCGTCCCATCGTGCCAAACAACCAAGCCAGAAAAAATCACGGTCCTTTTCTACGCCTGAAGAAAGAAGAGTCATTTTATTCAATAAACCCTACGATACATTGAGTCAGTTTACGGATAGTGACGGTCGCCAAACACTAGCTGATTTTATTCCGATCAAAGATATCTATGCTGCAGGTCGTCTGGATCGAGATAGTGAAGGTTTGATGGTGTTAACCAATGATGGTCAGTTACAGGCCAAGCTGACACAACCGCAATCAAAATCGCCCAAAACTTATTGGGTTCAGGTTGAAGGAGCACCTGAAGAGTCAGATCTTGAGCGACTCAGGGGTGGTGTAACACTCAAAGATGGTCCGACCCTGCCTGCAGTTGTCGAAATCATCCCGGATCCTCAGATATGGCCACGCACACCACCTGTCCGGTTCCGCGCTGCCATTCCGACCACTTGGCTAGCGATTACCATTATTGAAGGGCGAAACCGTCAGGTTCGACGGATGACGGCCCATATTGGCTACCCAACCTTGCGCCTGATTCGTTATTCAATCGGCGAAATGACATTAGGTGCTTTGCAACCGGGAGAATGGCAAGAAATCAGCACCTCTTGAAGTGCTGATTTCTTTGAGTCCCCAATCAGTTAAGTTATCGATGGCGCTCTTTGAGTTTATCGATCACATCGTTCATCGATAACCCTTGATCTTGCAACAAGACCAACAGGTGATAGATAAGATCGGCAGATTCACAGACTAACTCCGCCTTATCACCCGACGTCGCTGCAAGCGCGACTTCAACGCCTTCTTCACCCACTTTTTGCGAAATACGCTTGGTGCCACGGGCATACAAACTGGCTGTGTAAGAAGACGCAGGATCGGCTTGTTTGCGCTCACCCAAAAGCTGCTCCAGTTGATGAAGCCACACCATCTGTGATTCCTCTTGCTGATCACCATCCCAACAACTGGTTGTCCCGGTGTGGCAAGTCGGCCCGATCGGATCGACTTTCACCAGCAATGTGTCATTGTCACAGTCCAGCGCAATATTTTTCAGCTGTAACACATTGCCGGAGGTTTCACCTTTGGTCCATAACCGCTGTCTCGTCCGCGAGAAAAAGGTAACTTGTTCCGTCAACAAGGTTTTTTCCAGTGCTGAGGTATTCATATATCCCATCATCAACACCTGACCTGATTTAAAATCCTGTACGATGGCAGGAATCAATCCCTCAACTTTATCCCAATCAATCCGCTTTGAAAGGGATGCCAGGGTTTCGCTACAACTCATAATCTCACCTCGATCCCTTCTGACTTCAAATACTGTTTTAATTCAGCAATGTGAATTATTTGTTTGTGGAATACCGATGCTGCTAATGCACCGTCAACATTGGCCTGTAAAAATGCCTCGGCAAAATGCACCATTTCCCCTGCGCCACCGGAAGCAATCAAAGGAACATCACAGACTTCACGCACCATGTTCAGTTGCTGGATATCATATCCCTGACGCACCCCGTCCTGATTCATCATATTCAAGACAATCTCACCGGCTCCGCGTCGTTGGACTTCCTGCACCCAATCTTTTGTTTCCCATTGCGTTGCTTTGGTTCGATGCTCGTCTCCGGTAAACTGATAAACCTGATATTTACCGGTTTGCTGATCAAAATAGGAATCGATCCCGACGACAATACACTGCACCCCAAACCGATCCGCGAGGGTTGTAATCAACTGAGGATTGGCTAATGCCGGAGAGTTAATCGACACCTTATCCGCCCCGAATTCAAGAATACGGGCAGCATCTTCTGTGGATTGAATGCCGCCTGCAACACAAAACGGTATATCGATGACTTCAGAAACCCGCTGAACCCAACTTTTATCCACGACGCGGCCGTCACTGGATGCCGTAATATCATAAAAGACCAGCTCATCGGCACCTTCTTCAGCATAACGCTGTGCCAAAGGAACAATATCACCGATAATCTCATGATTACGGAACTGTACACCCTTCACCACCTGACCATCTCTGACATCAAGACAAGGGATTATTCGCTTTGCCAACATGCAAATGCCTCCTCTGCGGTAAATTTCCCATCTAATAGTGCCCGACCGACAATCACACCAGCCACACCTGAACCTTTCAACGCTTGGATATCATCCAGAGAACCGATTCCCCCTGACGATTGAAATGCGATTTGCGGATATTGACGACAAAGATCAACATACAAACCGACATTCGAACCAGTCAATGTGCCATCTCGTGAAATATCGGTACACAAGACATGTTTCAGGCCAACGGTCAGATAGTCTTCAATCAAGGCTTCAATCGTGACCCCGGAATCTTCCTGCCAACCCGAAATGGCCACCCGACGCTGTCCCGTGGCATCAATATTAATATCCAGTGCCAGGACAATTTTTTCCGGGCCGTACTTGTCCATCCACGTTTTAACCATGGCAGGTTGCTTCACGGCAGTAGATCCCACCACAACCCGTTGCGCACCAGCCTGAAGCAGATCTACGACATCTTGCTCTGTTCGCACCCCACCACCAATCTGAATGCTTGCCGGGGTTCCGGCCAGTAAACGGGCAATCAAGTCTAACTGACGAGCAGCCGTATCTTTTGCACCAGTCAAATCGACAAGATGCAACCAGTCAGCACCGGCCTGATGATAACGGTTGAACTGCTCAACCGGATCAACTTTATATTCGGTCACTTGTCCATAATCTCCCTGAAACAGGCGGACAACCTGACCGTCAATTAAATCTAATGCAGGTATAATCACAACAATATCCCTTGTCTGCTTCTCAGAGTTCTAAGAAGTTCTGAATCAATTTTGCACCGGCTTTACTGGAACGCTCAGGGTGGAACTGAACACCGTAATAATTACCACTCTGAATTGCGGCACTGAATGGCTGACCATAATCACACTCGGCAATGGTATAGTCTCCGATTGGCATCGCATAGCTGTGAACAAAATAGAAATGATGGCCGCTTTCAATCCCTTTAAATAGAGGGTTATCCATCGCAGTCACAGTATTCCATCCCATATGCGGCAACGGTAACGAACCGCTGTCCATCCGTTTCACGATTCCGTCACAGAGGCCAAGACATTCGACCGTATCACTACCATCAATGACTTTCTCTTCAGAGAGTTTGCCAAGTAGTTGCATGCCCAGACAGATACCTAATAGTGGTTTCTCAACCTGTTTGACTAAACCGATCAAATCTCGCTCTTTGAGATTTTTCATCGCTTCTTTCGCGGTACCGACGCCGGGCAGAAACAGTTTATCCGCCGCTAACACGACTTCCGGTTGCTTGGAAATCATGACCGGATAACCGAGTCGTTCGACAGCGAACCGGACGGACGACACATTGGCACACCCTGTATCAATAATGACAACTTTTCCCTTCGTCATTACAAAACTCCTTTACTGCTGGGTAATTCATTCCCTTCGACTTTGATCGCCTGACGGAGTGTCCGGCCGAACACTTTAAACAAACTCTCGATAATATGATGATCATTATCACCGACAGAAGAAAGATGCAGTGTACAAGCCAGAGTATCTGTCAGCGAGCGGAAGAAGTGGTAAGTCATTTCTGTTGAAAAGTCTCCGACTTGCTCGCGAGAAAACTGGGCGTCAAACTTAAAATAAGGGCGACCGGACAAATCCAGAGCACATTGTGCCAGACACTCATCCATCGGCAGCGTAAAGCCGAAACGACCAATCCCACGTTTTTCTCCCAACGCTTCTTTGATCGCCTGCCCTAAAGCTAATGCGGTATCTTCCACCGTGTGATGGTCATCGATATGCAGATCACCTTGCACCTGAGCCGAGAGGCTGAATCCCCCATGTGTGGCAATCTGATCAAGCATATGATCAAAGAATCCGAGCCCGGTTGCGATTCGATTATCACCTGCTTCATCGAGATTGACGGCAATCGCAATATCTGTCTCTTTCGTTCGACGAACCACTTCTGCCGTTCTCGGTGCAGTCGTCAGTTGCTTAACAATCGCTTTCCATCCCATGGTTTGTGGGTTGTACTGAATACCGCGAATCGCCATATTTTCAGCCAACTGCATGTCGGTGGCACGATCCCCGATCACTGCAGAATGTTGAAAATCAACCCGCCCTTCCTGCAAATACTTTTTGACCAAGCCGAGTTTCGGTTTACGACAGGTACAATTGTCCGCATCAAAATGCGGGCAGATCAGGACATCATCAAACATCACCCCTTGTGATGTAAAAATATCCATCATCATCTGGTGCGGGGCATCAAAATCCGCTTGAGGGTAGCTCTCCGTTCCGAGACCGTCTTGGTTGGTCACCATCACCAAACGATATCCGGCATTCTGGAGTGACAATAGTCCAGGAATTACATCCGGCTCCAGCTTCAGTTTATCGAGGCGATCCACCTGAAAATCAATCGGCGGCTCAACGATTAATGTGCCATCCCGATCAATAAATAAAATCTTTTGTTGTTTGCTCACAGAGTCATCCTTTTGTTAACGGTCAAACCGTCCATTACTGATAAAAGCGACGAATAAATCCTAAGGTTTTTTCACACTCTTCCCGGCTGCCGGCACTAATCCGGACACAGTTTTCAATCGGTGAATTGCGTAAGATCATCCCGTTATCCCATGCAGCTTGAAATAACGCATCGCCATCCGGAAATGCAACCAACAAATAATTCCCCCACCCATCGAAAACCGTTACCCCGGGAATGGCCGCAAGCCCTGCCTGTAGGTAAGCGCGGTTGGTATTAATTTCCAAAGCCTGATATTTCATCCGGGCCAAACCACTTTCTGAAAGTGCTTGCTGAGCAATTTCAGAGACCGGATATGGCACAGGGTAAGGCGCAATGACTTTCAGTAACACTTGGATTAATTCGACATTGGCCAATGTATATCCGCAACGTAAACCAGCCAACGCGAATGCCTTCGACAGTGTGCGCAAAATAGCCAGATGCTCATACTGAGCCAACAAATCGACCGTCGATGCTTGCGGGCAAAAATCTATGTATGCTTCATCCATAACCACAATGGCACAGTCTTTGGTCAGCTCCAGCAGTGCTACAATGTCTTCCCGCTCGACTAGATTACCGGTCGGGTTATTCGGACTGCAAACAAACACGACCTTGACCCCATCTAAATTGGCTTCGATGGCTGGCAGATCCAGCTGCCAATCGGATGTCAACGGCACCACTTTTCTTGCAACACCAATTGTCTCAGCACTAATGGCATACATACCGTAAGTCGGCGGGCAGTAAAGAATTGCATCTTCATTCGGCTCACAAAACGCCCGAATAATCAGCTCAATCCCTTCATCTGCACCGCGCGTTGTCAAAACCTGATTCGGCTGGACACCGGCATAAGATGCATAAGCGGTGATCATTCCTTCAGGCTGACAGGAAGGATAACGATTCAATCCGGATAAGTTCAGTTGGTACGCATTATCAAAAGGCGATTCGTTTGCATTGAGCCACACATCACCACTACCCCCGATTCGTCGAGCGGAGAGATAAGGGGTTAATTTTTGAACCTGTTGTCTCGCCAGTTTTTCCATTACGATTCCGCCTGATTTAATTGTTCAATTCGAATAGTCACGGCACGTTTGTGTGCATCCAATCCTTCAGCTTCTGCCATTGTCACGACTGTCGGCGCCAACTTACGCAGTCCATCGGCTGACAGTTCCTGAACCGTCATACGCTTACTAAAGTCAGCCAGACCGAGACTGGAATAGGTTCTGGTGTAGCCATAAGTCGGCAAAACGTGATTGGTTCCGGAGGCATAATCCCCGGCAGACTCCGGTGACCAACTGCCTAAAAAGATCGAGCCGGCATTATCGAGTAATGGCAATAGTTCTCGCGGATTTTTCGTTTGAACGATCAAATGTTCCGGGCCATAGATATTAGAAATAGAAATGGCCTGCGTCATTGATTCGGAAATAATCACCAGACTAGATGCCAGTGCCTTTTCCGCCGTAGCCGCCCGAGACAGAACACTGAGTTGAGATTTCACAGCATCGGTGACTTGATCAGCGATAATCGGTGATGGTGTCACAAGCACAACTTGAGAATCGGGACCATGCTCAGCCTGACTGAGTAAATCAGCAGCAATAAAGTCTGGGTTAGCCGTCTCATCGGCAATCACCATCACTTCAGAAGGGCCTGCCGGCATGTCAATCGCGGCCCCACGAAAATCATTACTAACCTGACGTTTGGCTTCGGTGACATATGCATTACCAGGGCCGAAAATCTTATCAACTTTGGCGACAGACTCTGTGCCGTAGGCCATCGCAGCAATCGCTTGTCCACCTCCGACGTTATAAATTTCATCAATCTGACATAACTTGGCTACATACAGAATTTCATCAGCAATCGGTGGTGGCGAACACAAAACGACCTTCCGGCAACCGGCAATCCGAGCCGGAACGCCTAACATTAAAACTGTTGAAGGCAGAGGAGCACTACCACCGGGAATATATAAACCAACGGTATTAATAGAACGCGTGATCTGCTCACAAACAACCCCGGGCATCGTCTCCACTCGAATCGGCTGAGGGATTTGTGCTTTATGAAATTTCGCAATATTGGTGTAAGCCTGATCGAGTGCCTGTTTCATTTCGTCGGAAAGACGGGCTGAAGCGGCTTGAATTTCCTCTGCTGAGACACGAATATTCTCAGGGCGCACCCGATCGAATTTCTCCGTCAGCTCTCGGAGTGCCTGATCACCATTCTGGCGAACTTGCTCAATCACCCCTGCAACCGCTGCCGTAACATTTGCGCCTTCAATGATCGCAGGACGCTCCAAAATCGAAGCTTGCTGGTCCTTATTTAAAGATTGCCATACAACCGTTCTCATTATGATCACTCCATCATTTTTTCAATCGGCAGAACCAGAATCGAACTGGCTCCCAAGGCTTTCAAGTCTTCCATCGTTTCCCAGAACAGGTTCTCTGAACTGACGAGGTGCACCGCAACTTTTGATTTATCGGCTGACAGTGGTAATACCGTTGGGTCTTCTGCTCCGGGCAATAATTGCTTAATCTCTGTCAATTTTTCCGCAGGGGCATGGAGCATGATATATTTCGACTCTTTCGCCTGCTGAACACCATGCATCCGAGTCAGGAGTTTGTCGATCAGAGCAACCTTATCAGCGGCAAAATCGCCACGACGCTGAATCAGTGTCGCTTTAGACTGAAAAATCACTTCAACTTCTTTCAGGCCGTTGGCCTCCAGTGTTGCCCCGGTTGAAACTAAGTCGGCAATCGCATCAGCAAGCCCTGCTCGCGGAGCAACTTCAACCGAGCCGGTCAACATACAGGTGGTAAATGGAATATCTTGACGATCCATATACGCTTTGAGCAGATGAGGATACGTCGTCGCAATTCTCATCCCATTCAAATCTTGTGGACCGTTGTAACTCTTGTCTTTATCAATCGCAATCGACAGGCGGCATCCACCGAACTCCAGACGTCTTAAAGAAACGAATTCGTTCGGTTCATTCAACGCCAGACGATCCAAACGGACTTCTTCGAGTACGTTTTCACCGACGAATCCCAAATCGACGACGCCATCCATAATCAATCCCGGGATGTCATCATCACGGACTAGCAGTAGATCAATCGGCATATTCAATGAGTGAACGACCAGTCGCTCCCCCATCACATTAAACTTCACACCACACTGTTTCAGGAGTGCCATACATTCCTTACTCAGGCGACCTTTTTTTTGGACTGCAATTCTCAGGCGTTGTTGTGCTTGCATAAATAATTCCTTGTCAATCATTGTTCTTTTCAGTATCCAATCAGCTTTTGAATGTCAGCTGTTTCTTGATGTAAAGCATATAAAAAAACCCTCGGAATTACTCCCGAGGGTTCATTGAATTTTTTCATTTCACCTCCGGGAGAATTTTATCTCCCGGGTATGCGCTCACCTCCCGAAAGATAACTTAGGGATGATGATGGTGATGAATGTTCATCACGAAACTGTTTTTCACAATAAAAGTTTTCATAATAAAACCGCGCATACTTGGATAAATCTTTAACTTGCCTATCAAGCTTCCTTCACACTATACAAGCTTAAGGGGTTTTGCAACCCCTCTTGTGACTTTTTATGCAAATAATCTTCATAAGACAAAATCACACCCGATAAGGACAAATCATCATCAGATGTGTTCAGAGCGATTATCTTGAGATTGCAGTCGTATCCGAAAACCAAAGCAGATAACAATAAACACAGCAAGTGTCACCAGCAGGGATAAACCAACAGAATCACTCAACCCTAACACGATATAGCCAATCAACGAGATAAACGCCACTAATAACGCATAAGGGAGCTGGGTCGAAACATGATCAATATGCTTACACCGCGCCCCGGTGGACGACAAAATCGTTGTATCAGAAATCGGAGAACAGTGATCACCAAAAACAGAACCGGCGAGCACTGCGGCCAACATTGGCATCATTAGCGCCAGTTCGGTTGCACCAGCGATATCCCCGGCAATCGGTAGCATAATACCAAACGTTCCCCACGATGTACCAGTCGCGAATGCCATAAGACCTGACAACACAAACAGAATTGCCGGCAACCAGTGTACCGGAATGTTGCCTTGCGTCATCGACGAGAGATAGAGCCCTGTCTGCATGTCTTTAATCACCGCCCCAATCGTCCATGCAAAAAACAGTACTAAAATCGCACCGAACATCGACTTCAGACCAATCCATAACGTTTTCAGGATGATGCCCAGTGGCATTCGTTGTCTCAATACCGAAAACAACGCCATCAATAGTCCGACCAAACCACCGTCGATCAAAGACATCCCTACATCCGTATTCTCAAACGCCCCTAAAACACTAAATGTTTCACCAGCAGCAGTAAGTGACTGCCAGCCGGTGAAGATCATCGCGCCAACGGTAGCAATGACCAATGCGATAATCGGCACAATTAAGTCACGAACACGCCCTGATTCACTTTCTTGAATATCGAGCTCATCTTTGAGTTCTACCGCCTGATCATTACGCCCGATGCCCGATGAAACACGATGCTCATGATGTTTCATCGGGCCGATATCTAATTGAAAAACGATCATCGCAAACACCATAAGCAAGGCAAAAATGGCGTAGAAGTTCATGGGAATTAACTCAACATATGCATTCAACGGTGTATATTCGGTCATACCGTGGGACACTAAAATCCCACCGATAATGGTCATAATATACGCGCCCCAGCTAGAAGCAGGCATGATAATACACATGGGTGCTGCGGTTGAATCAAGAATATACGCGAGTTTTGCGCGTGAGACACCGAACCGGTCAGTCACCGGACGAGCAATCGAGCCGACCGCCAGACTATTAAAATAGTCATCGACAAAAATAAAAACGCCCAAAAAAGCAGCAAGTAATTGTGCACCTTTATTACCTTTCACTTTTTGATCCGCCCACAGTGCAAATGCACGTGTACCACCAGAAAGCGTCAGCATTGCAGTCATCATTCCTAATAGAAGGAGAAAACCGATGATACTCATGTTCCAACTGTTTATTGCGCCGTCTTCAATGACCAACGCATAAACTTTGCCTTGAATATAATCCAATGAAGAAAACAGTGAATAGCCGTTCAACAGGCAGGCCCCTAACAGGATGCCAACGCCTAAAGAAAGCAGCACTCGTCTGGTTAGGATCGCCATACCTAAAGCAACAACCGGCGGAACAAGAGATATTAAGGAGGAGGAAAAATCAACTAATGTCATGATCTTCAATAACCAATAATTTAATATGGTAAGAGACCTACTGCATTGCCATGATATGAATAAGCGGTTTGCGTCATTCAAATGATGAACTAAGTGAAAAACATCTAGTTTCACCCAATCCTACAGTAGCGCTCCATAGTTATACAAAATAAATAGACTATGGCAGTGTTGCCCCTATTTGAGAACAACCCCAGCAAACGGCCTCGGATAAACTCGTTCACTTCGGCAAAAAAGCCTTTCAATCAAGGTCATAGGCATCACCCTCGCTTGATTTACTGATCTTGATTGCACCTCTACACGGGCTAGCACAATTCACTACCGTTTTGACAAAGCAACGGCAGTATATGTCGATGACCGAATTAGAACGCGCCCATTGTACGAATACCGGAACCATTTGCAATAGGTTTATCCTTTCTTCAAACCAAAAGGATCAATCAATTGCATCGTATTAATCTCCATCAATAATTCAAGTTAACAAATCAAGCTCATATATGATATTCATCGTAATTAATGATAACTTGACACATGTATTTACAATAATTTACGATTCTGCCAATTTTTTTATATATTATTAGTTCGCTAATGTTGTCATAATAAATATCTACGTTTATTATTACATTGTGTTTAAATAAAGTTGTGGGAATAACAAAATGTCGGAACTAACTAAAACTCTACTGAATATTCGTAGCTTACGTGCCTATGCACGTAATTTAACACTCGCTCAGTTAGAAGAAGCTTTAGAAAAACTGACCTCTGTCGTTGAAGAGCGTAGAGAATCAGAAGAACAAGAACGAGCAGAAAGAGAGAAGCAAGAAGAAAAACTGGCTCAAATTGCTGAACAAATTGCACAAGATGGTATCGATGTAGACGCGTTAATTTCTGCACTTTCCACCGAAGGTAAGACAAAAGGTAAACGTGCACCACGCCCAGCGAAATATAAATATATCGATGAAAACGGTGCAGAAAAAACTTGGACAGGTCAAGGTCGTACACCATCAGTAATTCAAAAAGCCCTTGATGAAGGCAAATCTCTAGATGATTTTTCGCTCTAATTCCAGAAGCGAAAAAAATAAAAGGCTCCGTATGGAGCCTTTTTATTGTTTCGCATTCAGGAGAATTATATGAACCTTTGTGCTAAGCCAATTATTTTTCGCGAAACTGTTTAACCACTTTATTGAACTCAATTATTTTTGTTATCGTTCCCAATATGCTTCTTCCAGACTATCTTCTCTTTCCGGTAAGCCTTTTGATAACCTCGGTGAATGCTGAGTTAAAACTTCATAGCTTGCTCTATTAGAATACTTACACACTTGGGAGAACGATGAATAAGTAATAGCATCATATTGATGTTTAATTGAATTCGGTACATTCATTTTATGATATCGATTCGCCGCCATGTCATGTAATAAAGCAGATAATGCAGCATCCCCAGCACCATTGGTATTTTGAATCACTTCCGGCCCCCCCATATAAGGTGCAATATGTGAGTACACTTTGATCGGGTGAGTACAACTCTGCTTCATCATTGGCCGACTAAATTCGTAGCGATTAAATTCGGGAATACTACCCGGTAATAAAGGCAAGCTGGTTTGACGCTTGGCGTCTTCTTCTGTATATCCAGCCATAAATAAACCGAGCGGTCCTGCGGTACATAGCACCAAATCCACCCATTCGAGGGCTTTATTTGCAGCCATCAACGGATCGATTTCTCCGGTTAAAGCATTGCCTTCATCTTCATTCATCGCAACGACCGTGACGTGCTGCTTTAAGAAATCTTGCCAAAAGACCGGATCCTGCTCAATAACATGTTTTGTCCCGAGCGTTAATACCACCGGAATATGATATTTCTTCGCATATTCGATAGCCTTCATCGTTGCCTGAGGCATCGGATCATCCGGTTGACAACGAATTAAATATGACGTTAAGACTAAAGCAGAGGCCGATTGAAAAATATACTCCGGAATGCTTTCTGCCTTAAGCTGATTCATCTGACCTTCACTAATAGCAAAAGTTCGTTCGCCACTTGAAGTAACCAATGTAAAGCAACGCCCAATCGCACCATCAATCCCCTGTAAATGATTCAAATCGACTCGACTGGACGTATTACACAAATAGCGATAACCGTAACTACCGATCCCAATATTCTTGCACATCACACCTAATAAAGTAGAACGGTCATCGGCTAATACGGAATAGTTATGCAAGGTATTACCGATTGTGCCACCAGCATATTCATTAGTAATCAAATGCCTTTCAACCAACTCAGAATAAAGTGACTCAGCGGTTTCATCCTGAATAACTAAAGAGTGTCCGATACTTAACCCATAACGTTGAATTAAATCCTCATCAACCGTCGCTTCAATATCAACCAGTATTTGATCAATACCAATAACGTGTGTATGGGGAGCGGTTTTTCGTTGGGAGCTGCGTAGAATGAGTAGATCTCGCTCATCGACAGGAAAATAATGTTTTGACTTGCGCTGGCCGGGAAACTTCATATTTAAATTATCGTGAATTAAAAGACGGCGTAAGTTTAGCCGCCAATATAGTCCTCGGCAATGGCTCGAACAACAGTAATCGATTTCACATCAAAAATTAAGACACCGATGATAGCAACATATGAAATCTGGCGCCTAAATATAGATGTAACAAAAATTAATTTTATAAAACTATTACATCCGTTCCACATTTTTCAGTATTTTTCGCCAAAGATAAACTTGACAAATAAACCATCAATGCATATCAAACATCAAAAACATCATATGCGTTCTAAACAACTATTTTTATAACAATCACATATATTTCGTACTTATTCGATAGCTATTTTCATCTCTCTTTTTTTGTGACTAAAAATATCGCCCACACCAGAACAACAAAAATTTCTCACAAAAAATCACATTTTATATATCAATACGTTAGTGATCTTTATTTCTAGCAAATATTAACGATTTCTCTATCACCATCCGACGCCAATTCATCCAATACAACAGATTAATTCTGAGCGGAATACACCCAGCGCTGATTGACCTAAATCCCTCAAGATAACCACGCCAGATCAGGCTGTAACCGCCACATTCTTTCTGATAGAATCAGCTGCCTCAACAGAACGAGTGGTATTGAGAGATGTTAGAAAACCGAGAAGCAAACGCACAGAAAAAAGTTATCGTCGGCATGTCCGGTGGGGTTGATTCATCCGTTTCAGCTTTTCTTCTCCAGCAACAGGGCTATCAAGTCGAAGGCCTGTTCATGAAAAACTGGGAAGAAGATGATAACGAAGAATACTGTACAGCAGCCGAGGATTTGGCTGATGCTCAGGCTGTTTGCGATAAATTAGGTATTTATCTTCATACGATCAATTTTGCTGCTGAATACTGGGATAATGTATTCGAATATTTCCTTGCCGAATATCAAGCAGGAAGAACACCAAATCCCGACATTCTGTGCAACAAAGAAATCAAATTCAAAGCCTTTTTGGAGTTTGCTGAAGAGATTCTGGATGCCGACTACATTGCCATGGGACATTATGTCCGCAGGACATTTCCGTCAGGCCATGACAAACCACAAATGTTAAGAGGCTTAGACAACAATAAAGATCAGAGTTATTTCCTCTATACCTTAGGTCATGAACAGATAGCCAAAAGCCTGTTTCCGGTCGGTGAACTGGAAAAACCGCAAGTCCGCCAGATCGCCGAAGAGCAAGGCTTGATTACCGCGAAAAAGAAAGATTCCACGGGTATCTGCTTTATTGGGGAAAGAAAATTTACCGATTTCTTGTCACGTTATCTTCCTGCTCAGCCGGGTAAGATAGAGACGCCAGAGGGTAAAGTCATCGGTGAACATCAAGGGCTGATGTACCATACACTTGGCCAACGCAAAGGTCTCCATATCGGCGGGCTTAAAGACAGTAGTGAACAACCTTGGTATGTTGCCGAAAAAGATTTACAACGGAATGTGCTGATCGCAGTCCAAGGGACCGATCATCCGCTGTTAAAATCTGAAGGTTTGATTGCTTCACAACTATACTGGGTGGATCGTCTCGTACCGGAAAATTCGTTTAAATGCACCGTGAAAACGCGCTATCGTCAAACGGATATCCCATGTACTATCATCCCAGCCGATAATGGCAAACTGAAAGTCATGTTTGATGAGCCTCAAATCGCTGTGACACCCGGACAGTCCGCTGTATTTTATCTCGGTGATGTCTGTCTCGGTGGCGGGGTCATCGAAACACGAATTCCATACACAGTATTATAAGATTTAGGAGTTTTACGTGGCGAACACAAACTATGACCGCACCATCGCTTTTGCAGGAATTTGTCAGGCAGCATTTCTGGTACAACAGGTTGCGAAAAACGGTTACTGTGATTCTGACGCCTTTGAAACTTCAATCAAAGCGATTCTGAACATGAATCCGACCAGTACCATTGATGTGTTTGGCAACGAGGCAAACCTGAAAGTCGGGCTTGAATGTCTGACGAAAGGACTGGACAGCACCCCATCCGGTAGTGAACTGACTCGCTACATTATTAGTCTGATGTCCTTGGAGCGTAAGCTGAATAGTCGTCGGGATGTGATGTCACAACTCGGTGATCGCCTTGAAATGCTTGAACGCCAATCCGCTCACTTCGAGATTCTGGATGAACAGATGATGAGTAATATTGCCAGTGTCTACCTCGATGTCATCAGTCCAATCGGTCCCCGTATTCAAGTCACTGGCACACCATCCGTGTTACAACAAACCTCGAATCAACATAAAGTCCGTGCTTTGCTCCTTGCCGGGATCAGAAGCGCGGTCTTATGGCGTCAAGTCGATGGCAAACGCCGTCATCTTATTTTTGGCCGGAAGAAAATGGTCGAACAGGCTAGAATTCTTTTAGCCCGAATTTAAAATATCTCGCGTTCAGGCGAACTAAATTCACTCTCAAATCTAACTCAATATCAATATTCAGGAGAAAAACATGGAACTGTCAGCACTGACTGCTGTTTCACCGGTAGATGGCCGTTACGGAAGTAAAACGATTGCGTTACGCAGTATCTTTAGTGAATATGGCCTCCTAAAGTATCGAACTATCGTTGAAGTCCGTTGGCTACAGAAGCTATCCAGCACCCCCGGCATCCAAGAAGTCCCTGCCTTCAGCCAAGAAGCAAATCATATTCTGAATGAGATCGCAGCCAACTTCAGTGAAGCGGATGCAGAGAGAATCAAAGAGATTGAACGCACGACGAATCACGATGTAAAAGCGGTTGAGTATTTCCTGAAAGAAAAAGTCGCGGTACATCCTGAATTGAATGCGGTGAGTGAGTTTATCCATTTCGCATGTACTTCTGAGGATATCAACAACACATCTCACGCGCTGATGCTGAAGGAAGCCAGAGAGACCGTAATTCTCCCTGGAATTCGCAAAATTATTGATGCCATTCGGGCGCTTGCAGAAGAGTACCGTGATATTCCCCTGCTTTCTCGCACGCATGGTCAACCGGCATCTCCAAGTACCATGGGCAAAGAGATGGCCAACGTCGCTTATCGTATGGAGCGTCAGTACCAACAAATTGCGAATGTTGAAATCTTAGCCAAAATTAATGGTGCAGTAGGCAACTACAACGCCCATGTATCGGCTTATCCTGAATTAGACTGGCATCAGTTCAGTGAATCGTTCATCACCGAGTCTCTTGGTGTGACATGGAACCCATACACAACACAAATCGAGCCACACGATTATATCGCTGAACTATTCGATGCAATTGCCCGTTTCAACACGATTCTGATTGATTTTGATCGGGATGTCTGGGGTTATATTGCTCTGGGTCACTTCAAACAAAAAACCATTGCGGGTGAAATTGGTTCTTCGACCATGCCACACAAAGTGAACCCGATTGATTTTGAAAACTCAGAAGGCAACCTTGGATTAGCCAATGCCGTGTTCACGCATTTGGCACAAAAACTGCCGATTTCACGCTGGCAGCGTGACTTAACCGACTCAACCGTACTCCGTAACCTCGGTGTGGGTGTCGGCTATGCAGTGATTGCGTATAGTTCGACAATGAAAGGCATCAGCAAACTTGAACTCAACCATGATGCATTGCTGGCCGAGTTAGACCAAAACTGGGAAGTCCTCGCAGAACCCGTTCAGACCGTTATGCGTCGTTACGGTATTGAAAAGCCTTATGAAAAACTGAAAGAACTCACTCGTGGTAAACGTGTTGACGGCGAAGCAATGCGCCAGTTTATTGAAGGGCTCGAGATTCCTGAAGCAGAAAAAGCGCGTCTGAAGCAGATGACACCAGCAAGTTATATCGGTCAGGCTATCGAACTCACGGACAAACTTTAAGTTCTGTTCGACTGCTGTTTGAGAAAAGCTGTCAGAAAAAAGGCTTCCAATCGGAAGCCTTTTTGATGTGCGAAGTAACCTTACGTTACAGTTGACGTAATGCTGCGATTCTTTTTTCCAGTGGTGGATGGCTCATCAACAGTTCGGTCAGAGAACGCTTCCCATTGATACCAAATGCCATCATTGATCCTTCCAACTGAGATTCGTGGCTCATGCTCAAACGCTCTAAAGCCGCTATCATTTTCTGTTTACCAACCAGTTGGGCTGCACCGGCATCTGCATGGAATTCCCGATGACGGCTATACCACATCGTAATCATACTCGCCAAAATACCAAACACGAGTTCCAAAACGATAGAGACCGCAAAGTAGACCATCGGATTACCGCTCTCCCCTTCATCGGAATCCCGGGAAGAGACAATGCCAGCGATAAAGCGCGCCATAAAGATGACGAATGTATTGACGACACCCTGAAGCAGCGTCATGGTCACCATATCGCCATTCGCGACATGACTCATCTCATGAGCCAGTACCGCTTCCGCTTCATCCCGGGTCATGTTGTGTAATAGTCCGGTAGAAACCGCAATCAATGAATCATTGCGTTTTGCGCCGGTCGCAAATGCATTCATGTCGGGTGAATCATAAATTGCAACGGTCGGCATACCGACCCCCACCTGCTTCGCCTGACGCTTCACGGTCTCAAATAGCCAGTGTTCAGTCTCATTTCTTGGATTCTCAATCACCATACCACCGACAGAACGTAATGCGATGCCTTTAGACATCAGCAATGAAATCAGTGATCCACCAAAACCAAACACAGCGGCCAGCACCAATAAGCCGGATAAACTCCCCGGTCTGATTCCCGTTACGACATAAACAACATTCAAGACAATACTGAGCACCAGTATGACAGCAAGGTTGGTTGCCAAAAATAACAAAATGCGTTTCATGACTCACTCTCCCAAGAGAAACTACACAAACTGACCGTTCGCTGAATTCACACCGTCACGATCTATTATTTAATTGTTATACAGAGCTATCCGCCACTTTTATTGATGGTAAACTTTTGTTTACCACCAAATAAAGCGCACTGACCCATATATCCATAAAGTATGGTCGTCTATTTCAAAAACAAGGTGAAGCGGTAAATTGCAACATTTGATGACAGTATCACACTAGCCAGACTCAGATTGAACACACTGATGTGTAACGCCCAAACGTAGGAATGGTCCTCATTCAATGATAAAAATAGTCCTATAAATTAGACTTTAGTCTTATTGTCAATTCACGGAAAGCCATCTACTTTTAGCGTGTACGATGTCGTTCCCATACATGATAAAAAAGGAAACCGTCATGTCAGAAGCTAACAACTATCAAATGGCCATTGATTTATTACGCTGTCATTTGGGTTTGTCCGAAGAAGAAGCGAAACAACAGCTCGGTATAGACCAATCGATATATGAGCAGAAAAAACAAAATCAATCACATGCGAAGTCTGCTCAATATACATATCCGGCAACCCACTAGCGTTTCTTCTACCAAAGCCGTCATCTTGCCTGATAACGGCTTTGGTTCTTATGGTTCAGCCATTGCTTCGGTACTCACATTTTTTCGGAACATTCTCCTACCAATCAAGTCTTACTAAAACCAATAAGATTGATACCTGTTGATATTTTTCATTACTATTCAAGAAATAACTTGAAGCATACTCAGTAAAACTCATACAATCGGTTGAATTTTAGATATTTTATCCATTTGATAGCTCATTATTCGAACACTTTTGCCAACCACAACGGATTATAGCGATACAATAATGCTTCGATTAAATACCGAGGAACGGCCACACTGGCGGGATTTAGCTAAAAAATTCGGCTTTGGATTTCATACCGCTTATGGTGAACCTTACTGGGATGAAACGGCCTATTACCAATTCACACTCAAACAGATCGAAGATGACTTAGAGAAACCAACCGAAGACATTCATCAAATGTGTCTGGAAGTTGTTGATACCGTTGTTGGGAATGAATATTGGCTCCGTAAATTTCAGATCCCGGAACCCATGTGGCAAGACTTGTATGATTCATGGCAAAAACGTGAGCCGTCTCTGTATTCTCGCGTCGATTTTGCATACAACGGAACGCAACCTGCCAAGTTATATGAAAATAATGCAGATACACCCACCAGCCTTTATGAAACGGCATTCTGGCAGTGGCTATGGCTGGAAGATATGGTCAACCAAGGAAAAATCCGCCGCGATGCCGATCAATGTAATTTACTGCAAGAGTTGCTGATCAGCCGCTTTCAACAGTTGGCAACCTACCAACCCGGTCAAACACTTCATCTCTGTTGTTGTAAAGACTCCGTTGAAGATCGCGGCACCGTTCAATATTTGGAAGACTGTGCGCGAGAGGCCGGACTATCCACCACTTTTGTTTATGTCGAAGATATTGGGCTAAACACCCAAGGTCAATTCACTGATTTAACCGATAAACCGATCCATTGGATATTTAAACTCTATCCTTGGGAATTTATGTTCCGAGAAGAATACGCAGCCAATATTCAGACGGCTTCGGTCAACTGGTTAGAACCGATGTGGAAGTCAATTATCAGTAACAAAGCATTGCTACCTTTGTTATGGAAAATGTTTCCGAACCATCCGAATCTTTTACCGGCCTACTTTGCCGATGACAGAGATCTGAGCACGCTGAAGGACTATGTGATTAAACCGATTTTTGCCCGGGAAGGTGCCAATATAACCATCGTCCAAAATGGCCGTCAGACGCTCAGAACCGAAGGGCCGTATGGCGATGAGGGCGTGATCTATCAGGCTTACCACCCTTTGCCGAAATTCGGACAACACTATACTTTGGTCGGCAGTTGGTTAATCAATCAAGAAGCGGCAGGGATTTCTATCCGGGAAGATGTCTCGCGGGTCACACAAGATATGTCACGCTATGTGCCACATATCATTATTGACTGACAGATACCACCGCCAAGCTGCGGATATCATCAACCTGATGACCAATAAAAAATAATGTAGGGGGTTGTTGTTTTCCCTTGATAGTGACAAGGTAGCATCAACCATAATTAACAAGATGAAATGCGTCAACACGCCCGTTTTCAGGCTGTCGATCATAGCCTGGCTTTTAGTTGATTGTATTTTCAAAAACAAGGAGAAACCTATGTGGCAAATTCATGAAATGATGCCCATTCTTCAACACAACGACGATTGGCAAGTTCAAACTCAGGGAGATGCCCTGGTTGTAACCAATGCTGACGGTATCGAAGCTTATATTGCAGTCGCTGGTGAACAGATTCTTGCTGAAGTGGTGTTATTTCCAGCCACACATGCCAAAGATCAGGCACAACTCAATGCGCTGATTCTAAAAACGCACAAGATGTTTCCTCTCTCAACCATCGCGATTAACGAAATCAATCAAGCAGATTACTATGTGGCTTTCGGTGCGTTGTCATCTCAGTCCAAAGCAGAAAGCATCCTCATCGAGGTTGAAACCCTGTTTCGTAATGTTGAAGCATTTATCGAGTTGTATCAGGAAGAATTAATCACGGAGTAATGACTATGAGTGTCTGGAAAAAATTATTTACCGCGATTAAAGGCGGTGCCAACGAAACTGCAGAAGCGATTGTCGATCAACAAGCACTGCGTATTTTGGATCAAGAAATTCGAGAGGCGAAAGCAGAGTTGAAACGTTCAGATGAAGCACTGGTCGGTATTGTCGCTAAACGTAAACTATCCGAGCAAAAAATAGCCTCGCTGGAGCAAGGGATCGCAGAATACGAAACCCATGCTCGTAACGCGATGGAAAAAGGGGCGCAAGAGCTCGCACTTGAATGTGCTCAAAAAGTTGCCGAACTCAGAAATGAATCTTCAACGGAAAATAACTATCTCGAAGAATTCAAGAAATCTGAGCAAGTGATGCGAACCAATATCACGCAGGCGAAAAGTAAGCTCCGCCAGTTGGAACAGCAGATCGATGTGGTCAAAGCCAATGAAGCGGTACAAAAAGCACAAAGTGCTATTTCAGCGACAAACGTCGGTGCCAATGCGAAAATGCATACTGCCGTTGAATCGCTAGAGCGGATTAAGAAACGCCAGGCTGAACGGAGTGCTCAATTAGAAGCAGCCGCTGAAATGGCCGAAGAAAATAGTAACCAAAGTCTGGATCGCAAATTGGCAGAAGCAGGGATTACTGCCGGTGGCACAAGTTCAGCCAGTGATGAACTTGAGCGTATCCTGAAAGGCGGCCAGTCATAAGGTCACGTTTTTCACAGGTTGGCAGTTGTGATGAACAACTGCCACATCCACCGTGATCCTCACTGCAACAGAACTAAACGATTATGCCTATCTTTATTCAATTAAGACGTTGGATATATATACAAATTACCCAGATGAACGATAAGAATATTATTCTTGCATTTGGTGGTTATCTGCTGATTAGCTGGCTGGGAATGAATGCTATAGGCGAGACAGCAATTACACAATCATTTACCGATTTCGTCTACTATCTCGTAGTCACGTCTTCAACGGTCGGTTATGGTGATTTTTCACCGGTGACCGATGCGGGTAAATGGTTTGTCGCATTGTTTATTATTCCGGTCGGACTGGGGCTCTTTGCCCTGACGGTTGGTCGCATCGCCACGCTGTTCATTCTGTACTGGAAACGTAGTTTACTTGGCAAACGGAAAATAAAAGTGAATGACCATATTTTAGTGTTGGGCTGGAACGAACAACGTACCCTTCACCTGCTCAATATGCTACAACACGAACAAGATACACCACGTACCATAGTGCTTTGTGTCCGCCCGGAAATCGAGAATCCTCGTCCCGGAGAAATAGAGTTCGTCCGCGTGACCAGTTTCACCGACCAGGTCGGCATGAACCGAGCCGGTGTCCAACACGCAAGCTGTATCATTATTGATAACCCGGAAGATGATATTACCCTCTCTGCCGCTTTATTCTGTGCCGGTCAAAACCCGAATGCCCATATTCTGGCTTATTTTAATGATGAAGGGCTCAGCACTCTTCTGAAACACCACTGTCCGAATGTCGAATGCATTCCTTCCGTTTCTGTCGAAATGCTCGCGAAAGCAGCGGTTGATCCGGGCTCAAGTACACTTCATCATGAATTGCTCAGTTCAGATAAAGGAATGACCCAATATTCCGTCATTTACCCGACCGGACAGTGCCAAACATCGCTTGAAGCGTTATTTCTGCAATTCAAGCAGCAATATGAGGCGATTCTGATTGCGGTTGATCGCGGACAAGGGATTGAACTCAACCCACCACTGAACACATCGATAACCGGTGGTGACAAACTATTTTATATCGCTGAAAAACGCATTCATCAATTTCGATGGTCTGTCTAACTTCGCTTGAATAAGCGCTCGTTATTCAGCGCATCGTCATGACTTTAATCAAGGTGATACATGTTTAGCTGGCTGAAGAACAAAGTAACTGATTCACAAACATCTGAACCGACAGCACCTGAAGTGCTCGGTTTTCGTCTGGGAGGCGCATTTGAGTTTGATACCCTCAAACTCAAGTTAATCGAACCGGAATTGATTATCGAAGGGGTCTCGCCTACACAACTGATTCAAGCTGTCGGTGAGGTCAAGCTGGACGAGCAAACCCGCTTACTGCGCTTTTATACCGATGACGATGGTTATGTGCAGGTCTTACAAGAAGGGACGCAAGACGCAGACGTCCGCGAAGTGAAAATGTTTTATTACTATGACACATCCCCCATCGATACTGAAAATCAATGGCAGACACTGCTTGAAAGTGGCATCGTCAAAACAGACTGGTCATTAGAAGGCCAACAATTTCAAAAAGCCTGGGATAATATTGTGCCCATCGCTATGACAGAGAAAACTTGGCACAAAGATGGCACTGTGACTGAAACCGATCAGTTTGTCATGGTTTACGAACGCGAAACTGAGTCTGGTTATTTTGAAGGCCTGATGGTGGCTGGAGAAGAAGTGATCAATCAGTACAACGCTGAACACTGTCTGGTGTTAAGCACTTATTTTGAACTCACACCGACTGATTTTAAAATCATTGGATAATCATTGCTGTATTAGGAAATATTTATGGAACTTATACGTCACTCACTCCTTGGACTAGGTAATTTTTCACTTTACTTTGTGATGTCGCTGGTCTTTCTAATCCTGTTTAAACTGATCTATGTACGAATTACGCCTTATGATGAGTGGAAACTGGTTAAAGATAATAAGAATACCTCAGCAGGAATTGCCTTGGCCGGTTCGATGATCGGCTTTTCTCTGGCACTTGCCGGAGCCGCGAGCAACTCGGTAAATCTCGTTGATTTTTGTGTCTGGAGTGTGGTCGCGCTGATTGCCCAAATTGTCGCTTTCCTAGTGGTTCGCTTTGGTTTTATGCCAAAACTCGCTGAGCGAATCGAAGCCGATGAAATCCCTGCAGCCATTATGATGGCCGCAATGTCTATCTCTGTCGGTCTGTTAAATGCGGCCTGTATGACCTACTAGGAGCCGGATGATGAAAAGAAGTAAACAAGTTGTTCTGGCACACATGAAGAAAGACTGGCATTGTGCCGCTTATGCCCCGATTACCGTTGCAATTGCCGGCCTTGCGTTGTCCGGTTGTGGTGACAGCGGTAAAGATGCCGTCATTTATAAGAATGTTAACGATTGTATCAACGACAATCCGAGCTATACCACGGAGTGTAAGGCTGCTTACCAAAATGCTGTGTCAGAATCAGCCCGAACAGCTCCCCGGTACAATTCACTCAATGAGTGTATTGCCGATTTTGGTGTTGATATGTGTCGCTCGGATCCGAACAATCATAGTTGGTTTATGCCAGCTATGGCCGGATTTATGTTTGCCAGAATGTTAGATGGTCCCCGGTCTTATTATTCACAACCGATGTTCTATTCCGATTACCCATACAGCCCTTATTACCATCAGTGGCGCAGTGCGAGCGGGAATAACTATGGTAGTTCAGGTTATCGAACCAATCCGGTTAAAATTCATCGCGATCAAATGAAACCCAAACCAACCGTGACTCGGACGATCTCCCGCGGTGGTTTCGGCTCGACATCATCGGCCAAATCAAGCTGGGGCAGTTCTTCAAATCGTAGCTTTGGTTCTTCCAGCCGGAGCTGGGGAGGCTAACGGAGCCGCGATGCAAAGTGAGGCGCAAGAACAATCCTCACGCGATAAAAAATGCCGAGAAAATCTCGGCATTTTTTATCGTGATTGGTAATGAAACGGGTTAAACCAGTAGTGGTGAGACATCAATAAACCGCCCTAGTTCCTGGCGTTTCGCACTTGGTACATAAGGGATCTCCCCCAGCTTCGGTGCGTTCATTTTCTGTTCCAGCATCTCAATAATATCGGCGTAATGCTCCGTTCCCGGATTGATACGATTTGCCACCCAGCCGATAATGTCCAAACCATCCGCCCGAATGCTTTCTGCCGTTAGCATCGCATGATTCAGACACCCCAACTGGATACCAACCACCAAAACGACAGGCAAGCGTTCTTGTTTCACCCAGTCAGACAAACACATCGAGTCTGACACAGGTGCACGCCAGCCGCCTGCACCTTCAATCAAAACAATATCGGTATTGGCTTTATGCTGTGCTAACTTGTCACTTAAGACCGAAAAGTCGATCGCAACACCCGCATGTTTCGCGGCAATATGTGGCGACGTCGCTAATTCGAGTGCATAAGGATTAATATCGTCATAATCACTCTGACAAGTAGAAACCTTGATGAGATGTAACGCATCAGAATTACGAAAACCGGATTCAGTTTTCTCACATCCTGACGCCACAGGTTTATAACCTATCGTTTTTAAATCCTTGGCAGCAAGTGCCTGTAAGATCGCTTTTGATGCGACCGTTTTACCGACATCCGTATCTGTACCTGCAATAAATAGTGCATCGATCATTGATGAATAACCCCAAAACAAACCTGATAAGTAGCAGGAAGTCGCCCTTCTCGGTTAGCAAATGTTTGATATGCCGCCTCAACCTGAGCAAGCATCCGATGACTGATAAGTCGACTCGTCCGCCCGTCAATATGTGTTGCACCAATGCCTTTTAAATCTCTCATGAGATGCATTGCTGAGTCGTACCAGAGCCCGAACGAATATAAGTCTATCTGATACTGTGTGCACTCAGCTTGCGCTAACGCAATTTTTACCGCATTCCCAGAGATAAAACGGTTCACATGTCGGGCCGAATCAACCTTCACCCAAGCTTGCTCCAGTTCGAGAAGAGAACCGGCAACCAACATAGAGAAATACCCCTTTCCTGCCGGTTTAAGCACCCGTTTGATTTCCCGGAATGAAACCGCCAGCGATTCACACCACTGCAGCGCTAAACTAGAGAACACGATATCCACGCTATGATCGGCCAAAGGCAAAGCTTCAGCATCACAGTGACAGTATTCAAATCCGGACATGCCGCAACGTTGTCTGGCTTGAACCAGCATATCCTGCGATATATCAGCACAAATGACTGCTGCACCTCGCTGACGCATCTGTTCCGAAAAGAAGCCTGTCCCACAACCTAAATCCAAAACAACATAGCCGTGTAAATCCTGTGGTAACTCATTGAGGAGTTTCAGCCCGACTTCACGCTGAAAAGCGGCATGGCGATCATAACTCTGTGCGGCTTTGCCAAATGCTGCGGCAATGCGCGCTTTTCTCTGCGAAGCAGACGATGATGAGGGATGTTGAATCATTTCAATATTCACCGAGCCGCTCCATCACTTGCTGCAATGTCATTGCCAGTTGACGAACCTGAGCTTCAGTGTGCCCGGTCGTCAAGGTCACTCTTAATCTTGCGGTACCTTCCGGCACCGTTGGCGGACGAATCGCATTCACCCAAATCCCCTGTTCCCGCAATGCACTCGCCAACTGTAAAGCTTGGGCGCTACTGCCAATAATCAAAGGCTGAATAGGCGTTTGTGACAGCGAAGTCGCGCCATGCCAAGCGAGACAATTATGATATAGCGCCTGCAGTTGCCGGAGTTTGTCACGTCGCCACTGATCTTGCTGAATCATCTCAATGGCTCGGCTCAGCGCATAAGCTTGTGCCGGTGGAATGGCGGTCGAATAGACATGATGCCGTGCAAACTGAGTGAGATAATCACCCGTGTCCCGATCACACAACACCGCAGCACCTGAGAGACCAAATGCTTTACCAAAGGTCACAACCAACAGATCGGGGTGGATTCCCGCAGCAGCGCAACTTCCCATACCACCGTCACCCAACACCCCGATACCATGGGCATCATCAACCATCAAGACCGCCCGATGCTGCACACAAGTGCTCAATTCAGCCAGCGGTGCACAATCGCCATCCATACTGAACACCCCTTCGGTGACCACCACATTGGTGTGTTCTGCGGACAACAGTGCCGACACATGGGCAACATCATTATGGCGAAAGCGCTTCATCGTCGCTGCCGAGAGTGTACCGGCTTCCATCAGCGAGGCGTGATTCAAGCGATCCTGAAGCAGCAAATCCCCGCGCTGTAGCAGACTAAATAAAACCGCTTGGTTGGCACTAAATCCTGAATTAAACAGAATCGCCCGCTCATACCCCAACCATTCACACAACATGGCTTCGAGCGTTTGATGCGTCTGGTGGAACCCCGTCACTAACGGTGAGGCACCGCTGCCACATCCGTAACGGCTGAGGCCTTCCTGCCATGCTGCAATCAGGGTCGGGTCGGTGGCAAGTCCGAGATAATCATTGCTGGAAAAGTTAAGATATTGATGCCCTTGATGAACGAACTGCGCCCCGTTTTGGCGCGCAATAGGCACCAACGCCCGCGTCAATCCTCGTGATTTGCGCTCAGCTAACTCGACCTTCAAGCGCTGTTTAAATGCTGGCTTCATAGAATAGGTCATCTTTTCCGGGACGCGCTGCAACACGTTCGACTACGCGATCAAGTAACTCGTTTTCCTCAATTTCGTCCGGTTTCTGTACCACTTGCTGACGGTTAATCCCCAATTTACGGAACAGTTGCATGTCGCTGTCTTCTGCCGGATTCGGCGTCGTCAATAATTTACAGCCATAAAAAATAGAGTTCGCGCCAGCCATAAAACAGAGCGTCTGCATTTGTTCGTTCATTTGCTCCCGTCCGGCAGACAAGCGGACAGCAGACTGAGGCATCATAATCCGGGCAACAGCAATCAAACGAATAAAGTCAAAGGGATCTACATCCTCAGCCGATTCCAGCGGTGTTCCTTTGACTTTCACCAGCATGTTGATCGGCACACTTTCCGGTTGTGTCGGCAGGTTTGCCAGCTCAACCAGCAGTCCGGCGCGATCATCAGTGCTCTCACCCATGCCGATAATACCACCGGCGCAGACCTTCATCCCTGCATTCCGGACATGAGCCAGTGTATCAAGGCGATCCTGATAAGTTCGGGTGGTAATAATGTTGCCGTAGAATTCAGGGGAGGTATCAAGGTTATGGTTGTAGTAATCCAGCCCGGCATGAGCCAGCTCCTGAGCTTGTTCAGCAGTAAGCATGCCCAATGTCATACAAGTTTCCATTCCCATCTCTTTCACGCCGGAAATCATCTGCTTCAACAACGGCATATCGCGTGCTTTCGGATTCTTCCATGCGGCTCCCATGCAAAAGCGCGTCGAACCGGACGTTTTCGCTTTTTGAGCCGCATCCAATACTCGCTCAACCTCCATCAGACGTTCTTTGTCAACATCGGTGCGATAATGAGCACTTTGCGGGCAATATTTACAATCCTCAGGACAGGCACCGGTTTTAATCGAAAGCAGTGTACTGACCTGAACATAGTTATGCGGTTGGTAATGACGATGTACTTGCTGGGCTTCAAACAATAAATCCATGAAGGGTTTATTGAGCAAAGATTGCACTTCTGCAACCGTCCAATCATGACGAACTTCCACGTGTATTCCTTTCTTTTTATGAGGACAACTTTTCTTGGCTAGTCTAAACAGAAGCGCTACACTGTCAACAAAATAAATATACAAAGGTTTACAATAGATTTAAATATGAACAAAATAGATTTAGATTTCGACCGAAATCACATCTGGCACCCCTATACATCCACCCTCTCACCACTCAATTGCTATCCGGTTAGTCATGCTGCCGGAAATCAAATTCATCTGGAAAGTGGTGAAATACTGATCGACGGGATGTCTTCGTGGTGGGCAGCAATTCATGGTTACAATCATCCCCGGTTGAACGCAGCCGTCACCGAGCAGTTGTCACGCATGTCTCATGTGATGTTTGGCGGTCTGACGCATCAGCCGGCCGTCGGTTTGTGCCAAAAGTTACTGCAAATGGTGCCCCCTTCACTACAACATGTTTTTCTCGCTGATTCAGGATCGGTTGCGGTTGAAGTGGCCTTGAAAATGGCGCTGCAATACTGGCATAGTCGCGGAGAATCCCGTCCTCGTTTCTTAACACTTCGTCACGGCTATCACGGTGACACATTTGCGGCGATGTCAGTCACGGATCCGGACAATTCGATGCATCGCCTGTATCGGGGTTTTCTACCGGAACATCTCTTTGCCGATTCACCAGAAACCGGTTTTTATGAACCGTGGAATCCACATGATATCGACGATTTTCATGCCCGACTTGAACAACATCACCAGACAATTGCCGCCGTTATTCTGGAACCGATTGTGCAAGGTGCCGGCGGTATGCGGATTTATCATCCTCGCTACTTACAGGAAGTCAGAAAGCTGTGTGATCAGTTCAATGTATTGCTGATTGCCGATGAGATCGCAACCGGATTTGGCCGGACGGGGAAACTATTTGCTTGTGAACACGCAGAGATCGAGCCGGATATACTCTGTGTCGGTAAAGCATTGACCGGTGGCTATATGACGTTGTCAGCCACTTTAACCACGCAGCACGTTGCACAAATCGTCTGTTCCGGAGAGGCGCAATGTTTTATGCATGGCCCGACATTTATGGGGAACCCGTTAGCCTGCGCAGTTGCAGAAGCGAGTCTGAGCCTGATTGAAACCGGTGACTGGCGAACTCAAGTACAGCAAATTGAGGATTTTTTTGCAGCCCGTTTGCCCCTGCTTCAACAATACCAGATGGTCAAGCATGTCCGCTGGCTCGGTGCTATTGGCGTTGTAGAAACCCATCGGGCAGTCAGAATGGAAGAAATTCAAGCTCATTTTGTCAGTCAAGGGGTATGGATTCGCCCCTTTGGCAAATTAATTTACCTGATGCCGCCTTATCTCTCGACCCATGATGATTTGGCGCAGTTGGTACAAGCCATTGAACGAGCATTGCAACAACCGGCTCTGTTTTTTCAGTGATGTATTGTGGCAAAAATCCGAGTGGATGCGTGATGTGACGGGTGGGCAGAGTCGAGTCTCTGGCCCACTGCGATGATTGGCTATTGTTGCCGGTCCTGTACTGACAAACAGAAATTCAGCGCCATAGCCAACAGCCAGCCACAAAGCAACCCACCGGCATTTGCTGCCAAATCCAACCACTCGCCATAGCGATTGACGTAAGGTTGAACCAGCTCAATCCCACCACTGTAGGCAAGTAAAGCAAGCCCAATCCATCGCCACTGCCGAGGCTGTCGTAATGCAACCGGAAACATTAAGGCGGCATAACCGATCAAGTGGTGGACCTTGTCAGTACCCGGCACGCTCGGTAAAGTGGCCAGCGGCCACAATGACAAAACCGTGATTGAAACGAGGATCGACCCCATGATGATTAACCAGTATTTTTTCACCGTTTGTAATAATGTGATAATGAGGGACATGGACTTACCTTAAACTGACCAGAATGCAACGTGGGGCTTATTCTCCGTGGATGTCCGGAGCAAGGCAAATATTTATTTTGGGTGGTCAAACGATTGCGTTATCGTTCACCTTCCCAAATTTTTTGACCAAGGATTGAATCAACATTTTCTACTGTTATAGTGCTCGCGAATGAATCGGACGAGGATCACAAAATGAATGCAAATACAGTAGAAATCATTGGTTACGCTGCATCACTGATGGTGGCGCTGTCATTTACGATGAAAGATATCATCAAGCTACGGATCGTCAATTGTATTGGTTGTCTGCTCTTCGTCACTTATGGCTTGATTATTGATTCATGGCCGGTAACACTGGCAAACCTGTTTATTACTGGCGCAAACATTTACTATCTGCGCAAAGCCCGCTCAGAAGCCGATAAAAAACTCAGCAGAGCTTAAGCCCCCAATGTGATCAAACTGGCTACAACGGATAGTGTTTGGCAATGTATTTCTTATTTCAGAAAAATGACACAATGAAAACCCTATCCATGATTCAGAATGGTACATAAAGTCCCTATCACAATTAGTTTACCCGGACTTATGTACAACAGAAATTTAACATTGGATATTTTCAAAATCGTTTTAGCTTTGATGGTCATCGGAATCCACAGCAACTTTCTCAACGAACTGACCACGGAAGGATACTATCTCATCACCGCAGGTATTTTCAGAATCGCGGTTCCAATCTTCTTTATTATCAATGGTTATTACTTCATCTCCATTGCCTCCACAGATAAGTTGCTCCAATGGAGTAAAAGAGTCGCAATCCTCTATCTGTTCTGGACCATCTTTTATGCTTATTTCTGGATGAAACCGCTCACCCTGAATTTCATCGGTATGATGACCGTCGTCGAAACACTCATCGTCGGCTATCACCATTTATGGTATTTGGTTGGAATGCTCGGAGCAGGACTGATGACCTATGTGTTCAGAGAGCGAACTCGGACTGGCGCACAATTGGCACTACTCTGTTTTGTGCTTGGTGTGATGGTGCAGTACATCGGCAATTACCATCTGATGTCTTCGACATTCGCCGATAGGCTTTTCAACATTGGTTTTACCCATCGCAATTTTTTATTATTAGGCTTTCCATTCTTCTATATCGGTTTCTTCATTCGCAAACATCAACTGTTTGCAAAAATACCGACCAGTACACTCCTCATCGCAGCACTGATTGGCATCGTGCTGTTACTGGGAGAAAGCTGGTATAACCTCAACCAACCATCTCGTACCGGCGTGTTTGACAATTATCTTTCATTGATATGGGTCTGCCCTGCATTATTCTTACTGGCCATGCGTTCTCAGCGCACCACAACAAACAAGCATCTGGCACATCTCTCTACGGCAATTTATCTGATTCATCCGTTTTGTTTAAGTGTGCTGATGAAAATCCATCATTGGGAGAATACCCCCATGGCGATCGGATGTATGCTGCTGTCGCTGGCCTTCTCTTATGTACTGATACAGATCTATAAACGGGTGGGTTATATCTTGTAAATCATATGTGTCAGTAAATAAACGGCACCAATTTTTTGGTTTTTGCTGCGTATTGGCGGAAGTCGTCACCATAACGATCAGCCAGATAACTATCGAGCGCCGGAATGTGCATTGCGACAAAAGAATATCCCATAGCGAGCGGCAATAATAACGTCCAGTAGTTACCGGTCAGCAAACTCCAGCCGGAAAACAACACGACATCCCCGAAATAATTGATATGCATGGAATAACCGAACAGACCTTCCGTATAGATTTTTCCTTTGTGACTCAGATCCTTTTTCCACCATTTACGCTGAAGCTCAGAGTAAGTATTCAAGAACGAACCAAGTAGCAGCAAAAGCGCGGCAAAAACATCCTGAGAACCGAGTGGGATAATATTGTTGCGAAATGCACCGCCCCCAACCACCAATAGCCCGATTTCAAAAAATGCAATAAAACAAATCAGTCCGAACACTTCACTCCAATCGATCATTCGCTGCAAAATGTACAAAACCGTAATCGTATGGCGAATCCAATATAAAACAACACAGCCAAAAAGAAGTTGTATTCTGACATCATCGGTTAGTGTCCACTCCTGTCCGATAAGCTGGCCGAGGGTCGTAAAACCATCATTAAAAGCAAGCCAAGCACACAAAACAACGAGCATAAAGTGTAAGCCAACAAAAGTAAGACGCTGGGCAACAGCACTACCATATTCCCGGTTGACGCCCCCGGATTTTGGCTTTTGTTTTACATGTTCCATTATTTTTCCTTCTGTGTCAGAACAAACATACTATAGTGTTTCACTTTGTGGTAACAAACGCCCTTTCAGCTCGCGACCCTGCCGATAAATAATATAATTCAACAGCGTAATTACCATCAGAATCACCGTACTGATGATCAGTAAATGATTTTGTTCAGTACTCACCGCCCAATACAAGAATATTCCGGCGAATCCTTGTGAAATAATTTCAGCGCCCCACCCAACATTTCTCCCATCAAGTACAATACCATTATAGTGACTTAACCAGAGAAATAATAACGACAACGCTGTAACAGGTAATATCGGGAAATCACCGAAATAACTCATCAGATAGCAAAATAGAATTAGCGTCACAAAGAAACGCACAAGTGTTGTTAATTTTGTTCTTAAAGAAATGTAGGGATCTCGAGGTTTAAACTGTGAACACGGAATTCTGGCAACATCACTATAAAAATGTCTTCTTTCAACACCTTTTGGCAACCATCCCGGTGATGCAAATACCGAGCAAAAAATTTCCCAAGGTGAGTGGGAAAGCTGTATTTTTTTCCAGATAGTCTTGAGATAATAGCTATTAATCACGAATGGGCTGAAACTTGGATAAGATTCCCGCACGCCATAAACAACCGGTTCCTCTTCAAGTTCACGCTGATAAGTCCCGAATAATTGATCCCAGACGACCAAGATTCCGCCAAAATTCTTATCAATATATTTCCCATTCCTTGCATGATGAACGCGGTGTAATGAAGGTGTGTTAACAAACTTATCCAGCCGTGGTGTATTCTTCAAATACTTTGTATGAATACAAAATGCCCAGAGCACCTGAATATAGCTAGCAACAAGAAAGACCTCTAACGATATCCCCAGAAACGCCATTACAATGAAACTCATCCACATCGTCAGCTCGGTAAAATAACTGATGCGGATCGATACACCAAAGTTGAAATTTTCTGCGGTATGATGAACAAGATGATCAGTCCAAAACAATCCGATCATGTGATGAATTCGGTGATTCCAGTAGTAACAAAAGTCATAGGCAAAAAAAGCCAGGATATAAGTCAGAGGGCTAGACTGATCCAACTCAAATATTCTAAATTCCTTATAAACATAAGAATAAGCTGCAACCACACCAAGTAACATAATAAATGAAAAACCTAAGTTACCCAATGCAATTGATGCATTTGTCAATGTATCATTAAAACGATAATTTTTATGCTTTTTCAAATAACTTAGAATTGATAAAATAAAGAGTGGCCCAAGATAAAAGGGAAGTGTATACATCACTTCATCTGAAAAATCCAAATTCATAATCAATACCTCACGTGGCGTGAATTATCCGCCTGATTTTTAAAATCAATGAATAAAGGTCATTTTGCTTCATTTTTTCGTGACCAGCGTGTTAAGTGAATTGAATAAATGTTAACCAAATTAACTTGAATATGTAAATACACAATAAGCGTTTTTTTGAGTTGAACTTCACATGCTCACTAATAATAGTTTTATTTTTAATTTGAAATAATTCTGAAATTAAATTGAAATGATATCGGTTGTTGTTTATAAGAATTCCAATTAAAACATCACAAGAAAGATTATTTATTACATAATAATAATTTTATTTAAAGTACGGCATTCTATAAATGATAATCATTTATTTCTGTAATAGAATGATGTCATATAATAACTTAAACCGGATCACAACTTACTCATTTAATACGACCACTCTTTTAACTATCCACTGTGATTAAAATTAGATAGTTTATACTCTACTCAACATATGAATCACCATGCATTTAAGTGCTCGGTGTTGAGTGATTAATAATGAAGAGAGTACATGGAGACAAATCGTGAAATTAAAAACGATTCTTACATTCAGTTTGGCTGGTCTTGCCGCCGGTATGATCTCTCCGGCTAAAGCAGACACTGTATGCAGAACACCCAACATTGTCTGTTCGGGTCAGACAACGTCCGGAGATACAAGCTGGCAACAATACCCTAATGGTGCGGGAATATATGTAGATATCGATACTTCTGCATGTGAGTTAACTTCCATGCCGACATATATGACCTCGATGAACGGCAACAATACTCATTGGGAAGTCACTGGCACTACATCTATCTATAATGCGACAGAGACTGGTTTTCGGGTCTATATAAGGTATACGAATGGCAGAGCCCTTACTCCTGCAACGGCAAATGGATTCCAGTGGTCAATCAATTGGATCGCACTCAGCTCGGCGGATTGTCCGGAGTAATCTTCAAGTGGACATTTAAATTGTGAGACGGGCATTGATTCCCTGCATTATAACGACGCTCTTGAGCCACTTATTGCATGCAGACATCGACACTCCGTCGCTAACCAAAAGAACAGGCGCTTGATATACAAGCGCCTGTTTTAATCATATTGAACCTCATGCGTTCCGAATGTTATTGATTAACCGCAAACTGTTGATCGAGCCAGTTGAATGCAGCGTCTTGCATATCTGCGGTAAAGATATGCCCTTTATTCGGCCAGATTTGAGTGTGGAGCTTATCCTCTGCGCCATTCGCTCGCCAGACACGATGCAATTTATCGAATGCATTTTGGACTGAATCAACAGGAAACAACGGATCCAAGCCACCGGCAAAAACCAACATTGGCTTGGGTGCAGCAATCGCGGCAACATCGGGATAATCCAGATAACGCGCCATATACGGATGCAACATTGTAAACGCAGACTGACCTTTCAACTGATTATTACCGGGCACCATTAAACCTTTCATTGTCCCCATCCATGAATCCACAACACTGGCAGTAATGTCCTCCGATAACGCAGCCACTTGCCAAGAACGAAACGCGCCCATTGAGAAACCGACGGATGCGACACGCGATTGATCAACTTGGGGTCGGTTTGCCAGAAATTTCGCGGCCCGCAAATCATCCAGTGCAATGATGCCCGCGAACGAAGTGCCTAAATTAAATAAGTTCGATGCCAGCGCTTGCTGTGAATCGGTGCGAAATCCCGCTACGGAGCGATCCCCCCAGCCCAATGCATCGATGGATAAAACCACATAGCCACGCTTTGCCAGTTCATCACCGGGGAAACGATCCGTAAAATAACGGTGCGCCCATTCACGCGATGAAGATAAGCGGGCATCATCTCCCCAAGTCTCAACAAATTTCTCTTTACCAATATCAAACCGCGACCCGTGATCATGTAAAAATAACGCGGCAGGAAAAGGCCCGCTCCCCTTAGGCGTTAACATCAACGCCAGCACTCGACTCTCATGACTGATATTGAATACGATTTTCTGGGCGATATAACTGCCCCGATCAATCTGGTCAATCACCATCGGATTAAACGGTGTGTCATCTTGATAAGGTAAAATAATTTCCTGCGCCTTTGCCTTGGCAAGGCTGTGCCACAATTCCGGGCTGTATCCATCGTGCCACGCGAGTTTGTACGGCATGCGCGCTGCTTTCAATTTTTCATAAAACAACGGAAAACTATTATCAGGCGAATCGATCGCTTGCGTAACGTAATCAGGCCCTGCCGGGGCATCATTGTCATAAGTACTATGGGCAAAAACGGCAGTGCTATGCGCCAATGCGGCTGAGCTGATCAGCGTGATCATGCTCGTCATAAGTATGGTTTTAATCAACTGATTCATTTGACTATCCTTAAGCAGAAAAGAGCGCTAAACCACATACACTCGATTTATTTTATAAAATTGAAACGATGTTTTATTTTACAGAAAAATAAAGTAATGGGTGAGTTAGCAGGATCACAATCAGGCGAATTACTCGTCATTCTTCACCTCGCGATTGAGAACCAATTCGATCTGCGCACCAGCAGTCAATTGCGCCAACAGAAAGCCCAGCCTTATCTCCCCGACGCTTTACGCGCTTCCCGCCATTGATCGATATACGGTTTTGCCTATGTCATAGATAGATATAATCAAATTTACTGAATGATAATAATTATCAATAATGACACCACAATATATGATTCAGGTGGACAACCCATGAAAAAGACCATTAGTTTTGCAACAATTCACTTCAGCATCGCGTTTACAGTTGCCTATATCTTGACTGGCGATGTAATTTTGGGGAGTTTAATTGCCATGCTAGAGCCGATGATCAATACCGTGGCATTCTACTTTCATGAAAAAGTATGGTCTCAATATGCACCGCTCCAGCGTTATGCCTCAGCGCCACATATTAAAACCGCCAGTTTCGCGGTGATCCATTTCAGTGTTGCCTTTAATGTGGCCTATTTATTGACCGGTAGCTGGCTGATCGGTGGCGTCATGGCGCTGATTGAACCGAGCATCAATACCTGCGCCTATTACTTCCACGAGAAAGTGTGGCAAGGAAAAGCACAGCATCAACCATGGCAGTGTACGCACCACAGTACCGTCACACCATCATAGTCACGTACCACATGAGGGGTGATGTCTATCACAGAATCTGTTAATATAACGCCTATCTATCAAGTTGGCCGCAAGGCCAGCTTTTTTCATATTCACCACTCAATCTGGAATTCCCTGTGCTATCAACTGCAAACATCACCATGCAATTTGGCGATAAGCCATTATTTGAAAATATCTCCATTAAATTTGGTCACGGTAACCGTTACGGTCTTATCGGCGCGAACGGTTGCGGCAAATCCACCTTTATGAAAATTCTGAGTGGTGAACTAGAAGCTTCCGTCGGAAGTGTTTCAATCGATCCCAATGAACGCATGGCAAAGCTGGGACAAGACCAGTTTGCATTTGAAACGTTCTCCGTCATTGACACCGTGATTATGGGTCATAAAGAACTGTGGGAAGTCAAAGAAGAGCGCGACCGTATCTATGCATTGCCTGAAATGTCAGATGAAGATGGAATGCGCGTCGGTGATCTGGAAACAGAATTTGCCGAAATGGATGGCTATTCAGCGGAAGCCCGTGCCGGAGAACTCTTGCTCGGACTGGGCATCCCAGAAGCACAACACTTCGGGTTGATGAGTGAAATCGCCCCGGGTCTGAAATTGCGAGTGCTACTGGCACAAGTATTGTTTGCCGAACCGGAAATCATGCTGCTCGACGAACCGACCAACAACTTGGACATGCACACCATTTCTTGGTTAGAACAGACCCTGCTGGCTCGCAACTGCACGATGATTATCATCTCGCATGACCGCCACTTTCTGAATACCGTCTGCACCCATATGGCCGATTTGGACTATGGTGAGCTGCGTTTGTTCCACGGTAACTACGATGAATACATGGTTGCCGCAGAACAGGCCAGAGAGCGTCTTCATGCTGACAATGCCAAGAAAAAAGCACAAATCGCGGAATTACAAACCTTTGTCAGCCGCTTCTCTGCAAACGCATCAAAAGCCAAACAGGCAACATCCCGCCAGAAGCAGCTTGAAAAAATTCAGCTTGAAGAGGTCAAACCTTCCAGCCGTCAGTCTCCGTTTATTCGATTCGAACAGGAAAAACCACTGTTCCGCAATGCACTCGAGGTCAACGCACTCAAACAGGGTTACGGCGACAATATTCTGTTTAATGACGTCAACCTGATGGTCGAAGTCGGTGAACGGATTGCCATCATCGGGGAAAACGGGATCGGTAAGTCAACCCTGTTAAATACACTGGCAGGTGTGATGACGCCCATGGCCGGTGAAGTCAAATGGTCTGAAAACAATAACATTGGTTTCTACGCGCAAGATCATGCCCACGAATTCAGTGAAGAACTCAATTTAATGGATTGGATGGGACAGTGGAAAAAAGAAGGCGATGACGAGCAAACCGTGCGGAGTATCTTGGGCCGGATGCTCTTTTCACAAAATGAGATTAAGAAGTCAGTGAAGGTCATCTCCGGTGGAGAACAAGGTCGCATGTTGTTCGGTAAACTGATCATGCAAAAACCCAATATTTTGCTGATGGATGAACCGACCAACCATATGGATATGGAATCGATCGAGGCTCTGAACCTAGCCCTCGAAAACTACCCGGGAACGCTGCTATTTGTATCCCATGACCGTCAGTTTGTTTCCTCAATCGCAACACGCATTATCGAAATTACCAAAGATGGCGTGAATGACTTCCACGGCACTTACGATGAATATCTGGCGAAACAAGGTCTAATCGGTTAATTGACCCCAGTTCGGCTGAATACAGGAGACGACGATGCATGAGTATCGTCAGTCTCCTGCTCAGCCAGCAATTTTAAACTGCAATCACCCGTACACTCGACTGAACGGTTCCGGCATACCCACCGCGGTCAACAACCACATGCCAATGTCCTGAATAAGGAATCAGCAATACACTCACTGTATCCGTCATATGCCCGCCATTATATTTATAATTGCGACGTTTCTTATATTTTTGAAAATTGTCATCATCGAGTAGCAGAACATTGGCCGTGTTATCTTTCAACGTCACTTCTATTTTTTGCCCTCGCTCACAAATGTCAAGATCGTAATGTGTAAATTTCATTATCTCTCCAAAAATACATATCCGAATCGACCTTATTGCCCGAAGATACATTTTCAATGCCTCGATCATATTGAATTTTGCATCATAGATCACGGCATAAATAGATCATAAAATCATATCTATCGCACAATATGAAACATCAACATGGCTTGAACCAGCCCGAAAATAGCCATTCAATATGCAACCCAGTGATAAAAAATAATGTTTTTTATTAAATTGATTTCATATTAATTCAGCGTCAATTGATTACACTTTTCAAGTGTGTTGCCGAGAGAAGGGAATAAAAAGAATTAGTTGAGTGGGTATATTAACAAAGAAAGAACGATATATATTTAAAGATGAAGGGTAATTGATTCACCATTACCCTTCATTCAATTATCCATCCAATTGAAAGACAGGGGACTGTTGATATTTTTTCATGACCAACATAGAGAGTTAAGTCACGCAGAAAAATAGTCGATTCCCCCCTGTCTCCCGATTTTCTAAACCACCCGCCTTACCCACCCACGCGTGTCAATAGTGCCCTGAAAGCATCCGCATCGACATTGAATCGTATGATCATTCATCTGTGCTCCTTCTGATTCCAAGAACTAGAATTAACGAGATTCAATCCAGTTAAAAGCAGCTTCAAGCCCTTTATCGATGCCATTGGTGCGATCATTTTTCGCAAAAAATGAAGTGGTGATCGCCGGAGGAATACCAACTTGGTCATAGTTCATCCGATCGGCTGATAAGGTCTTTATGTTCGATATACCAAAGCGAAACCCGTTAGGGAGCGTTTTACCTAAGCTGCCCGATAACATCCCCTGCGTTCTTTCACCAATCAAAATGACTTGATCCGAGGCACTGAGCATCAGTGCCGATAACTCAGCAGCGGATGCTGTCGTATGACTAATCAGAACAGCAACCGGCTTTCGATAACCTGGGAATTGTGGCTCAAGATAAATGTCATGCTCGGGCTCGAATCCAGCCCCGTCACGGGCGCTCTTGATATAGCCTAAGGTTTGATGATCAACAAAATATTCGGCTAAGGCTCTTGCAAGATATGCATAACCGCCACCATTAAAGCGCAGATCAATCACCATTCCATCGGTTAATGCAAAATCATCCATAACTTGGTTCATTGTTTGTCTGAACACCGCTAAAGTTTCGGCATGATCATTATCCGCGACAAAATCACTCCATCCATCAATATACAGGTAACCAATATTATCACTCTTTCCTTTTCCCCAGATAATATGCTCACCTAAACTCCCCGACAGATTCAGTTGATTGGTAATAATAGACTGAATGAGCACCTCGTTATCATCAATATATTGTTGAATTGCCGTATTCTCAGATTCGGAAAAAGGAGCAACCAGACCATGATCATCGATATACTCCTGCTGTAACCTGTCGAATAAAACCGGCCGATCCCGTTGTCTGAACCGAGCCAGCTTATCCTGATCGAATACATAAGCATGGCCGTTCTGTAATGGGCCAATCATTGATGACATCATATTGAAAAGTTGCTCTCGCGTTGAATCGTCAGAAACCTCGCCAAGTACATTTTGTTTCATCAGCGTCCAGTCAATACCGGGCACATCTAAATTATAATAATATTGATCAAAGGTCTGGAGAAACATATTCAAGTTTCGGGGCGGATCGTTTTCCGCCGCATTGACAACACTCAGATTGGTGAGACAACTATTCGGTAATTCAGCATGTTTCACATATTTTATCGTGTAATCATTTGGATAAGCATTCAAACCCGGATAAATATAGCTAACGAATTGATCACCCATTTGCTGATAACGTTTCGCAAACGTTTCTTTGCTGAGTGTTTCTTGATTTGTCAGTACACAGTAATCAGCAGTAAACTCATACTCGGTCACCGAATCAGATATAATTTTCAATGCAGACCCATAATTCTCTGATACCCAAATACTTGGTTCAACCGATTTATCGTCATTTCTATTTTCATTCAACTTATGATTACAACCGCTTAAAATAACCATTGATGCAACCACACTGATTTGTATTAATTGTTTCATTTACTACTCACCACTCAGTTATTGACTATGATGAATAAGTTAATGGATTTCATGATTTATTTGTGTAGCATATTGTTGCTCAATTAAGACCAAAATAGACAGATAAAACGAATCATAATATTGGATATATCTAAATAACTTTAACGATTAGATTTAATCATCAGGCTCAAATCCAGAGACAGAATCACTATTTTATCGATGATTCTATGGAAAAATAGAGTACGTTTATTCGTCCGCAGTATGCTCACGACTACAGTCACAATATAACCAGACCATACGATCTAAAAACCAGCTTTTGGCCAGATAAGTGATCAGGGTCGATAAAATACAGAGCTGTATATCGTACTGATAAACACCCCAAACCGCTAATATGAGCCCCACAGTTGATGTCAAATGGAGCATCATAAATAAGGGTAATTGATGATGCTCAGGCAATGGTTCTTTATCCCGGTTTAAATAAATTCGTTCTCCAAGCACCGACTGTGTTGCCCAGCTTTTTAACGAGACGGGTTTCGGAAATAAGATCGGATTTAAAAACATCCACACAACCGCCATAACCACAGCCAAAATACTCAACCAAACACTCCACTCTCTCAATAGCCCGGCAATGATAAAGAGTGGTAAAACGCTATATCGGGTCCAGACACTCCACGGATTGGCATGTCTATCCCACCCCTTGCCATCTAAATGAAACAGTGCCGCTAATTTACGTTCAAGAGTCATTTTTCACCTACCTATCAAATTGACTATAAAATAAATCACATTGACCAAAGCCATGATGGATGACGAGCAGAGCCATATCTATGTCCGATTTGGAAACTGAAGTGTAAATCGCGCCCCACCCAGTTCAGACCGTCCTGCGCATACCGACCCTTGATGCCATTGGGCGATATGTTTGACGATAGCCAAGCCAAGTCCATGACCTGAAGCGACGTGACTACGTGCGTTATCAAGTTGTTCGAATGGTAAGAAAATCCGCTCCCAGTCGCTTTCATCAATACCGATACCATCGTCACATACATCAATCACGAACATGTCTGTCTCAGCAACATATGACAGAGACACAAATACTCGGGTCCGGGTATATTTACACGCGTTGACGAGTAAGTTACTCATCGCCCGTTTCATCGCGATATGATCAATCAGAGCCAGTTTATCGATCGCTTCAGGTGCAATTTGCAACTGATACTCAATGTCCGGATAAAGTTGAAAAACACTCGCACACTCATCATCCATCAATTGGGCGAGGTGATGTTTAGCAAAAGAAAGCAATTGACTGTCGCCACTGTAACGTGACAAGACCATGGTCTGGTTAATTAAACTATCCAGGTCTTCAAGACTCTTCGAGATAGATCGTTGATATTTTTCCTTTTCAATGTCCGTCGTGGCGTGAGATAACATCTCAAACGCAAACCTGAGACGATAAAGCGGTGTCCGAAGATCATGGGCAATCGCATTGGTCAGTGTTCTTTGCCCTTTTAACAGTTGCTCAATACGATCCGCCATACGGTTAAAAGCATTCCCCAAAGTTGCCACCGTCGAAATCTTGTATACCACGGCCCGGCTATTCAAATCACCATGACCGAACCGCGATGTGGCTGCCAGCAGATTCTTCAAATCCCGCCATAGCGGATAAGTCCAGAAAAACATACACAGCGAAATGGAAAGGACGAAAACAAGAATCAACACAATAATGACTGACGAACTCACCGAAGACATCGGAATTAAATTGGCTAAAAGAAAAGAGTGCCCATCACTCAATCGTATATAAAATGTAATTTCGTCACTTGAATTGGCTCGCCAGAAAAAAGAATGGGTCATAAGTTGGTTCTGTTCGGTTTGACTGAGCTTGACCTGATTACTTGTGACAATTTGTAAATCAAACGGAAAGTGAGTTGAAATATCACGTAGCAACGTCGGCCAATATTCCGGTTCAGTCGATGCAAACTGTTGCTGAAGCAAATACACAGTTCCCTCTGAGCCCCGCCGTATTTTTTCTGCTTCTGGAGCATCCACAAATATCTTTAGCATGAAATGGCTGTTGCCAATCTTTTTAATTAAAAATTCAGGCTCTTCATTGAAAAAAATAATCTGTTGCTGCTCGATTTCCTCTCGGTTCTGTTGTCCAAGGTTGGATTTATTGATATCCAGTAATTGCAACGCAAAACCGAAATGTTGACTTAATTCATCAATTTCTTGCTGCCACGTATCAATTGGCATGGCTTCAAGTCGGGACTCGATCAACGTAAATGTCCCCTGATAGATCCGCTCATACCGCTGCCCTTCAATATAATTATTGAATGATAATATCGGATTCAAATGGCTTGGATAGAGGAGAAAAAATAAGGGACCGAAGACCAGAAACCATAGGCCTAAAAATGACTTTATCATCGATACTCACTCACTATAGATGCACAGTTGATAACCCACCCCTCTGACAGTTTTAATCAGATCGTCACCATTATCCAATTGAATTTTTTTCCTTAGTCTCGACACTCTGCGATCAATTGAACGATCGATACCATCGTATTCAAATCCTCTGAAATGGACTGAGGAAGTCTCTCATTAGCGCGGCTAACCCAATGTCATCTTCAACCACAGCAATCGTTTTCTTGCTGAGAATATCCATCATACTTGTATCTATCATCGAATTTAAAATGCTGAGTGATTCATTAAAATCATTTTATTTCAAATAGTTAAACCAGGTCTCAATCCTAATCTTGCCTGAATCCATCAATAATATACGCCTAGTATATCCATTCCATTTTTCGGTAACTGTGACGATTTGTGACACCCCCCTGATCACCACGCAGTCTCTCGTACATTCATGAGCAACTCAGTCACCGCGTATTGCACATCAAAAGCGCATAAAAAAGCCGGGATTAAATTCCCGGCTTTTACTGATCATTGATGATGTTGCTGAATGCCTATCCGATGTGAGTCAGACCACCCATATATTTGTGCAGCACTTCAGGAATCGCAATACGTCCATCCGCTTGTTGATTATTTTCCAAAATCGCAACCATGGTTCGACCAACAGCTAAACCAGAACCATTCAGGGTATGTACCAACTCTGGTTTTTTCTCACCTTTGCGGCGGAAACGAGCTTGCATCCGACGTGCCTGAAAATCCCACATGTTTGAACAAGATGAAATCTCACGATAAGTTTCCTGCGCAGGTACCCAGACTTCCAGATCGTAAGTCTTACGTGCCCCAAAGCCCATATCTCCGGCACACAAAATCACTTTACGGTAAGGTAACTCTAATAACTGCAACACTCTTTCAGCATGACCCGTCAGTTCTTCCAATGCATTCATCGAATCTTCAGGGCGTGTTATCTGTACCAGCTCAACCTTATCAAACTGGTGCATTCGGATCAGCCCCCGGGTATCACGACCATAAGAGCCGGCTTCAGAACGGAAACACGGTGTATGTGCCGTCATTTTCAGTGGGAGTTCAGCCTCATCCAAAATTGAGCCACGGACTAAGTTTGTCAGAGGCACTTCCGCAGTCGGAATCAGTGACAAGCGGCGTGGCTCTTCATCATTGACCTTTTCGGTCAACGGCTCGGTATGAAACAGGTCTTTACCGAACTTAGGCAATTGCCCGGTACCATACAAAGTATCGGCATTCACCAGATAAGGCACATACATTTCGGTATACCCATGCAGATCCGAGTGCAGGTCAAGCATAAACTGAGCAATCGCCCGGTGCAGACGAGCAAACTGGCCTTTCATTACGATAAACCGGGCACCGGTGATTTTCGTCGCGCTGGCGAAATCCAGTCCGTCACCCATTTCACCTAAGTCAACATGATCTTTGACTGCAAAATCGTATTGCTTCGGCTCACCCCAACGAGAAACTTCGACATTACTCTCTTCATCCAGACCATCAGGTGAAGCATCATCAGGGATATTCGGCACAGATAACGCAATATCTTCCAGCTGTTTCTGTACCTGCTCCAGTTCTGCTTTACGGGCATCTAAATCATTGCCCAGAGAACCGATTTGCTGTTTTACTGCTTCAGCACCTTCTTTATCACCCGCCGACATCAGTTGACCGATCTGTTTCGAAATGGAGTTGCGAGTGGATTGTAAATTTTCAACTTCGACTTGAATCGATTTACGCTGCTCTTCAAGTTGACGAATGGTCTCGACGTCGAGGGTGAATCCGCGACGCGCCAGTTTTATCGCTGTTTCATCCAGCTCTGTGCGAAGTAATTTAGAATCCAGCATTGCTAATCCTATGCTTAATGGGTTGTAAAAAAGCGCTCGGTGTTGTCCCAATCAGACGGCAACAACACAAAACGTCATGAAAATTGACATGCCCGGTTCCCTGACAGATAGCCCGACAGATAGCCTGAAGCAATTTGGGTATAAGAGATTAACGAAAAGTGGCTATTTTTCATAGCGCTTTCGTGTGCTTTTTGCGTCTAACTCAGCCAGATACTTGAGTTTCTCGTTGATTTTCCCTTCCAAGCCTCTTTCCGAGGGATGATAATAGCGAGTGCCAACCATTTCCGGCGGGAGATATCGCTCCCCGGCAGCATAAGCCCCCGGTTCATCGTGAGCATAGCGGTATTCATCACCATAGCCCATTTCTTTCATCAATTTCGTCGGGGCATTGCGTAAATGAAACGGCACTTCATATTCAGGTTCATCGCGGGCATCCGCCAATGCCTGCTTCCATGCTGTATACACGGCGTTACTCTTCGGCGCACACGCCAAATAAACCACCGCTTGGGCAATCGCCCTCTCACCTTCGGCCGGGCCGACACGCGTAAAACAGTCCCACGCAGATAAAGCGACCTGCATTGCCCTTGGATCAGCATTACCAATATCCTCGGAAGCAATTGCCAGCAAACGACGTGCAATATATAACGGATCACAGCCGGCAGCGATCATCCGTGCAGCCCAGTACAATGCACCATCAGGGTTTGAACCACGAATCGATTTATGAACCGCTGAAATCAGGTCGTACCAAATGTCTCCCTTATTATCAAAACGGGCGACTTTCTCACCGGCGACTTCTGCCAACAAGGACAGGTCGATAATTTTTTTGCCTGCCTCATCCTCATTGGCCATGTCATATAACAATTCCAAGTAGTTGAGCGCCATTCGCGCATCACCCTGAACCAATTCAGCCAGACGGTCTAACACCTGATCCTGAAAATCAGCAGCAATCCCACCGAATCCTCTCACTTCATCCGTCACTGCCTGTTGCAGGGCATCGGTAATATCTTGTGTATTGAGAGAGGTCAACTTATAAACCCGCGCTCGGGAGAGCAATGCGTTATTAAGCTCAAATGAAGGGTTCTCGGTCGTCGCACCGATAAAAGTGACCGTTCCGTCCTCAATATGTGGCAGAAAAGCATCCTGTTGCGATTTATTAAACCGATGCACTTCGTCCACGAATAAAATAGTGCGGAAACCTGCCAATTGATTTTCCCGGGCCCGTTCAATCGCAGCGCGAATATCTTTCACCCCGGAGGTTACCGCAGACACACGCTCAACACGAGCATTGGCATAGTTGCCTGCCAACTCCGCCAATGTCGTTTTACCGGTTCCCGGTGGCCCCCAGAGAATCATCGAGTGGAGATGACCACTTTCCAACGCCCTGCGCAGCGGCTTTCCCGGACCAAGGATATGTTGCTGACCGATGTATTGCTCGATCTGCTGTGGTCTCATCTTTGCTGCAAGCGGACGAAAATCTTCATCCCCAGAAAAATCTAAACTATAGTTATCCACAATGATGCTTATCCGTCATTCGTTAGAGCGACTGTTCTTTTGACACAATTTGTTCTTGTAACACAATTTATTCTTGTGAAGCTATTGCCGCTGATCATCCACTTCGACACCCGTGGGAATCTTGAACTGAAACAAATGGTTATCCGGCCGCTTCAGTTTGATTTGTTGAAACGAGAATAGACTTTTCTGCCCATCCTGTTCAATCACATCAAAACCTTTTACCACACCTTTTTTGTCAATTCGAATATGAAATTCCCCCTGCCGACTGTCTGTTGTTGTCGGAACAAGTGTAAATTCATTCCCTTGCTGCGAAACACGATAATGTTCCCAGTCTTGTTTGCGGTTTCTCGTCAGCAACACAAATGGTGTCTGCTCGGTTGCCTGAGATTGATTATAGATAGAGACCTGTTCTACAAAAGGATTGTAATACCAAACGGTTGTACCATCCGATACGAGTAGATTCTCATCCGGTGAAACCGTTTCCCAACGAAACAGACTCGGGCGGGCAATGTCCACTTTCCCTTCTCCCTGAGCAACGACATCACCATCTGGGCTGAGAACTTGCTGTTGAAAATGGGCACTGAATCCATCATTTAACGCAAGCCTCGTACTTAATTCATCCTTCGGATCCGCCAGTGCTGAAAAGCTACAGGCCATTGATATCAATAGAAAGAAGGCAACCAGTTTTTTCATGTGTTCTCCGTTGCTGAACAAATATGAATTGTTATTGATGGATATAGACCATTCTTTTCGGCTTTTTGTCATGTGTATGTCGAAAAAAATACGTCAGTTGAAAAAATGCCGTGCGATGGGCCAATCTCCAAGTCACCACACTCAAGTGAAATTACTCGGTTTGCAAGCAACACTGTTTAAATTTTTTACCGCTGCCGCACGGACAAGGATCATTTCTGCCGACCGTTTTATACGGGTTGACCCGGTGTGCCCGGGCACCACTTTGCTGTTCATCTGCAGCACAAGCGACTTCGTGAATCATCATGTCCAGATGACCTGTCATATCCGTAAGATATGGCGGTTCCTCTACTCCGGCTTCCTGCATTTGCTGACGCGTCCCGGATTCATCAATCGCCAGCATCAGCGTCGTCAGCAACGCCTGTAGCATGCGTTGTGTACCATCAGAGACGGAGGCCGTCTGCCAATGCTGTTCAGGAAGAGGCCATATCATCATAAATCCTTCCGCAAAATCAGCCAGCTCATCCCGATTCGCGACATCCAGAAAATCACTGACTGCATATTGGTTATGCAACAATGCTGAATACTGCTGCTGATAATGTGCGGTCAATGCTTGTTCTGCCACCTCAGTGACTTCTTCAGCAATCAGAGCAGACATCCATAAGTTCGCTTCTAGGGGCTGACAGGCCATATTGGCCGCAAGGATCGCGCCTTCAATAAAAAGAGGAGATTCCTCCGTCAGCAGTTCAGTTGCATTCAGCAATTGATAAGTCATGGTACTTCTTTCCTATTTTTCAGTCGCTGGGCATTATACCGAGAACGCGAATCAATGACACGTCGCGGAGAGATTCTGGCGTGACATTTGCGACGGACCCAATTACAATCGCGCGTCCTGATAGAAGAGCGGAAATTTATGCGTATTGTTCTGGGCCCGATGGAGGGTGTTCTCGATCATCTGATGCGAGAAATACTGACAGAAATGAATGATTATGACCTATGTGTGACAGAATTTGTCCGAGTGGTCCATCAGTTGTTGCCGAAACACGTTTTCTATCGTCTCTGTCCTGAACTGCACCACGGCTCCCGCACCCGTTCAGGCGTCCCCGTCAATATTCAATTACTCGGACAAGATCCGGACTGGATGGCGGAAAATGCTGCATTTGCTGCAGAACTCGGTGCACATGGTATTGATCTGAATTTCGGCTGTCCGGCAAAAACCGTTAACAAAAGCAAAGGTGGCGCTGCCCTCTTGGAGTTTCCGGAATTAATTTATCAGATCGTCAAAGCCTGCCGAGAAGCCGTCCCCGAGCAAATCCCCGTTTCAGCGAAAATCCGTTTAGGATTAGAAAATCCACAAGATTGCTTTGAAATAGTCGATGCCATTGAGCAGGCTGGCGCAAACGAACTGACCGTTCATGCTCGGACTAAAGCCGGTGGTTATAAAGCCAATGAAATCAAGTGGGAATATATTCAGCAGATTCGCCAAAAAACCCGTCTGCCATTAATTGCCAATGGTGAAATATGGGATGCTGCCGATGCACAACGATGTATTGATGTTACTGGCGCCGAGAGCCTAATGGTTTGCCGCGGAGCGTTAAATCGTCCGAATCTGGGCAACATGATCAAATACAATCATGCCCCGCTCTCCTGGCCTCAGGTCATCGAGCTCTTACTGATTTATTCTCGCTGTGAAGTGAATGGCGATAAGAGCAAATACTATTCAAGCCGGGTCAAACAGTGGTTTACTTATCTACGGCAAGCTTATCCTCAGGCAAATGCCTTATTCCGCGAGATCCGAACCCTGACAAGCGTAGAGCCGATTATTGAACGAATTAAACATCATCAATCTGAACAACCGCTGGAATCCGTGTAAGCTCGCTTTCGTGCCACACTCATCAACAACTTTAAAAAATCAGCTGATTTTTACCACTCTTTTTGGCGATGTATAATTTTTCATCGGCTGATTTCAAGATATCATCAATATCATGTAACTCAGAACAAGCCACTATTTCAACGCCACCGGAGATCGTGAAACCACCTTCAACAACGGTTCCAGACTCATCACACAACGCACCTTTCACACGAATTAATGTCTTCTTGAGATAACTTTTACGTTCAGCAGTCAGATACAGCACAAACTCTTCGCCACCATAACGGGCAACCGTATCGGTAGCACGAATATGACAGCGAATCTGATCACCGGTATAACGAATGACATCATCCCCGATATCATGACCAAAGTGATCATTGATCGCTTTAAAGTTATCAATATCAAACATCGCGATCGCGACATAAGACTGATGCGGTGAATGTTCAATAAAAGCTTGAAATCCGCGCCGATTGCGCAAGCCTGTCAATGGGTCCCGCACCGCCAGTCCTTCATAATAACTTTTCGCATGACGAGTATTCATAAACAGAAAAGACATGACAACCAGTACATACATGACAGTGATCAGTATTAATGTCTTTCGTTTCAGACTGACAAACTGATAAAGCTCATTCCCCCAATGCATATCGTAATACATGGCATGATGAAATGAGATCCCCTCATCCTGAAGGGAATGGGGTTGAAAAGCATTTGTTGGTAATGACTCTCTCTGTGTATCAATAAAATGCAGCTTACCCACAAAACGTTGGTTGGCATTCAATAGCTTGTCTAGCATGATATTCAGAGAGATGACCCCTTCAAATTGATGGTCCGAGTAAACCGGCAACATCAAAGAAATGAGGTTTTCTGTCGATTGCAACTCCTGAAGTATCGTCGGTCCACGAACTTTAATTGGTTGATTTTCGCCCAGATCCTGATACACATCCCAGCTTGGCGATTGAATCTGTTCGAGCACATCCGTCGTGGCATTCACCGACAGTGTATCAGGAGAAGAAATAATATAACCCGACGGATCAACATAATGAACGCCTATCAGATAATCATCCAGATCATGCAGCAATGAAATCACCGGGGCCAGTGCTATTCTGAACCCCACTTCGTGATAGAGTGAGCTATTCTTGTCGCACAGTGATTTATCACCAACGATAATGTATTCAAGCGCCCGCAGATGAGCATTGGGGCTGTCCCCTGCATCAATTTCCAGCTTTGGCCGCATATGGCATACGCCGTTCACAATCTTTGCCGTATGCGACAGTATCAAAGACTGACGGACTTTGATGTAATTATTCAAGCTATAATCCAAAATGGTCAACATCTTGGATGCGCGAAAGAATTCCCGTTCGATTCTTTCATACTCATCGCTCAGTTCTCTCTCCAATTGTCTGACATGCCCTTCAAATAGCATTCCTACAAGTGCAAAAGCAAAAACAAGCGGGGTCAGTAGTCGCCCTTTTATAGAAAAATATTTCTTCATTCACAAATATACACTAAGTAAGCGGTTGTTCTTTTAAGCTTAATACAAAGGAGAACAATAGGAATTCGAAAGGATCGACTTATATCAAAAATTGATATGAAAAGATAATAAGAATTGATTTTTGTTATATGATATTGGTGGATATGAAATGTGAGTTACCTTTCAAGATCTTAAATCTGTGTCCATACTATGTGGTATTTACAACCCCAGTACACATGTGATGAACTTCTGTAGTTGCCCATGTTTTTAGTTTCCTCTTACTTGTGGTGAATAAGAGATTTACTTCTAACATGGGCACTCCTTCGGGCAATAGCCCCAAGGGACAATCACCACCGCCCAAGGCGGTGGTTTAGAACTGACAATGAAAAAGACGCGCTATATTGCGCGTCTTTCTGGTTTAGACTTTCCACTTTAGAATATGAGCAGCAACAGACTCAACTCAAAAGTAAGCTATCATCAGCTAATGTTTCACCTCTGACTTTGGAAAACATATCCAGCAAGTCCGGCACATCCATATGTTGCCGTTGCTCTCCCGAAACATCGAGCACGATCTCACCTTGATGGAGCATAACCGTCCGATCACCGCAGGCCAGAGCATCTTTCATCGAATGTGTCACCATCATCACCGTCAGATTAAATTCTTTCACAATTTTATTCGTCAGATCGATAATAAATGCAGCCATACGGGGATCCAGTGCAGCCGTGTGTTCATCCAGTAGGAGTAACTTACTCTCTGCGAGAGTCGCCATCACCAAACTCACGGCTTGCCGCTGACCTCCGGAAAGCAGACCGATACTGTCACCAAGCCGATCTTCCAGACCCAGTCCCAAAATACTGATACGCTCTTGAAACAGCTGGCGCCGTTTGGAAGAAAGCGCATATTTCCAACTACGGTGGCTCCCCCGCTTGTAAGCCAGTGCCATATTCTCTTCAATGGTTAACGAGCCACAAGTTCCCGCAAGTGGATCCTGAAACACACGCGCACAGAAATTCGCGCGCTGATCAACACTTCGCCGCGTTACATCAGTATCATCAATCAACACTTTGCCACCGACCATGGGCGTTTCGCCCGTCACTGCGCCCAGTAGCGTTGATTTACCGGCACCATTTGAACCAATAACCGTCAAAAACTGATGTTCAGGTACTGTCAAAGACACCTCTTTCAAAGCACGGTTTTCCAGAATTGTGCCCGGATTAAAAGTGACTTGTATATTTTCTAGCCGAATCATGCAGCACCTCCGGCCCGGTTCGATTTCATTTTCTTCTTCATACGCGGCATGATAAGCGCAATCGCAACCAACACGGCCGTCACAAGATTCAGATCAGAAGCCTGCAAACCAAACATGCCTGAACTCAGCGCAAATGCGACAGCAAGGCGATAAAGCACTGAGCCAAGAATCACCGCGACCACGGCAACCCAGATACGTCTTCCGGGAATTAACGTTTGTCCCAGAATCACCGCCGCCAGCCCGACAACAATGGTGCCGACACCGGAAGTCACATCCGCAAAACTGTTAGTCTGCGCGAACAACGCACCAGCAAAACCGACAAAACCATTCGATAGCGCCAAGCCAAAATAAGTATAAAACGCGGTACTGCCACCCTGAGCTGCAACCATCCGCGCGTTCACACCCGTGGCTCGCAAACCTAAACCAAAATCGCTATTCAGCAGGCGGACAATGAATAAAGCGGATAGTAACACCAACACTCCAACGACCAGTGGACGGATGTACATCGGATCCCCCATCGCTTCAAATGGAGTCAAAATCGTATCTTCACCGATTAATGCCAAATTCGGACGTCCCATAATCCGAATATTGATTGAAAATGCGGCAATCATCGTGAGGATCGAAGCCAGTAAGTTTAAGATACCGAATCGAACCGTTAGAAAAGCAGTTACCCAGCCGGTCATCGCACCGGCAATGATGGCTAATCCGGTTGCGACCCACGGATTGATCCCCGCGACAATCGCTGTTGCAGCAACCGCTGCCCCCATCGGGAAACTGCCATCCACACTTAAATCCGGAAAATCAAGCACTCGAAACGTCAAATAAACGCCAAGTGCCACCAATCCATAAATTAGCCCTATCTCCAGAGCTCCAAAAAAGGCAAAAGCAGACATCCCATACTCCCTTTCTGCTTATTGATTTCGGGCTGGTCCACAGCCCGTTTATTGTTGTGACTATTTGATGCTGGTTGCACGATCCAGAACAGATTGAGGAATCTTGAAGCCCAGCTTATCCGCAACGGTTTTATTCACAACTAAGTCAGAACCTTTTGCGACAGTGACATCAATCGATCCCGGAGCTTTGCCATTCAGAATCTCGGCGACATAATTCGCAGTCTGCATACCAATCTGATAGTAATCAAAACCAAGACTCGCGATCGCCCCACGATCAACATAGGAAGTCGCCGCCCCAAAAACGGGCGTTTTCGCCTGATTGGCCGTCACTATCATCCCTTCGATAGCGCTGGCAACCGTATTATCGATTAAGGCATAAATGATGTCAGACTTCTCAACAATACTTTGCGTCGCAGACTGTACATCGGCACTTTTCAATGCGGTTGCTTCGACGAGTTTCAGGCCATTTTCTTTGACACTCTGCTTGAGAAGTTCGATCAAACTAACAGCGTTCGCTTCTCCGGGATTGTAAACAACACCGATAGTTTTGACGTCCGGCATCAATTCTTTAATCAACTCGACATGTTGTTTGACCGGAGATAAATCGGATAGCCCCGTCACGTTTTTCCCCGGATGCTGCATGGTTTTAACCAGCTTTGCCCCAATAGGATCAGTCACCGCAGTAAAAACAATGGGAATAGAACGGGTTGCGGAAACTAAAGCTTGAGCGGTTGGCGTTGCGATACCGACCAGAACATCCGGACGTTCTCCGACGAACTGTCTGGCGATCTGCACCGCTATCGCTGGGTTTCCTTGTGCGGTTTTGTATTCAAAATCCAGATTTTTTCCTTCAATATATCCTTTCGCTTTTAATCCATCCAGAAGCCCCTGACGGGTTGCATCCAAAGCTGGGTGTTCAACGATTTGTGACACGGCGACTTTTGCCGTTTTCGCCATAATATTGGTTGAGGAAATGAGCGCTGCTCCGGCCAGAACAGCGGTTACTGCAAGTTTTCCTGCTTTCATCGTGACTCCTTAAATCTAAGGCATTGAGTTTTAATGTTGTGTTTAATGTATTTGACTTGTTATTACTGCGTTACAAACTGCAATGAACAACATTATTACCAGCAAGTTACAGTAAAGGGAAGCGTGATTTATACCTTCGCTTACTCAGAAGAATAATATAGTGATAGATATATACATAAATCACGATCAGGCAGGGGGCAAATATAAAATAGATTTCATAGCCTTTGACAAAAGGCTATGAAATAGAAGAGGTGTCGATGAGCGAAATTAAAACCAGCGATCGAGAGCTGATTTATCCAATTGGCGAAATGCTTTATTTAATACCTGTGCTAACTCTTTGTATCTGGGTCTTGCCTTCATCGGTTCTAACGCAAAACCCGTCTCGACAATCTTTTGATACAGCTCGCGATACCACTCTGCCAAAGAAGGTGGCAATCGGGTGTTCGCTCGATTACCCAACCACCATATCCCTTGCAAGGGAAGGCTAATCGCAAACAGAGCAACGACAATCGCTTGCGGCACGGCTCCGATATTATGAAAAACCATTTGGGTCAGTACACTAATCGCTGCCACTGCTGGCATGACCTTCACCGCAAAACGAGTTGCTTTGATGATCCGCTGCTCGGGGAATATCGGGGCTAACTCTTTACGCATTGGCCAGATATCCATGTACTTTTGCCCATCTTTCAGATTATGAATCAATCCTGCGTTATGGCTCATTGGCATTTCTCACTCACTGGCAGACAAACTATAAGAATAATTGAAATCTTCAACTAATCCCGTAAAATCTTGTCCAAAATTAATATTTGTTCAATTTTTTTTGTTATAATGATCGAACATCGCTATCCTTTGCGCGCCTTACTCTCATTGTTGCCTTGATTTGTAATTTAAGCAACTTTGAAACTTAGTTAGGCGATAATAAAACGTGTAACCTTTAAGTCAATCACGATAGGTAGACGTAAGTTGATGTTTGTTTGACCAAGATTAGTTTATGACCCACTTTGTCATATTATTCTTGGAGCCGATTTTATCTAAACCGATTATACAGGTAGTTATTCATGTCAAAGCTAGTTTTAGTTTTAAACTGCGGTAGTTCTTCTCTAAAGTTCGCGATCGTTGATGCCGAAAATGGCAATGAGCACCTCACCGGTCTTGCTGAATGTCTCCACCTCCCAGAAGCTCGAATCAAATGGAAATTGGATGGCAAGCATGAAGCACAACTAGGAAATGGCGCTGCCCATGAAGAAGCTTTAGCTTTTATCGTTGAAACCATTCTCGCATCTAAACCAGAACTGGCAGACAATCTGGCAGCAGTCGGTCACCGAATTGTACATGGCGGAGAACACTTCACTCAATCCGTTTTGGTTGATGATTCCGTCCTGAAAGGTATCGAAGAAGCAGCCGCCTTTGCACCTCTGCATAACCATGCTCATGTTATCGGTATTAAAGCAGCACAAAAATCATTTCCAAGTCTGAAAAATGTCGTCGTGTTTGATACGGCGTTCCATCAGACCATGCCGGAAGAATCATTTTTATATGCACTGCCATATAAGCTCTATAAAGAACACGGTATCCGCCGCTATGGGATGCACGGCACATCTCACTTGTTTATCACGCGTGAAGTTGCGAAGCTTCTGGGTAAACCAAGCAACCAACTGAACATCATCAACTGCCACTTAGGCAATGGTGCTTCAGTGTGTGCGATCAAAAACGGTCAATCCGTCGACACGTCGATGGGACTTACCCCGCTGGAAGGTCTCGTGATGGGAACTCGTTGTGGTGATATTGATCCAGCCATTGTTTTTTATTTGCATGATGCGCTCGGCTACTCCGTTCAAGAAATCAACACCATGCTGACGAGAGAATCCGGATTGCTAGGTCTGACTGAAGTCACTTCTGACTGTCGTTACGTTGAAGAAAACTACGGTGTAAAAGAAGATGCAACCCGCGCAATGGATGTATTCTGTCATCGTCTGGCAAGATACGTTGCCGGTTACACCGCAAGTATGGATGGTCGTCTGGACGCCATCGTATTTACCGGCGGTATCGGTGAAAACTCAGCACCTATTCGTGAAATGGTGTTAAATCGTTTAAGCATTTTTGGTATTCAATTGAACCAAGAAGCGAACCTGAAAGCCCGCTTCGGTGGTGAAGGTACTATCACTACTGAAGAGAGTCGAATTCCAGCGATGGTCATCTCCACCAATGAAGAGTTGGTCATCGCTGAAGACACTGCAAGACTCGCAGGTCTGTAATGTCACACTGGCTAACTCGATGAGTTAGCCAGTTTTGTTCTGGGGCTTAACAACGTCTATACGTTAAGCTTTTTTCCTTTCTGCAATCAAATTTTCACTTGTATTGCAATCAATAGCTAAAGGTACTCTACTCATGTCTCGTACTATTATGCTGATCCCTATCAGTGCCGGTGTTGGTTTAACCAGTGTCAGTCTCGGGGTAATCCGCGCGATGGAGCGCAAAGGTGTTAAGGTCTCTTTTTTCAAGCCAATTGCCCAACCTCGTCACGGCGGAGACCAACCGGATCTGACGTCAGCCATTTTAAGTTCAAGCAGCGATATCAAAATCGCTGATCCCATGCAGATGTCAAAGGTTGAGACACTGATTGGTAGCGAACAGATGGATGTTCTCCTTGAGACCATCGTGGAAAGATATAATCAAGTGAACAAGGATTCCGAAGTCACGCTGATTGAAGGTCTTGTTCCAACACGGAAACATCCGTTTGCCAATCAAGTCAACGCTGAAGTTGCCAAAACCCTCGGTGCTGAAATTGTCTTTGTCGCCACACCGGGAACGGACAATCCAACACAATTGAAAGAACGGATTGAAGTTGCTTGTTCAAACTTCGGTGGCACGAAGAATAACAATATTTCTGGTGTTATCATCAACAAGCTCAACGCTCCCGTTGATGAAGACGGTCGTACCCGACCAGATTTGTCAGAAATTTTTGACGATAGTGATCAAGCCAAACAGACCAATCTTGAAGTCATGCAAATCTTCAATTCCAGTCCGATTCGGGTTCTGGGTTGCGTGCCATGGCGTATCGATCTGATTGCAACGCGTGCGATTGATATGGCGAAGCACCTCAATGCAGAAATCATCAACAAAGGTGAAATCAACACGCGCCGGATCAGAAGTATTACTTTCTGTGCCCGCTCGCTACCAAACATGATTGAGCATTTCAAACCGGGTTCGCTATTAGTTACTTCAGCGGATCGCCCTGACGTCATGGTCGCCGCAGCATTGGCAGCAATGAATGGGGTTGATATCGGTGCAGTTCTCCTGACCGGTGGTTACGATATGCCTGAGACAATCATGAACCTATGTCGTCCGGCATTTGAATCGGGGCTACCGATCTTCAAAGCGCAGGGTAACACCTGGCAAACATCACTGAACTTACAGAGTTTCAGCCTCGAAGTGCCAGCAGATGACAAAGAACGGATCGAATTCGTCAATGAGCATGTTGCCAGTCATATCGACGGGCCGTGGATCGATTCCCTGACTGAAGGTACGCAAGGTGTCCGTCGCCTCAGTCCGCCGGCTTTCCGTTATCAGCTAACTGAATTTGCACGTCGTGCGAACAAACGTATTGTTTTGCCTGAAGGTGATGAACCTCGCACCGTCAAAGCAGCATCGATTTGTGCTGAGCGCGGCATTGCAGAGTGTGTCCTGCTGGGTCATCCAGAAGAGATCAAACGCGTCGCCATTCAACAAGGTGTTGAGTTGGGTACAGGTATCACTATCATCAACCCGAGTGATGCCCGTGAACAGTACGTCGAACGTTTAGTTGAACTGCGTAAGAACAAAGGTATGACCGAAGTTGTCGCCAGAGAGCAGTTACAAGATACGGTTGTTCTGGGAACGATGATGCTGGAAAAAGGTGAAGTTGACGGCTTGGTTTCCGGTGCTGTACATACAACGGCAAATACAATTCGCCCACCATTACAGCTGATTAAGACCGCACCGAATGCTTCGCTCGTGTCTTCAATCTTCTTCATGTTGCTTCCGGATCAGGTTCTGGTTTATGGGGACTGTGCTATCAACCCGGATCCTAATTCAGAACAACTGGCTGAAATTGCAATTCAATCTGCTGATTCAGCGACTGCGTTTGGTATTGAGCCGCGTGTTGCAATGATTTCTTACTCGACAGGAACTTCTGGTCAGGGTGCGGATGTTGATAAAGTTCGTGAAGCAACACGCATCGCACAAGAAAAACGTCCTGATTTAATCATTGATGGCCCGCTTCAATACGATGCAGCAATCATGGAAAATGTTGCCGCGTCGAAAGCACCAGACTCACCGGTTGCAGGTAAAGCGACGGTATTTGTCTTCCCTGATCTGAATACCGGTAATACAACCTACAAAGCGGTACAGCGCTCTGCTGATTTGGTCTCTATCGGTCCAATGCTGCAAGGTATGCGTAAACCGGTTAACGATCTGTCTCGTGGTGCTCTGGTAGACGATATTGTCTACACCATCGCTCTGACAGCGATTCAGGCGAGCCAAGAACAGAAATAATCTCTGGTTCGTAAAAAAAGCCCTCACTTCAATTTTGAAGCGAGGGCTTTTTATATTTATATACAATATTCAGACTCATCAGATATCAGCGCTGATATCTGCTCGTCATTAAGTAAGATGCGCTCTGCCATGCGGAGAAAGTAAATCCAACTCTGGTCCGGCGGGAACCACCTGTGTCGGATTAATCCCTGTATGGCTAAAATAATAATGCCGCTTGATATGATAAAAATCTGTCGTGTCTTGAATCCCCGGCATTTGATACAACTCTTTCAGATAACCGGACAAATGTTCGTAATCTGCAATACGCCGTTTATTACATTTGAAATGTCCGACATAAACTGCATCAAAACGAATTAATGTCGTAAATAACCGCCAATCCGCTTCGGTCAACTGATTACCAACCAGATAACGGCTACCGGCAAGGTGAGCATCGATCTTATCCAGTTCCTCAAATAACGATTCATACGCTTCTTCATAAGCATCCTGAGTGGTTGCAAACCCACAGCGGTAAACACCATTATTCACATTCGGATAGATGCGGTCATTCCACTGATCAATCGCTGCTTGTAATGCTTTCGGATAAAAATCCAGCGAATTTCCTGTCAGGTGGTTAAACTCACGGTTAAACATCCGGATGATCTCAGATGACTCATTACTCACAATTGTATTAGTCTTTTTATCCCAAAGGACTGGAACGGTCACCCGACCGGTATAATCCGGTTTTGCTCGCGTATAGATCTGATGTAAGCGGGTATGACCGAAAAGCGGCTCAGGAATTCCGAATGTCCACCCTTCAGACATCATATCCGGACAAACGATCGTAACATCAATATGATCATTTAACGCTTTAAGCTGACGGAAAATCAGGGTGCGATGCGCCCACGGACAAGCAAGAGAAACATACAGGTGGTAACGTCCGGATTCTGGCTGAAACAGCGCATCAGGATCATGCCTGATCCAACTGCGAAACCCTGCATCCTCACGAACAAAACGCCCTTGTTGGCTCTTTGTGTCGTACCAAACATCATGCCATGTACCTTCAATAAGCTTTCCCATAAATCCCCCCCTTATCTCTGTATAGGCGGATTATAAGAAAATACAACCCGATTCAACACTCATCATCTCTGGCTTTCATATTCAAATAATTCGAATGAGCGACCAACGACATCTAAATAAACAGTATTTCAATAAAAAGCATAAAAATAAACCACCGACAATAAACCATATTATTCACACTATTTTAAAACCGCATTAAATAACCACAAAAACAGGATTAAAAATATAAAAATATCATTTTTAAAATGAGATAAAATAATGAAAAATTCACATTAAAAAATTAATGGGATAATAATTTAACGGTTGAAAAATAAATCAATCCCGCTATCAAACAAGACCTTATCACGCAGCTATCCATAAGCGCTAAAAGCAAGAGGATAATGTCTCTCAATACCACCACAAACTGAACATAACATGCTGATAAATATCAATAATATAATTTAACTATCTTCATAATAACACGTGATATGTTTGATTGATTCAGGTAAAATAATAATCGTAAAGTATACAGGAGACATCACAGTGAATACGATATGGTTAACCGGAGATGCTGTCGTTGATTTAATCCCTGACGGTGAATCTCATTATTTAAGATGCCCGGGAGGGGCACCAGCAAATGTCGCTGTTGCTATCGCTCGTTTAGGTGGGAAAAGTGCATTCTTTGGCCGCGTCGGTTTTGACCCGATGGGTAAATTTATGCAACAGGTCTTGACGGAAGAATCGGTCAACACCGATTATTTATTACTTGATAAAGTACAGCGAACTTCCACTGTCGTCGTCGATTTGGATGATCACGGTGAACGTAGTTTCACATTTATGGTAAAGCCAAGCGCTGATCAATTTTTAACTACCGATGATATCCCGCAGTTTCAACAAAATGAATGGTTGCATGTGTGTTCCATTGCGCTGGCAAATGAACCGAGTCGAAGTTCGACACTCGCTGCCATTCAACAGATCAAACAAGCCGGTGGCTCATTCAGTTTTGATCCCAATTTGAGAGAAGAAGTCTGGTCAAACCCTGAAGAAATGATTCCGACCGTTATGCAAGTCGTACATCAAGCTGACGTAGTCAAATTTTCCGCAGAAGAACTCACTTTACTGACAGAAACAGCAACCATTGAAGCGGGTCTGCAAGCATTGGCTGAATTTTCTATCCCATTGATTGTGATCACATTAGGCGCAGAAGGGACACTCATTGTCAGTCAGGGAGAGCAGATCAAAGTCCCCAGTCGTCCAGTAAATGTTGTCGATACCACTGGTGCCGGAGATGCATTTGTTGGGGGGATGCTCTGCCGTTTATCTGAGTTCGAACAGTGGAAAAACCGAGCAACGATCATTGATGCCGTCACATGGGGTAATTGCTGCGGCGGTCTGGCAACCACACACAAAGGCGCTATGACTGCTTTGCCACATCGTCATAAACTACTTGAACTAATTAAGCGTTAATGTACTTGTACTTCAGATAAAAACGGGTGAAGCGGTTACTTCACCCGTCAAAAGAAAGATGCTATGAACGATAAGGCGTGACTGGCGCCTGAAGTTCGTAAACCTGTAAATTCGCTGTGGCATCTTTTACGGACAGTCGTGTGGCAGACTCAGGTGTAAAGACCCGAGTCGTCATCACGGCTTCTCCATGATTGATAAAAATTTCCAGTGACGAGTTATCAGCTAGAATCTGTAACGCAACACTGCCGGAAGATAATTCAACTTCACGGACAGTATCCCCCTCTTCAATTTGAGTATGGGTGCGATCAAGCAATAAACGATGTTTAATCGGATCAAGATAAATCTCAATATAGTATTGCTCGTCTTCAAATAAGCGAAGCCGACTTCCCCACTCAAGTTCTGCAAGCAGCTCAAACGTTTTGGTGTTCAGATCGACAGCATCATTTTCTAAGCAAATATCATGTAATTCGCCTCGTAGCGCTGCCAACTCCCGTAAAGGATGCTGAACAATCTTACCACCGACGAATTCAAGCTCACGCAACGCTGTTAGCTGGTGAATCCAACCAGAACGACAAGTTGGGTGCTTCAGTTCATCCGGTAATCCCATCCAGCCGCACATCACTCGTCGTCCATCTGGCGTTTCCATACTCTGCGGTGCATAAAAATCAAAGCCGTAATCCAACACTTGCAGCTTAGAAATTGAGATTTCATCCTGCGCGTTGAATGACACCTGAGCAATACGATTCTGATGCGGGACGGTATTCAATTCACTTTCAGACTGAATGCCTTGCGGTGCAAAAACGAAGCAATCCTGACCATTCAAATTGAAAATATCCGGGCATTCCCACATATAACCGAAATCACCAAGCTCATGACCATATAGATTATCGAATTGCCAGTGACGGAGATCTGTAGAATGGTAGACAGCTAAACGACCTTGCATCGCTGTCGTTTGTGTTCCGAGAAACATCATCCATTTGCCATTTCGGTAAATTATCTTCGGATCTCGCGTGTGCTCAGTTACGCCCGGTGGTAATTCACGAATCACAGGACCAATTTTATGTAGCGGCTCTCCCGCTCGTGAAATCGCGGCACACTGCATGGTCTGACGAAAGCGCTCTTCACCCAGCCGGACATTCCCCGTGTAAAAGACCATCAATTCCTTATCCAGACTGACGGCATGACCAGAATAAACGCCATGACTATCAAACCAATCTGACGGTGTCAGTGCAACATCACCCCAGTGCCAATTCAGTAAATCATCACTCAGAGTATGAACCCAATATTTATCCGTATGGGCACAGCCAACTGGAGACCACTGGTAGAATAAATGGTACTGCCCGTCATGGAAGATAAATCCATTCGGATCATTCAATAACCCACGAGGGGGAGCGATATGCCAAGACGGACGATAATGACAAGCCACAGGTTGTGCCAAATCGATCAGTTGTGTTCTTTGCTGCGCTTCAATGGCTCTTCCAAGACGGAATAAAGCTTCTTCATTCACTGTTTCATCAGATAAATCGGTGAGATGCCATTCTCCCAATACTTCTTCAAGTACAACACCAGCAGGCAAATCCTGAATAACATCCGGATTTCGGACAGCGAGAGAAACATGATGTTCTGGCAATAGTACCCGGTAGATATTACTGACGCCGCCAGCCAGCTCGATGAGGTCTTCTAAGCACATGTATCGATAATCCTATATTTCTGGGAACGTTCTCAAATTATAGATCTGTTCAAAAAATGCAAGAGAACATGATGAATTGGTCATACCAAATTCATATTATGTGAACATCAGCACAACTCTACATGAATCAACAGGTTTCACGACTAATATTCTCGAAGGTCAGCACCACTTTGCTCATTTCTTTGCCTCGCCCCTCGATTCGGTCAAGCAGCATTCTTGCTGCATTTTCTCCGGCTTTGTCGAAGGCGTAGTTAAACGTTGAAAGTGATGGACTACTGATATACGCCAGCTCATCATTACCAACCCCCAACACTTTGACCTGCTCTCCTGCTGAAACCCCCATCTCCCGCATCGCCTTTATCGCCCCGACAGCAATTCGGTCTGTTGCACAAAATAGTCCATCGGTTGCCGGATATGTCTGTAGAAACTCACGTGCCAGCAGATAACCAGACTCAATCGAGAAGTCACCGTGGGCATGAAAGATGACTTGTTGATGATGCATTTGCAAAGACTTCTCCAGCCCCTGAGATCGAAGCTCATCGACGGCCAAGTCATCCGTTTGTACACCAATAAACCCAATCTGTTGGCATCCTTGCGCGAGTAAACGTTGCCCGGCTTCGTAGCCGACGCGAAAATCATCATGGATAATACTGGGAATGTCATATAAAGAACCATCCTGACCGATGAGTACCACAGGGACGGATGACTGTTGGATAGCCTTAATCAATGGCATATCCAAATGTGTCGCAAAAAATACAATACCTTCCACCCGCTTTTGGTTAAAAATCTGGATATACTCAAGCTCTTTACTATGATTCTGATGGGTATTGGCCAGCAGAACATGTTTTCCCGCAGGTTCAAAAATGGCCGTCAAGCCATCGACACCCTGTGCAGTTGCGTGAGATGAGACCCGAGGTACAATGACGCCGATCAAATTCGTTTTCTGGGATTTTAAATCCTTCGCAACCTGATTTACGACATAACCACACTGAGAAACAGCTTCTAATACTTTGATTTTAGTCGCTTCTTTCACGCCATATTCATTATTAATCACACGCGAAACTGTTGATTTTGAAACACCAGCTAACCTTGCGACATCATGTAAACTCGCCATTCCACTTCCTCATACCTTTGGAATCAATTGCAATCACACCCAGGTGTCTACAAAAAAATTGGAGATAAAATGTCACCTTCAGTCGTGACAACGTGATTTTACCCTTGTTTTCATCATAATTCGTCGTTCTATTAGCGATCTGACTCACATAATACTCCACATGGTTTTGACCATTTGTTAATTATTGACAAAAATTCAAATTGCAAACGTTCCCAAAACATAAAATTATTTGTACACAAGAATGTAATCCAATAACAAAATCGGAGTAAGTTATGGACTATCCAGTCATCGCGAAACAGCTACTAGAGCATCTGGGTGGCAAACAAAACATCCAAGCATTAGCACATTGCGCAACTCGTTTAAGACTAGCACTCAAAGACGAGTCTGTGATTGATGAAGATGCAATTAGTGAAATCGAAGGCGTCAAAGGTCAATTTAAAGTCGCAGGGCAATACCAAATCATTTTTGGTTCCGGGATTGTCAATCAAGTATATGCAGCCATGTCAAAAGCAACCGGAATGGCTGATATGTCAACCAATGATGTTGCACAAGCTGGTGCCCAAAAACAGAATATTGTCCAACGTGCCGTAAAAGGTTTGTCTGACATTTTCGTCCCTATTATTCCTGCGATTGTTGCCGGCGGTTTATTGATGGGGATATTTAATGTCCTGACCGCGAAAGGCCTGTTCATTGATGGCCAGTCATTGATTGACGCCAATCCGGGACTGGCTGACCTTGCCAGCATGATCAATACCTTTGCCAATGCGCCATTTGTTTATTTACCTATTTTACTGGCATTCTCCGCAACCAAGAAATTCGGAGGTAACCCATTCCTCGGTGCTGCACTCGGGATGTTGATGGTTCACCCGGATTTACTCAATGGTTGGGGATTTGGTAGTGCGTCCGTTCACGGTACAATTCCGACATGGAATATTTTAGGCTTCGAGATTCAGAAGGTCGGCTATCAAGGCTCGGTACTCCCGGTTCTTGTTTGTGCATTCATTCTGGCAAAGATTGAAAATAGCCTGCGGAAAGTTATCCCTTCCGTTCTGGATAATCTGCTCACACCACTACTGGCACTATTCGTGACTGGCTTCCTCACTTTCACAGTTGTTGGCCCGTTCACCCGAGATTTAGGTTTCTTATTAGGTGACGGTCTAAACTGGTTATACGAATCAGCAGGTTTCATCGGTGGAGCAATTTTTGGCTTGATCTATGCGCCTTTCGTGATTACCGGTATGCATCACAGTTTCATTGCGATTGAAACGCAACTTTTGGCTGATGTCGCAGTCACAGGCGGTACATTTATCTTCCCAATCGCAGCAATGTCCAATGTTGCTCAAGGGGCGGCATCTCTTGCTGTCGGTATGATGACCCGAGACCAAAAACTGAAAGGAATTGCAATTCCATCAGGGATTACAGCACTACTCGGTATCACAGAACCTGCAATGTTCGGGGTTAACTTAAAAATGCGCTATCCTTTCATTGCAGCTATCACCGGTTCGGCGGTCTCCAGCGCTTTCATTACCTTTTTCCATGTAAAAGCACATGCACTGGGAGCTGCTGGTTTACCGGGAATTATTTCCATCAATCCGGCAAAACTCAGCTATTATATAATTGGTATGGCAATTTCGTTTATCATTGCCTTCGGGTTAACTTATGCCCTGGGTGTGAGAAACAAAGCAAAACAGCAAACGAAAGCTGCGGCTTAAACTCTCACCTCTCCCCCAAGCCCATCAATGATGGGCTTTTTTTTAAACCGCTTCATGACTAAGATGTCTTCTTATTTATCTCAACAGCGGTGAAACTGATATACACATCTCTTCCGGTTGCCAGCTCTTCAACATGATAAGGCCATTGATAATGTTCGATAATACAGCTGGTTAAATGCAATCCCAGACCAAATCCAAGACTTTCATCCGTTTCGCCAATACCACTATAGTTTCTAATTTTGACGGTCTGTCCTAACTGAATAATTTCGACCTGACCATGATAAGTGTGCTGAAAAGCATTTCTGATCAAATTCCCTAACACAATTCTAACCATACCCAAAGGCAATTGATAACTGGCAGGCTCTGTTTCGATGATAATATCAATCTCTTTATCACGTACCAGATAATCTAGCTCACAACGAATCTGATGAACTAATTTTTCCAGATCCACACGTTCCGTTGATAGATTGTCAAATTTGCCCCGATTCAGCCAAAGCAGCGTTTCACATAGCTCCGTCATGGTCATACCCGCCCGGAGAATCCGATCCAATACTTCCTGTTGTTTCTCTTCCGTCCCCTCTTTTTGCAGGAGACGCTTCATCAACTGACTATTACTGCGGACCACTGAGATAGGTGTCCTCAATTCATGGCTGGCATGCGACAAAAACTGTTTTTCTCGATTCAAGGCCGTTTGTGCTGATTGCAAACTTGAATGAATAATTTCAGCCAGATTATTTAACTCGTTATAGTAAAAATCAGGTGCAGCACGATGGAGGTTGCCGGAAGAGAGTTCCCTCGCCCAGTCGATAAGACGCTCAACCGGGATGGCGATCCTGCGTAATAGAACCACCATAATCAGTGCAAAGAGGGTAATTGCAATAATGGCGTAAATCATAATGCGCAAATAATAATTTGTATCTGCATTATTTTTCTGAAGATGAGAGAGAATATCGGTAAACACCCAAGAGATATAGAATGTTCCTTGTGTCGCACTATCGTAACGTAATACATAAGCAGCTGCGGTCGGAATATCAAACCAGTTATCCCGTTCCACATATTTGCCAAAAGTCTGATGAAGCTGCAATTTCGGGATGTGTTCTCTCACCAATTCAGGGGTGTCTTCCCAATGTTGATAAACAGCAAACCCTTGCAGTTGATTCGGATGCATTCCTGAACTTGCAATTTCCCGTGCCATTTGGGTCATTCCGTAACGAATGGTCAATTCAGAACCTTGACTAAAGAAACTTGCAGCTAAGGTAGAAAAAACAAGCACCACCAACGCACCGACTGAAATCACAGCGAATAAAAAATAGATTTTTAGACTACGACGAATTCGCATATCAATCTTCCGCCGATTTGATAGCAAAACCAAAACTGGGAACAGTGTGGATCAGCGGTTTGAAACCCGCTTTATTCACCTGTTTGCGAAGATTGAAGATATGAACTTTCAAACTGTTGCTATCGGGTTGTTCACTGCCCCAAACCGTTTGGATGAGTCTTTCCCGGGAAACGGTCGAGGGTGACTCACGCATCAGAATTTCCAGAATTTTGGTCGCTATCGGAGAAAGCTTCAATAACTCACCAGACCGGCGAGCTTCTTTAACCGCCAAATCTAACTCCAGATCTTCGACAACCAGTTTGGAAACCTGACCGCTCTTTCTTTTCGATAGGACGTTCACCCGCGCAATCAACTCCTCCATCTCAAACGGTTTCACCAGATAGTCATCTGCACCCTTCGAAAACCCTCGTAGTTTATCGTCAAGTGTATCCTTCGCGGTTAACATCAGAATAGGAACTTGAATGCCTTGAGAACGCACCCGTTCACAAACAATCAGCCCCTCTATTTTAGGTAGGTTTAAATCCAGCACTATCACATCATATGTATGGCTGGTGATGAGATTATAGCCAATCTGCCCATCAGCTGCATAATCCGCTTCAATATCTTCAAGCGCCATGTAATCGATGATGGCTGTTGCCAAATCTAAATCATCTTCGACAAGTAATACTTTCAGCATCTGAAATTCTGATCACCCTCTTGCCCGCAATTTTTACCTGACAGCCACATCATCATGGTAGGCATCTTCAGGCGATGTGTGTCAATATCCACACTCAATGTAATAAAATTTTGGTTAAGAGTCGGTTAACTTCATCAAGAAGCTGAACATTATGCCGCTACGCGATTGATACGGCCTGAACGTAATGTACGGACAAAAGGAATGCCCTGCTGATCATGAGTCACTTCAGCATTCACACCATACACATCTCGAATCAGCTCTGGCGTTAATACTGCTTGCGGACATCCTTGTGCAACAACTTTGCCTTGTTTCAGCACTAATAAATGATCGGCATACTGTGCGGCCAGATTCAAATCATGCAGCACCATCAGAGTCACCCAGCGCTGACTTTCCGTTCGTTCAACCAGATGGTCCAATAAGACATGTTGAAAATGAAGATCCAGAGCACTTACAGGTTCATCCAGCACTAGAATTTCAGGGCGACGCATCAATGCCTGTGCAAATAAAATCATCTGACACTGTCCACCACTCAATGTCCGGACATCCCGATTCGCCAAATGTAATAAACCAATCTGCTTTAATGCGGTCAGCGCGTCTTCCAACATTTCATCATCGACTCGCAGACTCAATGCATCCAATTGCCCCAGTAACACAACTTCAACCACCGTCAGACTGACATCAAGGCGAATATCCTGGGGCATATAACCAAACTGCTGACGCCAGGCTGAAATTTTACTGTGCTGAAGAATTTGGTCGCCAAAAACGATCTCACCGGATTGGGGACGAATATCGCCAAACAGTGTTTTCAGTAATGTGCTCTTCCCCGTCCCATTCGGGCCGATAATGACACTCACTTTACCGGGCTGGAGGCTAAAACTCATCTGTTCAGCCAAGGTTAACCCATCAATATTTAAATTTAAGTCAGTCACATGAAGCATTACTAACGCCTTTTACCAATAATGAGCCAGAAGAAAAACGGAACCCCGATAATTGCGGTAACAATCCCAATCGGAAACAGTGCTCCGGGGACAATGACTTTAGAAAGAACAGACGCACTGGACAGTAAAAAAGCACCGATCAGAAAAGATAATGGCAGGAAAAACCGTTGGTCTTCCCCAACCAGCATTCGTGCAATATTCGGTGCGACAATCCCGACAAAACCGATAATGCCAACAAAGCTGGTTGCTGTAGCGGTCATCACCGCGACAATAAACAGCGTTTTCAAACGTAAACTCGCAACATGGACACCGAGACTTTTAGCCCGCTCTTCTCCGAGTCGTAGCGCGGTCAGTTTCCAAGAATCTTTCAATAGCATGAATAAACAGACGATTGTCACAACCGCAGTAATGATCAGATTTGTCCAAGTCGCTTTCGACAGACTACCAAATAGCCAAAATAGGATTTGCTGGCTCAATTCCGGAGAAGAAACAAACTGAACCAGTGATAACAGCGATTGAAACAGGAACAGTAGGGCAATCCCGGCCAGAATCAACTGTCCGGAGGTAATATGACGCATCGTTGCCAACGCAAACAGAAAGCAGGCGGAGAGCATACAGCAGAAAAAAGCACCCAGCGGTACGGCAACGTATGATTCGAGTCCCAGAGAGTCCATATACAGCATCAACGCTGCACCAAACCCTGCGGCAGCGGCCATTCCCAATGTATAAGGACTTGCCATTGAATTATTCAGCAGGGTTTGCATTTCTGCACCACCAATGCCAAGCGAGCCACCGACAATCACGGCCATGAGAGCAATAGGTAATCTGAGGTTGGTCACGATAACTTGTGTTGTCGGATCCACTGAGACAGGGAAACCTAACCACTGCAACAAGGCGTTACCAACCCGTGAAACGTCAAGCATCGACGGCCCTGTGGCGACATCGAGAATAAACGAAACAACAAGTACTGCCAAAATGGTGCCAATGACCGTCCAACGCCTTTTTTCGTTGGCTCTTTGTTTCGCAACTGCTTCAAGCATTAAATCGGCTTGCATGTTTTAACTCCGGTGACAATATGGCCCGAGCAGACCATAACTTCTATCATGAATGAGTAATACGAACAGCAAAGTCTCCTCCATATCATTGTCATACGTTCCCCATTGACCTGACCGGCAGAATCACGAATCACTGATGATACTCAGCTTAATCTAAAAAATCATAAAGAGGCTGCATTATATCTAAACAAATATGAGAGTCATTCTTATTTTCAAAAAAATATTGTATCTGTCAGTTTAAGTCAGTTGATATCGCATCGATTCGATGTTTAGAATGACTTACGCTCAAGTGGCAAAACGAGCATCGCCCTCACAGCACAATCTAAAAGGACACACAACTATGACGCCGTCTCCTTCATCATCGATTCCGGTTGTGCTGACCATTGCAGGTAGTGATAGTAGCGGTGGCGCAGGGATTCAGGCCGATATCAAGACCATCTCCGCAACGGGTTGTTACGCCTGCTCAGTGATAACCGCCTCCACAGCCCAAAACACGCAAGGTGTATTTGATGTATTACCACTTCCCGTCAGTCATGTAATTCAACAGCTTGATGCGGTGTTTTCAGATTTAAATATTGTGGCCGTCAAAATCGGGATGCTTGCTAATGCAGAGATTGTCGCAGCAGTTGCCAATAAACTTCAGGCAGTCCGTCCCCGCCATCTGGTGATTGACCCGGTGCTGTTATCAACCAGTGGTCGGATGTTACTAAGTCAAGATGCCTTACAGCCATTACAAGACATACTGCTGCCAATGGCAGATTTGGTCACACCAAATTTGCCGGAAGCGGCTGTGTTACTGGGTTATCCGACCGGTGATTCAGGGGATGGGATCGCCAGGCTATGTCCCGAGATGATCGCGGATTTGCAACGACTCGGTTTACCGGCCATTTTACTCAAAGGTGGTCATGCCGATGACCCTCATTACAGCCAAGACTGGCTGATCACAGCATCAACGGCAACGGTGTTCAGCGCCCCTCGGATTGATGAATCAAATACGCATGGCACAGGATGTACGCTCTCTTCAGCCATTGCTTCTTATTTAGCTCGTGGCGATTCACTCTCTTCAGCCGTCGAAGCAGCTAAAACCTATATTTCCGGTGCCATTCGTCATGCTAGTCAATTGGATGTAGGCCGGGGGAAAGGACCGTTACACCATTTCTATCAGCAGACGGTTGAGTGACAAACCATCGGTCAATCATCGTTCAGCAATCCGCCCATCAAACTCTCAGACGTATCCGATATCACCCAATATAAACCGTAATCGGCATGTTGGTCTGTTTCTCGATTGACTTCAGCCGAGACAATAACACCGCGCTGATGGCATTTCCTGCGGTGAGCATCAGATTGCCGTTGGGGAGATAAAGATCACGCTTGATCACCATCCCCGGTTTGATTTCACTCAACCCGATACAGAGCTCAACACCGTCTTCAACCCGGCTCGGTTGTTTCAGCATCTCAAGATACACCTCAATCACTTGGGGATCATACAACTCACCCGCCTGTTGTTTCAGGTATCCTTGTGCACTTCGGGTGGTCATTCTCTTCGGGTTATATGGTGAAGCGACATAAAAATCGTAGTCTTTCACCACTTTAATGATTCTGGCACCAATGGGGATTTCCGGCCCTCGCAGGTGATCAGGCCGTCCTAACCCATTATAGAGTTCGTCCTGATGACGAATTATCTCAACCAATGGCTCAAAGCGCTTAATCCGTTCGACAATTGTTGCCCCGACAACCGCATTGGCACTCGGTGAAATCGGCACCTGACTTTCCGGATCGACTTTAGTCATTTCAATTTCAGAGTCCCGCGCGCCGATCAAGCCAATCTGGTGCATGAGGCCACATAAATAGATATGACCGATATCTGTCTCCGATAATTTCAAACGTTGCGCGACAGACTTGGCCTGATTGGCAATTCGCTCCGCGTGATCGGCAGGGAATCCTGTTCTATGCTGAATAATCGCAGTCACCATACCCAAAATATCTCTGAACGTTTTGTTACGACTCTTCAGCAACATTTCCAGCCGAGTATTCGACGTGCTTAATGCCTGGGTTCTTTCCTGAACTTGTAATTCCAGTTGATGATTAAAGTCGGATAATTTTTGGTTGGATGTTTCCAGCGCCTGATTCATCGTTTCAAGCTGCTGATTGCGCTCTTCGAGTTCTTCCGATAATCGTTCTTTTTCTTTGGTTAAGCGGAAAAACTCAGCGGACTTGGCAATAATCAGTTTTAAATTTTCATTGTCCCAAGGTTTACTGATGTAAGTATGAATGCCACCGGCATTCACCGCTCTCACGGTAGACTGTATATCACTATATCCCGTTAGGAGAATACGAATCGCATCCGGTGCAATTTCTTTCGCCTGAGATAAAAACTCCGCACCATCCATCTCGGGCATTCGCATGTCGGAAACAATGATTGAGACTTCGTTTTCTTGCAAATACGTTAATGCTTCCCGACCATCACTAAAACTCACGACATCATAATCAAGACGAAGCACCCGATTAAGTGCTTTCAGAATATCATTTTCATCGTCTAATAAGAGCAGTGTCAGTCGATCCGACGCTGTAGCATGACTTTCCATGATGATCGCTCCTGCTTCTGTTCACTTCCAGTACAATATTGAACTTGTTCTGATAAGGTCGGACTATCAACCCCGAATCACCGCCAAGAGAATTCTCTCTGTAAGTAATTCAATTATATTATACTTTTCAAGGGTTGGTAAAAAATGTACCGGAAGCTGCCATATTAATATTGAACGGGGGCCCCAAATCGGTCTTGGACTTCCTGTAGTAAGATTTGACCACTGGACACTGACGATCAACGTTCATCGAGTGCTCATCAGTATACAGATCACCCTAAGGCATACTGACGACACAAGGTAACCGAATCACGGCCTGAGTCCCCTTGCCTAACTCAGACTCAATCGAAATCAGGCCGGAATGTTCTTCAATAATCTCTTTGGCAACAGAAAGTCCTAATCCGGCACCGCTTCCCACCTGCTTGGTAGTAAAAAACGGTTCAAAAATATGTCGCAAATGTTCCTCGGAAATTCCTTTGCCGTTATCTTGAATCGATAGACAAAGATTTCGCTTTCTCGGAATGAGAACACTGGTCTCATATGTTAGCCGAATACAAATAATACCATCCGTATGCGTAATCGATTGGAAAGCATTCATAATCAAGTGGATAAATGCCTGTTGCAGTTTATTGGATTGCCCTTTGACATACATGGGTCGCTCTGGAGCCTGATAATCAATCCTGGCCCGCATCTTGAGTTCACCAAGAATCAGGCCCAACGATGAACTAATCACATCCCGCAAGTCAACGACCCCAATGTTTGAACTGGATACATGGTTATAAACATTCAAACTCGACACAACATTTTGAATTCGGGTGAGCCCTTCGAGCGTCTCTGAGATAATAGCTGCACTATCATCCAGTATCTCTTCTACAGATATTTTTTGTGTCTCAGACAATGTCGAAACAAACTGTTTAAATTCGCGCATGTAGGCACTGAGCGTACCTAAATTACTCATAATGAATCCCAGAGGATTATTAATTTCGTGCGCGACCCCCGCAGCTAATTTCCCTAAAGAAGCAAGTTTCTCAGTCTGTTCAACATCCTGATTGTGATACATCATCTCAGTCGATGTAATATAAGTGAGCGCAATCTTCACCACTTCAATAATGTAGTGTAATGTCCCTAAACTGTTTTGCTGCCACAGAGCTTCAGACTGGGAAGTCAGTAGCATCATGTAGTGGCGAGATTGGATCTGAACCGTCACAACCAGAGCTTTGCTTATCGTCGGGAAAAAAGGCGCATAGTATTCAGCCCAGAAATTGGAACGTTCGAGCTGCTCAATAAAACAAAACTCGTGTTGGGTGAAAGTCGGAAAATATTGCTCTCGGATCGGGCCAGTCAATAACGGACGAGAACGTATCAAACGCAGAGAATCCAACTCATAGGTCGTAAATAGGTAAATCTCCGTATCGACAAAGGTCTCGCTCATAAAATCCACAAATAGATCGAGACTGTCATCCTGACTTTCTGAGGTCAACATCAGGCGCAAGGTATCCAAAGCAAAGTTAGGTTCTGCACACCATCGATCTTCATCAGAGAGAATCATCGGCTTGACTTGAATATCATTTTCTATTGACGAGTGTCCCACATTAGCTGTCCTTCAGTGTCCAGGCCAAAACCATAAAACGCAACTCAGCTTGTTGCTTGCTCAATGTCATCGGTTGCAGTCACTGCATCGATAGGGAGTTGAATAATAAATTCACTGCCGGCTCCGATCTCACTCTGAACGGCAATCGTTCCCTTATGGGCTTTAATAATTCCATAAGAAACAGATAATCCTAATCCCGTTCCGGATCCAACGGCTTTCGTGGTGAAAAAAGGATCAAAGATGCGATCCTGAATATCAGGAGGAATGCCTGTCCCCGTATCACGAATCCGAATTTCAACATGGTGTTCATTGACTTGATGGACGGAAATATAAATTGTCCCTTCCCCTTCAATCGCTTGACTGGCATTCACTAAGATATTCAACAACACCTGATTGATTTGCATGGGCTGACAATAAACATCCGGAATGTCCGCCTGGTAGTCTTTTTCAATCGTAATATTATACTTAATCTCGTTATGAATGATTTTCAGTGTCGATTCAATACCATTCACAAGGCTGGCATATCCCCACTCCGAACCATCAATATGTGAAAAATCTTTCAGGTTCTTCACAATAGACATCACTCGGGATGAACCTTCCAGTGACTCCTGAATCAAATCTGATGTGTCTTCCAAAATAAAACTAACTTGCTGCTGCTGTAACACCGCTTGGCAATGTTCTGCCAACGCACTATCACCGCCTTCATCAATCATCTCTTTCATCTTCTCAATGACTTGAGCCAAGCGCTGAAAGTAATCATGTAAAGTCTGAATATTTGATGTAATAAAACCAACCGGATTATTGATTTCATGGGCTATCCCCGCAGATAACTGACCAATCGATGCCATTTTTTCAGATTGGATCAACTGTCCTTGCGTCTCTTCCAGTTTCTTAATCAACATTTTTTGTTCTTGATGTTCGATTTTCAATTGTTGAGAGATTTTCCGCAGCTGCGCTTGCTGGCTGGCTTGAATGGTCACATCATAAATACAAAGACAGACATGCTCAATCGAGCCATCATCATTGTGGATAGGAATGACTTCCAGATTTTGAAACATCTGTTCTTCTTCGCCTGATACGGGCCGAGAACTTTTGAAGGGAAGCACGTGTGGTTTTTGTTCCCATGACGAAAAACTCGATGACTCAATCACTAGTGCAGTATCGATCTTTCGCTTCAGATAATCAGCGGACTGAGGAAAAAGCGTCAGAATATTCTGCCCTTGGATCGCACCACCTGCATAAATCACCCGTGACTGAAAATACTCATTCGCTTTAACAATCAAGTAATCATTGCGAACGATACACAATGCAAAATTGAGCTGGTCTAACAAATCTGACAGTAATAACCTACTTTTAGCCATACTGACTCCTATAATAATTCATCTAGGCGCTCAAGCATTCGGCCTAACTCCCTATCCGCAAAACAGATAATTGTTCTCGCTGCAAATGAATCTTTTTCAATCAAAAACGAAATTTCCATAATCAAAGAAAGTTTCCATTCAGAGACGGGTAAAGGCTGTCTCGAAGGCTCAAATAATACTGGTGGTTGAATTTTAGTTTTGACATCGATTTGTTCACACAACCCTTTGAGACTTGCTCCAGACAAAATATTTGAAATATCCAGAATACTTTCCTCAACATTAACTGAATCGAAAGTATCCCCTTTGACTCGGTTCAGATCCGTCACAACCTGTTGGCACCCGCGACGACTGACTAAGGTAATCAGCTCACCATCCATACCACCAAAAAAGGATTGCCGCGTATAATAATAATCTGACTCTGATTGTTTCAGACGATCTAAATCTTCATCAGTCGCTAAACGAATATTCGGCACAGAAATCACGACATGGAGATCCAGTAAAGTCGCTAATTTATTCGCGGCTCTCCCCATCGATATATTCATAAACTCTTGAAGCGCATCTTGGTGATCTGCAGATAAAACCGTATTCATAACAATCCCACCTCATGTAATACATGTTCTAATTGTATTGGGTCTAACGGTTTCTGAATAAATGACGCGGCCCCTAATTGTTTCACTTTTTCCTGAGAATAAGGTTGAATGTCTGCGCTAATGACGATCACGACCGTTTTAGCATCAATTTGATGCAAATGTTCCAAAACCTGAAAACCATCCATTTCAGGCATGGTTAAATCGAGAAACATGACATCCGCCAACCCCTGATTATAATTGCTGACTGCTTCTTTCCCGTTTGATGCTTCATGAATACTCACATCCCACCGCTCAGGTAACGCTCTCATGACTGATTTACGCGACATTTTTGAATCATCTGCTATCGTCACATTGATTGCCATTGGTATCTCTCCCTCACATTCAAAAAATCATCGACGCTGTTGTAATATGATCTGTCATCATATTGTTTTTAACCATTTTATTATGCTGTTTCTAATAATAATGGGATCAATGCCAAAACAGCGTCACTGACAACATTGGGTAATTGCTCAGCGATTTGCTTGAATTGCTCATCTGTCTTGAATTTCTCAATCATGTAAGCTAGGCCGACAATACTGCCATACACGACTGTCTCATTCTGACTGAGAAAATCGATATGGCTCTGAGATAAAATCATGTCACCGACATCAATATCATATCCCCATAAAATCAGCAGATAAGCAGCCGCAACGTGGTGATCATGGTAACCATCCTGCAACCCCAGATAGGTTCTGATATTTTCTAACGTTGCCCCTTCTTCCAGTACGAGCAGCGTTCCGATAGACGTTAATAGACTGGCAACAAACACTTTATCCTGTTCACGTCGGGCAAAACTCATCTCTTTCGCAATCAATCGCGCAATCGAACCGACTCTGAGGGCTCGCTCTGCGACCTGCTGATGCTGTTTCGGTGAAACCCGGTGATGAGGAATTTGCGTTAGTAAAGAAACAGCAATCGTTTCAATTAATGTTGCCCCTAATCGGCTGACCGCTTCAGAAAGTGAATCAGTATGTCTTCTGAATCCGAAATACGATGAATTGGCAATTTGAAATATCCGGGCAACTAAGGAGGGCTCATGACTAATCACCTCAGCCATTAAATGCATGTCACAATTCGGCGAGGCGATCACATTCTGTAATTCCTGAACAGTATGCGGCAATACGGGCAAACCAGACAAAGACCCTAACTTCTGACGACACTCTGCATTGAACGGCATTTTATGTAAGCGTTCGGCACACTGAAACAGGTGTTCAAAATCATCCTGAGTAAATGGTTTAGGTAAAACGAAGTGGGCATAACCGTGTGCTTTTTGAGGTAACTCTTGAGTTGTATCCCCCGTCAACAGTACCCGGATTGACTCAGGCAAATTCATTTTGACTTCATTCAGTAACACATCGCCGCGCTTCTTTGGCATCAATAGATCAGAAATAAATATCGCAGGATGTTCAATGTCAGAGTCAGCCATGATTTCCTCCCACCGCATCGGTTCATCAAGGAGAAGAAACCGCCACTCGGGACGCAAACGACGCACCAGCCGGCCAATGGCTTTTAACATAAACTCATCATCATCAACACATACCACTTCAAGATTTGCCATACCCCACCCTTAACTCGCAGAATCTAAATAATGGTGAATCTCTTGTGTCAGCTCATGACACCATTGTTCAACCACACTGAGCCGAGTCGTCTGCGTACAAATATTATCCGCTTCATTGAGCGAGTCCGTCTCAATCTGCTGAAGAACTTCTGCTAGCTCATCCGCACCGATAAAGCGTGCTGATGATTTCATCCGGTGAGATGTCATTCTGACATGTTGTATATCGCCATCCTGCCAATAGGAACGTAACTGGGACAATGATTCGTCCAGTGAGATAAGGTAACCACTGAGCATCTCACTGATATTCTCTTCACCAACCATGTCCGCAACTCTTGTCGGCTGGAAATACTGTAAGTCCGCCATGATGATTCCCCAAGGTAACTGAGCTAAAATCGACACGTGATATTTACGAACGCTGTTTTCTCAATGCGTTAGGTTTAGTGTAGCTGATTCTCAGCAACGCGAAGGGGCAAAACAGTGCGCCTGTTAACAGAAATCCCGATGTTCAGGCAGAGAGAAATAAAAATCCCCCAAAAGTTACCTTTGAGGGATCAATCGATACCAGCAGCATCACAACATGTTGTCGATAACGCTACTCCGCAGTCCCTGATAATGTCTCTTTGATTGTCACATCAATCGGTGTACTCGGATGCCCCAGGAGCAAACTGAGATCATTTGACGAACTCAATAGATCGCCCGCAGCCGCTCCGGTTTCAGCGTTCCCTAATACCATTGAAAATGGTGCCGGAACACCAGCATTTTCCAACGCTTGAACATAGTCGGATTCAGACAGATTCTGATAAGTTATCGGTTGTCCTGTTGCTTTGGACAAAGAATTCGCAAACTCAGCCAGGGTAAAACTCTGATCACCCGCCAGTTCGTAGACTTTACCGGCCTGCCCCTCGCGTGTCAGGACATGTACGGCAGCTTCGGCATAATCACGACGAGGCGCGGATGAAATACGGCCGTCTCCGGCACATCCAATCATCATGCCCTGTTGCAGAATCGCTGGGATCCCCATGGTATAGTTTTCCGAATACCAGCCATTTCTCAAAATCACTGCGGGGAGTCCGGATTGCTGAATCAAGGCTTCTGTCGCGACATGTTCTTCGGCCAACATCAAAGAAGAACGATCTGCTTTCAAAATACTGGTATAAGCCAGTAAAGTGACGTTCGCGGCTTTCGCGGCTTCAATGACAGTACGATGCTGTTCAATCCGCTGTCCGACCTCACTGGAAGAAATCAACAGCACTTTGTTTACACCGACAAATGCGTCACGCCATGAGTCAGGTTGGGTATAATCTGCATACCGTACTTCCACTCCCAGTTTCGCCAAATCCTGTGCTTTATGAACATCGCGAACTGTCGCGACAATTTGTGATGCAGGCACTTTTTGTCGTAAGGCTTCAATCACGAGACGGCCAAGTTGGCCGGTTGCTCCGGTAATTGCTAACATAATGTCTCCTTTTACTTTGTCATCTCAGAACCATTCACGACCTCATTCACCATGAAACACCACGGATTAACTGGCGCATCACAGACGGATTGCTCACAAGGCCAACTGATCCTATACTAAAACCAAAACTAACTTTTAGTAAGTACGTACAAAAAGGTAAGTATGAAAAAAATATCTCAACTTGAACAACATCAACGCGGCAATGTCTTTATCGCGCAGTGTCCGTCTCGGGAAGTTCTCAATCACATCACCAGTCGGTGGGGGATTTTGGTCTTGATTGCTCTGAATGACGGCGCGTGGCATCGATTTAGTGAACTGAGGAAGAAAATTACGGGGATTAGTGAAAAAATGCTGTCACAAACACTGCAAACTTTAGAACGCGATGGTTTCCTGACTCGGATTGCCCATCCGGTGGTACCGCCTCATGTCGAATATCAGCTCACCCAACGGGGTCACACCGTGACGCAAAAAGCGGCCGTCCTTGTCGAATGGCTAGAAGACAATATTATTGATATCCAAAGTCTTCAATCTCAATATGATCAGACACGGATGGCGCAAGAGTCATCACTTCAAGCAAAAAAATAAGCGTGCTATCACGCACGCTTATCCATGACAAGTCAGCAAGATTCAGTCTCAGTATTTATTGATCAATGGTGTCCAAAACGGATGAAACCTGAGTCGATGTTTGCTGATCAGCAGCTCGCCAACCACCACCGAGCGCTTTATATAAATTGATCCGGCTCAGCAGCAAATTCAAATGTGATGACAGTTCGCTCTCCCGTGCACTAAATAATGATCGTTGTGCATCCAGTAGATCCATATAACTATCATTACCTTTTTCATAGCGCATCTTCGCCAGATTATAATAGGTTTGATTCGCAGCCATATTATTCTGTTGCGCTTGCCACTCTTCCATATAATAGGTTTGCCCTAACAGTGCATCAGAAACTTCTTTAAACGCGGTTTCAATCGCCTGCTGATAAGCAACAACTGAACGCTGCTTCTTAATCTTTGCCACATCAAGAGAAGCTTGATTACTGCCCCAGTCGAAGATAGGTAAAGAGATAGACGGTGAGAATTGCCAATACCCCGAATCCGAGTTAAATAACCCCGACAGAGAATTACTGGCGCTGCCCGCACTTGCAGTTAAACGAATACTCGGGAAAAATGCAGCTCGGGCCGCACCGATATTGGCATTGTCCGCCTTAAGCGCATGTTCAGCAGACAAAATGTCAGGACGCTTAAGTAACAATTCTGATGAGGTACCAACTTGCAACGCTGACAGCATCTGCCCGCTTTCTTCTGGCAAGCGCCCGTCAATGTATTGCATGATCGGCGCACCAACCAATTGTCGCAGCACATTGTATCCTTTCGCAACGGCCAGTTTGTACTGCGCTTGTGTCGCTTGAGCACTATGCAATGCTGTCTTACTTTGCGCGAGGGTCAAAGCATCACTGTATCCGGCATCATAGCGAGTTTGCACCAGTGACAGGGTTTCTTGATATGCATCGACCGTCTCTGTCGTCAACTTCAACAACTCTTGATTGGTGAGGAGATTCATGTAAGCGCTGGCGACTTCACTGATCAAAGCAATCACCGTACTGCGCCGAATCTCATCCTGAGACAGATAACTTTCAAGTGCCTGATCACTCAGGCTTTGTACCCGACCAAACAGATCCAACTCATAACTTGTCACACCGACCGTTGCCTTATACTGGGAAGTATATGACTTCCCATTACCCGTATTCGCATCAGAAAAACGTGTTCTCGAACCACTCCCCGAGGCGTCCAGCCCCGGATAGCGTTCTGCATCTTGAATTCGGTACGTTGCTCGTAAAGAGGCAACATTCAGCAATGTCGTTTTCAAGTTTTTATTGTTTGCCAGAGCCAGCTCAATCAACGACTGTAACCGCTCATCCGGCATAAAGGTCCGCCAGTCAGGCAGCTCGCTTTCTGCCGTCTGACTGACATCAACACCTTGCCACCCCTGCGTTGAAGGGACATCAGGCTGGTGATAATCCGGTGCTAGGCTACAACCACTTAAAACAGCCGCAACCATCAGTGGTAATAACTTAATTTGCACTCGTGTGATCCTCCACAGCCGAAGTCGCAGAGAGGTCGCCTCTAGGCTTGGTGCGGAACAATCGCATCACCAAAACAAAGAATACCGGCACGAAGAAAATCGACAGTACGGTTGCAGAGACCATCCCACCGACAACCCCCCAACCAATTGCATTTCGGCTGGCAGCGCCCGCACCACTACTGAGTGCTAACGGTAAAACCCCCAGAATAAATGCGAAAGATGTCATCAGAATCGGACGTAAACGCATCCGACAAGCTTCAACCGTTGCTTTGAACAGATCCATGCCCTCATCGTACTGAGCTTTGGCAAACTCAACGATCAGAATCGCGTTTTTCGCGGATAAACCAATCGTCGTCAGCAACCCAACCTGAAAATAAATATCATTCGCCAACCCTTTTAAAGAGGTTGCTAATACCGCACCAAAAATCCCCAACGGCACAATCAAAATCACCGAGAACGGAACACTCCAGCTTTCATAGAGGGCCGCCAGACTGAGGAATACGATAAGCAAAGAGATGCCATACAGCAGCATGGCTTGAGACCCCGACTGTCTTTCCTGATACGAAGAACCACTCCATTCCACATCAATGCCTTTTGGCAACTGTCGAACCAATTTCTCAATCTCAAGCATCGCATCACCCGAACTCTTTCCGGGTGCAGCCGAACCCTGGATATTAACCGCAGGTGAAGCATTAAAACGCTCTAACCGCGGTGAACCATAGGTCCAGTGCGTTTTCGCAAAGGAGTCAAACGGCACCATATCTCCTTCTGCGTTACGCACATGCCATAGATTGAAGTCTTCCGGATTCATCCGGAATGGCGCATCCGCCTGAACATATACTTTCTTAATCCGCCCGTTATCGACAAAGTCGTTCACATAAGTTGATCCCCATGCCGTGGATAACGTTGAGTTAATATCGTTAACCGCGACGCCCATTGCCATCGCTTTTTCATAATCGATATCAATCCGGAACTGAGCCGTATCTTCCATCCCGTTAGGTCGAACAGACATCAGATTCGGATCCTTTGCTGCCATCCCCAACAATTGGTTACGCGCCTGAATCAGAGCTTCGTGTCCGAGGTTACCGCGGTCGACCAGATACGCATCAAAGCCACTGGCGGTCCCTAACGAGATAATCGGAGGCAGGTTAAATGCAAATATTTGTGCTTCTTTAATCTGTCCAAAAGCACCCCATGCACGCCCGATAATGGCTTCGACGGACTGAGAAGGCTTGGTGCGCAGACTCCAGTCCTTCAGTTTGACGAATCCCAGCCCCATATTCTGGCCACGTCCGGCAAAACTAAACCCAGCAACAGTAAAGACCGACTCAACATCATTTTTTTCATCTTGCAGAAAATGATGGCGGATTTTTTCCATCACATTGAGTGTCCGCTCCTGCGTTGCACCGGCAGGGAGTTTGACCATCACCAAGAAGGCGCCCTGATCTTCATCAGGTAGGAAGGAAGTCGGCAACTTATGCCATAAAACACCCAGCCCGCCAACGATTAATGCATAGATCACCAGGTATCTGAGCTTCTGGTGGATCCCTTTTTCTACCGTGCCTTTATAGCGCACGGTTCCCTGATTAAACAATCGGTTAAACAGCGCAATCGGGCCACGTTTCGCCTGATGACTCCCCTCCGACAGTGGTTTCAGAATCGTCGCACACAGTGCCGGGGTAAGAATCATCGCCACTAAAACAGACAACGCCATGGAAGATACGATTGTCAGAGAGAACTGCCGATAAATGGCCCCGGCAGCACCACCAAAGAAGGCCATCGGAATAAATACCGCACTCAGAACCAAGGCAATTCCGACCAGTGCACCGGTAATCTGTCCCATCGACTTACGGGTTGCTTCTAGGGGAGACAAACCGTCCTCTGCCATCACCCGTTCGACGTTTTCAACCACAACAATCGCGTCATCCACCAGCAGACCAATCGCCAGCACCAAACCAAACATCGTCAGGGTGTTAATTGAAAACCCAAAGGCAGCCATAATGCCCATCGTCCCCAATAACACGACTGGCACCGCAATGGTCGGAATCAGGGTCGCGCGGAAGTTCTGCAAGAAGAGGTACATGACCAAGAAGACCAGTACAACGGCTTCAATCAGGGTATGAACCACCTCTTCAATCGAGATTTTAACGAATGGGGTTGTATCAAATGGATAAACAATTTTCAGAGAGCTGGGGAAGAATGGTTTCAATTCCTCCATCTTGGCACGCACAGCATCCGCGGTATCCAAAGCATTGGCACCAGTGGCAAGCCGAACCGCGATCCCCGTTGATGGCGAACCATTGAACCGAGCAACAGCGCCATAACTTTCACCACCGATTTCAATACGCGCAACATCTTGCAAACGAATTTGAGAACCATCGGTATCAACTTTAAGCAGAATATTTTTAAAGTCGCTGACACTACTCAGACGTCCCTGAGCCGTGATGGTTGCTGTCAGCTGTTGCCCTTTGACTGCGGGCGTTCCACCCAGCTCACCGACAGATACCTGCGTATTCTGGGTCTTAATGGCACCGAGCACATCACTGGAAGTCAGACTGAACTTGTTCAGTTTATGCGGATCCAGCCAGATTCTCATCGCATGCTGCGCCCCAAAGACTTGAGTTTCACCCACACCCTGAACACGGCTAATCGGATCTTTAACATTTGAGGCGATGTAATCCGCGATACTGGTATTGTTCATGCTGCCATCAGATGAAATAAAACCGATCACCATCAAGAAACTACTGGTTGATTTCGCAACCGTAATCCCTCGGGTCACAACCGACTCAGGCAACGACGACTCAACGGCAGACAATTTATTCTGTACCTGAACCTGAGCGATATCCGGGTTCGTCCCCGTCGCAAATGTCAGATTAATAGAAAACGAACCGGACGAATCACTGTTAGAAGACATATACAACAGATTATCGATACCATTCATGTTTTGTTCGATAACCTGCGTCACACTGTTTTCCACGGTTTTAGCAGACGCACCGACATAAACACCAGAGATACTCACCGCCGGTGGTGCAATCTGTGGATACTGTTCAATCGGTAAAGTTTTGATGGACAGTACACCAGCAAGCATGATCACAATCGCAATCACCCATGCAAAAATTGGTCTGTCGATAAAAAAGCGAACCATATTTTATTGCCCCTGCTCTACCATGTTTGCCGTCACCATTGCTCCCGGACGAATTTTTTGTAATCCGCTCACAATAACTTTTTCTCCGGCTTTCAAACCGGAATCAATCAGCCACTGAGACCCGACAATCCGGTTAGTGGTGATATCACGGTCTTCGACTTTGTTTTCTGCATTAATCACCATGACATGGGCCTGACCCTTGTCATCACGCGTGACTGCAGCCTGTGGAACTAAAATCGCTTTTTCACGATATTCTGTCGGTAGCTCAGCTCTCACGAACAGCCCGGGCAGAAGACGTTGATCAGGGTTAGGAAGTAAAGCACGCAGGTTCACCGTACCGGTGTTCTCATTCACAGTCACATCAGCAAACTGTAAGGTCGCTTCCTGCTCAATTTTCGTCCCGTCATCCAAACTCAGTTTGATACCACTCAGCTTCTTGTCACTGCTGGCCGTTTGTTTTCTCAGTTTCAAAAGTTCATTACTGGATTGAGAAAGATCGACGTACAAGGGATCTAATTGCTGAATCGTCGCCAAATAGTTGGTCTGATTAGCTGTAACCAACGCCCCTTCGGTCACATTTGATTTACCTATCCGTCCGGAAATCGGTGCTTTAATATGGGTATAATTTAAATTGATCTGGGCAGATTTCACAGAGGCCTCGGCAGCCATCACTGCGGCAAGCGCTTCACGGTAAGTCGCGCGTGAATCTTCATAATCTTGCTCACTGATCGCACGGCTTTTCACCAGTGTCCGATAACGTTCAGCCTGTAACTTTGATTTTTCTAATGTGGCTTGGGCGGAAGCTAAACTAGCCTTGGCACTATCCAAAGTCGCATCATATGTTGCAGGGTCAATTTGGTATAACACTTCACCTTTTTTGACGATGCTACCTTCAACAAACAAGCGTTTAATAATAATACCAGCGACCTGAGGTCTTACTTCTGCCACCCGATAAGCACTTGTTCGTCCGGGAAGCCGAGCGGTCAACTCGATAGGCTGATATTGGAGCGCGACAGCATCAACCGCGACAGCCTGTGGCTTTTGTTGGCTGGTTGCTTCAGCCTTAGTGCCATCCGGTTGGCACCCGACTAGCGTAAACACCAACCCGAAGGCGACCAATGACTGGCGATAAAGAGGGAAGGTTTTCGTCATGAATTACTCTCCTAAAACTATGCTACTAGCGCTGAAGTCACATTACTTCAGCGCCTCATTCTTTATTCTGGACATGATTGAGTCATCATTGTGTTTACAGTGACACCGCGAAGAATCTCTACAAACCGACCAATCAAGCAGCATCAAATCGTCATGCATATGTATTTGTTATGGCGCCACTTTATCAGTCACAAATCATACTGTCACAAAATGACAGAGAACTAACTATATTCTAGATATTTAACGGGTTAAAGTGTGGTTAATGATGGCCGTATTTTAAGCAATTGAAGTCATTAATATAATATATTTATCAATGAAGACTCAGAATGGAAATTATAGGGTATTCAATAGATTGAATACAATCATCACGGATACTTATCTGTTATCGGTCGATGCGATAATGTAAAAACCCAATCAAAATGATTGGGTTTTCAGGCCATGAACAACTGATTGGCATCAAGAATGTGCTTTCGCCGTTTGGATATAAATATCTCTGAGCTGCAACGCGACTGCTCCCGGCTGACCATCCCCGATGGGCTGATCATCGATTGCAACCACCGGCCAGACAAACGTGGTTGCCGAACTGATAAATGCTTCTTTGGCCTGCATCGCTTCTTCGATGGTAAATAAGCGTTCTTCAACCGTAAGCCCGGTATCTTGAACCAGCTTCATCAAAGCCGCCCGGGTAATTCCATGCAGGATATCATGACTCAGTGGTCGTGTAACCAATGTTCCTTCTTGCGTCACGATATACGCATTACTGGATCCCCCTTCCGTCACATATCCGTCTTCAATCAGCCACACATCATCAGCGCCTGCTGCGTGTGCTGCATGTTTTGCCAAACACGCAGGCAACAGACTGGTCGTTTTAATATCTCGGCGTTTCCAGCGGATATCTTCAAATGAAATCACTTTAATGCCATGCTTCACTTTCGGGCTATCCACTAATTGCTTGGCTTGAGTAAACAAAACTAACGTCGGCTCAATCGCATCTTGGTAAGAAAAATCACGATCCCCTTCATTACCTCGGGTTAATTGCAGATAGATGCCCCCTTCAACCAAATCATTCTTTTCGATCAGCGTCTGCTGAATGGACGTCAGTTGTTCCGCAGTGGCTGGCATTTTAATGCCCAGCTCACGACATGAGCGTTCCAGACGAGCAATATGTCCTGCATTATCAATCAGTTTGCCGTCCAATACAGATGTAACTTCATAAACCGCATCGGCAAATAGAAATCCCCGGTCAAAAATTGACACTTTCGCTTCCGATTCAGGAACATACGTCCCATTGACATAAACAATCCGTTCCATAAGTAATTTTTCCTCTATCCCCACAGTTCTGTCCCAAAAGGCAACATTTGATTTTTTTCAAACTCAAAACCATGTTCAATATCCTGCTTCAGTAATAACGGCCCATCCAGATCAACAACTTCAGCGCCCTGAGCAACAACAAATGCAGGTGCCATGCTAAGTGAAGAAGACAACATACACCCCACCATAATCTGTAATCCGGCGTCCTGAGCCGCTTGTTTCAATGCCAGTGCCTCGGTCAGCCCACCAGCCTTATCCGTCTTAATATTGACCATATCGTAACGGCCAATAACACGGCTCAGGCTCTGTCGGTCATGACAAGATTCATCAGCACAAATCGGTATCGGCCGGGCCAGTCCGTCTAAAACGCTATCTTCATCGGCATGAAACGGCTGTTCGATCATCGCAACATTCAACTGCTCTAACTCAGGAATCAATGCTTGATAGGTTTCAACATCCCAGGCTTCGTTGGCATCAAGAATAATGGTTGCCTGCGGTGAGCCACGACGAACAGCACGAACGCGATCCAAATCTTCCGGGCCACCCAACTTCAACTTGAGCAGCGGCCGAAAAGCATTCGCGACCGCAGCCTCTTCCATCTTGTGAGGCTTATCCAGCGATAAGGTATAAGCGGTTGTCAACGCACAAGGCTCGACCTGAAGCCGTGACCAAATCGTGGTTTGCCCGAGCTTACATTCCAGATCCCACATGGCGCAATCGACTGCATTTCGAGCCGCCCCCGCAGGTAATAAGGGTTGGAGTTGTTGACGGTTAATCCCACATTTGATTTCAGGAAAAACGCCTTCAATCTGTGCAATAACGCTGTCAATAGACTCCCCATAACGGTTATAGGGAACACACTCTCCCCGCCCGATGAAACCATTTTTTTCAATTTCAACCACAATCGTTTCAGCGGAAGTCTTACTTCCGCGAGAAATCGTGAAACTGCCTCGAATCGGCCAGCTTTTCCGATAGAGACGAATATTCATAGGCACGCTACCAGCTGTTCAACAATTCGTCCGACACCCTGCCGGAAAGGGTCAACCACCGGTAATCCAAGCTGTTCTTCAAGCGAAGCCATATACGACAATGCCGCTTGCTCATCCAGTCCAGACGTATTGATCGATACCCCGACAAACTGAGCATTCGGATTCGTTAAACGTGCTGTCGCCAGGTTGGTAGCCATACAAACATCAATATCCGGTAAGGCATAGTCCGGTAACCCTCGCATATGCTGCCGCGTGGGCTCATGACACAACACCAGCGCATCCGCCTGAGAACCATGAATCAATCCTGTGGTGACACCGGCAAACGATGCATGGAATAAAGAGCCCTGCCCTTCGATGACATCCCAGTGTTCAGGACTGTTGGCAGGAGATATTGTCTCAATCGCACCAGAGATAAAGTCCGCTACGACACAGTCAGCACTGACCCCCTCGCCCGAAATGAGAATCCCTGTCTGACCGGTTGCCCGGAAATCGGCATTCATCCCTTGGTCGCGCATTTCTTTTTCAATCGCAAGGGATGTATACATTTTTCCGACAGAGCAATCGGTGCCTACAGTTAGCAGACGCTTACCCGTGCGCTTTTTACCATTCGCAACCGGATAGGCCTGAGTCGGATAGCGTACATCAAACAGAGCACAACCTTGTTTCTCCGCGCACGCCACCAAAGCGGGTATATCGGTCAACTTATTATGCAATCCCGACGCAATATCCATCCCGGCTTCTAACGCTTCAACCAGTACATTGATCCATTCATCAGAAATAATGCCGCCTCGGTTTGCAACACCAATCACCAGCGTTTTTGCTCCAGCGGCCACGGCGTCCGAAATGCTCATATCAGGCAAATCACAATCTGCATTGCAGCTCTCTAACCGAAACTGTCCGACACAATACTCTGGACGCCATGTTTTAATGCCTTGGGCAACTTTGGCAGCTAATGCATCAGCTGCATCACCTAAAAACAATAAATACGGTTTCTTCAGTTCCATCTCGCAATCACTCCATCCAAGTCTGCATAACTATAAAATGTTCATTATGGGTCAATCATTATTTACAGAGCAAAATACATGACAACATGGAGGAAAGGAACTGAGCAATAGCATTGTTTTTGTGCGTCAATTTTGAATATAAATTCATATTAACACTAAAAATATGAATAATAATTCAATCAATGCCAGAAGAGCATATTATAGAAACAGCCACACCTATAGATTTTTTCAGAGTCTTATTCTAAACCCACAGACTGAATCAGAAAAATGCACGGTCTATACCTTTTTTTCAAATTTATATAATTTTACAGAAGCAGCCATTATTTAGTGATTCAAACTACACAATCAAACCAGACAAAACCTTACAGATATGTGACTTTAATCACTAAAGCAATGATAAGTCATGTATATCTCTTCAGACTCCAGTGTTAATTTTGCCCTAAAATAGTGCAATTTGCACATATTTAGTGCTATATATTGACATTTCTCCGATCAAAACCATTCCTTGAATCAGAATCGCATGATGTTCACTTATGTACCTAACCTGTCACTCATTACATCCCTCCCTTTTATGCCTTAAAATTTAAAACTATAAAAAACGATATTTACAGCATAAAATGAAAGGTCGTATCATAACAAATGTCGTTAACAACATTTCTCAGACGCATTCTGCACAGATATGGTTTTCTCACCCCAGTACGCAATCAGCAAGACTCCCATCATCTTAGTGCTCTGGCCTGTATATTGCTTCTTCTGCTTTGCTGCTTGGATATGATGGTCGTCAATGGAAATTGCACAAACCTCATCCGCTGATGACATGTTCGCAGAGTGACGCGGTAGGATACGTATGATGAATACGTGAATGATTAATATATGCATTACTCAAGCAGGCGATATACACTGTTGTAACAAAAAATTAAAGATGATCTCTATATTTGCCCAAATCAGGAACAATTATGATTACTGCTGAAGCGGTTATTGATTTAAATGCATTAAGGAATAACTTCACCTTATTAAAATCCCACTGTGAAAGTGACACCAAACTGATTGCAGTGTTAAAAGGTGATGCTTACGGACACAACGCTGTCCAAGTCGCACGCGCATTACCACATGCCGATATGTTTGCCGTCTCTCGGATTGAAGAAGCGATTGAATTACGTTCAGCAGATATTCTTCAACCCATCTTATTATTGGAAGGTTGTTTCTGCTCGGAAGATCTCCAACTGGCTGCACAACTCAATTTTCACACCACGATCCACTGTATTGAGCAACTACAAGATTTCGAACGAACGCCACTGACGCACCATATTTCGGTTTGGTTAAAGTTAGATACAGGGATGCACCGCCTCGGTGTTCAGGCCGATGAAATCAACACTTACATCACTCGCTTGGAAAAAAGCGGTAAAGTCGCTGGTGATGTTGGCTTCATCAGCCATTTCAGCTGTGCTGACGACCTGAATTCGCATTCAACACGGGCTCAGCTTGAACATTTTCAGACTCATACGCAACCGTACCCAGGGATGAAAACACTGGCTAACTCAGCCGGCATTCTGTATTGGCCCGATACTCACTTTGACGCGGTCCGTGCTGGGATTGCCTTATATGGCATTGCTCCGAGTATTCATGAAATCGGTCAACAACGTCATTTAGATCCGGTGATGACATTACAGTCCAAGTTAATTGCCGTTCGTCGGCATCAGGCAAACCAACCAGTCGGCTATGGTGAAAACTGGACATCTGATCGAGACACCTATATGGGTGTGGTTGCAATGGGCTATGGTGACGGCTATCCGAGATCGGCCCCGAACGGCACGCCCGTCTATATTAATGGCCGTATTGTGCCGATTTCCGGTCGGATATCCATGGATATGATCACCGTCGATCTGGGACCGAACGCAACCGATCAGGTTGGAGATCCCGTTGAACTTTGGGGGAAACATGTACCGGTCGAGCAAGTTGCCAAATTAGTCGGAACAATCCCATATGAGCTGGTGATTCAACTGACCCGACGCGTTGTCAGAACCTTTATCAATGAATAAAAAATCACGACATTGCCAGTTACATCGACTGAACGACAGCCGATGACTGCAATGTCTGATGAATCTTCGCTGCAAACTCAAGTGCATGGGCACCATCACCATGAATACAGATGGTATCGGCTTGAATCTCGACCCACTGCCCGTCGGTAGCCCGAACTTTACCTTGGCAGACCATATCAAGCACCTGATTTAAAGCTGCATCGTCATGATCAATCAAAGCATCGGGTCGGTCGCGTGGGGTTAACGTCCCGTCAGGCTGGTAAGTGCGATCTGCGAAAACTTCATGCGCCACACGCAGCCCTTCGCTTTCCGCGGCGCGGATCAGTGCACTACCGGATAATCCATACAATACCAACGTTGGGTCAATATCTTTCACCGCCCGGGCAATTGCGCCTGCCAGTAACGCATCCTGAGCCGCCATATTGTATAACGCCCCATGCGGTTTCACATGATGTAAATGCCCGCCGGCAGCACGAACAAAACCATGTAACGCGCCAATCTGATAAACCACCATGTCATAGGCTTCCTGAGGCGTAATTGCCATGATCCGACGACCAAAGCCGACGAGATCCGGTAATCCCGGATGTGCCCCAATGGATAAACGTTTCTCTAGTGCATATCTGACCGTCTCGCGCATGACACTCGGATCACCGGCATGAAAGCCACAAGCAATATTGACCGAACTGACAAAATCCATCAGTGCGACATCATTGCCGAGTGAATACACGCCAAAACTTTCTCCCATATCACAATTCAGATCAACGCTGTTCATATTGTCCTCACGGCTTAACTCGGTTTGATAACTGGACGCTTGGTCTTCCCGTTCAGCGGGCAGTCAGTGCCAATGTCACACGTTGTAAATAACGTGCCTGAATGTCGGCAGCCATCCGTGCCTCAGCCAAAGAGACCGGCTGAAAATACACCGACTCACCCGGGCGCAGTTGACCTAAACGCCACAAATCACTGTCAATCACGACAGCCATTCTCGGGTATCCCCCACTGGTCTGCCCTTCTGCTGCCAGAATAATCGGTTGCCCATCCGGAGGCAATTGAATCACCCCGGGGAAAACCGCATGAGATAGAAGTTTGATCTCAGATTGCGCCTCAATCGGTGCACCTTCAAGCCGGAATCCCATTCGATTACTCTGGGGACTCACTTGCCACGCAGTGGTGAAAAACCGTGCTTGAGCATGGGGAGAATAATGACCGAATTCAGGGCCGGTACAGACACGAATGATGGCATCGGGTATCGGCAATAAAAGACCAACACGTTCACTGACCACCGCATCATTAATGCCGTGCCGTTCTCCGACAAACAGCCGATCACCTTTCTGCAACGACCGGCCATCCATCCCACCGAAACCAGCCTGTAAATCGGTTGCAGCCGATCCCATCACCAGCGGCACATTAATCCCGCCTTGAATCGCCAGATAAGTACACAATCCCCGCTTAGATATCTTGAGCCGTAAACGCTGTCCGGCATGGGCACAGTAACGCCATCCCGGATAAACAGGCTCATCATCTAACCGGGCAAAACAATCGGCACCAGTCAGCGCAAAACAGACATCGCTTTGAAAGAGAAACACGCTGGCCCCGAACATGATTTCCAACCCTGCGGTATCGTCGGGGTTACCGACCAGTCGATTGGCAATCGTCAACGCCAGACCATCGAGCGCACCCGCGCGGGATACACCTTGATGACGAAATTTCTCACGTCCCAAATCCTGCACACTCACCAGCGGTCCGGTTTGTAGCACTTCAATCATCATCGACCTCCGCCACCGTGAACGTGACCCGATCCCCCGGTAACCAGAAGGAAGGTTGTGTGCGCTGTGGATCAAACAAAACCACGTCCGTACGTCCAATCACTTGCCAGCCTCCGGGAGAGGCATTGGGATAAACACCAGTTTGAGCACCACCAATTGCGACGGAACCAACTGGAATTTTTGTCCGGGGGGAATGATGTCGGGGTGTATGCAGTGCTTCAGGTAACCCGCCAAGGTAAGCAAACCCCGGCTGAAAACCTAAAAAATAAACGCGATATTCAGCCTCAGTATAAAGACGAATCACCGCTTCAATACTCAATCCGGCATGATCCGCAACATGTGCCAAATCAGGACCGGCTTCTCCACCGAATGTCACGGCTATTTCCAGTTGCCGTCCATCGATCGATACCATATCGTCACTCGCCCAATAGTGATCGAACAACGCACAAATATGGTCATATTCATCTGACCCGTTGGCGATTATATTTGGCTGAATACGAACCGTCAGATTATTCATACCGGGGACAACATCGACCATTTCAGGTCTGGTTCTAAGCTGTTCCGCCATGGCCCAGATTTTCTGTTGCTGAGGTAATGTCACCGGTTCCGGTGCCTGAAGCACGTAGCTGTGCTCTCCTAACTGATATATGTCAGGCATCTGCCCGGGTCCTTTCACTCGAAGTTCCCTCCATGTTAGTGATATCGAACAGGACAGAATCGACACGATGACAATCAAAATCAGAAAAATACATTGATTGGCTTTGGTGTGTTGATCTTAAATGATGTTTCTGACCGAATGACGATGAATAAAGGCTTTAACCTCTTCAATCGGCATCGCTCTGGCGTAATACCATCCTTGCCCGATCACCTCGATATCTCGTTTACGCAAATACTCAACTTGTTCGAGAGTTTCAATCCCCTCCAACACAATCGTGACATCCTCAAATCCTTCCAGCAGATCTAACATCATGTTCACAGTTCGTCCAGCAATCGTGTCAGTCCCCAACGCACTGGTAAACATACGGTCAATCTTGATCTCATCCGTATAGATATCACTCAACCACGACAAATTCGAGTATCCCGTCCCGAAATCGTCAAGTGATACACGGAAATGATGCATCCGGAGCGTGTCACACACGGAAACAACATCCTGACAACCAAATGATGAGCGTTCGGTAATTTCAAACATAATCTGATTGACATTGACTGAATACTTTTTCACAAGCTCACTCACGCGCTCAATGAAAGCCTTGTTCAGGTACTCATCTACGGCCAAGTTGATGCTCAAAGTGTATTCCGGATATTGTTGTAAAACTCGCGCCATATCTTGAATCGACTGCTCGATAACAAATAGTGTCAACTGTCGAATCTGCTTCGTCTGTTCCGCCAGAGGAATAAAGACCTCAGGGCTGATCGTTCCCAACAGGGAATCATGCCAGCGACATAACACTTCAAACCCTTGAACCCGTTCATCTCTCAGCACAAATTTAGGTTGATATACCAACGAGAGTTGCCGATGCGTAATCGCCTTACGCAAGCGACTTTTCAACTGTTTTCCCTGGGAGGCGGGTATTCCCCAGACTTTATAACTGAGCAAGATAAAGAGGATAACAACCACAAAAGCAATCAGGATCGGACCATTCAAAACATGATAGAAAAAAGGATGATTATCTCTGACCAACACACAGATCGATGGTTTATGATGACACTGTTTCTCAATCAGCAAGCTAGACAAACGCCCGTCCGGTTTAATTCCCGATAACGTCGTATCGCCCAACCGTTCAAAAACATGCTTCAGGTTCGAGCTGCGGATTTCAACCGTGTAATTGGTCGAAATATCAAACCCTTCAAAGGCTCGCGGGGCGGTCATCGCAATCACATTATCACGAAAAGTCAGATCAATCAGAACATGATGCGGTAATGATTCAAACGGGTAATTTTTGACAAAAGAATAACCATTTGACATATATTGTGCGTTAGGTAATTGGAGCGGATGCGCTAGTTTTTTGAGCACCAGGCACTGAATCATTCCCCCCTCAATCCGACCAATATCGGCAATAAAATGGTTGACATGCAGAATATCCTGCATCAAATTTTCGTCTTCCTGACTACATGGAACCGTATCACTGTCAGCCAACAACTGTATCGCTTCGCCCAATTGCGTTGCGATTTGGCTGGCATGACTGAGGGTTAGATAAGCAATACTTTTCATTTCTTCACGATGAAATGTCGTCATCATCATCTGTGCAAAAATGCCAAGAAAGAGGATCGTGAGAAAAACCAATTGCATCGGTTGCTTCAAAGCCAAGACATATGATCTGAATTTACTTGCCTTGCGCAGCTTGTCGGATGAATGCTCTGTCATATAAAATCCTAGTTTACGACTTCCGTCCTTAGGTAGTACCAACCGAGTAGCCCTCCCGACTCTATACAATCATCATACTGATTATTTTCGTACTTAATGACAGTTTAGTTCACGAAATTCAATACAACCTATATCGGATCATCATGAGATGACTGGGAATTATTGTAAGATTCTATACTAAAAATGTTCATTATTTGAATCATATGCACAAATTCACTGAGTAATCTCTCAGTTTCTTCGCTTTAGCGTGCTCTCTTTCAATCAGGGTATACTCGCATCATACATGATAATTGCCCCCCTCTCCCGAGCACCGAATTGGGTGTTCATCACTGATGAAACGATCCACACTGGTTTCAGAGACCATCATTCACAAACATCAATTGACATATGTCAATATTCTCATTTATAGTGACTATCAGCGACAACAAATTACATGAACATCCTGTATTTGTTGCCAGCATGACATAAACACAATGACATATATCAATCACTTTGTAGCGCAAGGAGCATTCATGAATATTACCAATGTTGCATTTGTCGGCTTAGGCGTGATGGGATACCCAATGGCTGGTTATCTTGCCAAGGCAGGCTATCAGACTCACGTCTATAACCGCACGTCCACCAAAGCAGAAGCTTGGGAACAACACTATTCCGGTAAATCTTACCCAACCCCGAAACTTGCTGCTGAAGGCTGCGAAGTTATTTTTCTCTGTGTCGGCAACGATCAGGATGTCCGTAGCGTGATGTATGGCGATGATGGGATTATTGCTGGTGCGAAACCGGGCGCGATTATCGTTGATCACACCACCACCTCGGCAGAGCTAGCGCTGGAGTTGGCTCAGGCGTGTCGGGAAAAAGGTATCTCATTTATTGATGCCCCTGTATCCGGAGGACAAGCCGGAGCCGAAAATGGCACGCTCACGATCATGTGTGGTGGTGAAGCCGACATCTTTAGCCAGATCCAACCCGTCATTGCCAACTATGCCAAACAAGCCGAGTTACTCGGGACGCACGGACAGGGCCAGCGCTGTAAAATGGTCAATCAAATTTGTATTGCAGGCGTGCTACAAGGGTTAAGTGAAGCATTACAGCTAGCACAAGCAGCGGATTTGGATATTGAACAAGTGGTCAATGTGATTAAACACGGTGCTGCCGGCTCTTGGCAGATGGAAAACCGAGCTGTGACAATGTCACAGAATAAGTTTGATTTCGGTTTTGCTATCGACTGGATGAGAAAGGATTTAGGTTTCTGCCTGAATGAAGCTGCTCGCCACCAGATTGAGCTCCCGATGACGCAAGAGGTAGATGCCATGTATGCGAAACTTCAGGATCAAGGTCTGGGGCGGATGGATACTTCCGTGTTAATCAAAGCCTACGATAAAACATCAATATAAACTTCAACCATCGACGTGATTGATGAACCGTACAACGCTCAGCCGAGCGTTGTATTATCATCCATAAATGACTGTTTCAAGACATACAACCACAGCGCCTTGATTGATGCATTAATATCAACGATTTAAATCTTGTACCAATGTTTGATTATAAACAGCCGTTTTAAACTGAATGCCCGCCTGTAAATTTTAATCATATAGAAATAAAATACTGCCATTACGTCTATTTATTTAGAATTAAAATGCTATCTCATTTCTAAAACAAATTTTATCAATGCCATTACTAAATATCATAATAATCATAAAAAAGAAAAATCATGAAATATTTCAAGAATAAATTCAAACAATGACTAATTTCAAAAAAAATTAATAACACAACCACCTCATCCAATGAGTACCAACAACGTAAAATTAATAAAAATCGTTATAAAACAAGTGAATAAATAACAAACAATAATCGAAATCAAACAATACCACGAATAATTTTCATGATTCAATTGATGATCTTGATCCTTAATATAACGTATGATGTCTTATTTATTACCTGATAAACATCACCAATTATTTATTTAATTCTCAAATAAAAATCTACAACACAATAATTTATGATGATAGGTATATAAATTATAATCTTATTTTTTTCGATAAAAATAACAGTTCAATAATTAATCCAACAAATAACACATTCAAATTTTGACAGACCGTTATTCAGTCACTAATGGTTAATATGTTTGATGAGCTTATTTGACTTCATTTTATTTTCAGTTTTTTACTGACGAATTTCTAGTTCTGCCAATTTGTCACGAATGGCAAGCAAATAAATCATCGCAAAATTTTATCTCAACTGAAGGACTCAGGGTCGAGTCAGGGGGTGGATGAGCATTCATTTATGGATAGCAACAGAGCATATTCAGCAATAAAAATAAATACTTAAAAAATAAATAGTTAAAATAATTTAAAGGAGTAACAAATGAGAAAACAGCGAGTTTTCAAGAACATCAGTTGTAAGAAACAAACCCTAAGTCTTGGTATCAGCTTGGCTTTAGCCGCTTTATCCGGTTCTGCATACGCAGAATGTACCTATGAAGTTCAGAGTGATTGGGGCTCAGGTTTCGTGGTAAACGTGACAGTAAAGAATGATACATCCAGCGCTGTATCAGCGTGGAATGTCGGCTGGGAGTACACTCAAGGAGCAAAAATAACCAATAGTTGGAACACTGTGCTGTCTGGTGATAACCCATATACAGCAAAAAATACAGCCTCAAACGGTAGCTTACAGCCCGGATCCAGCACCTCATTCGGCTTTCAAGGCACCGGCACAGCTGAAGTTCCGACGCTAACCGGTTCACTGTGTGGTGATGGTGGCGACCCCGATGACCCCGGTGACCCTAGCGACCCTAGCGACCCTGGCGATCCCGGTGAAGGCAACCAAGTTGTCTTCCGGGTCAACGAAAATGGTCATATCACCAAAGATGATGTCGTCAAACCGGTTCGTTGTGGCTCATGGTTCGGTCTGGAAGGCCGTCATGAACAGCCAGACGACTCCGTCAACCCTAGTGGCGCACCGATGGAACTTTACATGGGTAACACATTCTGGGCGAACAACAGTCAAGGGACGGGTCGGACAATTCAACAAACCATGGATGAAATCAAAGCGAAAGGGATCAACCTGATTCGTCTGCCGATTGCACCACAAACTCTGGATCCGGACGACCCTCAAGGTCAACCTCGTGTCTTTAAAAACCATCAATCTGTACGTGCGACCAGTGCGCGTCAGGCACTTGAAGACTTTATCAAACTTGCTGATAAAAATGGCCTCGATATCCTGCTCGACATTCACTCATGCTCGAATTATCTCGGCTGGCGTGCCGGACGTTTGGATGCAACCCCCCCTTACGCAGATGCCAATCGTGATAACTACATCTACAAACGTGAAGACTACTCCTGTGGTACTGATGTCGGCCCTGGTGTCACAGTTCAGGAATACAACGAGCAGAAATGGCTGGAAGACCTCCGTCAACTGGCACGTTTCGCAGACGAGCTGAAAGTAAACAACATTCTCGGTATCGATATCTTCAACGAACCATGGGATTACAATTGGACAGATTGGAAAACATTGGCTGAACACGCATACGAGGCCATCAACGAAGAAAACAAAAATGTGTTGATCTGGGTTGAAGGGATCAGTGGCGGCACATCAGACGGCACACCAAGCCCTCATGGTGATGAAGCAACCAATCCAAACTGGGGTGAAAACTTCTTCTCAATGGCGACAAGCCCACTGAACATTCCAAAAGATCGTTTAGTACTGTCACCACATACTTACGGGCCTTCCGTTTCCGTACAGAAACAGTTCATGGATCCTGCCCAGCCAGAATGTGCTGGTTTGTCTGAAGAAGAAGCAGCCAAAGCCAAATGTAACATTGTGATTAACCCTGAACTACTCAGAGAAGGTTGGGAAGAACACTTCGGTTACCTTAAAGATGAAGGCTATGCCATTGTGATCGGTGAATTCGGTGGTCACTATGACTGGCCGGAATCTGGCGCAGTTCGTATCCAAGACATGTGGGGTTACCTCCCTCGTTCTGATTACGATAAAAAATGGCAAAATGCACTGGTTGACTACATGTCAGACAAAAACATCGAAGGCTGCTACTGGAGTATCAACCCAGAATCAGACGACACCGGTGGTTTATATTCACACGCCTATGATGCACGGACCAACACATCTGGCTGGGGTGAATGGACTGGCTTCGAAACTGAGAAATGGGACATGTTACAACGGTTGTGGGATTCAAACACCGTTAAGTAACAGTTGATAGTTGACCTCTCATGATCGTGAAAGGAGTTTCGATGAGAACACTCTACATTATATTTCTTGCGGGCGTCACGCTCGCAGGAACTGTACAGGCAAGCGTCAAGAATGGTGTTTATACAATTCAGTCAAAAGTCAGTGGTAAGTTAGTCGAAGTCGCAAATGCTGACAAAAGTAATGGCGCCAACATTAGTCAATGGCCGGATAACGGCCATAACACACAACGTTGGCTCATTACGCAACGCGATGATGGCTATTACTCCATCATTAATCTTAACAGTGCGAAAGCAATGGAAGTCTATAACGCTGGTAAGACGAATGGTGACAATGTCTCACAATGGCAGTATTGGGGTGGTGATACCCAAAAGTGGGATATTCGGGATCTGAATAATAACTACTATGTGCTGGTGAATAAAAACAGCGGTAAAGCGCTGGATTTATGGGACTGGGACACATCTGACGGTGCCAATCTTGATCAGTGGGAGGTCAATAATCTCGATGTTCAGCAATTTCGCTTAAGTTTAATCAAAGCCTCTGGTGGTAAGCCGGTGGATACCTCATCCACCAATGGCAGAACCAATCATTGGCCACTCAGCGGTAACTTAGGCACACACGATCCAACGATTGCCTATGAAAACGGAACTTGGTGGGAATATCAGACTGGTAAAGGTATCTATGGCAAAGTCAGTTATAACGGCTTGGACTGGAATCCGCTGCCATCTGTTTTCCCCAATGGCTTACGTTGGTGGTACACCTATGTTCCCGGCTTGAAAAACGATGACGTATGGGCGCCGGATGTGAAGCATTATAACGGTCGAGTATGGCTTTACTATGCTGTTTCAACATTTGGTTCCCGCGTGTCAGCGATTGGCTTGGCTTCGGCTTCAAGTTTAGCCTCCGGAGACTGGCAAGATCACGGTATGGTGATTCATACCACTGCTGCCAATAACTACAATGCCATTGATCCTGACTTAGTGATTGATAAAGCTGGTGATCCGTGGCTGACTTTTGGTTCTTTTGGCTCAGGTATCAAGCTCGTCCGTCTCAACCCCATCACCATGAAACCGATTGGTGATGTGTTGAGTCTGGCAAGTCGTTCCGGTGGGATTGAAGCCCCCAGCATTGTGTATCGTCGCGGTTACTATTATCTGTTTGTATCCACGGGTCTCTGTTGTCGTGGCGTCGACAGTACCTACCAGATCCGTTATGGCCGGGCGACCGACATTACTGGTCCGTATCTGGATAAAAGTGGAAAAAACATGATGAACGGTGGTGGGACTTTACTCGATAAAGGCAGCAACAGATGGATTGGCCCCGGTGGTCAGGACATTGTCAACACCGATGTCATCGTCCGTCATAGCTATGATGCGACTGATGGCGGTAATAGTAAGTTGTTGATTAGCACACTCAACTGGGATAGTAACGGCTGGCCAAGATATTAAGTTAAGCCAACATATCACTCAATACGGGCCACTTTTATGAGTGGCCCGTTCTTTTTCAACGCCCTCCCCCTGCATCACCCGCTCCAGTCTCGAAACAACAAACCGACAAAAATATCTTATCTTGTTCATGATATGAATAATTGCAAAATAAAAATAGATCGCATTTTGCAATTATTATATGAGTGTAACTGTATTGAATGCTGGTTGCTATTTATTAAAATTGATAAAAATCAACTAGTTAAAAATAATATAAAAGTTGGCACACATAGTGCAATAGTTACAGTGACCCTTATTAAGCCGAGGGTCACCTAGCCAACTGACGTTGTTAGTGAACCAAATTGTTCATATCGATAGCCAATCACACCTTTGTGATTGGCTTTTTTTATTGATGAGACCCAAGATGCTCTTTGCTAAGAAATGTATCTGAGGTGATCGGGTTTGAGAGCGATATTCACGCTGGTGATCAACCCGTCTTATCGCCCATACGCCTGACAGATACACGCCCCCGTTTCCAGCGTCGCTGTTGAAGCCGACTTGGACAGTAACTCACGATAAAAACAGCATGGTCAAAACTTCACCACTCCGATATGCTTGTCTCATTCTTTTCAAACTACGTTTGCTGAGCACAAGGATTGTCTATGCCAATTGAATTTCTTCTCACTTCACTGATTGTTGTTCTGCTCCCCGGTACTGGGGTGTTGTATACCATATCGATCGGTCTGACCCGCGGCGCCAGAGCGAGTCTCTATGCGGCACTGGGCTGTACCGCGGGTATTATTCCGCATTTGGTGGCCAGCGTCTTCGGGCTCGCGGCCATTTTACATACCAGTGCAGTCCTTTTTCAGTTGTTAAAATATGTCGGTGTCATCTATCTGGCTTATCTGGCTTGGGGGATGTGGAAAGACGCCGGCGCACTGACCCTTCAGGATGAAAATGCACATCAAACGGGTTACCTTGCTATTGCGTCCAAAGCCGTGTTGATTAACTTACTCAATCCGAAACTGTCGATCTTTTTTCTCGCCTTCTTACCCCAGTTTGTGCCGGCACAACAAACCACGCCGGTACTGCACATGTTGCTTCTGAGTCTGGTGTTTATGCTGATGACTTTTATCGTATTCGTCATCTACGGGCTGCTCGCCACCAAAATTCGCCATGCCATCATTCAGTCTCCCAAAATCGTCCGGCGAATCCAGAAAAGCTTTGCCGGACTGTTTGTGTTGATGGGGATAAAACTGGCAGCGATGGAGCGTTAATCGTTCAGCGAGGAAGGTGACTTATCATAAAACGTTACGTTTTCTCTCTTTCTGAGCCAAAGGCTAAGAAGTTTGGGGGGAGGGAGAAATGGTGGTTCTGTGGTTTGGGACGCAATGACTTTCTTCGGTTTCATTAGCATCCTCGAACGCGCCCCAGATACTTTTGATAGATGTCAAAAGTAACCAAAAGCATCTTTTTGGGTTCGGTGTGCGTTATCAGGGTCGGATTGATTCGCATCCTGCTCAAGCAATCCTGAAAAATCGTCCATGATTTTTCACCCTGAGTTCAGAGATCAAATTGACTGTTTAAGCATGTTTCACCGCACGCAAATCAACCACTCAACCAAGAAAACCATTCACGGAAGAATGGTTAGGCTTTTCCGGGTAGGACGTCCGTAAAAGCTGGTTCTGGACAACGTGCGACTCCGTCAAACAAAAAAGATCTTCTGGTTACTCTTGCATCTCGGCAAGAGTAACTGGCGCACAGAGCTCAGAAGCCTCTGAAACCGAAAAACGAGATTGTGCGTCAAAATTTGGAGCCGGAGGCTGGGATATAAAAATTGAGGGAAGTAATTTGGTGCGCAATGAGTTTATTGATTTCTGCGGCATCTGGTGCACGCGCCCCAGATACTTTTGGCGTTCCAAAAGTACCCAAAAGAACGGTTTAGTTCGTGGACGCTGCCCGGGTCGGATTGATTCGCATCCTGCTCAAGCAATCCTGAAAAATCATCCATGATTTTTCACCCTGAGTTCAATGACCAAATTGACTGTTTAAAAATGGTTCACCGCACGCAAATCAACCACCCAACCAAGAAAACCATTCAAGGAAGAATGGTTAAGCTTTTCCGGGCAGGACACCCGTAAAAGCTGGTTCTGGACAACGTGCAACACCGTCAAACAAAAAGATTTTCTGGTTCGTCTTTCATCTCTGAAAGATGAACTGGCGCACAGAGCTCAGAAGCCTCTGAAACCGAAAAAACGTAACTGTGCGTCAAAATTTGGAGCCGGAGGCTGGGATATAAAAATTGAGGGAAGTAATTTGGTGCGCAATGAGTTTATTGATTTCTGCGGCATCTGGTGCACGCGCCCCAGATACTTTTGGCGTTCCAAAAGTACCCAAAAGAACGCTTTAGTTCGTAGACGCTGGCCGGGACGCTTTTATTCGCTCCTGCTCAGCTCTTTTGTTAGGGAATTGCTAAAAATTCATCCATGAATTTTACCCTGAGAGCATCGATCAACTATTATCCCCATTAATCGACCTGTTTCGGGTAATGTGAGATCCAGGCTTATTTCGAACTGTCATTAGGTAGAGCCCAATAGAAGCGGCAATTGAAATTGCAATGATACTAGACCAAGTAAAACTGTAGCCATAGCTGTCAATAAGATAACCGACCACGATAAAACTTGGCATAACTAAAACGCTTCGTAGTGTAACTAGAACCCCCTGAATACGCCCTCGGTGACTAGAGGGTGAGTTATTAGCTAAATATATGCTTTCTTTCGTCAATAAGAGAACCTCACCTGCTGATAGAAATAGCCAAGCTATAAAGTGTATGGGAATACTAGGAAAGAACATGACTAGTGCGTAGCCAAAAGCAAACATAAACCCGGCATATGCCAAACTAATTGTTTCAGCTTTACCTGACGTAAATTTCATTAAAATTGGCGTAATAAGCACAACAATTACACACGCATAAGTCATCAGTTGACCAAATACAATTGGACCTTTTTCACCAAATATATGACTTAAATATAATGGACTTGCCATTGTCATTTGGTTTAATGAATACCACAACAACCCACAAAGGAATGTAAAGAATAAGAGTCTAGGTCTTGACCTCAATACTGCCCAGACAGAACCAGAAACGGGCATTTCTAACTCATTACCAGTTGTGCGGTCAATTTCTGGCTGCACCTTAATAAACATAGCCACAATCACAACACCAAGTAATGCAGCAAAACCATTACCAAAGAATATCCATTCTGTGTAGCTCCAAAACAAATACCCAGCCATAATTGGACCTAGAGCTGAGCCAAAATTATAGGCAAGATAGCTCAACGACATGACTGCGTCGCGATTATTCTTATTAGATAAGTCTGCGACTAAAGCGTTACTTGCCGGTAATGCCAAACCAATAAAGAAATATGCACCAAATAAAAACGCTGGTACTAAAAAGGTATTATCAGGAAAGAAGCCACACGAAATAAGCAATAAAGCACCGGAAAATTCTCCAAATACCATGACTCGCTTATGCCCTAAAACATCGGATAATTTACCACCAATAAAGCTACCTAATAGATAAGTTCCAGTAACCCCCATAGCTAAAGAGCCCGCGACTGTTGCTGAGTAACCTAACTTATCTGTTAATAGTAAAACGAGAAATGGAATAATAAAATTACCCATACCTAAGATCATTCTAGCTACAGCTAGATAATAAATATTCGCTGGCAAACCCCGATAAATCGAAATTGCGGATGAAAACTGCTGGAACATGAAACTCCTAAAATATTGTATATGATACGTATATTCATAACGCCCAATTAAGGCGTGAAGCACGCGACCACAACACTCAATTTGACCACTATAATCACTGAACTCAACCCAAACCAAAAATGCCAAGCGTGCTGAATCACTCTTAAATTGTTAGTTGCACAATGCGCACTGAATTTTTTGTTTATTTTCAGTGATATATTCTATGTCACTTAGGTAGGCTTGAAGATGACCTTGCTCTATGTTTTCAGCAAAGGATTCATTATCATTTTCAGCCTCACTTCGCATGAACGAGACTAAAGCCTCTAATCTCTGAACCATTGCGTCGGCTAATTGATTTCTTTCGGACTCACTTGCACCGTAACTATCACAGAACAACTTAGCTCTAACCATCTGTTCTGAGATTGAGCCTAGCTTGTCATTATTGTCTGTTTTGAAAGGAGACCAACAATAAACTGAATAAGCTAGATCCCATATTCTTGGGGCTGGGTGTGCAGTATCAAAGTCAAATACACCAACAACGGTGCTCTCTGACAGAGCAACATTGTATGGAGTAAAGTCACCATGGCAGATAACCTCAAAAGGTTCTCTTGGCTCTAGCATCCACTCGTTGGCATTAACATCAATTTGCTCTAAAAGTGGCACTGTTGAGTCATGTATTTTACGTAATAATTTACCCGCAGAAATGAGGGCATCAGCAGTGGCGATTGCACCGACTAGCGGATAATTATAAGTATTACCGACGACAAAACTTAAGATTTCCTGATCTTGATTTACACCAAGGAATCTTGGACATTCAGCCACATTCTCTTGCTCAAGGTGCTTCAAAATAAGGTGAATTGTAGGACTCCACGGTTGAAGAGGTCGATAGACAACTTCACCATCTCGATATATTGCGGATTCTCTTCCGCCTGATAATTCTTCCACGAAACCTCCCTGTGCAACTAACGTCCCAATAAGCCGCCAAAAGAAGCACAGCGTATTGAGGTCGGATTAATTGGTTTGTTAGCCGTTTTTCATTAACGCCAATTTAGAACCGAATCCAATAAATACAATACCTGTAATTGAATTTAGCCACTTCTTAAACTGAGCGTTGTTTGCAGATTTTTTTATGCGAGACAACATAAATACCATTGCAGAAAACCACATAAAGTTAACTATAGAGTGTGCAGTGACCAACGCATATGCATTCATCACACCCTCGTTTGTGGATATGAATTGTGGAAAAGCCGACAAATAAAACATTGATACCTTGGGGTTGAGTACGTTTGTTAAGAACCCTTCTGAAAATGCAGTACACATCGAAATAGGCTTAATATCTCTCTGAGCTAAATTTGGTAATTTTTTATTGCTAACTTTGAAGGCGCTAATAAGTGATTTGATGCCGATCCAGATTAAATAAATTGCACCTAGAATTTTTAAAATAAAGAATGCTTGAGCAGATTGAACGAGAAGCACAGAAATGCCAAATATAGATAATGTTCCATGTACGTAAAATGCAGCAACGAATCCAAAAATATTTGCGAAACCCGCTTTCTGTCCAGACAAAGGAACTGTTTTTGCGATGAGAAAACCATTTGGGCCAGGTGAAATAACCAGCAAGGTCGCTACCGCTATAAAAGTTATGACGTTATGTATATCCATTTAATTCTCCTTTGACATAGATAATGGCTTAACTGACGGCTAACGCCCAATTAAGGGTGAACAACGCCTCCCCCAAAGCCTAAAGCATTGTGCCATAAACACTAAATTTGAAGTAGAAACAAAAATGCCAAGCGTTGTGAATCCCTCTTAAATTGCTTGTATGGATAATAAGTACTTCAATCGGGTAAGGTGAGACCCAGACTTTAGCTGCAACTAAAGTAATGGATAAACCCTTTTCTTCGTTTTTCTTCCCAGTGCTTTAACCATTTCTTTTATGATTCAGTCATGCTCGCCCCTCAATTTAAGACAGTTACGTCAAGCTTATAGACAAATAATCTAAGAACTACAATTCTGGGGTATTGTGCGAGTCGTATCCAAATCTAGAGGAAACACATAACACTGCCTTAAGCGGTGAGTAACAATTGGCTAATATGTGAAGCGGAGCCAACTGTTACGAATCCGACTTTAAGGCCTTGTTAGCACTTGTTATTTACTGGCAGCTAAGCGAATTGCCAAACCTAAAAATATAAAGCCTAATAGCCCATCTATGTGACGGCCTAATTTAAACTTTTTACTAACTAATTTACCAAATTGGCTAAATGTTACTGAAAATGCACAGTTTACTAAAAAAACAAAACTACTAAGCAAAACGCCAAGTATTAAAATTTGGACTGAAAGTGAGCCTATTCCTATTGTAAATTGAGGTAAAAACAGACTAAAAAACAATAAAGCCTTTGGGTTAAGCAGGTTATTTAAGAACCCCTTATTTATCAAGCTCAAGTTGGTTGAATTTTCATCACTAGATTTAGTGTTAGAGGTTTGTTGATTATTACGATACCAACTACTTAACATTTTTATACCCAAGTAACTCAAATATAAAGCACCCAAAATTTTTATCGTATATGCAAATATAGGCATTGATTGCATCAACTGCCCTAAACCTAAAGCCACGAGCAACGTTTGCATAATACCGGCGAAAAAGATCCCAATAGCCACCATGAACCCAGCTTGAAAACCCTTCGTCGAAGAATAAGTAGAAATAAGAACTAAATCTGGACCAGGTGATATGGCCAGAAAGAAAATTGCAGTGAAAAATATAGGTAAAATTGAAAAATCTATCATCCAGATATCTCGATATTCATTGAGAGTGCTAACAGCTTATTATACAGAAACACTCTATAGGGATACTTGTGTATAACTTACTGGCACTCAATAAAGCTTCTGTCCTAATTGCATGAAAATACAGACAAAATTCCAGTAAAAGATATCATTATATCAAAAATCACAGCATTGTGCTGTCTAATCAGCGCACGAATGATTCACCAGTGCTACCACCATTCGGAACATCTCGTATAAGTGCCATTTGTTCTCAAATAAGCATTTAAATACCCTACATGGCATTGAATAGGTTGCAGAAAATCGCCAGAAAAAATTGACACGAACATAACATTTTTGATGCAGGTAGGTTTTGTACAAAATTACAGCGTTTTAACAATCTGGAAAAGTGATGCTGCTGCGATGTGATGTGCGATGACTTTCCTGAGTTCAGAGACTCATTGGCTTTCAAAAGGGTTACTCTTGCATCTCGGCAAGAGTAACTGGCGCACAGAACACCGATGCCTCTGAAATCACTGACGCTGATTGTGCGTCAAAATTTGGAACCGGAGGCTAGACCAATGAAACTTATGATACAGGTGTTTGGGACGCAATCACATTCATTGATTTCATTAGCATTTTCGAATGCGCCCCAGTTCCTTTTGATGGATGCAAAAGGAACCAAAAGCATCTTTTTTGGTTCAGTGCGCGTTATCAGGGTCGGATTGATTCGCATCTTGCTCAAGCAATCCTGAAAAATCGTCCATGATTTTTCACCCTGAGATCACCGATCAAGTTAGCTTTAAAAATGTTCCTCTCAACTCAAATCAACCACTCAACCAAGAAAATCATTCATGGAAGAATGATTAGGCTTTTCCGGGCAGGACACCCGTAAAAATCGGTTCTGGACAACGTGCGACGCTGTCAAACAAAAAAGATCTTCTGGTTACTCTTGCATCTCGGCAAGAGTAACTGGCGCACAAAACACCAATGTCTCTGAAACCCCAAAAACGTAACTGTGCGTCAAAATTTGGAGCCGGAGGCTGGGATATAAAAATTGAGGAAAGTAATTTGGTGCGCAATGAGTTTATTGATTTCTGCGGCATCTGGTGCACGCGCCCCAGATACTTTTGGCGTTCCAAAAGTACCCAAAAGAACGGTTTAGTTCGTGGACGCTGCCCGGGTCGGATTGATTCGCATCCTGCTCAAGCAATCCTGAAAAATCGTCCTGATTTTTCACCCTGAGTTCAGTGACCAAATTGACTTTTTAAGCATGTTTCACCGCAAGCAAATCAACCACTCAACCACTCAACCAAGAAAATCATTCATGGAAGAATGATTAAGCTTTTCCGGGTAGGACGCCCGTAAAAGCTGGTTCTGAACAACGTGCGACTCCGTCAAACAAAAAAGATCTTCTGGTTACTCTTGCATCTCGGCAAGAGTAACTGGCGCACAAAACACCAATGCCTCTGAAACCAAAAAAACGTAACTGTGCGTCAAAATTTGGAGCCGGAGGCTGGGATATAAAAATTGAGGAAAGTAATTTGGTGCGCAATAAGTTTATTGATTTCTGCGGCATCTGATGCACGCGCCCCAGATACTTTTGGCGTTCCAAAAGTACCCAAAAGAACGGTTTAGTTCGTGGACGCTGCCCGGGTCGGATTGATTCGCATCCTGCTCAAGCAATCCTGAAAATTCATCCTTGAATTTTCCCCCTGAGATCATCGATCACTTTGGCTTCGCCTTAGAAAGATTTCACCCAACTCAAATTAACCACCTAATCTAGAAAACTATTCACAAATGAATGGTTAAGCAGAATCTATCCGCGCTAAACAAACCCGTTCAACCAGCGCTTTTAACTGCAACACTCGCCCTTCGAGGTAAGCCAACTCTTCTTCGGTGATTTCATAATGCTCTGAATAACGGGCTTCGATATAGGCGCGTTGCAGACGGCGGAAACAGCGACGATGGAATTTATTGTCGAGTGGGAAAATCGTCTTAAACTCTGGCTCGATTTGCGCGCACAGTTTACTCAGCTTTTCGATATTGTGGGATTTGGGTAAGTAGTTGGTGCATGTGAGTAATACACAAGCGAGGAATCTTTCCGTGGCTTGATGTAAATCGAAAGCCGCAAGATTAATCATATCGTCTTCTGATTGATGGTAATGGTATGTTTTTACATAATCACGACCCGCTTTTAACCACTGTTCATAATGCTTACGGGCAATTCCCCGTTTTTCGGTCTCGGTTAAATCCCCCGGCTCAATCAACGGCTTCGGTGTCGCGGCAAACAGTTCAATCCCTTCTTCACGGATATCCTTAAAGAAATAATGCCCCTGCTGCAATCGTTCATTCACTTCCTGTAAGTCATGAACAATCAGACCCAACGGTGCGGATTTTACTTTGCGATCAATCTGCTCTTCCGCCCGCTGCCAGACCACATAATCTTCCACCAAGGCGGCTTTGTTGACGATCACCAGAATATCGTAATCGCTGATGTAGCCATTAGCCGGATCGCTGACCCAATTGCCTTTAGCGTGGCTGCCGAACAGAATGATTTTCAGGATGCGAAACTCGCTTTTACTCCCCGTTTTGCCTTGAAGATAGTCGTCCAGCGTATCACGCAGAATGGTCGAGATCGTGGCAAGCTCTTGCTGTTTAAATTCAGGTAGGTGATCGAGAGATGTTTTCATAAAACGCGCTTCGCTTTGGTGGACAACATAGCTATAGCATAAAAGAAGCGTTCAGCAAAAAACACTGTTTATCATAGTATTAGCATTGTTGACGGATAAAATGCGACGCGGTTCTTTTTTATTTCTGTCCCCGATGATTGTCTCAGGTTTCGACTTCGAGGCATCACACACAATGATGCTTATGTGCCAGAACGCATGGTGTATTCGGGATGTCCCGTATGTTCATCAATCTGTTCACTCACCACATGAAAGCCTTGCGATACATAGAACTGATAACTGGCCTGATTTTCTTTGTACACGGACAGACTTAACTGGGCTCTCTGCGTTTTAGCTGATTTAACAGTTGCTTACCGATCCCCTTCCCCTGAAGTTCAGGCACAACAAATAGAGCAGCGAGGTTATTTTCGTATAATGCGTAAAACCCGACCACTTGAGACTCGGTTTCGAAAACACAGACCTCTGAGGCCGGAATATAAATATTACGCATGTTCTCGACTTGAGATTCCCAGAACTCTGCTGAAACAAAATCGTGGGCTTTTACTGATGCTTTCAGCCAGATATCCAGCACTGAATCTAAATCTTCTTCGTGGTATTTTCTTATCATTTTTCGATTATAGGGCGTTGGGTTTATTGGGGAATATAATGCCTGTAAGGAGGAAGCAACGCTACCACCTAGCCTAAACCATTACACCGTAAAAACGAAACTCAACGATGGAAATACAAAGCGTTGGTGATGATTGCATATAGCTTCTCTGTATTCTTTAGTTCAGAACTCATAGTCCAGCATTTTAACGCCACGCTCTACGGAACTTTGTGAGCGCCAGCGAGCAAATTTTCCGTAGAAGCGTATTGTTAGCTTTCATTTTCTAAACCAGATTTCGAGAAACCGCTTTTCACTTGCCTTAAACCAAAGATAAGCTGCTGACCACATAGAACCACAAAATATTGACCAAAATATAAACTGCACCCATGCTTCAAATGGCTTGACATCATTTGGATCATTAAAAATCTTTACTAACTTCTGAAAAGGTTCTGTGAGTCCAACAGCTAGGAAAAATATAATACCCGCTGAAAAAGACAGCGTGACAAAGTAAAGAAGCAAAGAAAGTGACTTTTTCGAGGGTTCGGATAGTAGAGAAGGGCACTCACCTGCAAACTCTTTATAGGAAATACGCCTTGCCTCATCCCCCCTAAAGAACCAAGGTTTGGCTTCTCTTTTTGCACGCTCCCAATCATGTTTTAACAACAACGACATTCGTTCAGTAAATTCCTTTATTTGCGCACCTTTATCATCGGAGGTTGCCAGTTTTTCAGCAGCTTCGATTAGTGAAATATCCTCTTTATCAAAAGGATTAACATTTAAAGCAAGCTGCGAGCAAAGCGCACTAATTTCGGTGGAATCACTTTTTTGAGTTGATTTAATTAAGGAGTCGGCTAAGCAGCGCATTGAATTGCGCCACTTCGCACGCTCTTGTGTAACATTTTCAATGTGGATTCTTCTTTCATTAGTACGTAAAGACACTAAGGCTGCTACGAGAGCAGCAATAACGCTAGATGATAGAAAAATAGATACAGGTTCCAAAATATCTCCTTGAAAGCTAACGCCCGCATTTGTGGCTGATTTTGAGTACAGCGGAAAATTAGTCCGACAACATGCGCTTGTTATGTGTTTTTGCCATATTTATTTGCATTCTCTGCGCAGTGTTTTTGCACTACCTTTAGCCAAGTATCATACCAATACCATGTTTTCGCGACTTGCACTCCAAAATTCTTACCTTTGTCTTTTGCCTTTTTATCTTGCCAAAGAATCGTATGGTGATGCACCTTGAAATCTACATAACCCATACTGTTAATAATTTTTACGATTTCGCCAGGCAGATATTTTTGCTTTTCTTTCTCTTTGATTAGAACATATTCCCTGTTTAACTTTTCTGCCTCCGGAGAATTCGCAGGGATAAACTCAATTACCTTATCAGCTTGCCCTTTATGATTCACCGATTTGGGAACATACAAAACCCGATATGAATATCTTAAGTCATTATATTCATTTTGCGGAAGGTCTGAATCGAAGTCATTAATAAAAGAAGAAATATTTCCTGGCAAATCAGTGAATTCTCTTAATTGATTAGCGTGCTCTTCTTTAATTGAAGAGAATTGAAGAGAAAACGAGAGATGTTTATCTATACCAAGCCCATCGTCAAAAAGAGTTTTAATGTACTCATTGTAATTTAAACAGCATGCCTGAAACCTAGCACTAAGATAGTCATCTATTCTTGTTGTCATTTGGTGCTCAACTTCGTGTCTAAGCCCTATAAGAAATTTTAAATTAGACTTAGCCACTTTATCAATGGGGCAGGATCGGTCATCTAAGCACCGCTCAAGTTCCCAATGCTTGTCAGCTCCTTTTTTTGTTTTGTGATAGCGTTTCCTATGCCCTTGTTGTTCATAGTAGCGATATTCAACATTCTTAGAACGGTAGTAAGCGTGAAGTAAATATGTCCATGCTATGTTGGACAATACAATAAAGCTTTCGGATTTAAACTGAATATTAGGGTTGTTAAAGATTTGGACTGCTGCAAGCATCGACTCTCTGGACTTTGTCAGAAGCTCCATTTTTACTGACCCAATTTTGCGATTTCGCTTAGCCATTAGGATTCCTTGCTAAATTTCCGACTACACATAACAGTTTATTATACAGAACCACTCTATAAGAATACTTCTGTATAACTTACCGCTATCTGATAAGGTGCTTTCCGTAATAACATGGAAACGCACACAAATAATTCACCTGTGCACATCTCGGATAAAAGCTATCTGTTCACAAATAAGCACCCAAACACACTAAATAACATTGAATATGTTGCAGAAAATCGCCAGAGAAAATTAACACAAACATGACATTTTTTGATATGGATAAGGTTTGTACAAAATTGCAGCGTTTTAATCATCAGGAAATTGTTTTTTTAGCACCTCGTTCCCACGCTCCGCGTGGGAATGCATACCTAACTTAGGAGTGGCACGCAAAGTTCAGCGCTTGTACCACCCCCGGTTATCATCCAGTGCATCATCCGCAATAAGCGATCAGTTTTGGCAGGAAGGCGTACACCCTGAATGAGTACAAAGTGATGAAATGATACATCAGAAGGTTGAATCGATTCACCAACACCCGGTTAAAATAGGCTAGGTCGATAAAATGACTCACTGGCGTTATTTCAGTGCTCGTCATTATGAAGGCGAAACAGGACGAATTGATATCTGCCAATCATGGTAATTTTTGGCTCGGTATGTATTCCCACGGAGGACCGTGGGAACAAGGGTAAAGAAATTGTGCGTCAAATCTGGGAGCCCAAAACTGGAAATTAAAAAAACCGAATCAGTCCTTAAAGCATGGTAACCCTTGTTCGGTATACCATCGTTTTAACTCCTGAATCACGGCTTCAGAGCTGTCATTTATCCCACACGTTGACGGATGGAAGATTAAAGCATTTCCCTTTGGATGATTTACAACTTCAGTAAAATGTTTTGCGAGCGTAGAAATATAATCATCAAACTCATCATCTGGCAGAGCATTGGTATCAGTATCCTCATAAAATTCCTGAAGAAAACGGAAAAACTCACTTTCCGTGTAATCAGTAAGTTTACTTTTCAAATTCAACATCTTTGTTATTCCTTATGAATACGGATATGGTTTTTAGGCGTATTAACTCTCATATTATCAACATCATATACAGCCCCGCCATGCTGTATTTCTTCAACATGGTGAATCTCAAAACGATCTCGCCCTCCGACAGTTTCTTCCGGTATCACAAACGGTGAACCCCCTCGTTTGATAATTCTCTGATTCGCTCTGCTGAATTGAGACATCAAATTTGTATCTTCACTTACAGCTTTCCAAAACGCTTTCCGGAACCCATCAAAACTACTGAACTCACGGCCTCTGAGCTGATCCGCAATTTGTGACGGCACTGGTACACCTAACTCTTTTCCGGCGGCTTCCAACCACAGACCGGTGACATCTTCACCGTTGCCGGTCACGACGCCCGACTCGTTGCGAGCGCTTTCTTTGTAAACCACATACAACGGTGGTAATCCGGTTTCTGCCGGAAAGGTTAGAATATAGTCTTGCAGATCCGCATCAGCAATTGGCGTGATGTAGGTGTTATCAAATTCTTAGCCTTGCTCCGCTTGCGGATGGATCCAGATATCGAACTTTTCCATCTCCGGGATGGGGTTAACCAGAATCGGTTTGCCGCCGAAATCGCCGCTAATCGGCACCCATTCAATGGTGACATCCGGCTCTAACGCAACAACAAACTTATCACCGACCTGTGTCACCTCACGCTTGGGAACCATCGTCCCATTGACGTGATAGCCGTAAATCCGCCCTGCCGTATTGAAACCCAAGCGGATATTGGTTTCAACCCTGTCTTTATTACTCATATCAGCAGCGCTGTAGAGCGTACTGTCCGCTAATTTGTTAGGCACAAATGCGGCCAACATTCCGGATCGCCCGATGATTTTCATCGCCAACCCCGGCAATTCTGCCAGCACTGCACCGCCAATGCGCGTTAAAAAGGCTTGTTCAGACGCGCTGCGTTTGGTGCGCAATCACTTTTCTCGATCTCATTAACATCTCCGACTGCGCCCCAGATACTTTTGGCGTTCCAAAAGTACCCAAAAGAACGGTTTAGTTCGTGGACGCTGGCCGGGTCGCTTTTATTCGCTCCTGCTCACGAAAAGCTTAAAATTCATCCCTGAATTTTACCCTGAGAACATCGACCAATTTGGCTTCAAAAGATTTCACCCAACGCAAATCAACCATTCAACAAAGAAAACCATTCATGGAAGAATGGTTAGGCTTTTCCGGGCAGGACGCCCGTAAAAGCTGGTTCTGGAAAACGTGTGACCAAGCTAAACAAAAAAGATCTTCTGGTTACTCTTGCATCTTGGCAAGAGTAACTGGCGCACAGAACACCGATGTCTCTGAAACCGAAAAACGAGATTGTGCGTCAAATTTCAGGGCCGAAGGCTGGGGAAGATGAACATTGTGGCGCTGTTGTTTGGTGCGCAATGAGTTTATTGATTTCTGCGGCATCTGATGCACGCGCCCCAGATACTTTTGGCGTTCCAAAAGTATCCAAAAGAACGTTTTAGTTCGTGGACACTGACCGGGCCGCTTTTATTCGCTCCTGCTCAGCTCTTTTGTTAGGGAATTGCTTAAAATTCATCCATGAATTTTACCCTGAGAACATCGATCAATTTGGCTTCGCCTTAAAGAGATCTCACCCAATTCAAATCAACCACCAAACAAAGAAAATCATTCATGGAAGAATGGTTAGGCTTTTCCGGGCAGGACGCCCGTAAAAGCGGCTTCTGGACAACATGCGACTCCGTAACAAAAAAAGATTTTCTGGTTCGTCTTTCATCTCTGAAAGATGAACTGACGCACAAGACACCAATGCCTCTGAAATCGAAAAACGAGATTGTGCGTCAAATTTACGAGCCAAAGACTATTCACATGATTTCAATTCATCGATCGACAAACTCAGAAGAAATATTCAACAACTGAACTCACAACCGACCCACAACCAAAATTCGTCATGCCATCATCCAGTCACCCTCATTCATGAGCACTGATGAAAATCGCTGAACAACCGCACAAACCATGCGATTTTCGGGTCATTATGGCGTGTTTTATGCCAGTAAAGCGTCAGCTGATAATCCGGTACATCTAACGGCATTGGTGATAAACGCAGCGACAAACTTTCAGCAATGGTGTGAGCATACCGGGACGGTGCTGCCAGCAAATAGGATGTCTGCTGCACAAAATAAGGCGCAGCCAGAACACTGGCAGTCCGAATCGCAATCTGACGCTTTTTTCTTTGCCGTGACAATGTCATATCAACAATGCCTCTGGGTTCATTCCACGGCGTTACCAAAACATGTGGATACTGAAGAAACTGAGCCAGTGAAAGATGCTCAGCCACCGGATGACTCTGACACCGCACACTGACATAGTGATCGCTCAACCAGACCAAACGATTTAGACTTTCTGATTCTTCCTGCTGATGTGCAAACCCGCACACCAAGTCGATGGCTGCGGATTTCAGTGCCGACTCCGGTAATCGTTCGGCCAACTGCATAAATTCAATCTGGATATGAGGAAACGACTCGCTCAGGTAGGTGATGAATTCTCGCAGACACCATGATGTATAATCCGTCACAGCGATCCGGAATACATGCGCATCCTCCGGTGTAAAAGGATGAGATGAGGCCAGCCCTTGCCCGAGTAATGCCAATCCTGGCAAAACCTGTTCAGCCAGCCGCTCGGAATAAGCGGTCGGCAACATGCGATTTTCAATCCGAATGAAAAGGTCATCGCCAAGCCGCTCTCGCAGACGCTGCAACGCATGACTACACGCCGACTGACTGATATTCAGTTCTTCGGCACTCAGTGTCACCGAGCCCGTATGATATAAACTGGCGAACACTTTGAGTAAGTTCAAATCGATATTAGGAAATTTACGCATGATGCCCATTCATATGAAGCCTGAATAAAGTGCATTTTATTCATAGTTCATTTGAGCATACACTGTCACTAATCTGAGTCAACGAAAGAAAGGAAATCATGACCATTCATATCAGACCTGCCACTATTTCAGATGCAGCAACTATTTTGGATTTTATCAATCAACTGGCGATTTACGAGAAAGAGCCCAATGCGGTCGCCAATACGGTCGAAGAGATTGAACGCAAATTATTCGGAGATGACGTTCATGCTCATGCCGTAATTTGTGAAGCCGATAATCAGCCCATCGGGTTTGCCGTATACTTCTTCAATTATTCGACTTGGTTGGGCCAATATGGTCTGTATCTGGAGGATTTATATGTGAGTGAAGCCCACCGCGGCCTCGGTGCAGGCAAAGCGTTGATGAAATATCTCGCTCAATTAGCCGTCAGTAAAGATTGTGGCCGCTTTGAATGGACAGTGCTCGACTGGAATCAACCATCGATCGACTTTTATCAAAGTATCGGTGCCGAGCCTCAGGATGAATGGATTATCTATCGCATGACGGGGCAGGCTCTGCTCGATTTTGCCGAACAGGCATAAAAGCCCCCGACCTTGGATTGGTGTTTGTCCTGTGTAAACGGCTGGCTAACACAGGTGTCGTTTCAAGCCCGCTTTCTCGAGAATCCGGGCTGAAATTTCCTCGACTGACAATGAGCTGGTATTGATATAAGGAATCGCTTCACGGCGAAATAACGCTTCCACATTTGCCAGCTCATGCTCACACTGATGGACGCTGGCATATTCGCTTCCTGCCAGACGGTTCTGACGAATTGCCGTCAAACGTTCTGCATTGATGGTCAGACCGAACAATTTATGCCGATGAATTTCAAACGCCGGAAGTAACTTAAGCGCGTGCATATCATCATGAATAAACGGGTAGTTGACCACCCGAAGGCCGAATTGCATCGCCATATACAAACTGGTTGGTGTTTTACCACTCCGAGAAACCCCGAGCAGTACGATATCGGCCTGTTCAATATCTTTCAGCGACATTCCATCATCATGCGCCAGCGTATATTCAATTGCGGCAATCCGATCAAAATACGTATCCGTATTTCTACTGATACTCCGTGAACGCTGCAGTTTCGGCTGCGGTTCCGTTTCGGTATCAGCTTGTACCCGTTGAACAATGCTTTCCAGCACATCGTAACAATAAGCGGGCACCTGAAGGAGCTTGGCACGAATTTCCGGCACGACTATCGAGAAAAAAACCAGCGGTAGCACACCATGCTGTTGATGAGAAAATTCAATCTGTTTGATCACATCAGTTAATTTTTCATCACTCTCGACAAATGGAAACGTTTTCTCATTCGCAGCGAAGGGAAACTGACCTAACACAGCATGTCCTATGGTCTCACATGTAATCGCTGTACCATCAGAAACGTAGAATACGTCACGACTTTGACTATCAATTTGCATATTTTATTTAAACTTTCAAATTATTTTGAGTAGCATCATTATCACACTATAAATAGAACGACCTTCGGTATTCAACGACATGAGCCACAGCTTTGAAAATATCTTCGGCTATTTTTTTAGCAGGCAAATGTAAACGATTACCACATCCAATAACACAATCATCCTTCTGGAGAAAAAAATGCCTAACAATACCCTCTGGTTCAATAGCTTATCGATGACAGATGTCGATAAGGTCGGTGGTAAAAATGCTTCACTCGGTGAAATGGTTTCAAACTTGGCCAATGCAGGGGTCTCTGTGCCGAACGGCTTTGCGACCACTTCGTATGCATTTAATCAATTCTTAGATTATGAGGGGTTAGATCATCGCATTCATCAACTGCTTGATGCGCTCAACGTTGACGATGTCGATGCATTACGTCAGACCGGTGCCACTATTCGTCAATGGATTTTACAGGCGCCCTTCCCTGCCGATTTAGAACAGGAAATTCGGGATAACTATGCTGAATTGACCGGAAACAACGCTGAAATTTCCGTTGCCGTCCGTTCATCAGCCACCGCTGAAGATTTACCTGACGCCTCTTTTGCCGGGCAGCAAGAAACCTTCCTCAATGTCAAAGGCATCGATGCCGTCCTTGAAGCGACCAAGCATGTCTACGCCTCTTTATTTAATGATCGTGCCATCTCATACCGGGTCCATCAGGGCTTTGACCACCGTGGCATTGCGTTATCAGCCGGGATTCAGCGCATGGTACGCTCAGATAAAGCCGCCTCCGGTGTCATGTTCACATTGGATACCGAATCAGGCTTTGACCAAGTGGTGTTTATTACTTCCGCTTGGGGCCTGGGTGAAATGGTTGTTCAGGGGGCGGTCAATCCTGATGAATTCTATGTGCATAAACCGTTGCTGGAAGCCGGTCAAAGCGCGATTGTGAAGAAAACCTTCGGCTCTAAAATGGTCAAGATGATCTACTCTGAGCGGCAAGAAATCGGTAAGCAGGTCGAGATTATTGACACCGATGAGCAAGAGCGTCAGCAGTTCTCTTTAGATGATGATGAAATCAGAGCGCTTGCCCAACAGGCGATGATCATCGAACAACATTATCAGCGTCCGATGGATATCGAATGGGCCAAAGATGGCATTGACGGCAAGCTTTATATTGTTCAGGCCCGTCCGGAAACGGTTTGCTCCCAGAATGAAACCAGTGTGATTGAACGCTTCCAACTCAATGCCAAGGCAGATGTTCTGCTTGAAGGCCGGGCTATCGGTCAGCGTATCGGGGCAGGCACGGTACGTCTGGTTGATTCTCTCGATCAAATGTCGCTGGTACAGCAAGGCGATATTTTAGTTACGGATATGACCGATCCCGATTGGGAACCCGTGATGAAAAAAGCGGCTGCGATTGTGACCAACCGTGGCGGTCGAACCTGCCATGCTGCAATTATCGCCCGTGAACTGGGTATTCCGGCGATTGTCGGCTGTGGCACCGCCACCAGCGATTTACAAAACGGAGCACAGGTTACCGTGTCATGTGCTGAAGGCGAAACGGGGTATGTTTACCGAGGTCAGCTCGATTTTGAAGTGCGTCGTTCTTCGGTCAATGAGCTACCCAACTTACCGACCAAGGTAATGATGAATGTCGGTAACCCTGACCGTGCTTTCGATTTTGCTCAGATTCCCAATGAAGGGGTTGGCTTGGCTCGCCTTGAATTTATCATCAATAAGATGATCGGGATTCACCCGAAAGCGCTGTTGGCGTTTGATGCGCAAGATGATGCCCTCAAAGCCGAAATTCGTCAGCGAATCAAAGGGTATCAGGATCCGATCGATTTCTACGTCAGCAAACTGACAGAAGGCATTGCAACGATTGCTGCGGCTTTCTGGCCGAAACGTGTGATTGTCCGGATGTCTGACTTCAAATCAAACGAGTACAGTAATTTGGTCGGTGGTCGAAATTATGAACCACATGAAGAGAATCCGATGCTCGGTTTCCGCGGTGCCTCTCGCTACATTTCACCGGCCTTTGAAGACTGTTTTGAACTCGAAACCCGAGCGATTAAACGGGTTCGTCAGGAGATGGGGCTGAAAAACGTCGAGATTATGATCCCATTTGTTCGCACGCCGGACGAAGCATCATCGGTCATTGACTTACTGGCGAAATTTGGGCTGAAACGCGGTGAGCAAGGCCTCAAAGTCATCATGATGTGTGAGTTGCCCTCCAATGCAGTACTGGCGAATGAGTTTTTGAAGCACTTCGACGGCTTCTCGATCGGCTCGAATGATATGACTCAGTTAACTCTGGGGCTGGATCGAGATTCCGGTGATGTTGCTCACCTGTTTGACGAGCGAAACCCTGCCGTGAAAGTGATGCTGAAAATGGCCATTGAAGCGGCAACCAATGCCGGCAAATATGTCGGCATCTGTGGTCAAGGTCCGTCTGATCACGACGATCTGGCGGCATGGCTCATGGAACAAGGAATCAGTTCTGTTTCACTCAACCCAGATACGGTGATTGATACTTGGCTAAAATTAGGGCAAGTCGCTCAGTCCAACTAATTCGACAACGTTGAGTCATTTGACTCGCTTCATCAACCACATCGGGCACCCATCTGGGTGCCCGATGTACATCCGCACGATCATTATTATTTCAAACGTCAGTATGATTCCAAACGTCAATCAAATGCTGTCGCCAACGTCACTCGCTTGCTTGATCGCCTCGATCAAACGATTTAACTCATTCTCCACATCCTGAGTGAGTTCAAAGCCGATATTGATTCGGAAACAATCATTGTAGAGCGACAGCGTACTGAAGAGCTCCCCCAACCGAATGTCAATCTGATAGGCTTCAATAAGTGCAGCAAACCGGGTGTGATTGAGATGAGGTACTTGTAGCCAGAGTACCATCCCCCCTTGAGGGTTGCTGATCTTCACTTCGTCAGGCAAGCGCGCCGATAAAAAGCTGAGATACGCTTGTTTTAAATTGAGTAACCGGTTGCGCCGGCGTTTCAGTTGTTTGGCATAGTGACCGGATTCAACAAAATCAGCCACAGCAAGCTGAATCGGCAGAGAAACACCAAAGAAAGCAGCCGTATACTGTTGCACATACGCTGCGGTGAACCGGCCGGGTAAACACCACCCCAAACGATAGCTGGGCGATAAGCTTTTCGATATCGAACCACACCACAGGATGTAACCACCTTGATCATAATACTTGGCGGGTAAAGGCGTGTGTTCAGCATAAGAGAGCTCAAGATAGACATCATCTTCGATGATCGGCACTTGGTAATGGTTTGCCAGCGCCGCCAACTGCCGCTTTTGCTGAGCAGACATCGTGATCCCTTGCGGATTCATGTGCGATGTGCAGAAAATACCGGCTTTCACACTGCCTTGCCGTAAGTGCTGTTCCAGTTGATCAAGATCGATCCCTTCGTCCAGCGATGGGATTTCAACGATCTGACGCCCCATTTGCCCAAGCAAATCTAAAATACCGCTAAAACAGGGGGAACTGATGGCAATCGCATCTCCCACTTGCGTACAAGCTTCGACTGCCAATTTGATTGCCGGCATACACCCGGATGTGATCACCAGTTCATCCGGATTGAGATGAAGTCCGAGCTTAGCAAAGTGAGCACTGAACGCATAACGGAGTGACGGCTCACCTTGCGGATGGGGATATTGATTGAGTCGCTGGCCGAGGACTCGCTTGTTGACACGACGAAAACTCTGTTCAAGCGCATTCTGCCCCATATCATCAAGAAAAGTGGTTGAAATCCCGAGTGGCCCGTTATGTTTGGCAGGGAAAGTGAACCTTGGCCTGACCTGAGAAACCCGACTCACAAACTGCGCCCACGCCGGCGTGTGATGTTGATGACGCAGAGGAGAGACATAATATCCTGCCTGAGGCCGCGCATGGATCCAACCTTGGGATTCCAGTTCTTGGTAACAACTGACCGCTGTAGACATACTGACGGCTTGTTGTTTCGCGAGCTGTCGTAGTGAAGGCAGACGACTTCCTTCAGTCAACTGCCCTGCTTCAATGTCGCGTATAAATTGACTCGCCATCATCTTATACAAACTCATAGACCACCACTGTACCGTTTTAAAGCTGAAAAATTGTATCTGTACCCTTAACTGTACCCGAGCCATACTGCTTTTCAAGCAAAAAGGAGCACAGTGATGGTAAGAAACGATTTATTGTTGGCAATTGTTGTCATGGCAATTTGGGGATTTAACTTTTCGATGATTAAGTTGGGTATTACGGATGTCCACCCATTATTGGCGACAGCTGCCCGATTTACTTTGGCGGTGATACCCGCCATATTCTTTATCCGCAGGCCGAATGTTGCCTGGCGTTATTTATTTGCTTACGGCTTCGTGTTTGGGGTCGGCATCTGGGGAATGGCGTCTTGGTCAATCACCGCGGGACTTTCTTCAGGTATGTCTTCGGTACTGCTTTCATCAAATGCGTTAATCAGTATGGCGGCCGGAGTATGGATCCAAAAAGAACGTATTTCAAAGCGCAAAATCATTGGTGCTGTGGCTGCACTCGTTGCACTTTTAGTCTTGGTTTCTGCGACGCACGGTAACATCACGCCACAAGGGTTGATGTTGATTATGATTGCTGCGACTTGTTGGACCATTATGGGCATGATTGTCAAAGCATCGAAAACCACCCAAGCCTTTGCATTTAACGTTTGGGGCATGCTCTTTGCGCCGCTTCCTCTAGTGCTGTTTGCGATGAGCATTTACGGTTCGGATATCATCTTCCATGCAATTGCAGCTTGGGATATGAAAACAACAATCGCAGTGGGCTTTCAGGCCTATCCGACCACATTATTTGGTTATTGGGTCTGGAACCGGCTACTGATCCGTTATCCACTCAGTATGACCGCTCCACTGACTTTATTCGTCCCTATCTTTGCCTTAATTTCCGGCTATTTTATGTTTGGTGAAATTTTAAGTCTCGCGCAGGTTGTCGCGTGTATTATGTTTTTAGTCGGCATTGGGTTAATCGTAAAACCGGCGACCCACAAAGATCCACAACAAATACAGCCATCTCTCAGCTAGTGCTTGAAAAAATAACCGCTTTATACTATTCGTTAAATTTGATATGTTTTTTATTAATAATAAGTAATTGATCATGTCTATGAGTCTGCAATCGGTCAGAAACAGTTGTCGTTGCAGATTTTCAGGTAAACGTTTGGCTAAGGAGAAGCGGGATGAACCTATTTTTTATGAGAACAATCAGGGCCAGATATACATTTAATTTTTCATTACTCAGTGTTGTATTTCTCATCGTGGTTGTCGCTGCTTATCAATTAGTCAATTATATTCAGCATAATACCGGACGCTATTCACAGGGTGCCAACTTAATTCAAAATGCGGACCGGGATCTCTATCAATCCCGGCTCGCACTCTCCACATTAATCTTTTCACCGGATAGTCATGAACAGACAACTCAATCGACACTCAAAGAAGAAATTACATCCAATGCAAAGCAGGCATTACAACGAATGCAAGCGTTTATGCAAATGACCAAAGATGAGCCGGAAATTGCTAATTATCTCACCCCTTTTCAACGTTATTACCAACAATGGCAGGCTGAGCATGCCGCTGTATTAAAAGCATTCGAGAATCAACAGCACGATTTAGCGGTTCAACTCTTCTTGACTCGCAATGCTGATTCATTTCAGGAATTAAGAAGCCTATATGACGGTTCTGAAGAATTAATCACTAAATATGCCACCCAAGAGAGACAACAAATTGATCACCATGCCGAACAATTCAAATTATTTGTCTCTATTCTTTCTGTCATTGTCTTATTTTTAAGCCTGATTCTTGCTTGGTTTGCCCCGAAAAAGATTTCCAATGCGATTAAAAAAGTTACATCGGATATTCATCAAGTCAGTCAGGGTGATGGTGATTTGACACGGCGGATTAACAGTCAAAAACCGGATGAAACAGGTGATCTGAGTCGCGAACTCGACGGTTTTGTTGACAAACTCGGTGATATTATCCGCCAAATCAGAAATGGGTGTGGCAGTATTCAGGACGAAATGAAAAAAATTAGTCACGCTGCTGCGGAATCATCATCTCTCAGTGATAAAGAAGATCAATCACTGGATATGGTTGTTACAGCAGTCGAGGAAATGAGCTCAGCGACAAAAGAAGTTGCCCAAAATGCAGCAGAAACAGCCACTCAAGTTGATTTACTTTCCCGGCTGGTTGATGAAGGAGAAGCGTCCATTCTCCATTCAACTGAGCGTTTACATGATTTAACCCAACAAATTGAACATGCCTCAATGGTTATTGAACGCTTGTCTCACAGCTCCGAAAAAATTTCATCCGTTTTAGATGTAATTCTCAACATTTCCGAACAGACCAACCTATTAGCCCTGAATGCTGCGATTGAAGCCGCGCGAGCCGGTGAGCAAGGACGGGGATTTGCAGTGGTCGCGGATGAAGTCAGAAATTTAGCGAGTAAGACCCAACTATCGACTGAAGATATTCGCCATATGATCAACAGCCTGCAAAACGAAGTATCAGAAGCGGTTAAATCCATCAAAACGAGTGTCGATATTGCAAGCAGTACCGAAACTCTGAATGCTCAAACAAAAGAGTTACTCGATACGGTGAAGTCATCTTCGAATCAGATTCAAGGGCTAACATTGCAAACAGCCAGTGCAACGGATGAGCAAAGTCTGGTTGCCAATGAGATTAATAGCAACTTAACAAACCTCTCAGAGATGTCGAAACAGATCAGAAATATGTCAAATACGGTAAATCAGTCGGTGCAAGATGCAGTGATGGATCTTGAATCGCTGGCAACACAAATTAAACGTTTTTCTGTGTAAGCCAATGATTTGAAAGACGCATCAATATGCTTTCATGAACCAATCACACAGATAATAAGGCCACAATGAAATAGTGACCTACTTTCCCTTACGCTGCGAGAGCGCAATGATATTGAGCTCTCGCAGAGAACAACCCACGATGGCCACCGGATCAGTCGATTATTTCATCATAATGTCTTATTTTTGGTCACTCACTTTGTTCATCCAGCTTTGCTGTCCGTGAACAAAAGTTACAAAAGCACAAGATAGTTACATTAGCCACAAAATCAATCTTTCTCCTTCTCAGTGTTGATAGACTCGCCCCATAAAATAAAAAAACCACCCCTACAGAAACAGAAAATGTGCAGGTAAACTATGTTAACCAATAACTCTATCAACCCTACAGATAAGCGCACGATTCACATTATCTTTGCGCTTTCTGCGGCAGTCATCTTACTCGCCACGCTCCAGAATAAAATGCCAACAGGAATCATTGGCGCAATCGGTGTCATGGCGGTTGTCGGATATATCTTGAATGTCATAGGAGACAAAACCCCCATTTTGAACCAATTCTTTGGTGGCGGTGCCATTGCCATTATTTTTGGTTCTTCTTATCTATTCCACAGTGATTTCATGCCGCAACAGATTGCCGGCTCAATTACCACATTTATGAAAAGCGGTGGCTTCCTCTCTTTCTTTATTGCCAGTCTGGTCACCGGTTCAATCTTAGGCATGGAGAGAGAAATCCTCAAAAAAGCCGCGCTCAAATATATCCCGGTAATTTTCGGAGGGGTTATTTTTGCGTTTCTGTTTGCCGGACTCGTCGGTTTCATGGTCGGAGACGGCTTCTTCGATTCGATCATGCTGATTGCACTGCCAATCATGGGTGGTGGTATGGGTGCCGGAGCAGTCCCTCTGGTTGAAATCATGTCCGGTAACACGTCGATGACGGCTGCTGAACTGATGTCAAAAATGGTTCCGGCACTGGCTATCGGTAATGCGATGGCGATTGTGATTGCTGGCCTGCTCAACAAACTAGGGACCATCTACCCGTCTCTGACCGGCAACGGTCAACTGATCCGTGGCTCACATCAGCCATCAGTAGAAGAAACAAACGAAAAACCATCAGTGGATACATTAGGTATCGGTGCATTACTGGCAATCACGATGTTTTTTGTCGGTACAATGCTCACCGAAGTGATTAGCATGCATACCTACGCATTGATGATTCTGTTCGTTGCATTTGTCAAAGTCATGGGGGTGATTCCCCGTGAACTCGAAAAGTCAGCACACGCTTGGTACAAATTCGTAGTCGATAACCTCACACCAGCATTGTTAGTCGGTATTGGTGTCGCCTATACCGATCTCAATCAAATTGTCGCCTCATTGAGTGTTGAATACTTCCTGATGGTGTTTGCAACGGTTATTGGCGCCGTAGTTGGTGCTGCATTGGTTGGCCGAATGATGGGATTCTATGCCATTGAAGCGGCCCTGACTGCTGGTCTATGTATGGCCAATATGGGCGGAACCGGAGACGTTGCCGTCTTGGCAGCTTCACGTCGTATGGAACTGATGCCGTTTGCACAAATTTCATCCCGAATCGGTGGGGCCTTTATGCTGATTTTAGCCACCGTGATCCTTGAATTATTGAAATAGGGAACGACGACAGTCGCTCCAAGAAAACAATGACGATGCGTCACTGGCGCATCCTGTGAAATAAAAAACTGAGATTAAACATAATAATTGATAAGTGTCCGGAACCTGCTCAGCGCCGAGTCACGTTTAATCTTCAGACAATACCAAAAAAGCAATACTGTCAGCCCAAGGAAAATAAGCATTCATTTCAGAATAACAAGAATGCATCGGTATCCGACCCTCACGGGTCGGTATACCCACTTGTTTGATATGGAAAGTACCTCGGTACTTTTGAATTGATTATTTTACACTTGGAGGATAGCTGTGAAAACGTTAACCACAGATATCGCAATTATTGGTGCTGGCGGTGCAGGACTACGTTCTGCCATCGCGGCCACCGAAGCAAATCCAGAATTGGAAATCGCTCTGATTTCTAAAGTTTATCCCATGCGTTCTCACTCCGTTGCTGCCGAAGGTGGTTCCGCTGCTGTCATCAAAGAAGAAGACAGTTTGGACAACCACTTTAATGATACGGTTGGCGGTGGCGACTGGTTATGTGAGCAAGATGTCGTTGAATATTTTGTTGCCAATGCGACTCGGGAAATGATCCAGATGGAGCAATGGGGCTGCCCCTGGAGCCGGAAAAAAAATGGTGAAGTCAACGTTCGCCGTTTCGGTGGTATGAAGGTTGAGAGAACTTGGTTTGCCGCAGATAAAACCGGTTTTCATATGCTGCATACCCTATTCCAAACATCCATGAAATATCCACAAATCAAACGCTTTGACGAATACTTCGTGGTTGATCTGTTGGTGGACGACGGTCAGGTGCAAGGTTTGATTGCCATTCATATGGCAGAAGGTGAGTTAGTCGCCATTAAGGCAAAATCCGTCATTCTGGCGACCGGTGGTGCAGGCCGCGTTTATCATTGTAATACCAATGGTGGCATTGTAACCGGTGATGGCATGGCCATGGCCTATCGTCACGGTGTGCCACTTCGCGATATGGAGTTTGTCCAGTACCATCCGACAGGTCTGCCCGGTACAGGGATCCTGATGACCGAAGGGTGTCGGGGTGAAGGCGGTATTATCGTCAATAAAAACGGCTACCGTTACCTGCAAGATTACGGTATGGGCCCGGAAACACCGGTTGGCGAGCCGAAAAACAAATATATGGAACTCGGTCCGCGTGACAAAGTTTCTCAGGCTTTCTGGCACGAACAGCAAAAAGGCAATACCATCCCACATCCACTCGGCGATGTCGTCCATTTGGATCTGCGTCATCTGGGCGAGGAATATCTGCATGAGCGTCTGCCATTTATCTGTGAGCTGGCAAAAGCTTACGTGAATGTCGACCCGGTCAAAGAGCCAATCCCAATCCGTCCGACGGTGCACTACACCATGGGTGGGATTGAAACTAATGGTCAATGTGAAACCCGGATCCAAGGCTTGTTTGCTGTCGGTGAATGTTCTTCTGTCGGTCTGCACGGTGCGAACCGTCTCGGCTCCAACTCACTGGCTGAATTCGTCGTATTCGGTCGTGTTGCCGGTGAACACGCCGCAGAACGTGCGACCACCTTCAGCGGCTGGAATGATGCTGCGATTGCCGCACAAATCAAATCCACCGAAGATCGAATTGCTGCACTAACGCAACAAGAAGGCGATGAAAACTGGGCCGATATCCGCACTGAAATGGGTCATGCCATGGAAGCCGGATGTGGGATCTATCGTCAGGAAGATCTGATGCAGCAAGCGATTGATAAGCTGACCGAGCTGAAAGCCCGCTATAAAAAAATCAGCATCAAAGACAAAGGCAAAGTCTTTAACACTGACCTACTGTATGCATTAGAAATCGGTTATGGTCTGGAAGTCGCCGAAGCAATGGTTCACTCAGCGATTCTCCGTAAAGAGTCCCGTGGTGCACACCAACGTCTCGATGACGGTTGTACCGAGCGTGACGATGTCAACTTCCTCAAACACTCTCTGGCATTCTATCAAAAAGATGCAGCGCCTCGGATTGACTACAGTGATGTCACCATCACCAAGTCACAACCGAAAGCCCGTCTTTATGGTGCCGCTGCTGAGCAAGCCGCAGCCGAAGAAGCCAAACAGCGCGCAGAGGAGAAATAATCATGGTCACCCAACGTATTCAAAAAGTGGACATTCTGCGTTATGACCCGGAAAAAGATGCTGAGCCTTACTTACAGTCTTTTAACGTCCCTTTCAATGAAACCATGTCGATCCTCGACGCCATTTCATATGTGAAAGATCATCTGGACAAGGACCTCTCCTATCGTTGGTCTTGTCGGATGGCGATCTGTGGCTCTTGTGGCGTGATGGTCAACGGCGTACCGAAACTCGCCTGTAAAAGTTTTCTGCGTGACTACCCGAACGGCGTGAAGATCGAGCCATTGGCAAACTTCCCGATTGAAAAAGATCTGATTGTCGATATGACACCGTTCATCGAACGTCTGGAAGCCATTAAACCTTATATCATCGGTAATGATCGTAAACCGGAAGACGGCACCAACCTACAAACGCCAGAGCAAATGGCAAAATATAAACAGTTTGCCGGCTGTATCAACTGTGGTTTGTGTTATGCCGCCTGTCCGCAGTTCGGCCTCAATCCGGAATTTATCGGTCCGGCCGCACTGACATTGGCACATCGTTATAACCTCGACAGCCGTGACCATGGTCAGGCCGAGCGGATGAAACTGATCAATGGTGAAAATGGGGCCTGGGGTTGTACCTTCGTCGGTTACTGCTCTGAAGTGTGTCCGAAGAATGTCGATCCGGCAGCGGCTGTCAACCAGGGTAAAGTGGCGTCGTCCATGGACTTTGTCATCGCGATGTTGAAACCTCAGGAGGCATAAAAGAGATGAGTAATCGTAAGCCCTATATAAGAGAAGTGAAACGGACGTGGTGGAAAAGCAATCCGTTCTATCGCTTCTATATGGTTCGTGAAGCGACGGTCCTGCCGTTAATCGTGTTTACCCTCTTCCTCACTGTCGGTCTGGGATGTTTGGTGAAGGGGCCGGAAGCATGGCAATCATGGCTGAACTTTATGGCGAATCCAGTAGTCATCATCATCAATGTCATTGCGCTGATCGCCAGTTTGTTTCATGCCTATACCTTCTTTGGCATGATGCCGCAAGTGGTACCGATGCGACTGAAAGGCAAGTTAATCGATAAAAAAATTATCGTACTGAGCCAATGGGTTGCTGTTGCCGTAATTTCTGCACTTGTGCTCATCATCGTTTAAGGAGACACACATGATTAACCAAAATCCAAAACGTTCAGATGAACCCGTCTGGTGGAGCCTGTTTGGTGCCGGTGGTACATGGTTTGCCATGATTACTCCAATCACAATTTTTGTATTGGGGATCATGGGGCCGATGGGCATGCTTGATGCGGACGCCCTGAGCTATGATCGTGTTCTTGGTTTTGCGACCAATATCATTGGTGCACTGTTTGTGATTGCAACCATTGCACTCCCGATATGGCACGCAATGCACCGTGTTCATCACGGGATGCATGACCTGAAAATCCATACCGGTGTGATGGGCAAAGTGCTGTGCTACAGCATTGCATTTGCGCTATCAGTCATTGCGACCATTTTTATATTTATGTTGGGATGATTCTCCCTCGTGACCTTGTCGACGTAGGCTGCGAGCACAAGGTCACGTCAAACACATGCTAAAGAGATCATGAAATGTTCTATATTCATATGCTGCTGCTGCTTACCATCATCTTTGTCGGTATCCGCCATGGTGGTATTGCATTTGGCCTGTTAGGTGGACTCGGCGTCACCATTTTGGCCTTTGTATTTAAAGTGACACCGGGGCATCCCCCTGTCAGTGTGATGTTGATTATTCTTTCCGTGGTTGCCGCATCAGCGACACTGGAAGCAACCGGTGGTTTGAAATTACTGGTCAAATATGCTGAAAAATTAATGCGTAAACATCCCGGTCAGATCGTGTTTCTGGGCCCCCTATGTACTTATACCCTGACGGTTCTGGTCGGGACCGGCCACTCTGTTTATCCGCTTCTACCGGTCATTTACGATGTCGCCTATAAAAAAGGGATTCGTCCGGAACGCCCAATGGCAATTGCTTCCGTCGCCTCACAAGTGGGGATTACTGCCAGCCCAATCGCTGCGGCTGCCGCTGTTGTCATGGCAACCGCTGTCGATAATCACTTGGATATCGGTCTGATCGACGTTCTGATTGTCACTATTCCGGCTACGCTGACCGGTTTATTGGTTGCCTGTACCTGGAGTCTGAAACGCGGTAAAGATTTGGACAAAGATCCAGAGTTTAAAGCGCGTTGCCAAGATCCTGAATTTGTTCAGGAACTTGAAGACAACACGGCACTCGAGCAAGGCAACGACATTGATAAGAGTGCGAAAAAAGGCTTGCTCATTTTCATGCTGGGAATTGCAACTGTCGTTTTTGTCGCCATGTTCGGCAAAAATCTCAACCTGCTTCCTCCGGGTGTGAAAATGTCCGTCGGTATTCAATTCTTAATGCTGGCTGTCGGGGCGATTATTTTGGTCAGCACCAAGGTGTCACCGAAGAAAATCGTTCACAGTAATGTATTTATCGCGGGGATGACCGCTGTCATTATCATCTTTGGGATTGCGTGGATGAGTGACACTATCATCAGTTTTCATAAAACCTATCTGATTGATATGGTTCGCGATATTGTACACGCACATCCGTGGGCCTTTGCCATCGCGATGTTCTCGGTGTCTATCTTCCTGAAGAGTCAGGCAGCAGTGTTAACCATCATGCTCCCCCTCGGCTTTTCTTTAGGGATCCCACCGAAAGTGCTCATTGGTGTTTTACCCGCTTGCTACGCTTATTTCTTCTTCCCATTCTATCCAAGTGATCTCGCTGCGATTACCTTTGACCGTACCGGCACCACTCGAATCGGGAAATACGTACTTAACCATAGCTTTATTCTGCCGGGATTCATCTGTGTTCTGACGTCAACCGTGGTTGGTTATTTCCTCTCAACCACCATTCACTGATTCAATTTTTCGAACTTCCCTGCTCCCGTACACCCTACGCTGTACGAGAGCAGGCTCTCACTTCCCACCGACATCTCTTCGCACTTATCTCTCTACCTCCCGACCCATGATACAATGTCACCGACTTACGGCGCGAGCCGATTGGCGAGTCATTTCTGACGTTAAATCTATGAATCTAAGCTTATGAAATTAAAGAGTTACCTGACTTTAACGACGATTGCGACCACCTCGTCGGTCGTGATCGTCATGACGATCGCAATATTGTATCTGTTACAGAATTCTTATCAGTCAGGTCTCGAGGCCCGGGGGTTGGAACTTGCCCGTGTGATTGCACATGACCCTAAAGTCATTCGGGCCCTGCGCAAGGAGGTTACACATTCGTCAACGGATACTATCCGTGATTATATTGAGTCGATTCGCTCTCGAACCGACGCCTCCTACATCGTGGTGGTTGATCAGCAAGCCATTCGTCTCAGCCATCCGGATCAAAATCGGATCGGCAAACATTTCATCGGTAAAGATATCAACCGGGTCTTGCAAACCGGTCAATCTTACAGCACCGAAGCAAAAGGCTCTCTCGGGAAAGCGATTCGTAATTTCGTGCCTATTTATGATCACGGTAAACAAGTCGGCGCGGTATGTATCGGTTACTTGTCTGAAAGAATTTCCGATATCATTTTTCACCAACATATTCATATCGGTTTATTGATCGCACTCATCTATCTGTTTGGTATTGGTACAGCCGTTGCTTTTTTACTCAAGATGAAAAAGACATTTCTGGATTACGAACCAGAATTCATCGTCAATAAATTTCGTGAACACGGGATGGTCTTTGACAGTATTCGGGATGCCATTATTGCCGTTGATCATGATATGAACATCACCATGATTAATAACAGCGCGATGAAGCTCCTCTCGATGGGAGTATTAAGTCGCTATGACTACCAACATCATCCTCTTTCCCACTATTCCATCCCACTCAGCCATTTGGTGCTGGAAAATCAGGGACGCTTCCATCAGGAAGTCTTCAGTATTGGCAAAATCAAATACCGGGCTAATCTTTATCCGATTAAGACCGCCAAAGGCTTGATTGGTCATGTCATTGTATTCTTCACCAATCTGACCCCCAATGAGCTAGAAAAAGAAATTATCTATTTGAAAAACTATGCTGAACTACTCCGTAGCAAAACCCACGAGTATTCGAATAAGCTCAATGTGCTGTCGGGAATGCTACAAATTGGTAAATATGAAGAATCCATTGACTTCATTCAGCAAGAAACCGATCGCTATCAGGCGGTTATCAACCATATCGTGTTGAGTGTGTCAGACAGTGCGGTGGCCGGCCTATTACTGGCTAAATTTAACAAAGCTTCGGAAATGGGGGTTAAATTTACCATCGACGTTGATACGACATTGGCAAGTTATGCCAAACAAGCGTCTGAAAAACTAGTGACGATTATTGGTAATCTAGTAGATAATGCGCTGCTGGCCGCTTGGCAAAACCGGGGGATGGTACAACCTGAAGTCACCGTTTATCTTAGTGATCGCGGTAAACATATCATGCTGGAAATTCAGGATAACGGGACAGGCGTCCCCGATGAAATAGCAGAACATATCCTAGAGTTTGGTGTCAGCTCAAAGCAGGAAGATGAACAAAATGGCGTTGGCCTGTACCTTGTCAAACAGTTAGTCGATTACTTTCACGGCAGCATTGACTGGGAACGCACTGAACAGCACACCACTTTGTTCAGTATCTATTTAGAAAAGAAAGAAGAGGCACATGACGATGAAGACCCGAGTAATGTTGCTTGAAGACGATATTCGAGCCAGCTATACCTTGGAATCAACAATCAACCAACACCCTCATTTTCAGGTCGTTGCTGTCAGTGAAAGTTGTGCAGATGCACAAATCCAGTTCAATGCATTTCAACCACAACTCGTGTTTGTTGATATTACGCTCCCCGATGGCAATGGTCTGGCATTGATTCAGCAACTTCGTCAACAAGCAGCCGACTGCCACTTCATTATGACGACGGCTGAGCGTGAAACCACCACCGTTGAAAAAGCCGTCCAACTCGGGGTTATCGACTATCTGGTGAAACCGATTCGCATGTCGCGCATTAATCAGGCACTTGATGACTATATTCAATATAAACAAAAGCTTATCAGTAATTCAACCGTCGACCAGGACGACATCGATCAGCTACTCCGGAAATCCCCCATTCAGCCGATTCGTCAGACCCCAAAGGGGATCGATGCAACGACACTGGAATCATTGAAAGCGTTACTTTATCAGGAGCAGTTACACGATTTTTCCGCCGATGATATCAGCGAACGCATGAGTTTCAGCCGTATCACCGCCAGACGCTATCTGGAATATCTTGAATCTGAAGGCGTGTTACGCCTAGTACTCAACTACAATACCGGTGGCCGACCAAGGCGTTTGTACCAGATGATAAAGTAATTCCCTGTTCCCCTCGGACATGCCGTATTGATGCACCGACAGCTCGATAATGTCTAACATTCACACAAAAAGTGCTCTATGCTTGTAACCAGATTGTTTCTATATGTATTCAAATAACGTCTTAAGCGGAAAAATATACTCATATGATTGAGTATGTGACATAAAATATTCACTTGAACAATCAAAGAAGTGCCGCTAGGAGATTGTCATGAAAAGAAAAACTGTGTAGCATTTCACCAAATTACGTGGTATGCCCATCGGGGCTGTTGGACGCTACATTGCTGGGGTCTATGTATGGTCATGAAATATATCGCCTTCGCGAATGTCGCTGTCGGCATTTTTCTACTGATTTACAGTATGAAACCCACCTACCAGATTGGTCGCACAGGACAAGCGTCCCGCTGGAAAATACTTATCACGTTGCTCTTTATCTTTGTTCTTGGCTATCTTTCCGTGCTTATCACACTAGTTGATAGGCCGATGAATCCCTATCTGTTGACGATTTCACTGATTCTCCTCGGTGCCAGTCTTTTTATTACCTTGCTTGTCTCACAGTCCCGAAACATACTCTATCAGCTCAATCGCTCAGCTCAGGACGAACAGTACCATTCTTTACACGACAGTCTGACTTCACTGGCAAACCGTAAATATCTATTCAGTTCGCTCCAAACCCTCGTTCAATCAAAACAGTTGTTTAGCTTATTGCTGATTGACCTGAATAATTTCAAACAGATCAATGATGGTTTGGGCCACTATTTTGGCGATAAATTTCTGATTTCAGTTGCCAATCTGTTACAGGAAAACACCAAACAATATGGTCGGTTATATCGTATGGGTGGCGATGAGTTTGCACTGATCTTGCTCGGTAATGACGATGACACAATCCTCAGTGTGGTTGATGACATTCATGATGCGCTTCACGCCCCAGTGAAAGTGATGACTTACTCGATGAAGACATCAGCAAGTGTTGGGATCACCAAATATCCACATAACGGGCATGAAGTTTCCAATCTGCTGAAACAGGCAGATTTAGCCATGTATGACTCGAAGAAAAAACATAAACTTTATACGTTTTATCATGACCAACTGGGTTCCGATTCTTATAAAAAGCTCAAACTTTCTATCAAATTAGCTGAAGCACTCAGAAATGACGTTTTTGAACTGCATTACCAGCCGATTATTCGCAGTCAGACACAAAGTATTGCCAGTCTCGAAGCCCTGCTGCGTTGGCCTCAGGAGGATGGTAGTTTTATCGAGCCGGGGGACTTTATTCCCATTGCTGAAAAAAGTGCGCTGATTTCCGTACTCACACAATGGGTGATCCATCGAGCCACTCAGGATTTAAATGTCTTAAGGGCACACGGTTTCCATGGCAGTCTCCATATTAACCTTTCAGCCAAAGACTTTCAGGATGATGAGGTCGTCAATCAACTGCGTGCTCTGCGTCAGGCAGGACAAGTACAAACGGATGATTTAGTGTTTGAGATTACCGAAACTGCGGTGTTTGAAAATATTGAAAAAGCGAAGTGTGTCATTCACAAAATACATGCACTGGGTTTTCGATTCAGTATGGATGATTTCGGCATCGGTTATTCTTCTCTGGTGATTTTACGTGAATTACCAATTTCTCAGATTAAGATTGATCGCTCGTTCGTTTCCGAATACCACCAGAAAGAATCTAACCGGACCATCATCTACGCGTTGATCCGGTTAGCACAAGATTTGAATTTAAGTGTTGTTGCCGAAGGTGTAGAAGTTTGCAGTGTCGAACAAGCATTAGGGGAAATCGGATGCCACTATACACAAGGGTTTCTTCGTTTCCCACCGGAGCCGTTACATCACTTATTGTACAACGAACAGTTCCGGAACCATCTTGAACCCATGCTTCTGGAACCATCTCAACAATGACATTCCCAGACGACACCCTACCCAGCTTTAAACTGGTCAGTGACTGATGTGTCAGTACATCGGGTTGTAATATATTGTGCTATGGCCTGCTGCTCTCCCTGATTGAGATACAATCCCAGTTTCGTTCTGCGCCATAAGAAGTCATCACTGGTTCTCACAAATTCACAGTCAATCATATAGTCGATTTCCCGTTGATAGACACCTTCGGCAAAACAACGTCCCATGTCTTCTAAGCGATTGACATCAGATAACATTTTCCGAGTGTAGGTACCAAATTGAACCGCATAGCGAAATGCCTGTTTCTGGCTCAGCCATGGATAACTGGCGCGTAATGATTCACCCAACTGTTCCCGGGTACAGCTAAAGTAACCGCCTGGAAGTGGCACATTCGCGGTCCACGATTTTCCCATCTGTTCAAAGTACGGCTCAAGCTTATTCATCGCCGCTTCGCCCAGTTTACGATAAGTCGTCAGCTTACCGCCAAACACTGACAATAACGGTGCCTGATCACCGGTCTGTTCCAGTTCAATGGTATAATCTCGGGTCACCGCCTGAGGTGAACTTGACTCGTCATCACATAATGGGCGTACGCCACTGTATGACCAAATCACATCCTCACGAGATAGCTGCCGCACAAAGTGCTGATTGACAATATCGATTAAGTAGTTCTGCTCTTCATCGTCAATTTCAACCTGGCGGGGATCTCCATGATATTCTACATCAGTGGTGCCAATGATTGAGAAATCATCCATGTAAGGAATGACAAACACAATTCGATTATCTTTATTCTGTAATATATACGCCTGTTCTTCATGATGAATCCGGGGGACAACAATATGCGACCCTTTCACCAAACGAATGTTTCGCGGTGATGCCGTCGATAAACCATCATCAAAGAACTGCTTCACCCAAGGTCCGGCGGCATTGACAAGCGCTTTCGCATAACGTTCGAAGCGTGTATCCGATTGCTGATCATAAATCGTAACACGCCAGATGTCGTTCTCGCGCACAGCGCGTTCAACCCGACAGTAATTACTCACTTCTGCACCATTTTCTTGCGCAGCTAAAATATTCAGAACCACTAAACGAGCATCATCGACCCAGCAGTCCGAATACTCAAATCCGGTTTTCATTTCGGGTTTTAATAATCCACTTTTAGCCAGATTCACTTTATGGCTGGCTGGCAGTGTGGTCCGTTTCCCGAGATGATCATATAAAAATAGTCCGCAGCGAATCATCCATGCTGGCCGCAAATAAGGCCGGTGCGGCAATCGAAAACGCATCGGGCGAGCCACATGAGGCGCTTTTTTGAGCAGCACTTCCCGTTCGGCAAGGGCTTCTGCGACTAAACGAAATTCATAATGTTCCAAATAACGCAATCCTCCATGAATCAGTTTAGAACTGGATGAAGAGGTTGCAGAGGCAAAGTCTTGCGCTTCATAAAGTCCGACGGACAGACCACGTCCGGCAGCATCAGCAGCGATTCCGGCACCATTGATGCCGCCACCGACAATAATTAAGTCCAGCAGACGATTTTCTTGATTGGGTGTTATTACATCCATAAAGTAACCTCAAAATGAGCAAACGAACATTTACAAACATTATTGAGCGTAACTTAACTGCCGTTTAAATGCATCATTTATTTTCGAATATGTTCGTTTTGTCGATAAATCTAAAAAAACCTTCTCAAAAGAAGGTTTTTATGAGGTCGTCTGTATTGGTATTGAACCCGATTTAAGCCAACGGAGATGAATCTGGAACGGCTTGCTCGGTTTGTTGAGATGACGTCCCCGCGACCTCTAAAGACACTTGGCTAGATTCCAGAATAGAAAGGATTTCCGGTGGCGGCTGTTTATCAGTAAACAGGGTATTAATTTGGGAGATATTACCGAGCTTGACCATTGCATTGCGACCAAATTTAGAGTGATCGACCGCGAGAAATACACTTCGGCTGTTTTCAATAATCGCCTGTTTGACACGAACTTCATGGTAGTCAAAGTCCAGTAAAGACCCATCAAAATCAATCCCACTAATCCCGAGAATACCGAAATCAAGCCGAAACTGCTGAATAAAGTCCAACGTTGCTTCCCCGATAATCCCACCATCGCGGTTACGCACTTCACCACCAGCCAGAATGACATTAAAGTCCGGCTTTGAAAGCAGAAGACTTGCCACGTTTAAGTTATTTGTCACGATGCGCAACTGTTGATGACTTCGGCTCAATGCGCGCGCAACCGCTTCTGGGGTTGTCCCGATATCAATAAACAGTGTGGCGTGATTCGGTATATGCTTCACCAATGCTTCGGCAATATGATCTTTTTCAGAATAGTTATGTGACTTGCGGGTCGTATAAGAATCATTTTCCGAGCTGATAGGTACCGTCGCGCCCCCATGATAACGACGGATTTTATTTTCATCAGCCAACTCATTCAAATCACGACGAATCGTTTGTGGGCTAACGTGAAAGCGTGCCACCAATTCATCGGTACTGATGTAACCATGTTTTTTGACCAGTTCTATTATTTTCTGATGTCTCGGAATTTGCTTCACATCCGGCTCCATGTCTCATTAACCCATCACTCACAGAGACAGCAACGCAACACACGACAACTGCTTTTGAGGATGACTTCATCTATTCGAAAAATTCACTCAAACTATTCACTTAAACTATTGTGCGGTAAATCGGGGAGAGAAAGAACCCTCTTCTATATAAAAAGTACCGTCCCATCACCGAAAAGCATCGCCTGATTCGTTTTCTTGTCATCTATCAGGTTTAGACTTTGCTGGCTCAAGTGAAAATGGCTTGACCACAATAAGCATCATATTGAATATACATAACGACCCAATCAATGAAAGGAAGCACAATATGCCGAAATACAAACGTCATTATGGTTTGACTCTTTCCATATCACTGTTACTTTGCAGCACAGCTAATGCCGATGATTTTTCTAAACTGGATCAAGCGCTGCCGGCATCTACCGATGCCTATTCAATCGCCCCAGTGTTTGACTTCGATACCGATGGCTGTCTGCCAAGTGCCGGCATCAGCCGTACCGGTCAACAAAATGGCGGGTTGAAACCCTCCGGCGGCTTAACCTCTGGCTGTCGGGATTCCAACTTTCTCAATTTATCCAATACTTATCATCGTTATGCCTGCAAAATCAATGGCTCAGATCAGTATTGCGCTCATTTCTACGCTCTCTATTTTCTTAAAGACCAAATTCTCAATGGTATCCAAAGCGGTCACCGTCATGATTGGGAAAATGTGGTGATCTGGACTAAAAATGGCACCGTGACACACGGAAGTTACAGCGCCCACGGTAATCTGACCACTCGATCGGTTTCTGAGTTAGATACCAATGGCAAACACATCAAATTCGTTTATCACAAAGATGGCCTCCTGACGCATGCATTCCGGTTCAGCAAAACCGGTGAAGTCGCTGAAAACCCGTACGGCTACTTTGTCACACCTGATATTGTCAGTTGGTATACCATGTATGGTGACCAAGTCAGTAACGACACTTTGAGAAACCAACTCAATCGTTATGACTACGGATCAGCCAATGTGCCCGTCAAGGACGGGAGTTTCCTGAGTAACTTGAATCGCGGCAAACCCGATAGTTATCCGCAATTTTCCGCTGCAGATGTTGTTCGTTCCCGTTAAATCAAACCTCGTTAGAACAATTCAGATGACATCGAGCCAACTGACGTAAAACCGATGCAACCCGGCAAACAATCACACCGGGTTGCATCCGCACTGTCAAATTCAACCAGTCGGTAGACTAGACCAATGCCTGCACTTGCTTGTCTCGGTGCACTTTTCTCTCACCGATAAAGGCATAAATCAGGCAGATTATCGCGGCGATACATGCGCCAACCAGGATGATAAATCCGCCATTCCAGCCAAAGTGATCAACGGTATACCCTAAAACGGCATTTGCAGCGACAGCTCCCCCCAAATAACCGAACAGTCCGGTCAGTCCGGCAGCGGTTCCCGCGGCTTTCTTGGGAGCCAGTTCCAGTGCATAAAGCCCAATTAACATGACGGGGCCATAAATGAGAAAGCCAATGGCAATCAGCGCCAACATATCGATACTCGGATACCCAGCAGGATTCAACCAATATACCAGTACTGCGAGCAACACCAATACCATAAACAAAATGCCGGCAGGAGCGCGACGGCCATGAAAAACTTTATCGGAAATCCATCCGCACAATAAGGTCCCCGGAATTCCGGCCCACTCATACAAAAAATAAGCCCACGATGATTTATCAACCGTAAAGTCTTTTGCTTCTTTCAGATAAACCGGAGCCCAGTCGAGTACGCCGTAACGGATCAGATAGACAAAAGCATTTGCCACCGCGATTGACCATAATAGTTTGTTATTAAAGATATATTTGAAGAAAATATCTTTCGCACTCATCTCTTTCTCATACGATTGATCATAATCCTCGGGATAATCATCTTTATACGCTTCAATGGGGGGTAAACCACACGACTGGGGTGTATCTCTGAGCGTCACCCAGATCAGAATCGCCACCAATATCGCGAAAAGTGCCGGGACATAAAATGCCGTATGCCAGTCGTCATTAAATAGCCATAATCCCAGCAGAAAGATCGGGCCAATCAGTCCGCCACCGACATTATGTGCAACATTCCATACCGAAACGAGTTCACCACGCTCTTTGCGTGACCACCAGTGCACCATCGTTCTGCCACAGGCTGGCCACCCCATCCCCTGAAACCAGCCATTCAAAAACAACAAAATGAACATGGCGGTAATGCTACCGGTCGCCCACGGCATGAAACCGAAACACAACATGACGCAAGCTGAAAGCACTAAACCAGCACTGAGGAAATAGCGAGGATTTGAGCGATCAGAAACACTCCCCATGAGAAACTTAGACAAGCCATAGGCAATAGAAACCGCAGCCAGTGCAACCCCCAAATCACCGCGACTGAATCCTTGTTCAATCAGAAATGGCATGGCCAGACTAAAATTTTTTCGCACCAGATAATAACCCGCGTAACCCACGAAAATGCCGATAAAAAGTTGCCAGCGTAATCGTGTGTAAACCCCGTCAATTTGCTCACGGGGAAGTGGCTCAATATGAGCCTTTGGTTTGAAAACTCCAAACATGATGACCTCAGCGATGGTGATAATATCAATATCCTGATGAATCGTTCCTCACAACAGGACAATAAAGCACGAACAAAAATGTTCGTTCGAGCTCATCGTATTTTCATATGCTCAATATTACATTTTTGTGACACTCTCAGCACTGTCATTAATTTGCATATGAAAACAAGTCATTCATGTCGGTTGCCCCACATTCTACGCTACCGAAAGCACTGCGTGGGCGTTTAGAGAGGGGGTCAGACACAACCGGATTGATCATATGAAGTTGATAGCACGAGTTTAATCACACAAAGGGGAGCGGTTGACGCTCCCCTTTTTGACATTGCATGTTTTGCTGGGTCAATTAATTTTTGTAAACTTCAAATTCAGCAATGGCAGGCGTGCTGCTGGCTGAGTGGATCACAAAACTGATTTTATCCAGATTCGTATTTGGGAATGAGATAACACTGGGAATGGAACTTCCCGATGCCAGTGTGGCACCATCGTCATGATTCACCACAGACCAAGAAGTTACCGTGCCCTGAGTCCCGGACAGCTCAATGATTCGAACTGCATTAATGGTTTGATTGAGACGTTTGACACTAATTGTGCCGGTTGTGCCTCTTGGTGACCAGTAGGTGCTGCTATCTCCGTCTGTCACGTTACCATAGCTGGTTCCGTTACCTTTGGAACTACCGTCAGCACCTGCATTTAAGGCAAGGTTTGAACCTGAAGTTGAACCACCGCCGTTATCCTGACCGCCACCATTGCCCTGATCACCGCCATTATCGTTGCCATTGCCAGAATGATCATCTCCCGGTGTGACATGACAACGACCATCAGAAACAGCCAGGCCTTTATTCGCACCCGCGGTTGCCATCACAATCGCTGGAACACAGCTTGCCTGATCGGGTTGATATTGATAAGGAATATGAATAGAAGTCGTCGAAACGGGATTTGGCCCAGCCGGATGAACTTTATTGCCATCATTGGACCAACGCACATTATGCCAAATATTGCCACTTACATCCCAGAATCCCATATCATTGGTATAGAAAGTACCGAGCGGGTCTTTAGAATCTTTGACATAGTTATTTTCTGCTTTGATCTTCCCGCCGATTCTTGGGTTCATCCCTGAAGAAATTAAGCCATCATAATAATTATTATAAGAATGTGCTGTCGCATGGCGTAACAGTGGTGTCCGTGAATTAATGTTCTCATAGTAGTTATGGTGGAAAGTGACCGGCCCGTTGTTATCATCACTGTCACTTGAACCAACCAGACCACCTCGGCCAGAATTTTTCAGAATGCTATAAGAGACGGTGACGTATTTGGTGTCATTTTTCATATCAACCAACGCGTCATAGCCATCACTTTCACCACCACTCGCTTCTAATGTGACATGATCAACCCAGACGTTTGAGACATCTTTCTCCATACCGATAGCATCACCACCATTCGATGTCGGAAAACCAGATTTCTTCACATTTCTGACATGCACATTACGAATGATGATGTTGGATGAAGAACGGATGTGAATCCCAAGCTCATCAAATAGCGCTCCCTGACCGACCCCGATCAAGGTGACATTGCTGATGTTTTTCAGCTCAATTTTATCCGCAGCGGTGTTACAACTCGGGCCGGAAACCTTTGACGTATTGCTGTGGTTAATCGTGCCTTCGACCTGAATAATAATCGGTGTATCGCTAGAAGCACGGTTACATAACGCGGCATGAATTTGCGTACCCGTTGTGGCACGAACGATTTGTCCTCCGTCTCCGCCTGTTGTTCCGCCATTTTCAGTGTGGAAGCCATTCGCAAGTGAAGGTAACGCGACCCATGCCAGCGATGATATCACCGAAGCGACTATCGTATGCTTAAATTGTTTGTCGATCATCATGCTCTTCCTTATCTATATCTATGTCATTAAAAGTATTGATTATTCCCCGCCGATGATTCACGGCAGCAACAGACCTTATCGCAAATAAATTGATTACTTTTCAATTACTTTTATGCCTGAAGTTTGTTTTTTGGGTTAGTATCATGCTTTATGCAATCAGGTCTCTATCAATATCTTATTTTTGATAAGCTTCAGCCAAATCAAAACAACCAATATATATCAAAACAATATTCTCATTAAAATGAAACATTGTTTCTTTTTTGATCTACGTTGAAAAACAGACATATTTTAGTAGGAATTATTTTTTGTTGAATGAGTTCACAATACCCTATTTTTTCTCTGTTAGACTTAGGATAATCTCGATTGCTAATTACGCCTTTTTAAATGATTGGTAATCAAGATTTATATCAGAGTATTCATTTGATAAATCAGTCATTTCTATAATGTTTAGAAAATTACTGTATCTATATATTTACTCCAAAATAGAATCAGAATAACAGCACCAAGAATAGGTTCAACCTATTTACTGACCAATCAACAACGTCACTAGGAAATAATATGAAAAAAATCAGATATCTATATATTATAATGTGGACATTGACCTCCTGCATTGCAAGCTTCAGTGCACAGGCGACCTTCCGATTAATCACTTCTCAGGATTTTTATACCGTTGATACCAATGCTGGCGTGGTATTCAGCATACGCCGGGTCGATCACGGTGTCAGTACACAATCACCCGGTGATCTTGCTTCACTGAAGATTAACGGTGTCGAATATCAGAATCAACGGAGAGGATCCCAAATTAATTCGGGATTTGACTGGTTATATAACAATACATCGAATGTACAGGTTTATGCTCAAAATTATCAAAACCAGTATATAAAAATTACGGTGCAGGCTGGTAACCTTACCCATTATTATATGGCGAGAAATGGTTATCCATATATCTACATGGCAACCTATTTCTCAACCGAACCTAATATTCATGGTCATGTTCGATATATTTTAAGACTCCAACGTAATCGCCTCCCTTATGGCCCAGAACCCTCTGATATTTCCCAAACCGTATCCACTGTTGAATCCGGTGATATTTTTGCACTTTCCAACGGAGAAACCCGCTCTAAACATTACTCGAATATGCGCCTGAAAGATTGGAATGCGATTGGCGCAAGAGGGCCGAATGTCGGTGTCTGGATAGTCAGAGATAATCAAGAAGGCGGTTCTGGTGGTCCGTTCTATCGCAGCCTCCTGAATCAGGGCACAGCCACGGATCAAGAGATTACTTATATTGTCAATTATGCCGAAGCCCAGACAGAAGCATTCCGTACCGGTGTGCTCAACCATTACACGTTGGTCGTGAATAGTGGCCAACAACCACCTGTGGATGATGATATTAACCTCTCTTGGTTCTCACAAATGGGATTAAGAGGTTATGTTGCTGAATCAAACCGAGGTCGGGTTGCCGGCGTTGGCATTTCCGGACGAGACACCAACTACGAATACACGGTTGGTTTTGCTAACAATCGCGCACAGTATTGGACAGCGGCAAACCCGGCAAGTGGTTACTTCAGCCGAGACAACATGTTACCGGGCACCTATACGATGACCACTTACAAAAACGAGTTGGCCGTCAATACGCAAACCGTGACCGTTCGCCCCGGTCAAACGACTGTTCTGAATTCCTATCAAATCACCAATGATCCCAGCCGTGACAGAGCCATCTGGCGCATCGGTGACTGGGATGGCAGCCCACAAGAATTTCTCAATGGCGATAAGTTAACCATTATGCATCCTTCGGATGTGAGAATGGCAAATTGGAATCCATCAAACTTCATTGTCGGTAACACTCCTGCCAATGCCTTTCCTGCTTACATGTGGAAGGATATCAACAATGACCACATCATTTACTTCCGCCTGAACGATGCACAACGTGCGAAATCACACCGAGTCCGGATTGGAATTACTGTCGCCTACGCCGGAGGGCGTCCTAAAATCTCGGTGAATAATTGGACATCTGCCAACCCACCACCGCCATCTCAACCCAAGACTCGAACGCTAACGGTTGGAACATATCGGGGCAACAATCTTACCTATACATTTGATGTTCCCACTAGTGCCTGGGCCAGTGGGAGTAACTGGAATCGTTTGACTGTAACAGCAATCAGCGGCTCAGGTCTGAGTGGCTATCTGTCTGCCGGTTATAGTATCGATAGTATTGACTTACTTGATTAAGACAAAATATTGATTTGATAAATATTAAATCAATGAAACATTAACTATAAATATCGGTTTCTTTACCAAAAGGGGCCGATATTGAGCGCTAACCTGCATCCCCCACATCACGCCATAATTTACATTTTTTCCTAGCTTAGTCGCTGATTTATTTTATATTGATCATATTTCATAGAGATTTATTTACATTTTGTTTAGATTTTAAACACCATATAATTTGAACCACATCACAAAAATAAAAATTCAACATACATTTTCAACAGAAAAAAATCACATAAGTTTATAAAACTACCTTAAAGCCATAAAATCAGAATAAACAACTGCACATACATTAGATTAACAAATTTATATCAATATGTTATTCAAAAATACAACATAAATATTTTTGTTATCACGACGTCATTACCTTGTAAAAATTCTTATATATCTCACACGATAATAATTTAATTATTTGTTTTTAAACAAAAAAATAAGAATAAGAAATCATATACTATCCCACTTGACACATATCATTACCTCTTGCAATCTGATTCCCGCAATTATTGACTGATATCACTAATCATAGATACACATAATAAGTAGAAATACAGGGAGCCAGGAAAGGGCTTCTAGTTTTTAAATAAAAAAGGTAACGGACTATTATGAAAAAAACGCTTATAGCGCTCGCAGTGCTTTCAGCTGCAAATGTGGTTAATGCTGCTGAAATTCTCAAAACAGACTCCGCATCGGTAGACTTTTACGGCCAACTCCGCGAAGAATTGAAACAACGGGGTTCGGACATAAAGAAAGGCGATGATACAAGTACCACACTCTCTTCAGGCTCATCCCGGGCCGGAGTCAATTCTATCTACACCATCAATGATGATCTTGACGTGCTGGCAACCGTTGAATTTGGCATCGGTCAAAGCAACAGTGGTGACAGCCGTAAACATTATATCGGTTTTGCTTCCAAGGAATGGGGCACAGTAACCGTCGGTAAACAGAGTATTCTGACTGATGATGTCTGGGGGGCTGAAAACGACTGGATTGGCTTAGGTTATAGTGTACTTCCTGAGGCAGGTGTCTATGACATGGCCTGGCTTCAGGATGCAATGATCAAGTATACACTTGAAGGTTCAGCAGGTTGGTTTAAAGCAGCTTATTCATACAACAACGGTAATGATGACCCAACGACAGCGGAAATGTTTGCCGGAACCACATTCGGTAATATCGAGCTATACGGTGGTGTCGGTTATCAGGAAGATAAAACCACATCCACAAAAAATGAAGATATTACAATCACCTCTGGTGGCGCAAGCCACACGGTTGAGGAAAAAATCACCACCGTCCATAACACAGAGCTGAAACATGGCATGCTGACCGTCAATTATGTCGGTGATGGCTGGAATTTGGGAACCACTTACTGGCATGCAGAAGTGGATGATAATACGAAAAACACCAAGCTCACTTCAGATTCCGTTGCACTGGCCGGGTCTTATAGCTTCACAGAAAAGCTATCACTATACGGTGGTTATGAATATATTAAGGATTTTCAACAAGAGAATAATGATTTCAACGGCGTATATTCCGGCTTACTGTATAAGTATGCCAGTTGGACTAAAGTCTATGCTGAAACCGGATTTAATGACTCTGATAAGCTAGGCAATGACAGCTATTGGGGCGTCGGTGTCCGTATCTACTGGTAATTCATAATACTCATGGTCACAGTCGTCTGCCTTCGGCTGTGACCTGATTGATTTACATCTTCTTTTTGTATAAACCTGCCTTTATCCCTACAATCGATATCGTCCGTTCATGACTTGTTTGACTCAAGGAATAAAAATGAAAATCGCATTGCCATTACTCTTCACGCTGTCACTGGGTATCGTTCCATGTACCGTCGCAGCCAAAACCATTTTACAGATTCCAGATAACATTGATGTATTTGCTATCAATGCGCAGCCGCCCGAGAAGGCAAGCGGCTTGTTCCCTTCAAATAAAGAAGAGTTAGATAACGGGATCAACCAAATCGTATTCAAATACTCCCCTGCGTTTGAAATTGGTAAAGATATTCAACATGCTTATAGTCAGGTGATTATTGCCAAATTTAAAGCGTCAGATACTCAGCTACATTTCAAACTGCCGTCTTATCGCAGCCTGACCCAAGCCCGGCAAAAAATCGACCATATGCAATGGGCACTCGTTGATGCACAGGGCAATAATGTGGTCATCGCAGAAGATACCTTACAGAAAAATGGTATTCAGGTTGGCCGTGATTATGTACAAGAAGTACAACATTACAACACTGGTGCAGGAATTGCCGCTATTCATGTCAGTGCAGTCTCTGACATTCAGGATACGGCCGCTCCATCGCCACAGCCGACGAAGTCCGCCAAACAAAATGTACCGGCGACTCAAATCGTGACCACCTCACAACCGCTGACATCGGCAAACTCCCCTAACCTCTCTCAGCTCAAACACTGGTATCAAAAATCGACCGACCAAGAACGAAAAGCGTTCCGTAAATGGATTATCGATCAGGAATGATATACTCAATTTCTTGTCATAACATCGCGCGTCAGAGCGCATCATCACAACCAAACAGATAAAATTTTAAAAAATACTTGACCCTGTACCCCGCTACAGGGTTTAAACTCGTTCTATGTTATCCGAATGAAGAGAGCATAGAGATGAGAACACTCAAACGGGGTGAGCTGGCAAAAGCGGTCGGTGTCTCTCCGGAAACGATTCGCTATTACGAACAACAAGGTCTGTTGCAGGCTAGCAGAGATGACAACGGATACCGACGTTTTGATCCCATCTGTATTGCTCGACTTAAATTCATTCAACGTGCCCAGCGTGTTGGTTTAAGCTTGAAAGAAATCAGTGAATTGTTGGCGCTGGAAATAGCCCGGGGCGAACACACCTGTGAGGAAGTCAAAGCGATCACGCAGGCAAAACAGCAAGAAATCCAGCAAAAAATCAATGAACTACAGCATATGTATAATGCACTAACGGTGCTCAATAATCGCTGTTGTGGCGGCTCTCATTCTGCGGAGCATTGCACCATTCTGACCGCATTAGCGGATACCGAATCATCACCAGAGGAGCTCTCTCATGAACACCATAGCACGCATTAGTCAGGCCTTTGTTGATTTATGGCTGGATGCGGCCTTCTGGCTTCTGTTAGGGCTGACGATCGCCGGACTGCTGCATACATTTGTCAAAAGTGACAAGTTGGGTCATCATTTAAAAGGGCACGGATTCTGGCCAGTCATTAAAGCTGCTATTTTAGGTATTCCCCTCCCCTTATGTTCATGTGGGGTGATTCCCGCAGCAGTCGGACTCCGTCGTGCCGGAGCTTCCAAAGGGGCGACCACTGCTTTTCTAATCTCAACACCGGAGACTGGTGTTGATTCAATCGCAATCTCTTACGCGTTACTTGGCCCGTTTATGACGATTATTCGCCCCATTGCGGCGGTCTGTTCATCGATTGCTGCCGCAATGTTGGTTTTATCAGGCGAAAAATCCACGTCCCAGCCGGAAACGCTTCCCGAACAACAACCAACCGCCTGCGGTTCTCAAGGCGCTGGTCACTGTTGCTGTCATAGCCAGCAAAAACGCGCTCCCGATTCTCAAACACACCCGGACTCCCTCTGGCGCAGAATCTGGCAAGGTCAGGTTTATGCGTTTACTGAATTGTTAGGCGATCTCTCCCTCTGGCTGTTAGTCGGCCTCATGGTTTCTGCCTGTGTCGTTGCTCTGGTCCCTTACGATGCATTGGCCGAAGTCAGCCGAGGAGGCTGGGCGATGGTCATCATGGCTTTGATTGGTGTGCCCATGTACATCTGCGCTTCCGCCTCTACTCCCTTAGCTGCGGGTCTGTTAATGGCTGGTGTTTCACCCGGTGCGGTGTTGGTCTTTTTGCTGGCGGGCCCGGCAACGAACGTGGCGACATTAGGCATTGTACGTCGTGAAATGGGCTGGCACGCCCTAGGAAGTTACTTGCTTGGGGTGATTGGGGTTGCCATCGGATTCGGCTATCTGACGAATACATTAGTCGATCTCTGGCATATCGATATCCAAGGTGAATTAGGGAGTAGTAATAGTCTCATGCCGTTTTGGTTAGCCGGACTATCAGCTCTGTTCCTGATGCTATTGGTTGGCAACGACCTCCTGACGCGAATCTACCAAGGCCTATTCAAAAAAACACCGATCCATAGCCACAGTCACCACTAAAGACATGCATGATTCATTGTGCCGCTGGGTCTGAATCACCCAGCGGTTTTCGATCTAAGTACGCAAATGTGATCATGACATGGCGTATTTTCAACGGTTTTTTCCTTACAGACATTCAATAATGATGATATGACCATCGTATTGGGCGATTTGGCAAAGGAGTTTGCATCTTGACTTTTACCCGCTCTCAACTTCAGCTCATGATTGTGGCTGGCCTTTGGATCTCAAACGGTCCCGCGACGGTTCTGAACGTACTGTTGACGACAAGTGTGAAGAAACATGACTGGGTAATTAATATGGTGATGTTATCGGAATGAACGAGCCCCATACAAACGATGGGGCACGATAGGGTTAAACGATAGGACGTTGTCCCCGACTTATTAATTTGAGTAAAACACGGTCAGCGGCTTCGCCAGCCATTCCCGGTATTTTTTCGGTCAATTTTTTCTTTTGCACATAATGGACAGATAGTACCTTTTTCTGCTGACAAGCTTCCGTCACCAAATCATCCGATGTGCGAATATCATCAATCAATCCTAAATCTTTCGCTTGCGTACCAAACCAGTGCTCACCTGTTGAAACTTTATCGACATCAAGTGATGCACGGTGCTCGCGGATAAAATGCTTAAACAGCACATGCGTTTCTTCCAGTTCCTGTTTGAATTTATCGCGCGCCTTGTCGGTATTCTCACCAAACATCGTTAAGGTGCGTTTAAATTCACCGGCAGTCAGTTGCTCAAATTCAATATTATTCTTTTTCAATAGTTTATTAAAATTCGGTAACTGAGCGATAACACCAATTGATCCCACAATCGCGAAAGGCGCGGCAACCAGTTTGTCCGCAATACAGGCCATCATGTATCCGCCACTCGCTGCCACTTTATCGACAGCAATGGTGAGGGGTAATCCAGCCGATTTCAGACGATCAAGCTGTGAAGCGGCCAGTCCATATCCATGAACCATGCCACCACCGGATTCAAGTCGTAGCAAAACTTCATCACCGGATTGCGCCACCGCCAGAATGGCTGAGACTTCTTCACGAAGCGAGGTCACTTCTTTTGCATCAATACTACCGTGGAAATCAAGCACAAACAGGTGCGGTTCTCGATGAGCTTCAAGCCCCCCTTCTTTTGCTGCTTTTTTGATCTCTTTCTCAGCAGATTTATGCGCGGCTTTCTCTTTTTTCTTCTCTGCCTTATCACGCGCTTTCAGATAAGCCTCATCATGCAGGTAAGATTCTAAATGATGTGTTGTCTGTTTATATTTTTCTGTCAGATCGATAACTTCCAACTCACCTTTAGCACCGTGGCTCTTCGCATTGACTGATTTGACAATCACAAGTATGACGACAAGCGCGACAACTAGCGTCGCAATCTTGGCCAGAAACAGGCCGTAATCCAATAAAAAATCCAATGTTCTCATCCTCTCCTTTACGAATTGGTGTATTGTAACCATCTTAAACAACAAAGCATAACAAAAGGAGGCTAGATGAATTATTCTGTTTCACCAAACACACTAAAAAACCGTGTAATTTTGGTTACTGGTGCCGGAGACGGCATTGGCAAACAGGCTGCAATCAGTTTTGCTCAACATGGCGCAACGGTTGTTTTACTTGGCCGTACGGTAAAAAAACTGGAACAGACCTATGATGAGATTGTTGCGCTCGAGCTACCGGAGCCAACAATCGTGTCTATAGATTTACAAGAGGCAACACAGCAGGACTATGATGAATTGATGCAAACGATTGAGCACCAATTCGGTCGTCTGGACGGGGTTTTGCATAACGCGGGATTGCTGGGAGATCGTTGCCCGATTGAACAAATCGAACTGGCGACTTATGACGCAGTCATGCAAGTGAATGTCCGAGCTCAGCTCATGATGACTCAGGCGCTATTACCGCTATTACGTCAATCTGATGATGCGAGACTTGTCTTTACGAGTTCAACGGTCGGACATCAAGGGCGCGCTCATTGGGGCACCTATTCAATCTCAAAATTTGCCACGGAAGGTATGATGCAGATTCTGGCGGATGAACTCCGTGAGACCAATATTCGTGTCAATGCAATCAATCCGGGCGGTACACGCACCGGCATGCGTGCGCAAGCATTTCCATCTGAAAATCCGGATACCTTGAAAACACCACAAGATATTATGCCGCTGTATCTTTATCTGATGGCGCCCGAAGGCCGGGAAGTTCATGGCGAATGCCTCGCCGCGCAGTCGAAAGACTAACGGCTCATTCAGGTGTGCCATTGTGTTTTAACATCGGCACAAATTCGAGATGTTCAATACGAAACCGGGTTATCTCATCGATAACCCGGTACATTAAAAACGCTTAACCGACAACTCAGGATAAAATTTCACGTAATCGGTCTTGTGCAACCTGAACTAACATGTCCGGCTGAAACTTTGATATAAAGCGGTCACATCCAACTTTTTTCACCATTGCTTCGTTAAAACTACCGCTTAATGATGTGTTTAAGGTGATATGCAGATCTTTCATCCGCTCATCGTTACGAATTTCATAGGTGAGTTTGTAACCATCCATTTCCGGCATCTCAGCATCCGTGATCATGAACAGAATCTCTTGGCTGACATTCTTGCCGTCATCGCACCATTTTCGTAACAAGTTATATGCTTCTAATCCATCCCGACATTCGATGATATCTAACCCCAGCTGAGACAAAGTACCTTTGATTTGATTTCTGGCTGTTGCCGAGTCATCGACAATCAACACCTTACGTCCCACCATTTCTGGCATTAGGTTCTCATCCAGAACTTCGGCAGAAATCGACACATCATAATGTACGATTTCGGCCAGTACCTTCTCGACATCGATAATTTCAACGATGTGCGCTTGGTCCTGTTCTTTCACCTGTGTGATTGCCGTCAGGTAATTTGCTCTTCCCGCAGTCCGTGGCGGAGGCTGAATCTCTGTCCAAGCGGTATTGATGATATTGCGAACTTGTCCGACTAAAAAGCCCTGAACTGACCGATTATATTCCGTAATAATCAAGTTCTGTTCTTCTGATTCTATTTGAGAGGCAGGAAAGCCAATCGCCCTTCTCAAGTCGATAACAGGAACAGGTTCTCCGCGCAAAGAAGCGACACCCGTAATATGTGGATGTGCTCCGGGCATTTTAGTCAAAACCGGGACTTTGATCACTTCTTTGACTTTAAACACATTAATCGCAAAAATCTGTCGACTGTTCAATCTAAAAAGGAGCAGTTCAAGGCGATTTTCTCCGACGAGATTCGTGCGCTGGTCAACCGTATTTAAAACACCTGACATACGAGATTCCACCAATTAAAAACTGTTAATAGTATATACCTAAACGTTTTCGGGTGCTGTGTAATACACTTCAGTACCCAGTACTTTGTATTTATCGACACGAAACATCTGACTTTCCGTATCTGCAAACCATTGCTAATTCACAGAGTGACTTGACAGGCCGAGAAAGTCATCAAAATGCCTGATTATAACTGTGAAACATATTAAGCGATAAAGCTAGGAGAATACATCAGAAAATAGACAACGGTGGGGAAACTTGCAGTGATCTTACCTCTGACCTGTCACTTCACTTAACGATCAACAATGGTCATCAATAATGAACCATCGTATAAAGCTTGCTTGATAAGCGCAGCACCGGGCATCGTTGACTGTTTATAAAACCGGGATTCCATTATTTTGACCTGTTTCCGGTAAGCGGGGTTACATTGACTTTCGATATATTTGAGCATCGGAGGATAGACAATCGCTTTGGCCTGATTAATGACGCCACCGATAAGCACTTTCTCCGGATTAAACATATTGATGACGATCGCAATGGCCTGACCGAGGTGTCTGCCCAGTCGATCCATAATATCACACGATAATGGGTCCCCTTGAGCGGCTGCGATACAGATATCCTCAATTGAGATTTCCGTCAGACGACTCAACGACGATTGTTCGCCATTCGCAATTCGTAACATCGCTTGATCGCGTAAAGCCTTCGAACTCGTCACCGTTTCCAGACAACCACGATTCCCACAATGGCAAGGTAAACCTTGCGGATCAATCTGGATATGTCCCAAATCACCGATGTTGCCATGTTTGCCCTGTAATACGCGTCCATTCACAATCACACCTGCATTCAACCCATTGTGAATGGAAATTAATACCGAGTTGTCGTCACCCTGAGAGTGGCCAAACAGCTTTTCGGCCAGTGCCCATGCCCGGGTATCATTAGCAATGAAGACCGGTAGCCCAGTCACCTGATAAATCTCAGCCCCCAGCGCAAGGTTATTCACATGATAATGGGGCATTTGCAGAACAACCCCATTCTCTGCATCGACCAATCCCGGGAGTGTCACTGCAATCGCGGTCACTCGCTCAAGTTGCTGGGTGTAGGTCAGAAAAAATTCTTCGATCTCATGAAACAATCGGGCCAGTAAATCATCCTGATCCACTTCATGAATATCAATTTTGGTATCGATCAGCACATCACCACTTAATTCATGTAGTGCAATTGTCAGATAGCCCCGTCCCAGACGAATCGAGAGAAATTGCCATCCTTCATTTCTGGTTTGCAGGCCAACCGCAGGACGGCCACGGCTAATCGCTTCTTGAACAGTTGTTTCATGGATAAGATGAGCATCAATGAGCTCACGCGTGATCTTGGTGATACTTGCCGGAGCAAGTTCACTCTCTTTAGACAGATCAATACGTGAAATAGGGCCTTTTTGATCAATCAACTTATAAACACGACCAGCATTAATTTGCTTGATGTGGTCAATATGGCCGGGCTGAGCCGTATACATGATGTGCTCCAGAAATCAACAACCTGCTAATTTTTTTACTTTGCAAAGTAATTGTGAAGCGATTTGGTATGTGAGCGTGACAGGCATCACGTACGATCAATCAAGTTTGTGTTGAGAGTCAAATGTTCACTCATTCGAAGCATTCTGAATTCACGATGATTTTTACAAAAATGTTAAATTTTTATCCATTCTGCCAGCGCTTTGAACGTTCTCAAGTATACTTACATGGCTCACTTTATGATTCTCAGTCAGGAGCAAATCATGTCAAAAAAGATCCAACGAAGAACTAAAATCGTAACAACTCTCGGCCCTTCAACTGATCGGGATAATAACCTTGAAGCCCTGATCGATGCAGGCGCCAATGTTGTTCGCCTGAATTTTTCACACGGAACAGCAGACGATCATCGCCTTCGAGCAAGAAAAGTCCGTGAGATTGCCGCCAGACTTGGGCATCACGTGGCGATACTGGGGGACCTCCAAGGGCCAAAAATTCGTGTATCTACTTTTACTCAAGGTAAGATCATACTGAATGTCGGTGATCGATTTACACTGGATGCGGATATGCCCCCTGGCGCGGGTCATCAAGACGCTGTCGGAATTGATTACAAAAACCTCCCCAATGATGTTCAACGCAACGATATTCTATTGCTGGATGACGGACGGGTTCAGCTACAAGTCATCATGGTTGAAGGGCAAAAAATTCATACGACCGTGACAGTCGGCGGGCCACTCTCCAACAATAAAGGCATTAACCGTCAGGGCGGTGGTCTTTCCGCTCAGGCGCTCACCGAAAAAGACAAACAAGATATTCTGCTGGCAGCCGAGCTTGATGTGGAGTATCTGGCCGTTTCGTTTCCCAGAAATGGTCAAGATATACAGTATGCACGAAGTCTGGCTCGGGATGCCGGGTTAGAAGCCAAGATTGTCGCCAAAGTGGAGCGTGCAGAAACAGTCTCAAACCAAGCCAATATTGACGATATCATCATGGCATCAGACGTGATTATGGTCGCCCGAGGGGACTTAGGCGTTGAAATTGGTGATCCGGCATTAGTCGGAGTGCAGAAGAAACTGATCTACCGAGCAAAAGCGCTGAATCGCGTTGTAATTACTGCCACCCAAATGATGGAGTCGATGATTGAGAACCCGATGCCAACCCGGGCAGAAGTAATGGATGTCGCCAATGCAGTCATCGATGGCACCGATGCGGTGATGTTATCCGGAGAAACGGCAGCAGGGAAATACCCTGTCGAGACGGTAAAAGCGATGGCCGAGGTCTGTATTGGTGCAGAAAGTGTGATGGAAGTGAAAACTCAGAGCTATCGCCTAGAAAGCACATTTGTCACAGCAGAAGAAACAGTCGCCATGTCGACGATTTATGCTGCCAACCATATGGACGGAATCCAAGCGATTGTGACCATGACCGAGTCAGGTCGAACAGCATTGATGACTTCGCGCCTGAATTCTGAACTTCCCATCTTTGCCCTGTCGAAGAATGAAAAAGCGTTAAACCGTTGTGCGCTGTATCGTGGAGTAATTCCTTGGTATTTCGATAGTCACCAAGAATCAGCTTATGAAATCGCACTCGAAGCCCTTTCGGTTCTCAAAGAGAAAAAGCAACTGGCATTCGGTGATATTGTGATTATCACTCAGGGGGATGTGATGGGCGTCGAAGGAACAACAAACTGTATGCGAGTTCTGCCTGTCTTTTAGTTTGATATTTTAGTTGAGATCCTTGAGCGTAAGATAAATGCCCGTTGGGCTGCTATGATTCCAGCAGCCCTGATTTTGACGCTTTCAGTGATTGACCGCTCAACGCTCTGGCATTCTCCCAACTACGGATAAAGTTATAACCCGCTTGTAATCCTTGCTCATAATCCCATAACAAATCGCTTTTCCTACTCAGCAACGTGTTGGAACGAAGTGGCTGTTCCGGGGCAATCTGAATCACGAACACATCATCTGGCGGACGTTTTAAAAACTCAAGGGTTAAAGCATATGTCTGGTAATGAACCATCAACATATCCGTCAGACGTGTATCCATAGAACCACCGATTAAATGACTCATTCGATACAGTTGTTCCGAACCAAATAACCAGCGTCCACCATTCAACATTTCTTCCTGAGGAACCAGCGACATTTTCTGACGCAAATAATTACGCCAGTCTTGACGCCACTGTGTGACTTTTTGCTGCCATTGATTTTGCAGGTAGCTAAACGATTGGTGCAACCATGCCTCACTCGGTTTCGGGGGTAACTCCGCAGACTGTAATCCTGCTTTGTTATTGGTGACAGATTCAGTCCGAATCACAGCGATAAAACGGGCTCCCTGCCGCCATGCTTCCTGAACGGGAATCGATGCTGAAATTCCTCCGTCAACGTAGGATTCACCATTGATATTGATGGGATGATGGCATAGTGTCGGGATGGCACAGGAAGCCAACAGTACCTCTTTCCAGTTCGGCTGAACCATGGGTAAGTAATGATCGATTAACGTCTCTGAACTGGTGACTGCCGCATATGCCTTTCTTTCTCCTAAGACCTGACGCCCCATATCCAAATCGAGCCGATACGGATACTCAACGATACGCTCAAGTGCCCATGACAAATCGACGTACTGCTTTTTCCTGATGTAAGCAAACAGATTAAAAAATGAAGAGTCTGTGGTTAAGTCGGTAATAAACGCTTTACCAAGCCCATGCTGACGACAAAGAAATGCACAAAGGTTTAACGCGCCGGCAGACGTGCCGTAATAGACATCAAACGGATCAAAATTAGACAGATTAAATGCATCCAGAACACCGGCAGTAAAAATGCCCCGCTGACCGCCACCTTGAGCAACCAAAGCATTTTTCCCACCAATGAACCGAGACAGACGGTCACAATCATCAATGACCTGTTGTTCAGAAATTACACCAACGTTTTTTCCCATAGGCGGCTGTTGTAATTTAGTTAGCAATAGCAATCAAACCAGAACCAATCAATACCGCAAAGATAATGCTTGTAATGACGACAGCATATTTCAGATCTACGTCCATACACACCTCCAGTATTTCGGGTCATCAGACCCTATTCATAAAAAGAAGAGATATCATGCTAGTTATGACACTAGCATCTATATCTATCCAATAAGAAGGTCATTACTGTCAATTCTTTAATCATACTTATGAAAAGGATATCACAAATATAACTCGAATAAATGTATCCCCTTGACACCAAGCAATCTCATAATCTGACTTGGACATGGTTACATGACAATCAACACGACTAAGAATTAGCGACTTCAACGAGTAATACACTAGTTCTTGAATAGAAAGCAGACAGAGCGACAATGATATTAATAAGGATTAAAAAACCATATAAATCACTAAAAACAGGCGAATTTATCAATTGAATACAAAAATAACAACACCATCATCTGAATATAATAAAAACAACAAAATATATTCCTGAAACAGAAAATATCCATTATGTTTACAATCTATTGCCTTTCTATTTATAAATCTGTAATCTCGATAGCGTTGTACAGGTGAACATCTCACATGTCGCACACACACATCACAATACACAGAATAATATTCTGAGATATCACTTAGAAATAAAAATATAATTCTAAATATTAGCGATTATAAGTAACAAAGATAAGTTAAGGGAATCATTCGCCCTTCCTATATTGTAACTAACTATAATCTAATAATTAACGATCGATGAGAATTCATCACTCAGAAAAGCATTACCAAAGGAGTATCAAATGAAGCGAGAACAATGGGGATCTCGTGCTGGTTTTATCTTAGCTGCGGTCGGATCCGCTATTGGTTTAGGTAATATCTGGCGCTTTCCGTATATGGCTTATGAAAATGGAGGTGGCGCATTTTTTATCCCTTACCTTTTCGCCATGCTCACAGCCGGCATCCCCTTCATGATTCTAGAATTCAGCATGGGGCAGAAACACCGCGGTTCCGCACCAAAGACAATTTCCCAGATTCATTCAAAATTTGAGTGGCTCGGTTGGTTCCAGGTCGGAGTCGCTGCCGTCATCGGTGTTTATTATGTTGCCGTCATCGGTTGGGCTATCTCCTATTTTGGCCTTTCGTTCACCCAAGGTTGGGGAACAGAAACCAATACTTTCTTCTTCAGCAATTATCTAGGACTTGGTGAAAATACGCCAACAAACCTAGGTGGTATCCGCTGGAACATTGCATTGACCGTTGCACTTGCTTGGGGGATTACCTACATAGCGATTATTAACGGTGTGAAATCAGGGATTGAGCGCGCATCTAAAATTATGATGCCGATTCTATTCATTATGGTACTGGTCTTGATCGGGCGTATGTCCATGCTTCCCGGAGCATTAGATGGTATCAATTACATGTTCAAACCAGACTTCAGTAAGATATGGGATGTTAAAGTTTGGGCAGCCGCATACGGTCAAATATTCTTTACCCTGAGTATTGGCTTTGCAATCATGCTGGCTTACTCAAGTTACTTACCGGAAAAATCAGATATCACAAACAATGCATTTATGACGGTATTGATTAACTGCGGTTTTTCGATTCTTGCAGGTATCATGATTTTTTCAGTGTTAGGCTATATGGCCCAAGAACAAGGGAAAGAGCTCACGGATGTCGTTTCATCTGGGGTCGGACTTGCGTTCGTCACCCTCCCTGCCGCAATCAATTTATTACCAGCACCCTATATTTTCGGCCCATTACTGTTCTTTGCACTTGTTGTTGCCGGTTTAAGCTCTCATATATCGATTATGGAAGCCGTTACATCAGCAATCATTGATAAAACCAAATGGCGTCGTAACAAGGCTGCAAGTATTGTCATCGGGACAGGCTTTGTTGTGTCAATGGCTTTCGTTACTAATGGCGGTATCTTACTGCTCGATCTGGTCGATCACTTTGCAAACAATATCGGTATCATGACTGGCTGCTTTGTCGAAATTGTGATGATGACATGGTTATTCAAAGTGTCTGATATCCGTAAGTATGCGAATTCCAAATCTGACTTTTCTATTGGTGTCTGGTTTGATATTTGTCTGCGCTTTATCACACCGGTCATATTGGCGACGATTCTGGCCACGAAACTTCACACATTATTGACGGAAGGTTATGGCGGCTACGACCTCACTATCGGTTGGGTTCTGATGCTTGCTCTGCTCGTTATCGGTATTTTAATTAACCTGAAAAGTCGTCCTCAGGAGGGATAACATGGATATCAGTGCAATCATTATGATGGTTATTGGTCTCGGTATTACATGGGGCGGTGCATTCATCTGTATGAAGAAAGCAATGCGTCAATCTGACTAAATTTCAATAACTAAGTTTCAATAACAACGCACAAATGATTAAGGCCGATAGACGAATATCTATCGGCCTTTTTGATGATTCACGCTGAGAACACAGTGGCACTCACCCAGCAGATTTCGATGCTCTAGAATTGATAACTTACACCGGCTGCGGCACCAAGCTGAAGCTCGACATCATCATGTAAATCAAGCTCTGGATGAACCTGTCCATAAACATGAATGCGATTTTTATATGTCCAGTCCACTCCGAGAGGTAGCCTGACACCAAAATCGTTATCGTCATCCCCCCACTCAGTCCATCCACCAGCACCTACATACCAGTCAACAGGAATATTTGGCTGTTCAAATTGTCCTTTTTTAAACAAATAATCAGCACTCATACCATCATTGCCAGCGGAGATACGATATTGATCATTCAGCTCCAATACGGCACTTAATCCCTGATCGACACCAATCCCGACTGCGACTTGGGGAGATGATGTTACTGATGATGCAGCATAAGCAAATGATGACAACGTCAGGGCACCGATAGCAATAGTCATTATTCTCATCGCACGACTCTCTTATAAATATGTATAAACAAGAGTCACTTTACTCACTGAAGAGTCATTAGTGTCATGAATGAGTCAATGCAAAACAAAGATATTCAAAAAATTAGATTCACTGTTCGTGGGAATATGCCTAGTATTTGAGAGATGATATCACCGAGTATACGAGAATGTCGTAGGCTTTAGTCTTCAGATTCTGAATAGAAATCGGTTATCACACGCTTACAACTCGGTAATGTTAACCATTAAAAAAGGGAGCCGTAGCTCCCTTTAGTAACGAAATGAAATACATCAAACCATTAATTATGGCCGCGCATCCACTCGTCCATTTCAGTTTTCAATACATCAGAGCGAGTACCGAAGATAGCCTGAACACCGCCTTTCACAACGACAACACCAGCAGCACCCAGTGATTTCAGTTTATCTTGATCAACAGCATCAGTGTTATCAACTGAAACACGTAAACGAGTGATACATGCATCCAAGTTTGTGATATTCGCTTTGCCGCCAAATGCAGCAACAAGAGCAGACGCCATTTCCGAATCACCAGTCACCACGTCATCTACCATATCGTCTTCACGACCAGGTGTTTTGATATCCAGAGTGCGGATAACAACAGTGAATACAACATAGTAAATCACTGCATAAACAAGGCCTACGCCGACAAGCAGAAGCATTTTCTGTGCATGTGCAGATTGTACGACAAAGTCAATGAAACCATTGGAGAATGTATGGCCGTGAACTATACCCAAATAGTTAGTGATGACATATGCCAGACCAGCCAGAAGCGCATGAATACCATACAGCAGTGGTGAAACGAACAGGAATGAGAACTCGATTGGTTCAGTAATACCTGTCAGGAATGAAGTCAATGCAGCTGACGCCATGATACCCATGATTTTTGCACGGTTTTCAGGTTTAGCACAACGCGCAATTGCAAAAGCAGCAGCAGGCAGACCAAACATTTTAAACAGATAACCACCAGCAAGCTGACCAAAACCATGACCTGCAGCACGAGAAGCATCATCAGCAGTCAAGAAGCAAGTCATAATACCGTGAACAACCTGACCCGCGTTGTTTGTACATGTACCTGCCTCATAGAAGAATGGTACGTTCCAAATGTGGTGCAAACCAAAAGGAATAAGAGAACGTTCAACTACGCCGTAAATACCGAATGCCAACACTGGGTTCTGTTGCGCTGCCCAGTCTGAGAATAGAGCAATTGCAGAACCAATCGGTGGCCAGATAATCGACAGCAGCACACCAAGGATAATCGATAAGAAACCGGTGATGATTGGCACAGCACGTTTACCAGCAAAGAAACCTAGATAGTCTGGTAATTGAATTTTGAAGAAACGGTTAAATGCCCATGCGGCAAGACCACCCGACAGGATACCGCCAAGAACCCCAGTATCGATGGATTCAACACCCATCACAGTCGCCATGACCTTCAATGTCGCAACCATGATACCGTAACCCACAATCGCGGAAAGTCCGGAAACCCCATCATTGTTTGTAAAACCTAATGAAACACCGACAGCAAATAACAACGCCATCTGTCCGAATACCGAACCACCTGCTTGTTCCATCAGATGAGAAATGACTTCTGGTAACCAGCTAAAATTAGCGGCACCAACACCAAGTAATATACCTGCAACCGGTAACACTGATACGGGTAGCATCAGTGATTTACCAACTTTTTGCAGTTCCGCAAAAAGGTTCTTAGACATATTTTATGCTCCTGAGTAAGTTATTAGAATTTAATTTAACGAGAACTTCATGGCCACCCCCGTCGCCATTCCCCAAGTTCTCGTGGAAAGTTAATCACATAGGCATTATATTTTCCGGCTCTAAATATATATTGACGTCTCTCAAACTTTCCAGAAAGTTAGCAACTTTAGTTTCAAAGTAATATATAGATCACAGTCTAGCATGTGCTATGAAATGGATTACATTGTATATAACTTATTAATAAATATGAAATATTTTACCAAGCGATCTAATTTTTCATCGAAAATAAATACCCCTCTCATGTTAATTATTGTTACAAATTAACTTTTTTCTGATTTGTGTCGATTAAATCAGCGAAACAACCAACTAAAAATCTATTTTTTTGAGTATCAAATTAATTTAATGCTCCATAATGGTGCATATTAATATTTTTAACAACAAACTTTATTTCTATAGAAAAAAAAGATCCAAGAAATTATTGGTTGTTTGATGCGCAACTTCACTGACAGGTATATCTTTTAACTGCGCGATACACTTCGCCACTTCAGTCACAAAAGCGGGTTGGTTCTCTTGCCCCCGATGTGGGACAGGCGCCAAATAAGGAGAATCCGTTTCAATCAGCAAACGATCTAAAGGAAGGTCTTTCACGACAGATTTCAATTCCATCGCCTGACGGAAGGTCACTATCCCTGAAATTGAAATATAAAAGCCAAGATCCATCGCAGCCTGAGCAAATGCCATATCTTCTGTAAAACAGTGAATCACCCCACGACATTGCTCCGCTTTTCCTTGACGCAATAATGCCAGCGTATCTTCTCTTGCGTTACGAGTATGAATAATCAGAGGCTTATTCAGCGCGACAGCAACTTCAATCTGCTGCATGAATCTCAGTTTCTGTAATTCAGCCGTCTCCGGACGATAATGATAGTCAAGACCCGTTTCGCCGATGGCAATGACTTTGGCATGATTGGCATATTCATAAAAAGTATCTAGCGCAAAATCACTTTCAACATCCAGAGGGTGAACACCACAGGAGGCATGAACCCAGTCGAATGGTTCGATCATTTTTAGCATTTGGGGAAAGGATGCTAGCGTCACACCCACAGATAGGATTTGTTCAACCTGAACATGACGCGCTTTATTTAAAACATCTTGGATATCCAGATGTAACTCATCGTAATTGAGTTTATCTAAATGGCAGTGGGAGTCGACAAACATGGAGCTCCTTTAAATTTTGATAACCAGTCAAAAACCAGTAGTTCTGAATTTAAACCACGGTGTACTTCCAAACGATGCCGTAGCGTGATCAATTCTCGGTATTGTTGGTAAAGCATACTATAAGAAAGGTATTGCGCAACTTCTTCACTCTTCGGTAGCACAATTTCATCTTGGGTCTGAAAATGAAATTTCTGCGCATCAGTCAGTAAATACCATAGCCAAGTCAAGCGTACCAACGGGGACATCTGAATCTCATCAACCAATGCATGTATAGATTGCAAAGGTGAATGCAGAAAGTGACAGAACAATTCGACCAACCGTAAATAATTTTTGTGCTCCTGTGACTGAATAAAATGAAGCGCTCGAATCGGTGCATAATCATTCAGTTTAACCATATACGGTGCAATATCTTGCCCTGTTTCTCTTGCGAGCCATTCTGCGACAACGGTATGAGCAGGCTCAGACACATGTAACTGACGGCACCGGCTTAAAATGGTTGGTAGTACACGATCAATACAATCCGTAACCAGTATAAAGCAACAGTGGCTTGGTGGCTCTTCCAGGGTCTTCAGTAAGGCATTTGCCGCAGATTCATTCATGAGGTGGGCAGGTTGAATTACAATCACTCGATAACCACCAAACTGAGAAGACTCCTGAGCAATCTGATTAATCTGCCGCACCATATCAACGGTAATTGATTTCCCCTCTTGTTCCGGCTTCACCCAGTGAAAGTCAGGATGACTTTGAGAATCCATCAATTGACAACCATGACAATAACCACATAGCTCTGACCCATGAACACATAAAAGTGAACGAGCAGCAGCTTCGATAAACGTCGCTTCTCCCATCCCCTCTTTGACGACCAACAGTGTCGCGGGTGAAACTGAGTTATGAGCAAGTGTCTGACACCATTGTTGCCAGATTTGTTGAAACCAAGGATATAGTGACATTTGTATGCGTCCCTATTGTGCAGATAACCAATTCATTAACACGTGTCGTATATCTTTCTGCACCAGCGCTAACGGTTGCTCTGCAGAAATCACCTGAATTCGTTCATCATGATTTGCTAACTGTAAATATCGAGCCCGAGTCCGCTCAAAAAAACTCATATCCATTTTTTCAATACGATCAAGTTCTCCGCGGCCTCTGGCTCGCTCCAGCCCAATTTCAGGATTGATATCAAGATAGAGCGTGAAATCTGGTTCAAACTGCGCCAGAACCGATTCTTTTAACGTTTGAATCATTGCAGGGTCAATCTGCCGTCCGCCCCCCTGATAAGCCTGAGAAGACAAATCATGCCGATCACCAATCACCCACTGTCCAGCGTTGAGAGCGGGTTTGATAACGCCTTCAACGAGCTGTACTCTGGCGGCATAAATCAGCAATAATTCAGTCATATCATAGATGACCTCTCCCTCATGCTCTTCCTTGACGAGACGACGTAATTTTTCAGCAATCGGCGTTCCTCCCGGCTCTCGTGTTTTTACGACAGAAGAGACACCAAAATCTTTCAGCGTATCAACCACGGTTTGGATCGCTGTGCTTTTCCCGGCACCTTCTAACCCTTCCACTACAATAAATTTCGCTTTCATTTCTTCGTTCTTAATTGTTTTAAATAACGTTTTACCGCAGCATTGTGTTCCGCCAATGATTTAGAAAAAACATGGCCGCCATTCCCACTTGCGACAAAATAAAGATAATCACTGACTTCAGGGTTCAACGCGGCATGAATTGCTCCCCTCCCCACTATTGCAATCGGGGTCGGTGGTAAACCGCGAATCACATAAGTATTGTAAGGTGTGGGTGTGAGTAAATCTTTTTTCCGGATATTCCCATCATATCGTGAACCCATTCCATAAATGACCGTCGGGTCGGTCTGTAACCTCATTCTCTTATTGAGTCGATTAATGAAGACAGAGGCAATCCGTTGTCTCTCATCTTTAATCGCTGTTTCTTTCTCAATAATAGAAGCTAATGTTAATGCTTCGTAGGGGGAACGCAAAGGTAAACCATTTTGTCGGTTCTCCCATGTATGCTGAAGTACCGAGTTCAGCTTTTGATTTGCACGTTTCAAAATGTCTATATCACTGGTACCAGCCGTATAGTGATATGTCTCTGCAAGGAATAAACCTTCTAATTTTGGTTTATCTATCGACAATCGCTTTGCAATTTCGGCTTCAGACATTGACTGGATTTCATGTTTCAGATGAGACTCAGTTGCCAACTTCTTCAAGACATCATGAAAACGGCTGCCTTCAATCAGAGTAATCGTGAATTGATATTCATCTCCGGCGGTAAACCGTTGTAGTACATTGTGCAATGTCTCTCCTGACTGCACTTGGTAAGTCCCAACTTTAATTTTAGCCAGTGCGGGATAGAATCGATGCATCAAATGAGCAGCAATAGAAGGGTGTAACCAAGATTTGTCTTCAAAAGATCTCAGAACAGAGCGCAATGACTCACCCTGATGAATCGTCACAAATTGCTGCTCCGTTGGCAATTGAAGTGACTGAGTGAGGTAACTATCTACTTTCTGATAAAAAATGATAACACTACCAACCACGACCAACGCAACGAGACAGCATCCAAATAATATTTTTTTTAACACCAGTTCACTCTCTTTTGTAAATCTCGCACCCGCTCTCCCAGCACAAAGCACGCTGATTGAATCTGAACAACAGGTGCAACCCCCAAAATTGAATTCGTCATAAAAATTTCATCAGCACCAAGCAGATCATCCAGAGAAAAGTGACTGATATTGAGCGCGATCCCCTGCTGAGTCGCAATATCGAGTACCACTCGTCTCATCACTCCGGCAACACCAGCCAATGTTAAATCCGGTGTATGGAGCACATTATCCCGAAACCAGAATAGATTTGCCATTGTTGTCTCAATCACTTGATCGTACAAATCCAGCGCAACCGCATCCATATAACCGGATGTCTCAGCTTCAGCTTTGAGTAAAATTTGTTCTAACCGATTATTATGTTTATGCCCAGCCAACAATGGATTATGCCCGAGACGTCGCTGGCAGACACCTAACTGAATGCCATCTGAAATCAATGCATCATAATGTTTCGGATAATCAAATGACTGGACCGTGACCCGCGGTGAGGGAATTGTGCTAGGGCTATATCCTCGCCCCCCACTCCCACGGCTGATATGAATTTTGATGCCGGCTTTGGGAGTCATCACCACAACCTGATTGATCCAGCGCGCGACTTCATCCCAATCCGGATATGGGATTTGTAATATATTCAGGCAATCTTCCATTCTTTGCTGATGATACAGCCAGTGCTGCATCTGGCCGTCGATAGTTAGAATCGTTGAAAAACAACCATCACCATATTGAAAAGATCGGTCATCCGCAGGTATCGATGAAACTGGCATCCCGTCAATCAAAATCATATCTGCATCCTACAAAAAGAAAACGGCTTAATGCTATGCATCAAGCCGTATCAATACAAGTGGATAAGTGACAACTTACACTTTTTTAAAGATTAAAGTGCCATTGGTTCCACCAAACCCGAAAGAGTTACAAATCGCATATTCCATATTGACTACCTGACGCGCAGTGTTCGGTACTAAGTCAATATCCAAATCATCTTCCGGATCATCGAGGTTAATGGTCGGCGGAACGATTTGATCGACAAGCGACATGATAGTGATGATGGTTTCAACGGAACCGGCCGCACCGAGAAGATGCCCTGTCATCGATTTTGTCGATGATACAAGTACCTGCTTGGCACCTTCCTCACCTAACGCACGTTTCACACCTTTTAATTCAGCAAGATCACCCGCTTGTGTCGACGTTCCGTGGGCGTTGATATAACCGACTTGAGTACCGGTAATTCCTGCATCACGAAGTGCCGCTTCCATCGCCAGTGCACCACCAGAACCATCTGCACTTGGTGAAGTCATGTGGTAAGCATCACCAGACATGCCAAAACCGACTAATTCTGCATAAATTTTTGCACCGCGAGCTTTCGCGTGTTCATATTCTTCAAGCACGATAACACCGGCACCATCACCAAGAACAAACCCATCGCGCCCTTTATCCCATGGACGAGAGGCTTTCTCAGGTTCATCATTGCGAGTTGATAATGCTTTTGCTGCGCCAAATCCAGCGATACCGAGCGGTGTTGATGCTTTTTCTGCACCACCAGCAACCATTGCATCAGCATCACCATACGCGATCATTCGAGCAGCATGTCCGATATTGTGCAACCCTGTTGTACAGGCAGTGGAGATAGCAATATTTGGTCCGCGTAATCCACGCATGATTGATAAATTTCCGGCAACCATATTCACAATTGTCGAAGGCACAAAGAAAGGACTGACCCTACGTGGCCCTTTATCAACCAAAACCTGATGACCAGCCTCAATCAGATCTAAACCACCAATACCAGAACCGATCGCAACACCAACTCGTGCTGCATTTTCTTCGTTTATCACAAGACCTGAATCGTCTAATGCTTGTATACCCGCGGCTATACCATATTGGATAAATAAATCCATTTTTCGGGCATCTTTTTTAGACATATAGTCTTCACAGTTAAAGTTCTTCACTAATCCTGCAAAACGAGTTGAAAAGCCTTCAGTATCAAAGTGCTCAATGTTAACAATGCCACTTTTTCCTGCAAGCAAGGCTTTCCAAGAAGATTCTACTGTGTTGCCTACTGGCGATAACATCCCCATACCAGTAACAACGACACGACGCTTGGACACAATCATATTCTCCGGAATTGAAAAGTTCTATAGAAGAGATGAGACGAGTTAATTAAAACTCAGGCGGCCAGATAGCCGCCTGGAGAGATAGATTACTGAGCGCTATTAACGTAATCGATCGCAGCTTGAACAGTTGTGATCTTCTCAGCTTCTTCATCAGGAATCTCAGTGTCGAATTCCTCTTCAAGAGCCATAACCAACTCAACTGTATCCAGGGAATCAGCACCTAGATCTTCAACGAAAGAAGCTTCGTTTTTAACTTCTGCTTCGTCTACACCTAGCTGTTCAACAATGATTTTCTTTACGCGTTCTTCGATGTTGCTCATTTTTCTTTTCCTTTACAGATTTCGCTTAATGCGATGTCCCGTAGTTTATTAGAACTAGGGAAAGTTGCAAGAGGGTCATCGCTGGTCAAACCACAATTTTTACGATTTTAACCGAAGTTCAGACCATTTTTGATATAAATCATGCATAAATACTAAACACTCATGATGATAATGCTTATAAACATCGATAATTGCATTTTATCCACTTTTACAAACACTTTCATCATCGGCTTAGATCATATACATGCCACCATTGACATGTAACGTTTCTCCACTGATATACGCTGCTTCCTCAGAAGCTAAAAACGCAACAGCCGTTGCAATTTCACGAGGAGAACCTAATCTTCCTGCGGGAACTTGAGCGAGTGTAGCAGCTCTTTGCTCATCATTCATAGCGTTTGTCATATCAGTTTCGATAAAACCAGGTGCAACAGTATTGACTGTAATACCACGAGAAGCAACTTCTCTAGCCATCGATTTACTAAAACCAATTACACCTGCTTTCGCAGCAGAATAGTTTGCTTGCCCTGCATTCCCCATGGTTCCCACAACAGAGCCCACATTGACAATACGGCCACAACGTTTCTTCATCATGCCACGTAAAACAGCCTTTGAAAGACGATAGATAGAAGTCAGGTTAGTGTCCATGATTTCTAGCCATTCTTCATCTTTCATGCGCATCAGTAAGTTATCACGAGTAATACCGGCATTGTTCACGAGGATGTCGATCACCCCGAATTCTTCACCAATAGCCTTCAGAACTGACTCGATAGAATCAGGATCTGTGACATTCAGTTTGAAGCCTTTACCCTTTTCACCTAAATACTCACTGATTGCAACAGCACCATTGTCACTGGTTGCAGTCCCGATAACCGTTGCACCACGTTCTACAAGCAATTCAGCAATAGAACGACCAATACCTCGGCTGGCACCTGTAACCAATGCAATCTTACCGTCTAGACTCATGAAATTACTCATGTTTCTTTTCCCTATGATGACTGAACTGAATTCAATGAAGCAGTATCATTTACTGCCTCTGCAGCCAGTGTTTTAACAATTCGTTTTGTCAGGCCCGTCAGAACTTTTCCCGGCCCCACTTCAAATAATTTTTCAATACCTTGATCATGCATTTTTTGTACAGTTTCAGTCCACCGAACTGGATTATACAATTGACGAACAAGCGCATCTTTGATCTTTTCCGGATCGCTTTCAGCAATCACATCAACATTATTAATCACTGGGATTTCAGGTGAATTGAATGTCATCGCTTTCAATGTCTCAGCAAGCTTGTCCGCTGCTGGCTTCATCAATGCACAGTGAGACGGTACTGAGACTGGTAATGGCAGAGCACGCTTCGCACCCGCTTCTTTACAAAGTTCACCTGCCCGTTGCACGGCATCTTTTTCACCGGCAATCACGACTTGTCCCGGAGAGTTAAAGTTTACCGGAGATACAATCTGTCCATTTGCAGCCTCGATACATGCATTCGCAATAGCATTATCGTCGAGACCAATGATAGCAAACATCGCACCACTGCCGGCAGGAACAGCTTCCTGCATCAGCTGACCACGTAATTCAACTAATTTGATTGCTTGGTTAAAATCAATCACACCAGCACAAACCAAAGCAGAATATTCACCAAGACTATGTCCGGCCAATATTGTTGGCATCTCTAATCCCAAAGATTGCCACACCCGCCAGATTGCAACCGAAGCAGCAAGCAATGCAGGTTGAGTCCGAAAAGTTTGATTCAGGTCTTCGGCCGGTCCATTTCGCACCAGTGACCATAGGTCATATCCCAAGGCATCAGATGCTTCAGCAAATGTCTGTTGAACCACATCATATTGCTCACCCAGTTCGGCAAGCATCCCAACCGTTTGTGAACCTTGACCGGGAAACACAATAGCAAATTTGCTCATTTTTCATTCCTTTTGCCAAACAATCCCCGCCACGGAGCATAATCACGCCATGCTATGGATTGTTTTCAGTATTAAAATACGACGAGTGCAGAACCCCACGCAAAACCACCGCCAAAAGCTTCCAACAATAGTGTCTGACCACGTTGGATGCGACCATCCCGAACAGCTTCATCTAAAGCAGTGGGTACTGAGGCCGCTGATGTGTTGCCATGCCGGTCTAAAGTCACAACAACCTGGTCCATCGACATGGAAAGCTTTCGTGCCGTTGCAGAGATAATTCTCAGATTGGCTTGATGAGGAACCAACCAATCCAGTTCCGCTTTATCCATTTGATTTGCTGCCAATGTATCTTTAACAAGCTGCGACAATTGATTCACTGCCACTTTAAAGACTTCATTTCCAGCCATATAGACCCATTTATCAGAATCACCGCCAGATTGTGGCGTTTCCAAAGACAACAGCGAGCCATACTCACCATCGGAATAAATGTGAGTTGATAGAATTCCGGGCGTTTCACTGCGACCAAGCACAACAGCACCAGCCCCATCACCAAAAAGAATAATGGTTGAACGATCAGTCGGATCACAGGTTTTTGATAATACATCAGAACCAATGACAAGAATGTTTTTACACATCCCTGACTTGATATGTTGATCGGCCACTGACAGAGCAAACATAAACCCTGAACAGGCTGCCGCTATATCAAAAGCCGGGCATCCTTTGATACCAAGCTGTGCCTGAACCTGACAAGCTGATGAAGGAAATGAATGACTACCACTGGTGGTCGCAACGATAATCATATCGATATCATCTTTAGAAACAGCTGACATCTCCAACGCCTTTACCGACGCCAAATAAGCCATGTCGGCTACCGTTTCATCTTCTGCAGCAACACGCCGTTCTTTGATTCCTGTGCGTGTAACAATCCACTCATCACTCGTTTCTACCATTTTCTCTAAATCTGCGTTAGTTCGCACCTGAGATGGCAGGTAGCTGCCTGTACCTAATATTTTGCTATACATGAAGACTAATAATGCCTCTCGAGTAAAACTGCTTCTAATCGTTCGCTAATACGACTGGGTACTTGCTCTTTAATTTCGTGTACCGCTTCTCCTATCGCATTGGCGAAAGCGGATATATCAGCACTACCGTGACTTTTCACCACAATGCCACGCAATCCTAACAAACTTGCTCCGTTATAGTGGTCGGGGTTCAGGTTTTTTAATCCAATAAATAGCTCAGAAAATAATTTTCTTGCGATCCAACCCTTTATTGATGAACCAAACATTTTATTTCTTAGCTGATCAATAAATAGCTGGGCCGTCCCCTCACAGCTTTTCAAACAGACATTGCCAACAAAACCATCACAAACCACAACATCGGTCAGATCGTTGAATATTTGATTGCCTTCAACATTACCAATAAAATGGATTGACTGTGTTTGTCTTAGCATATCAGCGCATCGTCTGACAAAATCATTACCTTTAATGTCTTCTTCACCAACATTCAAGACAGCAACTCGCGCCTTATGTCCCAAATGCACTTCTGCCAAAGCACTTCCCATAACAGCAAACTGAAATAGAGAATCAGCATCACAGGAAACATTTGCGCCTAAGTCCAACATCCACAAACGCTTTCCTGACACTGTCGGAAGCGCGGAAATCAACGCAGGTCGATCAATCCCGGGAAGCAACTTCAAACGAAAGCGTGAAAGTGCCATCAGCGCGCCAGTGTTCCCTGCACTGACACATGCATCAGCAACTTGCTCTGTCACCAAGTCTATCGCCATTCCCATAGAGCTATGCATAAAACGTCGCAGAGCAAGAGAAGGTTTTTCTGAATTCGAAATGACTTGATCACTATGAACAATGCTCACGCGTGAGCTGTCAGAGTAACCTAACTGAGACAATTGAAAGGTGATTGCGTTCCGATCACCGACCAAAATCACTTTTAGCGCTGGGAAACGCGACAGTGCCTGCACGGCGGCAGGCACTGTTACGCGAGGTCCGAAGTCCCCGCCCATTGCATCAAGTGCAACGGTATAATATTGCAAAGGTCAACCTTACTTGTTGATTACCTTTTTGCCACGGTAGTAACCATCTGCGGTTACATTGTGACGTAGGTGAGTTTCACCTGAAGTTGCATCTACAGACAAAGCAGCTGTAGTCAACGCATCATGTGAACGACGCATACCACGCTTAGAACGTGTTTTACGGTTTTGTTGTACGGCCATGGACCCTACTCCTATGTTAATGAATGCTCAGCGATAAAAACTAGCGCTTCAAGCTCTTTAATACGTCAAATGGATTCGGTTTATCTTCCGGAACTTCATCAGGAATATCACCAAATACCATATTGTCTGAATCAACACGACAGTCTGATTGATCATGCATCGCGACTTGGGGTAAACCAATGATGAACTCGTCTTCAACCAATTGAATCAGGTCTACTTCACCGAACTCATTCCGATCTACCAAATCGTATGATTCCGGTGCATCTTCACTTTTCTTCCCTAAATTTGGGGTATAAGTGAAATCCACATCACAATGGTGTGGAAAAACCTCATTACAACGTTGACACTGCAAATCAACTTCGATGCTAGCTTTACCAGAGATAACAACGAGTCGCTGCTCATCAAACCCAAATGACAATGAGACGTCAGCGTCACATTTTACGCCTTCGACTGCTTCCTCTAAGCGCTTAAAAAGACCGACTTGAATGATACCATCATAGTCGAGTCGTTTCTGAGCCGCTTTTATCGGATCAACCGTTCGCGGGATTTTTACCTTTTGCATAGGGTGCGAATATTATCTTCCAAATTAAATTTAGTCAAAGAAAAAGGGAAAAAAGTTAGCTTTTTTTCGCCATTCCGATCCACTTACGGTGATCTCCATAGCATTATCATATATTCTCGGCACAACACCAAAGAATTCATTAAATATCTATATGAGCCATTACCAACTTATTTTAGCTTCTACCTCCAAATATCGGCGCCAGTTGTTGGAAAAAATAGCCATCCCCTTTCTTTCTATCGCCCCGGAGTGTGATGAAACACCATTGACTGATGAATCACCACAAGCACTGGTTCAACGTTTAGCACGACAAAAAGCACAAAGCTGTCCTCAAAAACAACCGAGTCTGGTCATCGGCTCAGACCAAGTGTGTGTTGTGCAAGGGCAAATCGTCGGGAAACCACAGACTAAAGAACACGCGATTCAGCAATTGATGGCACAATCTGGGGATAAAATCACCTTTTATACGGGGCTTGCGGTATACAACAATGTCACCGGGACAACCCAATGTATTGTTGATCAATTCCATGTCCACTTCCGGCAATTAACGCACAGTCAGATTGAACGTTATGTTGAAATGGAACAACCGCTTGACTGTGCCGGTAGTTTCAAAAGCGAAGGTCTGGGTATTGCTTTATTTAAGCGCTTGGAAGGCGACGATCCCAACGCACTGGTGGGATTACCTCTGATCAAACTCATCGACTTACTTGAAGCGGAAGGCATGACGGTGCTATGAACGTAGCTGTGCCAACACTCTCTCAAGCTTCTTCTCCATCGGTGCCACAATTTCCATCGTTTCACCGCTCGTTGGATGAATAAAACGTATCTGTGCCGCGTGTAAAAAGAGCCGATTCAGTCCTAATTTCCCGGTATAGGCATCAAAGCGGGGATCGCCATAGCGGTCATCCCAAGCAATCGGATGGCCTGCATATTGCGTATGCACTCGAATCTGGTGAGTCCGGCCAGTCACGGGACTCGCCTGAATTAATGTTGCCTGAGAAAATACTTCGATAACTTTAAAACGAGTTTCTGAAGCCTTCCCTTGCGGATTCACTCGAACAATACTATTGACTTCGTTTTTTAACAGAGGTGCATTGATTTTCCGGCATTTAGCTTCCCACCGCCCCATCACAAGAGCGTTGTAGTACTTCTGAACTGACTTATCCCGAAACTGAGCTTGTAAATGACGAAGAGCTGAGCGCTTTTTCGCGACCAACAGGATGCCCGAAGTATCTCGGTCAATTCGATGAACCAATTCCAGAAAACGGGCTTGCGGCCGAAGTGCCCGTAATGCTTCTATCACGCCAAACTTTAACCCACTTCCACCGTGAACGGCAGTACCCGAGGGCTTGTTCAGCACGAGTAACGCATCATCTTCAAATAAAATACACTGCTCTAATTCCGATACTTTTTCCAGTTTGGTACTCAATGGTTCTTGTGGCGTATCGCTCTGCGGTAATGTCACAGGTGGGATCCGGATAACATCACCGGGTTGTAATTTATATTCAGGCTTGATCCGTTTCTTGTTCACACGCACTTCACCTTTACGCAGAATACGGTAAACGACACTCTTCGGAACATCTTTCAATTTATTACGCAGGAAGTTATCAATTCGCTGGCCGGCTATATCTTCATCAATATTGACAAACTGGACTTGGGTTCTGATTTCGCTCATTTGTTCATTGTTTATAAAAATTTGCTTATTGTTTATAAAAAGAAGTTGCTGATACAGGCGATCCGATCAACCTAGCGCTTCATCACTGAGCATAGTAGTTTACTGGGATAGCAATATTGGCTTAAAAGCGCGCATCATACTATCTTGATGTTCGATATCATAGTGATAAATATTTTGCTATTCCTGCCTTCTCGTGCCTTAATCTCGAACAAACGCATGTCAAAACTGCAATTTATCAATGATCTCAGCTTCCATAGCCCATTTTTTTGGGTTTATTTTTTATAAAGCAGATTGCTGAAATACGTTGCCACTGCTATAGTCCATAGCTGCAATAGACAAACTGGCAACGTTTTAACTCACAGCGCCATGTTTTGAGCAATTTTGGGTAGAAACTTACGGTTCTTTGTATGCTGCAAATGGCGTAAGACAGACATGACCGTAACTTCTTATTGTTCTACTCATCGTCATTCATGTTGAGTATCTACCGCACACTGCGGCTTATCACTGGTGAAACAATCAGCGGGTGAGGACTGAAGTGCCTTTTTGAGCGTCCCTTCCAGCCGAGAGGCTGCAAGCAAAGCCATGGGATCAGGCACCATGAAGACGAAATACAAGCAATAAGAACAACAAATAATCAAAACAAAAGAAATACAACGAGATTTTTAAATGAAAAGAATGTTAATTAACGCAACTCAAAAAGAAGAGTTGCGTGTCGCGCTGGTCGATGGTCAGCGACTTTTCGATCTGGATATAGAAAGTCCTGGACACGAATCAAAAAAAGCTAATATTTACAAAGGAAAAATCACCAGAGTTGAGCCAAGTTTGGAAGCAGCATTTGTTGATTATGGTGCTGAAAGACACGGTTTCCTTCCTCTCAAAGAAGTGGCGAAAGAATATTTCCCAGCCGGATACACTTATCAAGGACGTCCTAGTATTAAGGAAGTTCTGAAAGAAGGTCAGGAAGTCATCGTTCAAATCGAGAAGGAAGAACGCGGTAGTAAAGGTGCTGCACTGACAACATTTGTCTCTCTGGCTGGTAGTTATTTGGTTCTGATGCCGAATAATCCTCGTGCCGGTGGGATTTCCCGTCGTATCGAAGGCACAGAAAGAACTGAGTTGAAAGAAGCACTCAGTACACTCGAACTTCCTCAAGGTATGGGCCTGATTGTCCGTACCGCAGGTGTGGGCAAAAGTGCTGAAGAGTTAGAATGGGATTTAAATGTTCTGCTCAATCACTGGGGTGCGATTAAACAGGCTTCCGACTCTAATCCTGCACCCTTTCTGATCCATCAGGAAAGTAATGTTATTGCACGTGCAATTCGCGATTATCTACGTCGTGATATAGGCGAAATCTTGATCGATAGCAATACCATTTACGAACGTGCACTAGAACATATTCGCCTCGTACGTCCCGACTTTGTTAATCGGGTGAAGAAGTATGAAGGTGAAGTGCCGCTATTCAGTCATTATCAAATCGAAAGCCAAATCGAATCCGCATTCCAGCGTGAAGTCCGTTTACCTTCCGGTGGCTCGATAGTTATCGATCCGACAGAAGCACTCACATCTATCGATATCAACTCTGCTCGTGCAACTAAGGGTGGCGATATCGAAGAGACAGCGCTGAATACCAATCTGGAAGCTGCTGAAGAAATCGCCCGTCAACTTCGATTACGAGATTTAGGTGGCCTTGTGGTCATCGACTTCATTGATATGACGCCGGTTCGTCATCAACGTGAAGTTGAGAATAAACTTCGAGAAGCCGTTCGTGTAGACCGTGCCCGAGTTCAGATTGGTCGCATCTCCAGATTCGGACTACTTGAAATGTCCAGACAACGCCTGAGTCCTTCTCTGGCAGAGGCAAGTCACCATATTTGTCCTCGTTGTTCTGGGACAGGCGTTGTTCGGGATAACGAATCTCTTGCACTCTCTGTGCTGCGATTGATTGAAGAAGAAGCACTGAAAGATAATACCTCACAGGTACTTGCAGTTGTTCCTGTACCGATTGCATCTTATTTATTGAATGAGAAACGTCGCTCGATCAATCACATCGAGCGAATTCAAGATGCCAAAATCACCATCGTGCCGAATTCTGATATGGAAACACCTCATTTTGAGGTCATCCGAGTCAGAGAAGGTGAAGAACAGGAAATGCTGTCTTACCTCGTACCAAAACGAATGGACAGCATTCGTGAGGCTGAAAATAAAGATGTTGTCGAACCTGAAGTGAAACAGCGACGAGTCGAAGAGCCTGTATTAAAAGGATTTGCTGCGCCAACGACATCAGCGCCTCAACCTAAAGCGCCTCAGGCTCCAGCCCAAGATCAAGACACACAGAAGAAAAGTGAACCGAAAGAACCAACACAACCGGGGCTGTTCAGTCGCTTTATGAAAGGCTTGACGAACCTGTTCTCCGGTTCGGAGTCGGCCCAGCCAGAAAAATCGGTCACTGAGACAGAAAAACCAGAACAGGAACAACGTACAGAGAACAGAAAACCTCGTCGTTCCCGTGAACGCAATTCTGAGCAACGTAGACGTCCACGTCAGCAATCTCAGGATAGCAACAAGTCCAAATCAGATAATGCGGACTCAGCAGAAGTAAAACAGCAAACTTCTGATGAGAAGAAACCGACGAAGTCTCAGCCTCGTAAACCAAAACAGGAAAAGCAGGATAAGCGCGGGAATAAAGATAAAAATTCTGCGACCAAGTTAGCCGAGGAAGGACAAAAAATTGCTCAGGATGCACAATCCGAAGCGAAGAAAGACCCGCGGGATACTCAAGAAAAAGCAGTGGTCGAGAAAGAGCGTCGCCAACGCCGCAAACTAACCAAACAGGTTCGTCTTCAGTCTCAATCGGCTGACGAAACGTTGGTAAGTCATGAGCGTGTGTCTGAACAGGATGCGTTGAACCAAGACGTTACCCCGGTGACTGTTAACGAACAGCCATCAGCATCACCTGTGCAGCCATCATCGGAAGAGATGCAACAGCATCAGACCTCGAATAATAATGATGCGAATGAAAACGCGAATACCGAAGAGCCTAAACAGCGCCGGAGTCGCCGTTCACCTCGCCATTTACGTGCAAATGGACAACGCCGTCGCAGAGGAAGAGAACGCAGACCAAACCCATTCCGCTTACGGAAAGGCGGTGTTGCATCTCCGGAAATGGCGATGGGCAAAGTGATGCCAAGCTACGGTTTGATGAAGAAATCCACACCACAGACGCAAACGGTTAAACCCGAGCAATCACTGGCTCAGCCGGAAGCACCGGAACAACTCAGCGGCGTTGCATTCCCAGAAATGGCAATGGGTAAAGTGATCATTCGTTCCGCGACTGAATCCACAACACCGGAAATTGCTACATCAGAGAATGCACCGAAAGTGACAACAGAGAACACCGCTTCTGAAACTGTCAGTGTTCCTGAAGTCGCGAATGTTGTGACTCAAGATGCGGATCAAACTTCAAGCGAAACCGTAACCATAACGGCAACAAGCACAGGCGATACACAACCATCCCCTGCGCCAGTTGAAACGGAAATCACCAGTGAAATCACTGCTGAACCAGCAGAACAGCAAGAAGTTCCGGAGAATAATAGCTCTCGTGAAATGCCAGAACAAACTCAGGAAAGCGTAGAGCAACCTGTACAGCCAGTACCAGCAAGCGTCATAGCAGTGAAAGGCCATGCATTTTCACCAATGACAAAAGCTCCCGGAAGCGGCGAACTCATACAGGTTCTTCTTGAAGCAGCACCTTTGCGAGAACAACGCTATCCATTAAAAGGCGCTGGTAGTCATGCTGCAACCGACCATGCAAGTTCGGCAATGGCAAAACCACTACCGTTATCCTGAATCGCGTTACGTAAACATTCATCTTCAAAGAGCTGCACTTAGCAGCTCTTTTTTTATCGAATAACCATGATAGCTGACAGATAAACCCATTCAGTCATGGGACACCAACCAATCACCAATATACAGAATTGTTGACCTCTATCACGTTTTTCTGTAGCATTCGCCAACTTATGCCCAAGTAAAACTCAGACCGAAATACCTTTCCAGTTATGAGAGCACTTGCGGTACATGAACCCGACATACTTAGTTCATATTGCTTGGTTAGAATACTTAGATCAAACCTATAAGAGCTATATCGGTTTTTGTTCAGCCACTAACAGAAAACAATCATACTCATGCTTGAATTCCCAAATCAATCAACATATTCAATTAAAAATGATGTCCTTTCCGGACTCACCGTCGCACTGGCATTGGTCCCTGAGGCCGTTGCTTTTGCATTTGTTGCAGGTGTTGACCCGATGGTCGGTCTTTATGCCGCATTCATTGTCGGTTTAATCACTGCTATTTTTGGCGGCCGTCCAGGGATGATTTCAGGTGCGACTGGTGCAATGGCTGTCGTCATGGTTAGTCTGGTCTCAGAACACGGCATCTCTTATTTGTTTGCCGCCATTCTATTGGCAGGCATTCTCCAAATCAGTGCTGGTATATTCAAACTCGGAAAATTTATCCGAATTGTGCCCCATCCTGTCATGATCGGTTTCGTCAACGGACTTGCTATCGTTATCTTCCTCGCTCAGCTAGGACAGTTCAAAGTCCCATCGTTGAATGGCGTGATGACTTGGCTACCTTATGATCAGATGTTACTCATGTTAGGCCTTGTCGCTTTAACCATGGCAATTATCTTTTTCCTACCGAAGATAACAACTGCGATCCCCTCCTCTCTGGCGGCTATCATTGTCGTCACTTTACTGGTTCAGGGACTCGGTCTAGAAACTCGTACCGTCGTTGACTTTCTACGCACCATGTCCGGGAATGATTCGGCAACGCTTGCAGGGACTCTCCCTTCATTCTCCGTACCGGATGTACCTTTTACATTTGAAACACTAAAAATTATTCTGCCCTATTCTATCATCTTAGCGGCCGTCGGATTGATTGAGTCTTTGCTGACACTGACCGTACTGGATGAAATGACCAATAGCCGCGGTCAGTCAAACCGTGAATGTATGGGCCAAGGTCTGGCAAACATCACCTGTTCATTCTTTGGTGCTATGGGCGGCTGTGCAATGATTGGTCAATCGATGATTAACGTAAACTCCGGTGGCAGAGGACGTTTGTCCGGTGTTGTGGCTGCGGTCATGCTACTATGCTTCATTTTGTTTACGTCTTCACTCATTGAGATGATTCCATTGGCTGCGCTGGTCGGTGTTATGTTTATGGTCGTGATAGGAACATTTGAATGGGCAACCTTTAAACTTGCCAGAAGAGTACCAAAGAAAGATTTCTTCGTGATTGTACTCGTGACCATTGTTACCGTATTTACCGATTTAGCGATTGCTGTTGCTGTGGGAGTCATTACATCGGCACTGATGTTTGCGTGGGATCATGCAAAACACATTTATGCAACCAGTCATACCAACGAAGACGGTTCCAAAGAGTATAAAATCCATGGCCCTATTTTCTTTGGGTCTGTGGCGAACTTTCTCGAGCTATTTGATGCGCACAAGGACCCAAAACACGTGATCGTTGATTTCGGTCAATCACGCGTCACTGATCACTCTGCCATTGATGCAATTGAAACGCTTGCCGAGCGTTATGCAGCGGTTGGGAAAACCCTTCACTTACGTCACCTGAGTCAGGATTGTCGTAAGTTGCTTCATAAAGCCAGCAGCTTGATAGAAACGAATGTGAAGGAAGACCCAACTTACAAAGTTGCAACCGACGTTCTCGCAGGGTAGAGCAAATACTATTGTCTCAATACTAACGCGATTGAAAAGCCGTTGTTTCATTCCAGAAACAACGGCTTTTTCTTATCTATCACTGCCTTATCATCACATTCTTATTTATAAATGAGTTGTATTGAACCGTCATTGTCTCGCATGAGCGTCCAACTTCCGCCTTAGAACCGATGACATTAGAAATATCTGCACATAAAAAAATGCCCCGACCAAAGGTCGGGGCATCGTTTATATAGAATGAATGCAATTAAGCTTCAGACTTCTCTTTTTTCGCTGTCCGTTTTTTTGGAGTTTCTGCAGCAGCTTCTTGATCCGCTTTCTTCTTGATAACGGTTGTGCCTTCAACAGTCTCACCTTCAACATAAGCGTGACCATAATAAGAGGCCAATAATACCTCTTTCAGCTCGCTGATTAACGGGTAACGAGGGTTTGCACCTGTACACTGGTCATCAAAAGCCTGAACAGACAAATCATCCAGTTTAGCAAGGAAATCAGCTTCGTTAATCCCTGCAGACTGAATAGACAGTGGGATATCAAGGTTATGTTTCAGTTCTTCCAACCAACCCAATAAACGTTCAATCTTCTGCGCGGTACGGTCGCCGGCTTGAGACAGACCCAAATGGTCGGCAATCTCAGCATAACGACGACGAGCCTGAGGGCGGTCATATTGAGAGAATGCAGTTTGCTTGGTTGGATTGTCATTCGCGTTATAACGCACAACGTTCGCAATTAATAAGGCATTCGCCAAACCGTGAGGTACGTGGAATTCTGCACCGAGTTTATGCGCCATTGAGTGACATACACCTAAGAAAGCGTTGGCAAATGCAATCCCAGCAATTGTTGCTGCATTGTGCACTTTTTCACGAGCAATCGGATCATTCGCCCCATTGGCATAGCTTGATGGCAGATACTCTTTCAACATCTTCAGCGCTTGTAAAGCCTGACCATCTGAGTATTCGTTAGCAAGGACAGAAACATAAGCTTCCAATGCGTGAGTCACTGCATCATAACCACCAAACGCAGTAAGAGACTTCGGCATGTTCATCACCAGATTCGCATCAACGATTGCCATATTTGGCGTCAGTTCGTAGTCAGCAAGTGGGTATTTAGCGCCGGTCTTGTCATCTGTTACAACCGCAAACGGTGTCACTTCAGAACCAGTACCAGATGTGGTAGTGATACATACCAATTCAGCTTTTTGACCCATTTTAGGGAATTTGTAGATACGTTTACGGATATCCATAAAGCGCATCGCCAACTCTGCAAAATGAGTTTCCGGATGTTCATACATCACCCACATGATCTTCGCAGCATCCATTGGAGAACCGCCACCCAGCGCCAAAATCACATCAGGTTGATAGCTCGCCATTTGTGCGGCGCCTTTTTCTACAACAGAGAGTGTCGGATCTGCTTCAACATCAAAGAATGTCTGAACTTCCATGCCTTGAGCTTTCAGTAGGCTCACAACATCGTCAGCATAACCATTGTTGAATAAGAAACGGTCTGTCACTAGGAATGCACGTTTTTTACCTTCAAGGTCGCCCAGTGCGATAGGCAGACTACCACGACGGAAATAGATAGACTTAGGTAATTTATGCCACAACATGTTTTCAGCTCGCTTAGCAACAATTTTCTTGTTGATCAAGTGTTTAGGTCCAACGTTTTCTGAGATGGAGTTACCACCCCAAGAACCACAACCCAGTGTTAAAGATGGTGCCACATTAAAGTTGTACAGGTCACCGATACCACCATGAGTTGTTGGAATGTTTACCAGAATACGAGCTGTTTTTAACCGGTCACCGAAGTAACGGATACGATCTTTATTCACATCCTGATTGGTATACAAACCAGATGTATGACCGATACCACCGATTTCTACCATTTTCACCGCTTGGTCTACTGCATTTTCAAAAGAACTTGCACGGAACATACCCAACGTTGGCGATAATTTTTCATGAGCAAACTCATCATCGTAAGACACCTCACCGATACCTTCACCGACAAGAATCTTTGTATCTGCGGGAACACTCACGCCTGCCATTTCGGCAATCGCTGTTGCTGGTTGACCAACGATTTTAGCATTCAGCGCACCATCGATAAGCAGCACTTTACGAACTTTGTCTGCATCAGACTTGCTCAATACATGGGCTTTATGCGTTGCAAAACGCTCTTTAACTTCGTCATAAACTTCATCCATAACAATGACAGCTTGCTCAGAAGCACACACAACACCATTGTCAAATGTTTTTGACATCAGAACAGAAGCGACTGCACGCTTGATATCAGCAGTTTCATCAATCACAACAGGTACGTTACCGGCACCAACACCGATTGCTGGTTTACCAGAAGAGTAAGCAGCCTTAACCATGCCCGGTCCACCCGTTGCAAGAATCAGTGCAATTCCTTCATGCTTCATCAGTGCATTCGATAACTCAACAGATGGCTGATCAATCCAGCCGATGATGTCTTTCGGTGCACCCGCAGCAACCGCTGCATCAAGTACAAGTTTCGCTGCATCATTGGTTGAATTCTTAGCACGAGGGTGAGGCGAAAAGATAATACCGTTACGAGTTTTTAGAGAAATCAGAGATTTAAAGATCGCTGTAGAAGTCGGGTTTGTTGTTGGGACAATACCGCAGATAATGCCGACAGGCTCTGCAATTGTCATTGTTCCCATGTTTTCGTCTTCTTCCAATACCCCGCAGGTTTTGTCATCTTTGTACTTGTTATAAATGTATTCTGATGCAAAGTGGTTTTTGATCACTTTATCTTCAACAATCCCCATACCAGACTCATCCACGGCTTGTTGGGCCAGAGGGATACGAGCTTGGTTTGCGGCTAGTGATGCTGCACGGAAAATTTTGTCAACTTGCTCCTGAGAGTAAGTTGCAAATTCTGCTTGGGCAGCTTGCACACGCGCAACAAGAGCATTTAGTTCCGCCATATTTGTTACAGGCATAGTGAATCTCCTAAAATTAAAAAAATGTTAAAAACTTTTTATTAAGACTGTCACCCGGTCTAAACGGTCAAAATCCAGATTTTCCTCAGAAACACACTTAGTAAATAGCTTTCATCTCTGAGTATAATCTTTCAGTATTTGAAAACATTGACCCAGATCAGTTCTAAAAAACAATTCCTTCACTTGTCGAAATATTACCCTAAAAACATATAACTCAATGAAATTAATACAAAAATAAATAAAGAGACCGGTTTCATAAAGAAATACTATCGAAGCATAAAATAAAAAAACTACAATTTTATGTAATAAATTTTCATGGCAATACCACATAGAAAGAACTAATCCGTCATTTTCGTGCTACTGGTAATTATATAGGCCATGGTTGAGAACACCATTTTTAAACTCTCTTTTTTACAATATCCCTACATGTGAGACACAAAACAGCCCACAGTTCTAAACACTTGTTCTGATTATATCCAATGTAAAAGGTTCCATTCCGATGCTATCCCATGACACCAACGCAAAAATCATTGAATAGATGACATCTCATTCATATCACGGGATAATCATTACTCGTATGTCGAATTGACGAACGATATTGCAGGATTTTCAACGGACGGGAAAGCGATGACTGAACCTTCAATAAAAACAAATCTTTATGTCATTATTTTCGGGACACATACTCGGGCAGGAAAAGTGTTTGATCTCTGTCTGATTGCGATAATAGTGAGTTCCCTATTGGTTTTAATTCTGGAGTCAATTCCGGAAGTGAATGCCCAATGGCACCAACAACTCCGTTACTTTGAGTATGGCTTCACCATACTATTTACAGCGGAATATCTCGTCCGACTCTATTGCTCTCCTCATCCCAAAGCCTATGCGAAAAGTTTTTACGGAATTGTTGATTTACTCGCAATTCTACCCACGTATATCTCGCTACTCTTTCCGACCATTTCATTTATGGCTGTGATCAGGCTGATCCGAGTGATGAGAATTTTCAGGATTCTCAAGCTGGTTCGTTATCTACAAGATTCCAATCTCCTGATGCGTTCGCTCTTCATGGCACGTCGGAAAATTTTCATCTTCTTTAGCTCCGTTTCAATCCTAGTTACGATTTTCGGCGTGTTGATTTATGTTATTGAGGGGCCAGAGCATGGATTCTCAAGTATTCCGAAATGTATCTACTGGGCAATCGTCACCATTACAACGGTCGGGTATGGGGATCTGGTACCTCAAACACCGCTTGGTCAAGGACTTGCTTCACTTACGATGCTATTAGGTTACTCAATTATCGCAGTCCCGACAGGCATTATTACCGCGGAGCTAAGTAAAGAGATGAACATTCATCGTCAATTGGTCAAATGCCCGAACTGTTCCCAAACCGGGCATGATAGTGATGCGCTGTTCTGTAAACACTGTGGCAGCCAGTTAGCCGATCCGGATAAACGCGTCGTATCCGGAAAGTCCTCGTCACACGGATAAAAAAAGAGTGCACCCTGTGCACTCTTTTTTTTGACCAAAACAACCACAAAATATCACATTGTGATCATTGATTGACGCCTTTACTTTTCGTTCAGAATGATTCGTAAAGTACGACGCAATGGTTCTGCCGCGCCCCACAATAGCTGGTCACCGACAGTAAATGCATTGAGGAAATCATCCCCCATTGACATTTTACGTAAACGTCCCACAGGAACAGATAATGTTCCAGTCACTTTGGTCGGTGTCAGTTCCTGAGCGGTAATATCACGCTCATTCGGAATCACTTTCACCCAGTCATTGTGAGAGGCGATAATCTCTTCGATTTCGTCCATTGGCACGTTCTGCTTTAATTTAATCGTCAGCGCCTGAGAATGACAACGCATAGCACCGATACGCACGCAAGTACCATCAATCGGAATCGGAGAACCTTGCAGATCGAGAATCTTGTTCGCTTCAGCACCGGCTTTCCATTCTTCTTTACTTTGTCCGTTGTCACGTTTCACATCAATCCATGGAATCAATGAGCCAGCCAACGGCGCACCAAAGTTATCACTTGGGAAAGAGCTTGAACGCATCGTTTCGACAACCTTGCGGTCAATATCAAGAATAGAACTGGCAGGATTCGCCAGCTCAGAGCTGACACAATCGTTAATCACACCCATCTGTGAAATCAGCTCACGCATGTTCTGCGCTCCGGCACCGGATGCAGCCTGATATGTCATGGCACTCATCCATTCCACCAGACCTTTCTCAAACAATCCGCCTAAGCCCATAAGCATAAGACTCACGGTACAGTTTCCACCGACGTAGGTCTTGGTTCCTGCATGAATGGCTTGTTGAATATGCTTCAGATTGACCGGATCAAGTGTAATGATCGCCTCATCAGCCATCCGTAATGTTGAAGCTGCATCAATCCAGTAACCCTTCCAACCGGCATTTCTGAGTTGCGGGTACACTTTTTCAGTATATCCACCACCCTGGCATGTAATAACAGCGTCCAACTGTTTCAAGCTTTCAACATCAAAAGCATCTTGCAGTAACCCGGCCTCTTTGCCGTAATCAGGTGCGGCAATACCAACCTGTGAAGTACTGTAAAATACAGGCTCGATATCATTGAAGTCACCTTCTTCGACCATCCGCTGCATCAGTACAGAACCGACCATACCACGCCACCCGACTAAACCTACTCTCATTGCACAAACTCTCCATGTGTTTCTGATTCAAATCTAATCCACCATCTATAAGCGGTTCAGAACGAAATCTCAAGATCAATTTGGATTTTCTCGACAATTTTTCCTATTTATACCCAAATGACCTCAAGATGCAGTTTCAGCGAGAATCACTGGGCTCAGAGGCAAGGCAGAGATTTGAGTCATAGCCATTCTATGGCGAGAATCTCTAACACAGTCTCTGAGTTCAGTGAACTCGCCCTTCGGGAGTGCTTCAATCGGCGCCTTTCTGCGTCAAATGCCATTGAAATGGGAAGGCCATTCCTGCCGACATTTTCCTTGAATGACGCCGATTGAAGACACTCTGAATCCTGCATCTTGAGGTTACTTGGGTATATTACTGAAATCTGCATATTTAGTCGGATAACTGACAAAAACCATCATTTCATTTCAAAAAAATGGCGCTCCTAAGAGCGCCATATCAATCCATTGCTTTGTCACAATCAGAATTTATAAGTGACATCAAAATAGTGACCGATACCGGTAGAACGGAGACTGTCCGAGTTCTCGATACCGTAGATGTCTTTATATAGTTTCATGCCATAACCGACTGCATAACGGTCTGAATGCCAGTAGATACCGTTGAACATTGCACCACCGGTTCCTGAAGTAGCGTACTCTCCCTGCATTCCGAATTGCCAGTCGATGTAACCCTGGTAAGAGATAAATGAACCGTTGTCGAATGTATAAAACGGCTTAAACCAGTTAGTCGCCAGATGATAGCCATTCCAGTCTTTTTCATTTCCGCGATAAGTGGCATACAGGTTCAGCCCAATTTTACCGAGCCAAGGAACTTCAACATCAGAACCCAGACCGATTTTCTGGTTGTTTACATCATATGTGCTACCGTTCGCACCATCCCATTCAATCAGAGATGCAATATACAGTTCCTTCACCGGACCAAAAGAAAGATCTTTCCCGGTTAATGCATCAAGAGACATACGCGGGGCAAATTTCATGAACATTTTGCTTCTTTTATCTGCTTTATCACTATCTGGATCACTGGTCAGGTTAAATACATCAACATAACCATACAGGTCAAACAGACCGGAACGGCCACCGAACTCCATTTCCATATAGTCGTGATTAGACTTACCAGGCAGTTCATTGACTGCTCCCATCAGATTGAATTGCAACCATTTATAATCATTTTTATGAATTCCATCTGAATAATTTTCAGCAAGTGCAGGTGTTGAAATTGCTGCTAATAAGCTAAGCGCCAGAAGTAATTTACGCATATTGAAATCTCTATTTTCTGTGTTGATAACAATTCATCAGTGCAATCCATGCACTAATGACATTTGAATTATTTATTGAAATAATATCGATTTATATCTCAAATAAAAGTGCAATTGTTGAAATATAGAAAAAATATAAGTGATCTTGATCTTATTTTAATTTGAAATATGGAACTTTTATTACAAGTAAGAACTGCATTTTATATGCACCAACATACAACCCATCATCTCAAAATCACCTTCTAACAGGTCTATTTCCTAAATATAACTAAGTCGATGAGATGTTCGGCAGAAGAGGGCAAGGGCAAGGTGAATTAAAACTCAAAAGGCTCCTGAGTAAGGAGCCTTCATTCTATATGACATTGTACTAACGGTTTCTCGTCAGTTGATCACGCAAGTTGGGAGGTGTCCCTTTGATGGTCAGTGTATCTGACTCCGGATCATAAAAAACGCGCTCACCAAGTAACAAACTATCGAAGCTCAGATTTAACCCACCACCGGAGCCAACATATTTTGTCAGTTTGCGAACTGTAGAGCGATCTGCCGGAAAACTCTCTTCCAACTCATAGCCATGACTTTGAGTGTAATCCCATAACGTCGTCCCGTTGGTATCATCCGGCAGCTCTTGCGATAAATCCTTCAACTGAACTTCATCGCCCGATTTAATCTGTTCATTACAGTAATCATAGACCTGCTTTTTGTAAGTAATCGTTTCATCTTTTTCAAACTGAGCATCACTACAAAAATCTTCCACAGCTTGCATCAATACTAAATTCTGCTGTTTTGAATCCAGACCGACATCGGCTTGAAGAAAATCGAGAAAAAAGTCGGCAACTTTGCGACCAACCCGCCCTTTAATATAAGTCAGATAACGATTGGAATCCGGGTCTGACTGGTAAAGCGAAAGATCGATACGGGCAGCAATATCCATTTGTCGGATATCCAGATAATCCGTAGCACTGATATCCAACCCTTCGGTGATTTTCAGGCTCTGATTCATCGGTAAAAGACCGATGAATAGGTATTGTGTCGCCAGTGATTGATACTCAGCCATGACCAAAATCCCTTCGTCAGCAAAAGGATACTTGATCAGTTCATCTTTGAGTTTTCTGGCACCGGACTGTGAGAAATCATAAAAACTTAAGTCCCCACTTTTGAGCTCACGCAACCAGTTTTGAAATTCACTGTCTGATTGGAAACAGCCAAATCCTTTCGAAGGCTTGGCATTAAAAACTCGGTGCAATTCAGCGACCAGATTTTCCGTCGAAGCATTGTTTTCTAAAGACTGAGAGCGATAGTTGACAACCAGTTCATCCGATTCATTTTTCAGTAACTGGTGTAGTATTACATTGGAGAGATCAAGACTCATAGCGAATTTATCATCGTTGTGGTTTCAGTTGACAGGTATAGTAGGTTATCATAAGCCGTTTTTACTATCATCGTTAGAGTCTATATGCCCATTACATCAAAATATAGTGATCAACAAATTGAAACGATCCTGACTGAAATTGCTGCCGTTTTTGATAAACATGATGCGTCTCCGGATCTAGTTCTGATGATCGCCGGAAATATCGCAACGAATGTCTTAAATCAAAACGTTGCAGAGAGCCAGAGAAAAGCCATTGCAGAGAAATTCGCTCAAGCGTTGATATCTTCAATCGACAGTACGATTCACTAACAGAACGGATAAAACGAAAAGAACATGGTAGAGAGTGAAAACACCTACGGAGAGCGGGTATCCCGCCTAGTTGGCTGGGGACACTGGTTTGCGTTTTTTAATATCATCGCAGCCATGCTGATCGGTACACGTTATATATCCCAGTCCCCATGGCCAGAAACATTGTTGGGACAATTTTATTTGGCTGTTTCATGGGTCGGGCATTTTGGTTTTCTTGTTTTTGCCCTCTACCTGTTGGTGCTGTTCCCGCTGACGTTTCTTATCCCCTCACGTAAGCTATTCAGGTTTTTTGCGGTCTGTTTTGCAACGATTGGACTCACCGTCCTGCTCATCGATACGCAGTTGTATTTCAAACTCAATCTCCATTTAACCCCCGTCGTTTGGGAGGTACTGTTTAGCGATAACTCCAAAACAACGACCAACGATCTTCAGCATCTGTTCGTCTTGTTACCACTGATTTTTGCCATGGAAATCGGTTTATCCGAATGGGTATGGCGAAAACAGAGACGCTTGTCGCATAAGCACATTGGCCGACCACTGGCGACCATTTTCTTTATTAGCTTTATTACGAGTCACCTAATTTACGTCTGGTCTGATGCCTCTTTGTACACACCGGTCACCAGCCAAAAATCAAATTTCCCACTGTCTTATCCGATGACGGCAAAATCGTTTATGGAAAGACATGGTCTGTTTAATCGAGACGATTATCTCAAGCGTCTGCACGAGAAACAGACCCACAAATCCGTACTGGTTAACTATCCGTTAGATCCGATCAAATTTGATCGCCGGATTAACCCGCTCAATATTCTGGTCGTGAGTGTCAACAACCTACGTGCCGATATGCTCAACAAGAAATATATGCCGATGGCGACAATTTTCGCCAAAGATAATTTGAACTTCAGCAATCATTACAGCTCCAGTAATGACATGTTTGGTATTTTCGGACTATTTTATGGCCTTCCCAGCAGCTATGCATCGAGCATTAAAATCCAAGGCACATTGCCAGTTCTGCTCGATACTCTGGAAGATCAGAAATACAACTTTGGGCTTTTCAGTGGCAATAACTTCAGCGATCCACTCTATGCTGAGACCGTATTCAGAGGATTAACATTAAACCACACCCCATTTACGAAAGACGCCAGCAGAGATGAACAGACGATTGATGCCTGGTCAAAATGGGTGTCAAATCAATCAGGGCGCTGGTTCAGCTATTTAGAGCTGACGACGGTTCAGGAGTTTGATGCACCGGATAATTCATTCGGAAAATCCCAAGACAAACTCAAAAATAACTATGAACTGTCGGTTGAAGCCGCGGACCATGAGATTGGCCAACTGATTAAGAAAGCATATGAGATGGGAATCATGGACTCTACCATTGTTGTCATTACATCCAACCATGGCACTGAGTTTAATGAAACCAACACCAACAGTTGGGGCTCTAATACCAACTACAGTCAGTATCAGTTGAAAGTACCGATGATTATCCACTGGCCGGGCAAAGTCGCTGCTGACTATACCCAGCGCACCAGCCACCTCGATTTTTCAGTGACACTGTTGCAAGATTTACTCGGTGTTTCTTCAAATCCACATGACTACAGTAGCGGTCAGAACTTGTTTGACGAAAACAAAAGACGTTGGATTTTAGCCGGAGACGCCCGAGAATTGGCCCTAGTGACTAAGAATCAAACAACAGTCATTGATAAGTTTGGTAATTTCAAAGTCTTCGATAACAATTACCATCGATTACCCGATACCAATCCAACGCTACCAGTTCTCATGCAAGGGTTGACCGAACTGAAACGGTTCTACAGTAAAGACAATTAAATCAACCTATTGCTTGACTCGTTTCGTTAAAGGCGTTAGATTACAAACCATCGGACTGTAGCGCAGCTTGGTAGCGCACCGTCATGGGGTGTCGGGGGTCGGAGGTTCAAATCCTCTCAGTCCGACCATACACCTAAAAGGGAAGTTTTCTTATGAAAACTTCCCTTTTTTCATTCAGCTAAGCATAGAAAAAATACATTCACTGATAAAAGTCTAATCAAACTCGCATAATACTGATAAAAATCAATTTGAAGACTTTACAAGCAAACGAATCATGGTTATGATTTTTGCACTAAAGGAGAGATGGCTGAGTGGTTGAAAGCACCGGTCTTGAAAACCGGCGTACGTTAGTAGCGTACCTAGGGTTCAAATCCCTATCTCTCCGCCACATTCAAACCCTTGATTTATCAAGGGTTTTTCGTTTTTAAGGTGCTTTAATCGGTCATATAGGATTGACTGAGACAATGTATCTTTTAAAAACAGCCTCTAGTACATACTACACTCGAATTTGCCTACCAAAACTTTTAAAAGACAAAGGGTTCCCTTTTGACGTAAAAGTTTCTCTGTTCACCAAAAATCGCTCAAACGCTGTGCAACGTCATATCATGGTGCTTTCAGAGTTACATCCCTTTATCCATGATTTCGACCCTAGTCAGGGACTTACTCTTTTTCAAAAGTTACTATCTGAAAAAATTGAGAAAATCCGAGCAACTTTTCAGGACAAAGATGTCATCTCTATTCCAGCCAAAAAAACGAGCAAATCTCATCAAAAAGATAAATCAATAAATCACTATTTGGAGAGATTCATCGAGGTTAAAGCACTAGAAAAATTAACGGCACTCTCCGTTCATCAACTAAAAACTCGATGCCAACATTTCATCAAAACAATGTCGGTAAAAGTGGTATCCGATATGACCCCATCAACAGCAATACAATACCGAGAGCAACTATTAAAGCAGCAACGTTCTGACAAAACGAATCGCGATTATATTGCCGCCATCAGCCAATTTTGTTCATGGTGCATCGCACATGAACTACTCATCGTACACCCCTTTCAACACGTCAAATTACCCAGAAAAAATGGCCAATCAGCACGGGCACGTTGGACACCATCAGAATTAAAAAGAGTCTTTCGAAGTGGTGCTTTTAAAGATGCTACAGAGCAATTTCAGTTTACATGTCTTCTCATGTTGTATCATGGTTGTCGACCTGGCGAAGCGTGTCAGCTCTCAATAAATGATGTTTGTTTAAAGTCTAAAATTCTTAGATTTTCTGATCAACTGCCTGAACAACATTTAAAGAACCCTGCTTCTAAACGTGAAATTCCTCTTCATCAAGCAGTACTGCGAGAAGAATTCATTTCTTACATTTCAAAGCGTCGTGCGCAAGGCCATCGAATGCTTTTCGACTATAGACCTCTAGGAGACAGCCTTAACTGGAGTAAACAATTTACGACGCACTTTGGCCGTTTACTTAGCCAGCTCGGTTTCCCTTCGGGAAGTCGCCCAACCGCCTATTCCTTTCGACATACGTTTATTGATGAGATGAAACAAAAAAACATCTCGGAGCATATCACTGCACAAATCGTCGGTCATACCTATGACCGAATCACATATGGTCACTATGGAAAAACTCTGGATATAGAAACTCTTAGAGAATATATAAACCAAATATCCTACGACATATAAAGGTTTATAATATACAAACAATGATATAAGTATCTGTTTTTGTTAATAATTATAGAGAAAATAAGGATTTACAAGGCATAAAACTTCCGATAGATTTGCTCACAGATAACAAATACACAACCACAATTTTGTGGCAAAGGAAGAACATTTATGAAAGTAAAAAACATCGCCAAACAAGTTTTAAAGCTCATGCAAACAGAACTGGCTTATGCAACATTCAAGTCTGATAAAACAAAAATGAACAGAATAATAAGAGATCTCGGTGAACACGATATCCAAAACCTCAAATATTCTGATATACGTACGTATATTAACGGTCTTCACCAAAAATATTCTGCTAGCACAGTGAATGCGCATAAAAGCTTATTGAATAAAATCTATATACACGCGATTGCTGATGGTATTGTCAATACAAATCCTATTAATCAGATTTCATGTTTCAAACGAGATATTGAAGAACCACAGCCGTTTACTCTTGAAGAAATTGATGCAATTTTAAACTATCAATCAGTATCATTATCAGAAAAATTACTTTTCAAATTAGGTATATACACAGGTTTACGTATTAGTGAACTTTTAGCACTTTGTTGGGAAGATATAGATCTTAAAAAACGTATATTATTAGTGCGAAGATCTGTCATAGATTCTAAGTATCGTGTACCTAAAACAGCGAAATCAGCACGCTCGGTGGAATTGTCTGAAGATGCATGTGACGTATTAAAACAGTTAGAGCAACACACGGCATATCTCCGAGCAAGATTTATCTCTATCGTTCAATCAGATAATCACACAGTCAAAAAAGAAAAAGTCCGTTTTGTCTTTATGAATTCTAAAACGAAAAAGCCTTTCACTGGCTCAAAGCAATATGCTTACTCGTTCTTTACGCCATTGTTGAATAGGTTGAATATTAAACATAGAGGCCCTGGTCATTTACGGCATACATATGCAAGCCAAAGCCTCACCTGTGGGGCTCCAATCGGCTGGATTTCGACGCAAATGGGGCACACTAGCAGTCAGCTAACAGAAAGAAGATATGCACGCTGGATTACTCAAAATAATCGCGCAAATTATGCCGATCAGCTAGCCGCACACATTGGCACTGCAAACAACACTAAGCAAATAGTGTTACCTAATCGTTCTCAGTTTGAACAAGAGCACGATAGTGGTATTACAGACTTGTTGAATCTCTTGATTTCTAAGCCAGTCTTAGCCGAAGCACTACTTGGAAGCAGGAAGTAATAGCGGGAATTGACTAAATGGCCAGTAAACTTAATCCGCTGGCCTTACTGTTTGATATTTATGCTAAAAATTTTTAAAAATGTCAAAAATGCCTTTATTGATTTCAAACAAATTCTTTTTGTCCTTGTCATGCATGACAAGAGTTGCCCAGTAAGTCTGTGTCATACGGTAGTGAAAACGGTACAAGGAGTAAATTGCTCAAAAAGCAAGCAGGATAGCTAACAAATCAGTAGCTATTTATATAGAGAGAGAACTAAGAAAATGACGCATTTTGGCTTGATTCTCAGTTTATTATTTTTAGACTCAGCGTGTCAAGCTGACACTTATCTCGATTATTCATATAGTTAGTAAAAAACAATACATTTACATAGTGTTATCTAATTTGAATTTTTTTCATTATTTTTCCGAGGGGTTGATAGTCATGAACTCAAAGTCAGCTACATCAGTCATTCATTTTGATGCATTTCCAAAATATCCGACTCAGAACAAGTTAAGTGCAAGACAAGTCATCAAAAAAGATATGCGTCAGTTTGGTTACCCGGCCCGCATTTTGTTTCCTAAGCCGCCTACGCACTTGACTGGACTGACTCTTGATGAAGTTCTTGTCAAGGCTGAAAAACAAGCTGAATTAGCTCGTGATACCGTGGGGAGGAAGCTCAGAAAAGATGGTTTAATCTTACTGCGTGGATACGTTACTTATCCTACGCCAATCAAAAAATTGACACAAACTGATCCCAATTTTCGCCCTTGGGTTAAGTTAACTCATTCTTTTCTGCGAAAGCAATTTAATAAGCAGTTTGTTTCTTCTTTCGCGGCTTTGGACGAGGATTTTTATACTATCCGCTTTTATGTTTTGCCTACTCTTGACGATCAAAATCATCTTGATATTACTTCAATTCACCCTGCCCTGCGAGCAAGACAACTCGTTAGTAATATATCCAAGGCCAAAAAAGAAGAGGCGTATAACGTCGCGATGCGACAATTTCAAGAAAACTATTATCAAGAAGTCTCACGTAAGATAGGCTGTCACCGACCGGAGGTTGAGTAGCATTCATAGTATTAACGCCCTATGCCGAATGGCCGACTGTCGGGTACTTCGCACTACTTAAAGTCTCCAGAAAAGTTTTACCAAATTTTACTTTGTACGAGTTAAGTTAGTCGTTGTGTTGACAGTGAAAAAAAATTCCGATATGAACTCGAACACATCATAACTCCATCGTTAGATGAAAAATTAAAATCAGAAATATATTCCAATTGACTCGCAAAAATATGACTAATATTCTCATTAAAAATATGAATATTTTATAAATTAATTTTCATATTAAATAGTACATAATAACGGTGCAATGTGTGAATATATTAATAATTCTTATTATGCCAATTTATATATAGCAGAAATTTCATCCCTTTAAAGCCCCAGTAAAAAAGCAGTTATTTACATTGAGTTATAATTTAAAAGATAGTTTAAGGTTACTACTGCATCAAAAGCAATAAAATATTTTATATTATTGCTAATATAAGTAAATACAATTAATTATATAAAACAAACAAAACAATTATATAAATATTCATATAATCAATTAAATATATAAATATGTGTATTTGTTTTTATTTTTTAAGATGGTAATATTAATAAAATAAAGTTAATAGAGAAATAAGAATGAAAAATATACAAGGCTATCAATTTATTCATCTGGAATTATTTTCCAGAATTTCAAGTCGTACTCATAAACGACAGTCAGCAAAAAACATGGCAAAAGAATTATGTCGTAGTCCCTGACGCGTGCCCGCATGTTGCTTCCCCAAAAAAGCCAGTATTAATTTTTGGTCAAAGTCCATGAGATGCGATCAAGATAGCGGAGCAAAGAGCATCAACAGCAAAGGATGCGATCGGGCGTAAACTAAGGAAGGATGCTCTTGTTGTAGCAGCTGGTGTAGCTTCGTATCCGGGCAGAACGTCAGAGATACCTTGGGAATCACCTGAATTACAGAAATGGATTCAACTCAATCATAAGTATTTACAAAACAAATATGGTGACAAGTATGTATCTCTTATAGCGCACTGCGACGAAGAATTTTGGCATGTTCACTACATTCTCTTGCCTGAAATCAATGCTGAGGGTGTACTTGATGTAAGTTCAGTTCACCAAGGTGTTAAAGCGAGAAATACAGTTAAATACGGAAGCGCAAAAGAGAAAATGCGAGCATATAAAGCTGCCATGCGAGACTTTCAAACCGAATATTATGAACAAGTTTCAGTTCAGTGCGGATTGACCCGGGACGGCCCCAAACGACGACGACTATCTCGACGACACTGGATGATAGAGAAAGATGCAGCAAAACGACTAGCATCTGTGAACGATAAAAATCAGCGTATTGAATCCGCATTATCTTTTGCTAGCAATATAAGCGATAAGTTACAACAGCGTGATATTAATCTTCGTAAAAGAGAAAGAAAACTTGCTCTTATTATAAAGAATCTGTCTAAACGATTTGGCGGTTTAAAACAATTAAAAAAATATCTTAATCAAAAAAACAATAATGTAGGAATGAGATAAAATTATGAATATGAATCCTAGAGAATACCTCCCAATCCTTTCAGAAAGAGAACCTTTTTTTGATCAGCTGGACGATATTGAGATTAAGCACCAACACTACAAATTACTTCATGAAGAATTTAAGTTTTTGACAAATGATTTATTTACGATAATGAGCAAAAACAGAACGTTATCTAAATGTAATTTGGTAATTGAAAAATTAACTGAACTGCGTGTATGGCTAATATCAGTTATGTCAAATCATGACGAAGCAAAAATGCTTTCTCAGCAAATGCTATTCTCATTAAATCTAACTGTAGTAAGTGATTCAGATTCAATTAGTACTAAAAACGCTATGTCTGCGCGTTTATCACTTTTAACTCAACTAAACCGTGTTGATAGCAGACATCAGTATTTTCAAGCAATTCATGCAGAGTTTTGCTGTTTTGTTGATGATTTGTACATTATCATGAAAAATAACAATACATTGCTTATGTATAAACTCATAACAGAAAAGTTAGCTCAGGTTCGCAAATGGCTAGTATTAGTAATGTCGAACAAAGAGCAAGCTGCGGCTTCAATACAACCAATACCTGAAATAGCAAAAAAAGTAGTTCATAAATCAGAAACGGCTGACAGTGAAGATTCTGCTTCATCTGACACTACTGAACAAGAGCAGACTATTGATGAATTCTTAGAAGAGTTTGCTAATTTGATGAAATCCTAAACATGATAAAAGGCCAGAGCTAACTAACTTCGTGGTTGCCATACAACTGGCCTACTTCTCTGGAACAGAGGGCAAAGAATAAAAGTTAAAAAGGAGAAGATACTTGCAGGCTATAGCAATTATATTAAGCATAGGTGTAATCATTTTGCAGATTAAAATGTATCCCATTTTAGTTATCACATACTGTGTACCAATTGCTAAAGCCCCTGCGCCACGATGTCATTCTAATAGTGATATTTCCCTCTGATACGCGAATACTCAACAAATGAAGCAGCCATAAATAAGTAGGCTGTTAGTATCCCTAGCCTTTAAGCATTAGCCCCCTGAAATACTTAAAGTCTACATGCCCTATGATAATTTAGTTACTCTTTTAGAGTTATGACCCCATTGCCTCTTATTGTTTACAATATAATAGAAAATTTGACTGTCAGTAAAAAAATGTTGCGTTTAGTTTAAAAGTAGGTATTATTGTAAAGGTACAGAGTGAACCACTCTGATGCTCTTTAAAAGATATGACCTAAATCTGAACAAGATCGTGACTCATCAGAGTCGATTGTCTCTATTGGCAATCAACTACCCAGCAAATGTGTAACGTCACTGACCGATGACAGTGAGAAACGGAACCAAATATTCGACTGGAGGGGCTACAAAGTAGCCCCAAGAATGAGTGACCTGTGTTGTCCATAACATTTCTATTCAGTTCAGTATTGTTTTGTCGACTGGTGCAATATTGCACTGAATGACGAAAAGGTCTTTGATTATGAAGCATAAATCTAATCCCCATCTTTTAAAGAACTCCATCGAATCACTAAAACTGATGCGAGAGGAGATGCATGATGTTATGGACAGCAGTAAACGAGCCAAGCTAGACAAAATCATTAGCGACCTCGAACAACATGGAACAGAGAAGTCTTGTTCTCAACTACTTGAGATTATCGGGGCTGCGATTAAATTGATTCCTGCTGTAGAGGCACTTTTGAGAATGTGGTCCTAGCTATAAGGTTGTTATTTACAGCAGGTCACTTCTTTTCTTTGGAGATAACTGATGAATATTGGAAAAGCGTTGTCACTTTGTAGAACTCAAAAAGGGATGACGAAAACTCAACTTTCAAAAGCTGCTGACGTTTCTATTTCTTACTTAACTCTATTGGAACAAGGGAAAAGAGATCCTAACTTGTCTACGATTAACCAAATCTGTAAGGCAATGAGTGTTCCAACTAGTATATTTATGTTTCTTGCTTCTGATACAGAAGATAGGGACGGCATAAGTAATGAACTGTCAGAAAAATTAGCCCATACGGCACTTTCTTTAATGGAACAAGATTGTTGAACCTGCCTGTATACCCACATGCTTCAATAGCTAACTTGTCATCACTAGCTTTAGCGCTTGGTATGTCTTTAAACGAACTACATGAACTTGCCGCTAAATCTGATGACTATTATTTTCTCACGAAAAAGATTGAAAAACCTGATGGCTCACTTCGTCTAACTTATGACGTTCGGCCTATCCTCAAAACAGTACATAGTAAAATATCAGAAGTCTTTCTAAAAAAAGTTGATTACCCTCGATTTCTTCAAGGGAGTATCAAAAAACGAGACTACATCTCTGATGCTAAACAACATGTATCGTCAAAAATGCTTATTAGTGAAGATATCTCTAACTTCTTCCCAAGCATATCTAAGAAAGTTGTTCATGAAGTGTGGGTCGGAGTTTTTGGTTTCTCTAATGAAGTCGCTGATTTGTTAGCTGAGCTAGTGACGTATCAAGGATATGTTGTGCAGGGTTCAAAAACGAGTAGCTATATATGCAATCTAATTCTTTGGAAACGAGAAGCTGAACTTGTAAGTAAACTCGAAGCAAAAGGGTTCACCTACACACGTTATGTTGATGATGTTACAGTATCAACTAAACGCATTGTATCAAAAGCTGAAAAATCCGAGATTATCAATTCTATCTATTCACTATTTCGTAGCGTTGGCGCTAAACCTAACCGTAAAAAACACAAAGTAATGCCTAGGAATAATAGGCAAGAAGTTCATGGTGTAAACGTCAATAAGACCACCCCAACAATGCCCAAAAAAGCTAGAGATCAGATTCGAGCTGCTGTCCATCAATGTGAACTAGCGTTTGGTGATGACCCGACGACAAGCGAGTACCAATCCGCCTATAACAGTGCTATGGGAAGAATAAATACAATGGGGCGAATGCATGCAAAAGAAGCTAAAGACTTAAAAGCTAGGCTAACTGCGGTAAACCCCATAACTAGGGACTGTAACTGAATCTGTATAATTTCATATCAATTGTATATAAATCGATACACATAGTGACCGACTATGCTTATTCGTCCCTCATAAGTCGACGGTATAAGGCGCTAACGCCCTTATAAATCCAGTTTGAAAAGCCTTACTATTAATCAAATTAACGTGATAGAATGCAATAGATTTAAGCGCTCTTTGTTTCTCCAGATTGAGAGCACAGTATATATTTTGACACGTTAAACTTGTCTAAAGCATTGTCGATATCATATAATGACTACATTGTTTTAAAGGTACAGGTGAATTTATGAGCATTAAAGAACTGATCGCGGCAGCTAAAAGTACGCCGGTAACGTCAGAACAGGTTAAAAGTCTTCGTGTTCGCCTACAGCAACAAGATAATGAGCAATCATCAAAACGCTCATCTAGCTCGAAGCAGTTCCTAGCACGAACATACAGCCTTTAATTCAGATCCTCTTTCATATAGCAGCCAATGGCTGCTATTTTTTTGCGGAAAACTTATGAACTCCTATCTTGTCTCCAGATTTGCTAAAGGTGAACTGAGTAATCTTGTTAAAGAATGCTTTGGTACTGACTTTCCTGATATTTTTAGAAAATCACAGGTTGATTATATATACCGTTATCTTAAGGACTTAGACGCTAAGTCAGTACTACTCGAGCCAAAATATGTGGACAAAGATTATCTAGAAGACTTTAACCATTATTATGTAAAATGTTTTGGAAACAATGGCTTCATGACCGCTCGGTTGCACTTTTTCTCCGAAGAATTAGACCATCAAAAAATGACGGAGTACTTAGCTTTCGGAGATCAGAATGGGATTCAAACCTTGCAGAATTCGTATCTTGGTTTTGTTGTTATTAAACCGCTAGCTAAAACATTTATAGGTAAAACATGCTTAAAACCTTATCCAACCGTTAATCAATCTGATGACCGCAAGCGCTGTCTTGTAAGAGACTACTCGGTTGACTTGTTCGGTATCCCATTAAAAGTAACGTCTGTAGCCTTTCAGGAACAAGATAAAGTTGTTTCAGCATGTGCCACCACTGCTATCTGGTCATCATTACATGCGATGCACTGGAAAGATGTACGACAAATACCAGCATGCAGCGAAATAACTACAAATGCACTTAATCATATCAGTGGATCAAGTAATAGCTTTCCTAATCGTGATTTGTCAAATAAACAAATTCTTCGTGCGTTAGATTTTGAAAAGATCAAGCATCACACCGCTGACATTTCTGCATATTCAGCAGATACTTTTTTTACTACAGTCAAAACATACATTGACAGTAAGATACCCCTAATTCTCGGAGTTGATGTCTATTGTAAAAGCGATCAAGAACTAACCCGTTTGGATGGACACGCTATTACCATTGTTGGTTATAAATCTACAAATGAACCTGAAAATCAAGCGATATATGTACATGATGACCGTTTGGGACCTTTTGCAAGAGCTGGATTTGTCGAGATAGATAAGGAAAAAGTAGAGACTGAAGTGAGTTGGGGATTAGCGCTTCAAGAAAAAGACGATGATGGAAAATGGAAAGATCCACACGAAATCTTAGTTTTAAATAGTTTAATTATACCTGCACCACACAAAGTACGTTTACCATCAAGCTTTGCTCGCAATACATGTTCACATATAAAGTCCATTTATGACGATATATTGAATAACATAGCAGATACTCAAGGTGAGGCGGCAGTTAGGGATTACCGTAATAATCTAACTTTTGATGTATCATTGTCTGAGATTTCAGATATTCGGCAACAATTATTTAATGAAACATATACTGGTGAACATGCTGAATCTTTACAAAAAGAAAAAGTGAAATTTCTTACGGGTAGCTATGCCCGTTACCAGTGGGTTGCAAACTTTAAATCAAACTCCAAATGTATATTTAAAATATTGTTTGATGCTACAGATATCCCTCAAGGAAATGCAGTGTCTGCATTATTTGTACATGATAAGGATCTCACCGATCTTGTCCTCGAATGTCAAAAACAAGTACTTAAACAAGATAACAATTTAACCGATGTCGATATCAATAGCTTTTATGGTTCTTTCCTTAAATACCTTGAACCTGAACCTGATAGTTTGGCATCTTATCTTGATAGAACCTTTGGTGAATTGCGAGCACCAAAGTATATAAAAAATACTGAGATGAATGCAGGTGACATACTTAACTCAAAAGTTGATAAATACTATGCATCCACAGAAAAAACTTTAGAAGAACTGTATACCGACATTGTCAAAGATGACCAGAGCTCTTACTTGCTCTGGACGATATCTAGTGAAGGAGTTCTTTTAATTGGAAAAGAAGAAAATGGTAAAGGTCATCCCACACTAACCGGATTTAAACCTTCACGAATTGCTGGTGAGCTAAGAAGGTCTCAAAGCGGTTGGTTTATTAACTCAAAGTCTGGCCGATATAGTACTGATTACAGCAATACTGACGAATTACTCACCAATGCTCTTGAAAAGTTCAAGGACATTTTCCGCGAATCGAGAAAAACTATAACGGCTGATTTTTACAAACCAGAGAAGTAATTAGCTTTACTTTTTAAAATACATAATGATTCATATTAATTATTAGATATAGTCTAGCATTGTTATACTGAACATTTGAAACTTATCTAACCCATTGATTTGATATATAACATACTACAGTTGCGTACTTGCTTCCCTTTCGTTATAGTCTTTCCAATTGGTTCCATTTATTGCAACAAGACGGTTAAAGCACCAGAGTTAACTAGCTGATAAATATAGATTAATTTTAGGGTTTATTCGGAGTGGATAGCGTTCAAATCCCTATCTCTCCGCCACATTCAAGCCCTTGATTTATCAAGGGTTTTTCTTGTTTTAGACCCCGTCAAATATCACCGAGTTAAATCGACAGCCTACATGCTTCTATGCTTGCATGATTGACTATAGGTCGTTTCTCCCAACGAAGTACTGGCTGATTTCCACATCTTTTAAAATGGCAATGATTTGCTGTTCATTGAATCGTTCTCCATGTTCATCAATCTTCTTGGTTGAATGAACATAAAAAAGTGTAGCCGGAACTAAATAAAGGGGAGAGCGAGTCACTTACAACACTAAAGCGAAACTATCTCAAAAAATAGAACAATAAGAAACCGATCCATGACGCAATTAATAACACCCAAGGCAGTGGTGATACCTTTGTTTCAATCTTGGTTTCGACTAATGTCACTGGCTCATCGTCTTGGCGCCTCGCCTTTGATTTCGCTTCTTGCTTTTTGGCTTTGTCGGCAGCCCTTGCTTTGGCTTTCTGTTGTTTCTTGTAAAGCGCAATACCTTTTTCAATACCTTGAGCAATACGTTGTGTCTCCGCTTTCTTTTGACCCGGGAGCTGTGTCGCTCTAGCGATATCCATCGCCTCTTCCTTTGTTTTTTGTGAAGGTTCTACTGCTTGTTTTTTATGCATAACTTAATCTTTTCATATCGGAAAATTAACGCTTTAACAGCACACACATCCATTCGCTATATTTGGCATATTATGGCCTGTTTAGGTCACTGATATTTTAATAAAACAAACACAATACCAGTCTCGATTGTCTTTCGAAAGTCTTCATCGCTCCGAGACCCCGACCATCCGCAGGCAATCCGCAAGGACCACGCGGATAAAATGCTCCCGATCGGTTTCCGGAGAAGCAATAATGTCGTCGGTCACACCGTGTACACCGGCATAAATCAGGAGCGAGGTAATACGTGGCTCAGCAATCTGCCACACGCCAACACGGGTGCCGTTTTCGAGAATGAGCTGCAACTGCGCGAGAATCGCATTCTTCTCCCGGTTCGAGCGGTTATGGTGATGATGATTGGTGTAAACAATATCATGCAGGCGGTACGTGTCTGCGTAAGCCTTAATGCTTTCCTGAATCCAGACGCAAAGTCGGCCCAGCCAGTCATCTGCTTGACAAGTCTCGATTTTCTCTTCAAGCCGCTGTAAAAACTGGGCGGTATAGCGCTCCCCCATGGCGGCAAGCAACTCATTCTTAGAAGCGAAATAATGGTAAAAAGTACCTTTGGCAACCTGTGCCAACTCGACAATCTCGTTAATGGTCGTCGAATCGACCCCTTTGGCAAGAAACAGTTGTTCGGCGGCTGACATCAACTCACCCAGGCGAACTTCCGCAGGTTTGACACGCCTGACTTTCGAAGGAGCAGACGCCGTATGGTTCGTTTTATATCTCATCGTAAGCAGTGTTTTCCATTTCAAACTGTGCCGCTTGCACATTCGTGGCGCGTGAACTTGAGGTTATCGCGAATATCAAGCAACGGATTCAAAGTGATACGACCAAAGTTACCTTAGATTCATTCACCGGAAAGTTTTCGTAAGCATATCAAAAACGACAGGCCAAATCCTGCGATTATGGAGCTTTCCCATCCAAGTTACGACGTTATCTACATATTGACCGACCGACGGTCAATATGTAGTATTGAGATTCATTCTCACTTAATGGAAAGCGTTCATGCAACGATATCGAACTCATGCTCTGGTCATCGCGGCCTATCTGGGGACCTTTCTGTCGACACTGGACATCAGTATTGTCAACGTCGCGTTGCCGACACTTCAGGAGGCCCTCCATGCAGATATGTCAGGACTTCAGTGGATTATTAACATTTATGCTATCGCACTCTCTGCAGTGATGCTGTCCGCAGGCCCTCTGGGCGATAAATATGGGCACAAGCGGGTGTGGCTGAGCAGTGTTGCCCTATTTGTTATAGGCTCTGTGATTTGCGCCTTTTCCACCGATCTGAACACCTTGCTGTGGGGCCGTGGAGTACAAGGGGTTGCCGGTGCACTGCTGATCCCCGGCGCCATGCCTATCCTGACCCACGCATTTCCCGATCCCCGCCAACGTGCACGAGCCATCGGTGGATGGTCGGCTTGTAATGCCTTGTCATTGGTTTCGGGGCCTTTAATCGGTGGCTTGCTGATTGAGCATATTGGCTGGTCAAGCATCTTTCTGGTCAATGTTCCCATTGGTCTCATTGCGGCTTTACTTGGGGTCTGGGGAATTGTCGAGCGCAAATATCCTGAACATGCAGCGTTTGATCCGGTTGGCCAGATATTAAGTATGATTTGGCTTGGGATACTCAGTTATGCACTCATTGAAATTGGCGAACATGGCGCTTCTACGGAGAAAGTCCTGCTTCCGCTCTTCTGTGCCGTGGTGGCTTTTGCGGCTTTTGTCCGGACAGAATTGACCATCAAACGGCCACTGTTCCCCATTCAGCTTTTTCGCAATATCTCTTTGGCCGTGGCAAACCTAGCCTCTTTTGCTCTGGGCTTTTCGGCCTATGCCAGCCTCTTTTTCCTATCACTCTACCTACAGCAGGCTCGGGGCGACACACCATCGGTAGCCGGGTGGCACCTAATGCCTCAGTTCATGGTTATGGGGGTGTCATCGCTTCTATTTGGCCGAATGGCCCAATATATTGCGCTGAAAAAACTAATGGTCGGCGGATACGCGCTGATCGGTGTGTCTCTGTGTGCAATGTCGCTGTTTAGCACCGATACCTCCTACATTTTCGTCGCCGTTCCTCTGGTGTTCCTTGGTTTGGGAATGGGTATCACCGTCCCTGCGACTGGGATGATGGTTATGGGATATGCACCCGTCGAACGTGCAGGGATCGCATCTGCAACCATGAATGCCCTGCGGCAGGTAGGCATGACGCTGGCAATTGCCGTGCTTGGCAGCATCATGAGCCTCTATGCGATCCAAAACATGGCCGGGATCATCAACACCGATAACATGCCTGATGCCATTGAAGTTGCCCGCCGCGCAGTCGTCAGCAATGATTTCCCCGCAGGCCGTAAAGAACTCGTCTCGGCCTACCGAGCCTCTATAGCGGCGGGATTTGGTATGGTTATGTTCTGTGCGGGCTTACTCAGCCTGCTCGCCGCAGTCTTACTGGCAATTTTCACCAATGACAGACAAACCTCGTCTAGTCATGCTGGTGGTAAAGCTGGCAGCCACAAAGAAGTACATCAACACGCCCACGACAAGACAGCATCCTAGTGTAAACATCACCGAGCTTAGCAGTATGGTAGGAACGGGATTTAGATACGGCTCGATGCTGTTCATTATAAAGTAAAGGGTGGCTGCCAATGAAACCTGCTTGTTTAGATTGCTATCCGGGTACGTAGAAAGCCAGTGACAAGTGGACGCATTAGGTATAACACAGGAATCTGATATTGTCTCAGTTGAGCATCCGCTTCGAAGAAAGTACTTGGATTTATAAAAAAATAAGCCTGACACAGAATAATGAACAGCCTCTGATCGTGAAATGATCTAATAAGCTTTACACTTAATTTCATAGCTAAATATCTGTGGTGATGGTTTATGATAGGGACTATTAGTTACTTTATTCCAGAAAATTTTCTTACATATATATATTTTCAACAAGAATTTTACTATCAATTTTTTTAACTTTGAGCGAATCCCTAAAGTACAATCTATATCTAAAAATTCTACATTGTTAAAACCCGCTGCTTTCAAAACATAATAAATTGACCCAGAGGTAAACAGTGTCGTATGAGTCCAGTCCTCATAAGCCCAATATGCATCAGTATTTGCCTGTGCATTTGGAACAGCGATTAAAAACTTACCATTTTCAGATAAAAATGTATTTTTGATAAATTCTAATTTCTTAATTATTTTTTCTTTCGGCATATGTTCAATGACATGAGAAAAAATAATTACATCAAATTTAATATTGAATGGATTATGCAATTCATTTAAATCTAACTCCATGACATTTAAATTTTTACTATGACAGTGTGATATTGCACTTTTTTCTATATCCAAACCAAACACATTCATGTATTTTTCATTTAATAGAGCTTGCATCAGTTGTCCAAATCCACATCCATAATCCAATATATTAGCATTATGATCATCGATTTCTGATTTTATCCAGGCTGGCAGTACAACATTATCATATAGCGTAGGTTCTACATTTCTATAATTAAAATATCTGTTCTGTTCGATATATTTCTCATTGGTCATTCATCTCTCCGTTAGTATCGCATTAGTTTAAATTTTGATAGAAAGGGAGACATCTTTGACAATACTAGCGTTCAACACCCTTAAGTTTTCCAGTATAGTGTATAAACTGGACACTCGCCTTTATCAGTGTTTTGTCATCATAAAATGTCTATATCACCGACAAGAATAAATTTGAACTCACTCGAAATGATTGATTACACCTCTTCTCATCCCCCCTCCAAGCCAACGCATTCGACACGATAGTACAATCTTTTAAGAGTACGATTCCAGCCACAGACAACTACCCGAGCACCGCAAAGCTGTCCCGAAATGGCGCTTTATTATCACTGCGTTTCCCCGTGGTGTCCGTTGCCCATTTTTATGTGGATACGACCACTATAGGCTACCATTATAGCGGTCATATCCTATGGACATCACTGAATTGGGTTGAATCACCTCTCTTGCAATAAGCTGTATGCCCCGGTTATTCGTTTCCCTTTCGTCTTCTTACTCTTGGTTGATTTCAAGCTACACTGTACTAAATAGTCACTCGTTTTGTGCAGTTTCGAGGGAGGATGGAAGATGAAACGTAATGGTCATAAGATAAGCTTTTTCCTTCTTGTACTAGCGGTCGTGCTATCCAATAGCTCTGTTGCCGAAACAACCGATTTTTTGACCCACAGTACCCTCGGGAAAGTGTATGTTGACGAAAATGGTGAATTGCGCGGTCTAAAGCATGGTGGCAGACGAGCGTTTAATGTGGAACTTGTCCGTGAAATGATGCTTCTTGTCGGGCATCCGGTTCAATTTCATGTCATACCATTCAAACGTGGACAAATTGAACTCAAGAAGAAAAGAAAGGCTCTATTTAACATCGCAAGAACTAAGCTAAGAGAAAAATTGTATAAGTGGGTTGGCCCGCTGCAGGTTGATAATGTCTATTTTTATGAATCGGTGCATCAAACACCCCCTATCACCAACTTTGAGCAAGCTAAAGAGGTTCCGCGGATCTGCGTTCTTCGGGGAACGTCACAGCACGAAAACCTGATCGCTCAAGGATTCAATAACGTTTATGACGTCAATACCTGGAGTGCTTGCCTAAAAATGCTGGCAATTGATCGGATAGACTTAGTGCCTGTCAGTGACTCCTTAATCAAAGCGATGATGAGTCAGGCAGAAGTCACCTATAAACAAATTCGGAAAACGCCGATTTTGGTTCAAAAGAACGCTGGATATATCGCTTTTTCAAAAGACCACTCAGATGATGAGATTGATAAATGGCAACAAGCCTTAGATGAATTGAAGCGCTCTGGTAAGTATGATGAACTCGTTCACACCTATCTACACGAATAGCGTTTTTATCCACTTGCCGAACTTTAGTCAACTAGGTTTATTTACGCTATCTTGAGTGTCATTGTATGGTGCGCATTGGGTTCATCGATTTCTCCACGATTCGATGCTTGCGCCCCAGACACTTTTGCCTTGACCGCAAAAGTGTCCAAAAAGACCTGTTGATTCAAGCGTGTTATCGGGATGGTTCATCAATTCTTTTTGGGGTAGAGATAAGATGGCACGCCTATACTCAGTTTCAGTTCCTCAGTTTTTTGCTTATTCTCCAGAAAATCCCGATCCGATTTATCCAGATCAATAAATTGGGTATAGGCCCGATAGGAGGAATCCTGATGAACATCCTTGATAATTTGCTTCTCATTTTCTGAGTTCTCATCAACAAACAATTCAGCTGCAAGAAAGCACGCTAAACTGCTGGTTGGCCCAAATTGATTATCACTGGTCGTCGTGGCTAAGCGCCGATGACGGAAGGACTCATCCACCATCTTCCAGAGCTTATCGTCCGTCCTCTTGTTGGCGTATGTCTTATCCATCTCCAGTTTGTAGATCTGGAGATCTTTTCGGGGGGTTCCTGATGGCAGCGCATTCTCTTTTCGCTTAGCAATCAATTTTTTCTTATCAAGATATTGCCAGAATGAATTTGAGAATACCTGCGAGTGACTCAAAACATTTGGGGAATTCTCAAGCAGAGTCTCTGCCAGTATGAGTGTCGACAAACGCCTTTTATTCACGCGGGGAATATAGCTGCGGGCAATGTCGTTCAGATAGGTGATATAACCATGAATATTCAGCCGGACCATGCGCTGTTTCGCATTTCTCACCCCTGTTTTCAAGTCATTCAAATTGGGTTTATAGTTCGCATCATGCGCTGTCTTCTGCTTGGTCACCTCAGCAATTTCTTCAAATACCACAGCATTAATTAACTGTTCGACAATGGTCATCCGCCAACTTAATATTTCCAGAGGCATCAACAGCCTTTCAAGCGCCGATTCATGTGTTAATGTCTGAAACTTCAACCCGTTGCGGGTTCGATCACGCCAAGAGAAAAACGTACTCATTTTGTCTTTAATTTGTCCCAGTAGCGACTTGCTGACCTCACGTTCTATATCAGCATAAGCCGTATCGCCTATATCACTCAGAAGCTGACGGTAAAAAACATCAAAATTAATATCATTCACGGCTGTCCAAGGTTGGGCATGCCTTGTTTGTACATTACCCGAGCTGCCATCGGAAAAATGGACCTCTTTCATCTGTTTATTGAGTTCAAATGGTGAAGAACCATGCGTGTTCAAAACCTCATGTAAAGAGTCAAGAATGATGCCACCAATTGACTGAGAGGCCATATTCAACGCTACCTTCAATAAGGTTTCAGTGACATACCAGCCTAATTTAGCGCCAACAGATGCATTAGTCAGACGAATCTCTCCGACTTCACTATCAACAATATCGATAATGCATTCAGCTATATACTGTATAAATTCTTTCCGGAGCTGAATGACCTGACTGGTCGTCAGTGATTCAAGAATTTCCGGAATTTCCTGATATAACAGAACCCGAACTTTCTTCTGGAGCAATATCTGACTGCTGATTTCATCCATTTCCAGTTCATTTAAAGCAGAAGGAAGCGGCGCTTCTTGATTGGAAATTTCGCCACGTGGCTTGCCTTTTGTCATAGGATTACTTCGCATTTCTGTATCCTCATCCTCACTGATTGATGGTTACTAATATATGAGGGAGTCAAAAACAAAACGCTGGATATTTCATGAGAAAAACGGGTAAATCTCTTCAAGGCTTAATGACACAGATTGGATTATACTCTCTTCGTATCATCCAATCTGGAAAGATATTCGGGATGGTAGCTCAATTATTCTGATGATACTGCTCAGGGTATCATTCAGGGTCGAATTAACTCCCCCTACAGTTTTGCAAACTATGGGCCCGATTGGAATTCCCGAAATTCCGACAAACAGAGGGCTATCTTAACAACCGCCCCAAGTATTTGAAAGAATGTCCGTAGCATCCTCTAGATGGTGGCAGGTACGCCATCTTTATCTATATGAACAATATTGAATTACAACTAGATTTTTAATATGCAACATTATTTTAATAAACAAAATTCTTATTCTGTAACCTTATTTGTAGTGAATTGAAATTGATTACCTCAACAGATCGACTGGTTGAAATACAACATTTACTTGAGCTATTTATCTCAGTCCTCTGTATTTTCCTCTTATCAAAGATAGCTTTTCTAAGTCATTTAAAGACACTTTTGAAAAAATGGAGTGTCAGGAATTATCAATATCTCTATTGAAAATAATGCACCTTATTTCATATATTCTTACTTGACTGTTTAAAAGAAACATCGATTTTATATATAAAATTATCAAAATTATGATATTCAACACTACCCTAAGCTATTGAGTTAGTATAGTATAAAGTACTGATTATTAGGATGTAATAAGGTGTCTATATATGAGAAGAATATTATTGTGTCTGCCGTTAATAGTTTTTTTAGGCGGATGCTCGCCATCCGTTCCAAAGTGTGGGGATACTGAAACAACAGATTTGGTGAAAGAAATTGCAAATGATGAAATGGTTAAACAGGTAGGTGCAGAAGTAGCAAAATTATTTTCATATTCTGTGAGTGCTATTAGAACAACGGATGAAGATGATAAAACAGGTATGTTTGAATGTGCGGCACAACTCGAGATCCATGCGAGTAAAACGGGTGAATCTAATGAGATCCCAATTACTTATACAGTGGAAGTGACCGACAGTGGTGAAGAATTTTATGTAAGCGTATATGGGTTAAACTAAATGAAAGCGAATCTATTAAAAAATAAAGTAAATACTAAAACATCAAACTTTGTTCTACTATCAATTGCAACTTTAGGTATTTACAATGTAATGTGGTTATTTAAAAACAATAGTGTAATGGAAGAAATATTAGAAGATAAGTTTTTTGATTATCGAATTCTGATTGTTTTAGCTGCTTTTATTGGTTGGTCTTCGGCTTTATCTGCTGATCCTGAAGTATCTGCAATCGGTGGTTTGTTAAGTATTTTATCTTGTATATTCTATGTCGCTTGGGCATTTAAAGCTAAAAAAGCCATACAGAAGATGATGTTGAATAATTATAAGATAGATTATTCAATGAACTCATTTTACACTTTATTTTTTAATGTTTATTACATCAATTTTTGTATAAATGAGCTTGAAGACGAAGTAGAAAAATCAAATGTCCTTTCTGAAAAATCGACAGCTTAAAATTAATAAATGGTTTCAAAAGGCTACTCATTGGGTAGCCTTTTAATTTTTTAGTACAATCTAAAATTGTTTGCAATTAACTTTTATGTGGATTTGCAAGATCAAGACTCACCAACCCCACTCTTTTAATCCTCCTGCAAATATTCGGCTTCTGAAGCGGTAATCAAATTATGCAGAAAAGTCAGTACATGCCAGAGTTCACAGTAGTTGGTGCTCGGATCGGTACATGAGCCTTGCAGGAGCATCAGGTATTCGCGGGCGATAAGGTGTAAAGGCTTGTTAGTTTGTTGCTCAAGATCTGAATTTGTCATTGGAGACTCCACATGGCTTTACCATTCTGGTGATTAAATACATACATCAGCAATCGCTGACTCTTTTGTGCCACATGTAAATTGTCGGAAGTCCTAAATCCCGGCACCGGTTTTGTCGGTGCTTGTAAAGCATAATCGCTGTGGGGGTTTATGGCGATTGGCTGATTGCTGAATTTTGTGGTGTATCGGAAGGATTGATACTTTGGGTGACATAGTGGTTACTCACTTTTGCGTGTGAGTTCGCTTTTTAGTTCTGATCAAATGGTTTGAGTAGCTATGCTGGAGAGGAATGATATCGTGCGTATTGGGCTTATCGATTTCTCCACGATTCGATGCTTGCGCCCCAGACACTTTTGCCTTGGCCGCAAAGGTGTCCAAAAAGGCCTGTTGATTTTCGGGCACTACTCGGGGCAGCTTTTATGCGCAGTCCCTTGCTCAGAAAAGCTTCAAAAATCGTCCTGATTTTTGCCCTTGGTTAATCACATTCCCCTCATTTCCCACCTTGCCCGGCAATCGTTCTGGCATGTTCAAATAACTCGTTGATATAAGGATGCGGGCTTTTAGAATCGGCCAGTCGGACGAGCACAATTTCCAGCGGTGCACTATATTCCGGCCAAATGTGTATCAGTCGGCCGTCATCGATGTATTCCCGGGCCACAGAATACGGAATGCAAGCCACGCCGTTGCCGTGTATCGCCATCGGCAACAGAGATTCGGAAATGGTCGATTGGAAAACAACCGAGAGTTTTTTCGCTTGAGGGGTGGCGTTAAAGAGCGGCAAAGACAACTCTAAAAGCTGAGAAGACGGTGCATAAGTCAAATGTGGAATCGATGCTTCTTCTAACGAGTCGAGGGAAAACAAAGCCCCACAAACCCAGACCAACGCATCATCCGCCAGTTTTAAAACTTCAAACTCATCAGACTCAAAATAGCGTGCCGCTTGGCCACTTTGATAAAACAATAAACAATCCGCTCTTTGAGATTGCAATGCTGCTTGGTACCCCGTCACCGAACGCACACCGGAATCGATGCTACTGACCAGCGGTGTCGTCATGTGGCTCAATATTTGCGTAAACCACTGCGGAAAAAAGTTACAAGCCAAAGTATGCAGAGATGCAAATACCATCGGGTTCGGCTTATTCGCAACCATCTCTTCACAACGCTCTGCCATTTGAACCATTTCTGCGGCAATGGGATAAAGCCGCTTTCCTTCGGGCGTTAACTTGACCGGCGTTCGGCTTCGATCAAACAGCTCAACACGAAGATGTTGTTCTAGTTGCTGAATTCTGCGACTGAACGCGGCTTGAGAAGATGCATTTAGCTGAGCTGCCAGTGAAAATTTTTGGCAATCTGCCAACGTAATAAAGTCTTTCAGCCAGCGAACATTCATCCTTCAAACCCTCTATCCTTACATTATCGAAATTTTGCATAAGTCATGCAAAATACAAGACATCAAATGCTTCCCATCAACATAGATAAACGCATAAATTGTCATCAAAGGAAAGGGGTTTTTGATTAAAAACCCATAAAAATGTAATAAATAAAAGGATTTATTATGAGACTAAGGTCAATAGCAGTCATTGCATACGGGTTATTATCAGTTGGTTTTTCAGCGAGTAGTTATGCAAATCTTAAAGACGATATTATTCACCGTGGCACACTAAAGTGTGGTGTTTCAAGCGACAAAATGGGCTTTTCATACATCAATGACCAAGGTAAATGGTCAGGCATGGATGTGGATTACTGCCGTGCGGTCGCTGCGGCTGTACTCGGTGACCCGGAAAAAGTTGAATACATTACCACAACGTCGAAAAACCGCTTCACATCGCTGGCTTCCGGCGAAATTGATATCCTTTCTCGTTCGACAACCTGGACCGTTTCTCGTGATGCCAAACTGGGCGCTGACTTCACCACTGTCTGGTTTTACGACGGTCAAGGTTTCATGACTCGTAAATCCCTCGGTATCAAATCAGCGGCGGAGCTGAATGGCGCAACGTTTTGTCTGTCCCCCGGGACCACGTCTGAGCATAATCTTGCAGACTACTTCAGCGCTCGAGGGCTGACTTATCGTTCCGTTGTATTTGAGAAGACCGAAGAGCTTTACGCGGCATACCAAAAAGGCCGTTGTGATGCACTCACCAACGATATCACCGGTCTGGCAGCACGCCGTACCCTATTTAAAGATCCAAACAAACATGTCATTCTCCCTGAAGTTATTTCCAAAGAACCACTGGGGCCTTACGTCAAACAAGGCGATGACGAATGGCGCGACATCGTCACCATGGTCGGTAACGCGCTTATCGAAGCAGAAGAGTTAAATGTCACGCAACAAAATGCTGCCAAGCTGGCGAAGTCATCGCCAAAATCTGTGGTTAAACGCCTGCTCGGTACGGAAGGTAGCCTTGGTACAGATTTAGGCCTCAAACAAGATTGGGCACTGAAAGCGATTCAAGCAACAGGAAATTACGGTGAAATTTTTGCACGCCATGTCGGTGTCAATTCACCCCTGAAATTTGAACGTGGTGCGAATGCGCTGTACACAAATGGCGGCTTAATGTACTCCCCTCCTTTCCGTTAATTCTCTTTAACAGCCAGCCTGCGGTTTCGTGGGCTGACACGTCATGGACAGGTTGGAATTACACATGAAATTGACCAAAGGAACCCTGATAGATTGGGGCCAGCAAGCCCTGCTCTTAATCACGGTAACGCTCTTATTTTGGTACTTAGGTACCAATGCTGCTGAAAATATTGCCAAACTCGGCATTACCACTGGCTTCGACTTTCTCGATGAGCGTGCAGGTTACGACATCTCGTTTAGCCTGATTGATTACAGCCAAAATGATACTTACTTAACGGCCTACTATGTCGGGGTCGCCAACACACTGCTTGTGTCATTTTTAAGCATCATTCTGGCGACGGTGATTGGCTTTATTATCGGGGTTGGTCGCGTATCGAATAACTGGGTGGTCAATCGCCTATGCCGTTCATACGTAGAATTGATCCGTAACGTGCCTCTCGTGGTTCAGCTCGTTTGGTGGTATGCCATATTTCTAAGCTTGCCGGCGGTTCGTAACAGTATTCAGCTCGGCGATAATATCTACCTTTCTAACCGTGGCTTGGCGATTCCTCACTTATCATTCTCTGGCTGGGGAGGATATGTGTTTCTCGCGCTGCTGGTCTCATGTTGTGTCGCCTTTTGTTATCGCAAAATGGTGATCAAAAAAGTTCAGTGGGTCGGATTTACCCCAGTGTTGTGGCCTCGGCTACTCGCTATCATCGTGTCATTACCCTTGTTGGTGGTGCTCGTGACTTTGCTCTCGGGCAACTTCGATTACAGCACACCCAAGCTGACCGGATTTAATTTCCAAGGCGGCATGATCGTGATTCCAGAGCTGGTCGCGTTGTGGATTGCGCTCTCTGTTTACAGTGCGAGTTACATTGCGGAAATTGTCCGCGGTTGTATTCAGTCAGTCGCCAAAGGTCAGCATGAAGCAGGCAAAGCACTTGGATTTAATGATTCAGCCATTATGTGGCAGTTGATTGTTCCACAGGCCATTTATCCGATGGTGCCTCAAATCACCAGTGTCTACCTGAACATCATTAAGAACTCATCATTGGGGGTCGTCATCGGCTTCATGGAACTGGTGTCTTCTACCGGCGGTACCACCTTAAACAATACCGGTCAGGCCATTGAGTGCATTCTCATTGTCATGGGAACATATTGTGTATTCAGTCTGGTAACCAGCTTATTGATGAACTGGTACAACTCACACGTTGCGGTAGGGAGGAAATAAACATGCAAAGTAAAACGACCATGGCATATATTGAACCTCGCCCGGCCATTGAGATGAAAGCCGGATGGAAAGCATGGTGTCATCAAAACTTGTTCTCTTCAGTATTCAATACTTGTCTAACCGTTATCGGCTTACTGTTTGTGGTGTGGCTGGTCCCGACCCTGCTGAATTGGTTTATTTTTGATGCCACGTTTGTCGGAACATCCCAAGCGGACTGTGTCTCTGGCGGTGCCTGCTGGCTCCCCGTGGTAAACCGGATCGAGCTATTCACCTACGGCATGTATCCCGAGGCTCAACAATGGCGCGTCGATGTTGCCTTTGGTTTGGCGGCAATCGCAATACCGATGCTGTACATCAAGCGTTTCAATAAACTCGTGATGCTTTGTTATATCGCGGTGCTGCCGTTTGCCATGTGGATGTTGCTTAAAGGCGGAATGTTCGGTTTAGAGACAATCTCGACCACCAAGTTCGCCGGTATGATGCTGACACTGTTTTTGGCTATTTTCGGCATGGTGTTCGCCCTTCCGCTTGGCATCTTACTCGCTTTGGGACGTCGCTCGAAACGTCCGGTGATCCATTGGCTCAGTGTGGCTTATATCGAATTGGTACGCTCTGTTCCTGTCATCACCTTGCTGTTTATGGCTTCGCTCATGATTCAGTTGTTCTTGCCACCGGGTCAACAGTTCGATGTGTTGCTGCGGGTTGTCGCTGTTCTGGTGCTGTTCACTGCGGCATATATGGCAGAGACGATTCGCGGCGGGCTTCAGTCGATTCCTCAAGGGCAGTTTGAAGCAGCTCAGGCACTTGGTTTCAGTTACTGGAGAATGATGGGGCAAATCATTCTGCCGCAAGTGTTGAAAAACTCGATTCCATCGTTGCTCAATCAATTCGTCGGTATTTTAAAAGAGACCACGCTGGTGATGATCGTCGGTGTGTTAGACATTGTCGGCGTGGCATCCAGTACCCTCTCCAATGCGAAATGGGTCGGATTAGAAAATGAAATGTACGCATTTCTGGCTGTCTTTTTCTTTATCTGCTGTTTTTCACTGTCTCAATACGCGACTCATTTAGAACGCCGCTTAAAATAATGCCCCTTTAGGAGAAGTCCCTACATGGAAGTCATCAGCACCAAAAATTTAAATAAGTGGTACGACTCATATCATGCGCTACGCGATATTAATCTCAGCGTGAAAAAAGGTGAGCGTATCGTTATCTGCGGCCCTTCTGGTTCAGGGAAATCAACGCTGATCCGTTGTATCAACCAGTTGGAAAAACACCAATCCGGTGCGCTCAATGTTTTCGGTCAGGTCGTCAGTGACACCCCCAAAGACCTGATCGAACTGCGCAAGCAAGTCGGAATGTGTTTTCAATCGTTCAACCTGTTTCCTCACCTGACCGTTCTGGAAAACTGTGTATTACCGCAGACTGCAAACTTAGGTACGAAAGAGTCGGTTGCGATTGATAAAGCATTAAGTTTGCTGAAAAAAGTCAAAATCGTCGAGCAAGCGAACAAATATCCAAGCCAACTCTCCGGAGGACAGCAGCAACGTGTCGCGATTGCCCGCGCACTTTGTATGAATCCTGAAATCATGCTGTTTGATGAACCAACCTCCGCGCTCGACCCGGAAATGATCGCTGAAGTGCTTGATGTCATGACCGATCTTGCCAGCGAAGGAATGACCATGCTGTGCGTGACACATGAAATGGGCTTTGCGCGCAAAGTCGCTGACCGGGTCATCTTTATGGACCAGGGGCAGATCGTTGAAGAAAACAACCCTGAAGCATTCTTCTCTGCGCCCAAATCACCTCGTACGCGCGAGTTTCTTAATCAGTTGATCCACCACTAAGGATGTCTATGTTAAACGAATATTCTATCGCCATTCACGGCGGCGCAGGTGCAATGTCTAAGGGGAAGCTAACCCCTGAACAAGAATTAGAAATTACAACTGTATTAAAAAACATCATCGAAGACGGTTTAGCAAGCCTGAAAGACGGTGCAAATGCACTGGATGTCGTGCAAATTGCAGTCAATATGCTGGAAGATTGCGAGTGGTTTAACGCCGGCAAAGGTGCGGTATTCAATCACGCCGGTAAACATGAACTCGATGCGTCGATCATGTGCGGCAAAACACTTGATGCCGGCGCGGTATCAGGCATACGTTACAGCCCGAATCCGATTAATGTCGCCCGTGCGGTGATGGATAACTCCCCTCATGTCTATTTGGGCGGTGAAGGCGCAGAGCAGTTTGTTCGCGATATTGGTTTAGTCGAAGTAAACAATACTTACTTCTCTACCGAGATGCGCTATCAACAACTTCAGTCGGCACTGAAAGCGCAAGAAGTCATTCTCGAACCAACGCAGAACGACTACAAATTCGGTACTGTCGGTGCGGTTGCGCTTGATAAACACGGCAATCTGGCTGCTGCAACGTCAACCGGCGGTATCACGAACAAGCAATATGGTCGAATTGGCGATTCACCCGTCATTGGTGCTGGGACTTATGCCAACAACCAAACTTGCGCAGTATCAGCGACAGGCCATGGCGAGCATTTCCTGAAACATGTGGTCGCCCACAATATTTCATCTCGTATGGCACTGGCACACGAAAGCTTAGAGCAAGCAACCAACCATGTTGTGTTTAAAGACCTGCTCAGCACTGGCGGCACCGGGGGCGTGATTGCGGTCGATAACCAAGGGAACATTGCCCTCCCATTCAACACCGAAGGTATGTACCGGGGCTGGGGAGGCTCGAACCAACCTGCACAGTCGAAGATTTACCAATAGCAATCAACTACAGTACAACGTCCAAATCAAAACCATGTAATCGACGTCAGAGGTCCCTCATCTGACGTCGATTGATTCGAGAAATGCCCATTCCCCAGAGCTTCGCTTTGCGGTTAGTGCTGCGCCAACGGACCAATGTCCTGTGATGCTGAGCCCAGAGCAATCGTTCCTCTTGACCCATTTATTTTGTAGTCATGATGAAACGCTTTATGCACTGAGCTTGAAGACATCGCTGACAAAACCGCACTGTAATCGAGTCCGAATTGGACGTTCTTTCCGACGATTAAAGATGTTTTAGACGTTTCAAGAATCAAATGATCGCTGCTCGACGAGACGATGTTCATATCATCGGGAGGGTGAAGCCCGGTGATACAAACGTCCTGACGCCCCAACGCGAGAATTGCCTGTGAAACGATGCCCCGGTCGTGAAGGTTTTCTTTTTCGCCAAACGCATTCGCACCTCGATGCCCCCATGGCAACGACGGTTTAATTTTGGCTTCGATGACCTCGGCAGTTAATGTGATGGCATCTGTGTATAACCCGACGATCTGATTTTGTTCGACAGGCACACAACCGAGAAAAATGGCTTCCCCGACTCGTAAGTTATTTACACGGGTGCCACCTTGATGATCCAGCACCCAATTAATTGAAGAGGAATTTCCGGCTGAAATAATGTCAAGGGTGATGCCGAATGTCGCTTCGATTCCATCAGCGAGATCAGAAAGAAGCTGCATGTTTTTATCATCAGGAGCGACACCATAGCGACACGAAAAATTCGCGCCGATACCTTTGATAATAATATTGGGTAAAAGAATGACCTTTCGTATAAAGCCGATGACGTCATTCGGCATAATACCTTCTCTCAAATCCCCAAGTTCAACCATGATAATGACACCATGCTTGATATTTAACTGCTTTGCCACACGAGAAAGCTGCTGAATCACTTGGAATTCAGTATTCAGAGTGATATCACAATACGCGACAACATCTGCAATTTGGCTCAACATTGGCGTACGGATTAACATTTTCGGCACTGTAATTCCGCCTTGTACCATTCTTTGTATGTTTTCGACTCTGGAATCGGCCAGCATACTTGCACCAGCATCAATAAGAACGCGAGCAATGATCGGGTGACCCAAACAAGACTTTGTGACTGGGGTAACTGAAACATTTTTTAAAGCGAGTTGTTCAATAATAAGCTGGGCATTGTGATGAATTTTAAAACAATCAATGTCTAGCTTGGGGTAACTCACCTTTGCTCTGCCATTTTCTTTTCCAGCCAAGGATAGGTCGATAATACCATTTGCAACAGCTGTTCTTTCGGTTGAGATAAGGGATCAGTCACAGGTAGGCCAAGCTCAGCCGAGTAGGCACTTATTTCGGAAATAATTTCATCCGCAGACATGTCTTCATGATTTAGTGTTAACCCGATCACGGTGGTATTTGAGAACGACTCTATCAGGTTAATTTCAACGGCAGCAGAAGAGATTGGCATATCTGGGAAATCCACATGATACCTCCGTTTAGGAGCATGCTGTAAAATAACACTGGTTGGGCAACTGCCGCGCAAGATAAAAGAACTGGTAGAAAATGCAGGATGACTCAATGCTCCCTGTCCTTCAATGATGATGATGTCAGGGTTCTCGACTTCATAGGCTTTCACAATGACCGCTTCTAATTCACCGGCACAGAACTGGGAAGGCACCGCGTCTAATGCCACACAATAAGGTGCGCCTTGTATAATGCCCGTTTGCCCCGTGGCTATCATCACGACATTGAGGCCTTTATTGCTTAACTCATTGGCCAATATGGTCGCGGTCGTTCGTTTCCCCAATGCGCAGTCTGTCCCCATGACTGCAATTCTTGGGCACTTCACACTATGTATTTTTCCGCTAAATAATTGCAGGTCTTTTTTGTTTTTGGGTTTGCGAATATCAAGAATATGCACATTATTTTTTAGGCTGGCTTCACGAAAGATAGGATCGTCATTTAAAAATTCATGTACGCCATTCACAATATTCATGTTGAGCGAGATGGCGTTGAGAATAATTTGCTTTTCTCCATCGGAAAATAAACCCTGTGATGGCGCTATTCCAAAAATAAAGTAATCAGGAACAGTTTCCGCATGAATAAGGGCTTCTTCCATATTCGCTACAAGCGGAATATTATTTTTCTGACCATCAAGGACCTCACCGGTATCTAAACTGGCCAACTCACTATCGATAACCGATAAAATACGATAGTTGTGAGAATATCTGACCAAGCCATTGGCGGTCTTTCCGTCAACTTTGCCAAAGTTACCTTCACAATAAATAATTGCAGTGGGCGTCATCGAACGGACTTGGTGACAAAGTGGTGTCCAAGGTGTCGAGAATATTGAATGATGGTCGATATCTGTTTCTTCAGTTCTGTTTAATTCAAAGACATTTGTTAATTTTTTAGTTGAAATTGACATAATTAAAGCCTGACTAATGAGGCTTAGGGGGCAACTAAGGAATGCCGAGACATGCGTCTGGAAAAGAAAAGTGGTCCCTACTAAGCAGAAGGGAGGGCTAGCACAGTATCACACCTAGCTGATTCATGTTGGATATTTTTGCAATAATCCTTGCATGACTTTTCTGCCTCGATGCGGGAGCGTGTCATGTTCCTCAACATGAAGGCACACACGCTAGGGGCTGTTGACCTTTCGTGATGGTTTTTGCAGCAATTTGTCGTGCATTTAGTCAAGGCAGGTCATGTGAAGTGTAGCGATCTACATGAACCATGACCTAACGCTGGATAAATGAGCGACAAATGCTGCCCAGAGGGTTCATCTGAACGTGTCTTGCTCTTTGTTACGGGTCATTTGCTTAGGATAGTAAGCGGCATGCCCCGCGCCGCGATCAATACCCGTTCAGATTGAACAAAATTCAACCACGAAAGGTCAACAGCCCCTAAGAATTCATTTTCAAGCCATTGCTGAAACTGCTGCTCTTGGGTGCCCAAGCCCTGTGAATCAAATCACAGGGCATTTCTTTATCAGCCCAGTGGTTTGAGTCATTATATCAAGCAGGATTCAGCGCAAAAAGATCATCATATACAGCATTCATATGATGAAATACAAATTCCACTAATTTCATATAAATAAGTCAGCCAGATCTGGCACAGGTGGATTCATATCATTTGACATGGAATATATACAATACATTGAAATAAATAAACTTGTTATCATTTGGTGCAAAATGTAACCGATTGCACCGAAGTAACCCAAAAAAGCCCTTTTAGTTGCGAAAAACACTGGATTTTAACGGCATGAATTATGCTGTATTGATCGTGCAGTATTTTCTATTAAAAGGACTTTGTAATGAAAAAAAGATATTTGGTTTCGGCAATCATGTTACTGACCAGCATCTCTAGTTATGCTGACAATTTACCTCATGTAACAATCTACGCCACAGGCGGAACCATTGCAGGAGCATCCGCTTCGAATGTGGACAGTACCGACTATAAAGCAGGGAGTTTAGGGGTAGATAAACTGATCCACGCAGTACCAGAGTTAAAAGGGTTTGCAGATGTGAGTGGCGTCCAAATCGCTAACGTTGGGTCTCCTGACATTGATAAAAAGACGCTCTTGAATATGGCGAAAACGATCAATGCAGATTTAGCCAAAGATACAACGCATGGCGTTGTTGTGACTCATGGTACCGATACATTAGAAGAAACGGCTTTCTTCTTAGATCTGACGGTGAACAGTAAAAAACCAGTCGTCGTCGTTGGCGCGATGAGACCGGCAACAGCCATTAGTGCTGATGGCGCGATGAATTTATATGATGCTGTCAAACTTGCCAGTGTTGATGAAGCAAATGGTCGCGGCACCATGGTTGCCATGAATGACCGGATTAGCCCGGCCTACTATGTCACAAAAACCAATACTCACGCCGTAGAAACATTCCAAGCACCGGAAGCGGGTTATCTCGGTGGCTTTATCAGTGGGCAGCCATACTTTTATTACAAAAACACGCAACCGATGGAAAAACCACATTTTGACATCTCCAATGTAAAAGAACTGCCAAAGGTCGATATTTTGTATAGCTATCAGGATCAGGATGATTCACTGATGAAAGCCGCGATTAAAAATGGGGCGAAAGGAATTGTCATCGCAGGTACGGGGGATGGTTCAACACCAAGCTGGATTCAAGATGCGATTAAGGATGCAATGAAAAAAGGGATTCCTGTTGTCGTGGCAAGTCGTGTTTATACCGGTTATGTCTCAACACATGAGAATGCGATCGGTTCGGGGTTTTATAACCCACAGAAATCAAAAGTTATTTTAGAATTAGCTTTAGCAAAAGGTGAATCTGTCGATGAGATTCGCAAATACTTTGCAAAACTCTAAAAATCACAGCAAGCCTTTGATTGATATAGTATAAAAATTTGGGTAAACGGATGAGTTTCATTTACCCTTTTTGTCACACAAAAAATGCCACTGGGTCAATCAGTGGCATTTTTCTTTGTTCGAAAGGCCTATCAATCGCAGCAATCAGCCCACAGGCTGATAACTACGATTAATTCATTTCATCTTGCTATTGCCTGAAAGATTTCAGGATCGAGCGAATTTGAATTAATACCACTACAGCAAAGCAAGTCGCGAGTACCATTGAAACCGGGCGCTCAACGAAAGCCAGCGGATTCCCATCTGATTTAATCAGTGACGAAAGCAAATTTTTCTCTAGCATCGGCCCCAGAATCATCCCCAAGATAATTGGAGAAATTGGATACTGTGCACGTTGAAGCAAATACCCGACAACACCCATACCTAGCATCACGACAATTGAAGATAACGAGTTATTAATCGCAAAAGAACCGACGGTGCTGAAAATAATAATAATCGGATACAAAATCGCTTTATCAATAAATATCACACGCTTGATAAAGTTAACCACAATGGTCGCTAATGGGAGCAGCATCAAATTCGCAATGAAAAACAGTATAAATACCGCATAAAGTTTCTCCGGATGGAACAAAAACAGTGTCGGCCCGGGGTTCATATCCTTCATATACAAGACACCGATAATAATCGCGGCTGCGGAATCACCCGGAATACCAAATACCAGCGATGGAATCCAGCTACCGGCTAAGCTCGCATTATTACTCGATGACGCATCAATAATGGCTTCTTCAGAGCCTTTACCGTACTTCTCCGGGTTTTTGGAAAACTTCTGTGACAGTGCATAAGCGATCCATGCCGCAATATCAGCGCCGGCTCCCGGCAACGCGCCAATCAGCGTTCCCAAGATGCTGCTACGACCAATATTCAACTTATAGCGCCACATCGTTTTCGGAATGCCCTTAAACAGATTAAAACTCGACTGAGTCGGGATCACATCTTGTTTTTTACTGACAATCCGATCAGCGTAGTATTCAATCGCTCCGGAAATGGCAAACAGGCCGATCATCGCAGGAATGAAGCTAATCCCCTGCAACATACTCACCTGCCCGAACGTAAAGCGTGGCACACCAGTAATCTGATCGTAACCGACACAGGCAAGGAGCAAACCAAAACATAACGTCATCATGCCTTTGACAGGTTGATTGCCCACCACTAATGTGGCACAGGTCAGCCCCAGCAGCGAGAGCCACGTATATTCATAAGAGCTAAATTTTAATGCGAACCGTGCCAAAGCCGGTGCTGCGAACATCAGGATAAGAGCACCGATGACACCACCAATAACCGAACTGGTGAGACCAATACCGAGCACTCGATTTAATTTACCCTGTTTCACCAGCTCATTTGAGTCTGCAACATAAGCGGCTGAAGCTGGCGTCCCGGGGATTCTCAGCAATGCTCCCGGAATATCACCGGCATAAATGGATGATGCTCCGATAGAAATCATCAGCGCCAGTGCCGGAATCGGATCCATGAAGAAAGTAAATGGCACCATCAGCGCCACTGCCATGGTAGCGGTCAGTCCCGGAATTGATCCAACGATAAGGCCGAACAACCCGGCAGCTATCACCGCCAGAATCGCGCTCATATCGATATACTGAAATGCTTCGACTAAAACAGACATATTCACTCCTATGACCAGAAACCTTCAGGCAATGCGACCATCAGGATATGCCCAAAAACATAATAAATAACCCCTGCTGACAAAACCGAAAAGACCATATTCATGAATATTTTCTGAGGGTTACGTAAACTCATCAGGCCAAACAACAACCCTGTCGCACAAATCAGAAAACCCAGATAAGAAATTAAAAAGGTAAATAATCCAATTGATACGATAATCAGCAGTAACGCGCGAACTTCAACAGCCGTCAGCTGTAATTTTTCCGGTCGCTGGCGCAGGTGAATTACGGCATCCAGTACGGTAAACAGTAACAAAAAAGCACTGAGAATGGTTGGCATATATCCCGCGCCGTAAGCACCGATACCACCATATTGATGGATACTGGTAATGAGTATAAGCAGTGAAAAAACCCCAAGAATAAATTGGGAAAGAGGTAATGAACGCATAAGATACCTACGTTTTTCTGAGAGCCTATATTGATTACACATCACAACAGGCTAAATGTCCGGGCGGAAACCGCAGCCTCCGCCCCTATGGTTACTTCAACTATGATTACTTCAACTATAGTTACTTCAGCTTATTAATGAGTTTTCCGTATTTCTCATCTTCTGATTTCATAAACTTCCCTAAATCATCACCGTACAATGGGTACACTTCAAACCCTTGCTTAGTCGCAAAGTTCTGGAGTTTTCCTTCTTTAAATACGGCTTTCATCGTGGCAATGAGTTTTTCCTGAACCTCGTGAGGAATGCCGGCCGGTGTCACTAAAGCATTCCACGTTGAGAAACTATATTTATACGGTGTAGCCTGCTGGAAGACCGGAATATCTTTGTACAGCCCGGTATTTGTTTCAGCCATTGTGGCTAAGTTTTTGACCATACCGGCTTCGACCATACTTTTCGCTTCTCCCGGAGAAGAGGTCGTAAAGTCGATCCCACCGGATACCAGTTCCATCAACGCAGAACTTGAACCTTCAGAAGGCACATAGGTAACGGAGTCAGTCGGAACGCCCATCGCATCGAGCATCCCAATCAGATTCAAATGCCAACCTGAATTCAGCCCGCTGCCGGAGGCTTTCAATTTACCCGGATGTTGCTTGATGTAATCCGTCAATTGATTCACATCTTTAAATTGGGAACTGGTTGCAACCTGAATCCCCCCCAAGTTCACGGCTAATCGGGTGATCGGTGTATAGTTCTGATAGTTCAGATCGGTCATCCCTTGATGGTGCATCATGGCGATTTCAACCGTTGCAACACCCAGTGTGTAACCGTCAGGTTTCGCCTTGGCCATCGCATCATGCCCGACAACACCAGCACCACCCGTGCGGTTCACGACGTTGACATTGACACCGAGTTGCTCTTGCAACCCTTCTGCAACTAAACGGGCGACGGTATCGGTGTTACCACCGGCCCCCCATGGAACGATAATTTTAATGGGTTTCTCCGGCCACGCTGCCATGGCACTGGTTGAAGCCAATAGCGCTGCGGTAATCAGACTGAGTTGTAGGGGATGTTTCATGTTGGCGCTCCTGTCATATTATTTATTGGTTCAGGTAAGGTTCAGGTAAAAGTCGCTCTATAGGCGACTTAATCGAATGTTTTTATCGTCGTCCGATATGCTTGCGCTGATGCCGCGATTTGATCGAGGATGACACTTAAGCCCCAATATTTCTCTAACACATCGTCATCGGTCACACGGCTGTGCACTGAACTGAATGTGCCGAGGCGCTGATGAAAAACTTTGGCATTTTTCGGATAACCCAGTGTTTCAGTCACGGCGCTCAATGAAAGGAACCACGAGAGCTGTTGGGCAAATTCAGGAGCCTGAGAGGCATTGTGATAAAGCCAGTGATACAGATCCGGATGGAAATTAGTAAAGACACCACTGAAGCCTTTCGAACCATGCTGCATCGCTTCATAAGCAATCGCTGCATTGGCATTAATAATGGCCAGCGGTGATGTTTTGGTTAACTGAACCCGGCGTTTCACCGTTTCCAGATCACAACTCACATCTTTCAGTACAACAAAGCGGCCGGAATCTGCACAGAATTGAATCTCTTCATCGGTTAACAAGCGTCGATAAGGTGCCGGACATTCGTATAATCCCAATGGCATATCCGCAGGAATGGCATCCATCAACGTATTCAGATGATTCAAGAAAGCCTCTGTGCCTTGGTTGTCCGGGTCGAGACGATTGGTGACTAAAACCAAAGCATCGATCCCCGTTGCAGCCATCGCTGTCAGCTCAGTAATTTGATCATCAATGTCAGGTGAAATGTGACCGGAAGAAATCACCGGAATCCGTCCGTTGGTGTGCTCCACCACAAACCGAGATAACGCCACCCGTTCTTCAAGCGACAAAAATAGCATCTCACTGGACTGACAGACGGCAAAGAGCGCATCGGCACCATTTGCAATGTACCAGTCAATTAACGTCCCTAACCCTTTGTAATCAATTTCGTTTTGGTCGGTAAATGGTGTCAACATTACCGGTACAATGCCTTCAATCTTGTTCATCTTCTGTGTCCTAAAAACATCTATGTCCTAAAAACATTCAGTTGATTCGCTAAATAGCGATAACTGTGACTTGCTGCTGAAGCATTCGCGCCTCAACTAGCGCATTATTCGGCATATTCGCAGCGCCTTCTCTCTCGACAGACAAAGAGGCAAAAGCGGTCGCGTAATAGGCTGCCTGTGTCAGGCTTTTCCCCTTCGCCAGCGCGGCAGCCAACGCACCATTAAATGCATCACCGGCTCCGGTCGTATCGACGACGACAGCACTGTACGACGGGATATGAGAGCACTGTTGGCCATCAAAAAGCACCACACCTTGCTTACCCATGGTAATAATGATGTTCTGCACCCCGCGTTCATGAATAATCCGGGCCGCCTGTTTCGCGGATTCCACATCGGTAATTTCCACGCCGGATATTTGCGAAGCTTCCGTCTCATTGGGCGTAATAATGTCTGTATTCGCAAAAAACCGATCAACTTGGGGTAAATAAGGGGCAGGATTCAGAATCACTGTGACATTCAATCCTTTCGCCAGCTTCATCACCCCGTCAATGGCATCAAAATTATTTTCTAACTGAACTAACAGCACCTTTGATTCGGTTAAATACGGAATCAATTCCGCAACTTCTTCATCCGTAACCAGCAAATTTGCTCCCGGACAAATCGCAATGAAGTTTTCCCCGGCATCATTGACATAAATCACCGCACTCCCCGTTGCCGCCTGATCCGTTTCATAGATTGAAAAAGACTCCATCCCACAGGCATCGAAATGATTCTTGGCAAACTGGCTGAACTGATCTTTGCCAACCTTGGTCGCAAAATGAACCCGGGCCCCTGCCGCATGTGCTGCGATGGCTTGATTCGCCCCTTTACCACCCGGTCCGAATGTCGTATTTTCAGCCACCAGCGTTTCTCCGTTTTTAGGGAAGCGGTCAACCCGGGCAACGATATCGACATTAAACGCCCCAAAAACACAGACCTTACCGATCATTTCTGCTGATAAAGCTCGCTGCGAATTCACAGTACGATTACGGTGATGAGTGCGCATCAAATGGCTAATATCCAAACTTTTATCTTGTTGCAATTCGTTCTGGAGCAGATGTTTTTTCAACGATGCACCACCATGGTGTCGTATCAGTACCCCATCTTGCTGAAGTTTAGACAAATCCGTCCGAATCGTTTCTTTCGTTACCCCAAGATGTAAAGACAAAAATTCAACGGTTGCCTGCCCTTGTTGGCGCAACAGTTGAATGATCCTTTCTTGGCGTAGTTCTTTGTACATATGACTCACCCTCGTATTTAAAATTATTCTAGAAACATCGGAAATAAATGGTGAGATAGGATTCAAACAAAAAACAAGTAAACAAAAACAAACAAAAATATCGTAACTTCGGTTTCCTAAATGTGATCTTTATCAATATGAGTATTTCAAGCATAGGAGAAAAAGGAGAGAAAATTAACTGATTTGGTCACCAAACCAAAAATGAGCAAGATGAAGAAACATGAGCGGTGAACCTAGACTGTCGAGTTGTCCGATGCATCGTTCATCCGTCATTTAATCATGCTGAATTTGATCACGCCCGAGCGCTTTGGCTTGATAGAGGAGCTGATCGGCACGTTGCACAATACTTTCCAGATAATCATCCGGTGACATTTCCGTGACCCCGATGCTTAATGTGAGTGTTAAACCACTATATTTCTCTGACAGATCCGAGCGCCTCAGGCTATCCATCAAACGATTTAAAGCAATACAAACCCCTGCCATATTGGTATCAGGGAAAAGCACGATAAACTCTTCTCCTCCCCAACGACCGTAAAAATCGCCTTTACGTCCCATCACAGAGACCAACTCACCGAAACATGCTAAAACTTCATCTCCCACCTGATGACCAAACCGATCATTAATCGATTTGAAGTGATCAAAATCCATCATCGCAACCGTCAGATTCTTGCCATATTTCAATGCGAATGTGACTTGATCCTGTAACGCCTGCTCAATACAGCTCCGACTGGCGAGCCCGGTTAAAGAATCGGTGTTGGCTAAAATTTCCATCTGGTCATGTGCGGTTTCTAACGCTTTAAAGTCTTGCTCTCGGGCAACTTCGTGACCGACCCATTCGGCCAGTAATCGTAAGATTTCGATATCCTGACGAATAAATTTCCGCGTTGGACAAATACTGGAGAAATTGAGCGTGCCATACCGCTCACCATCCACAAACACCGGTACGCCTAGGTAAGCTTCAAGACCGAAATTTTCAAAACAGGGATGGGTGACAATCTCGCTCTCTGATACATGTGAAAACCCTTGTACATCATTGGCCTGATAAACGAGACTGCAATACGTGGTGCCCAGTTCGAATGTCATCCCCGGTTCTAATGCATTCTCCGGGTGAATCGCTTGTTGAATCACATACTGCTCACCCGATATTTTACTGAAAATGCCGATGGGTAAACCAAAGTGGCTCGTCCCCAACTCTAAGATAGCCTCAATACGCTCATGAAAGGTTAATTGTCTTGATGATGTGATCATATGTAGTCGATTCAGCATTTCTTCTGCTGCAAGTCGTGCTGAATCATCCTGAATGATTGCCACAAAAAATGTCGGTATCCCTTGTGCATTCTTGATCAGGCCACCAGATGTTTGTCCCTGAAAAGATTCTCCGGCGGCATCAATATAACGGACAACATAAGATTCATTCGTCTCATTGGCATTGGTGTTGAAACGTTCCTGCCCCAACCTGATAAAATCTTCCTGATCGGCGTAGAGCAGCGCTGTACTCTGATAATAAATCTCCTCACTCGAGTAGCGAAACAATGCTCTGGCAGCAGCATTCATACACACAACTTCACGTTCCAAAGTTGCCACAACCACGGCCATATCGATGTGCTCAAACACATGAGCCAGCGTCTGGGTGTCTAATCCTGATAATGCTTCGTTCGCCATCGCTATGTACCACCTCTCCGGAGACAGAAAATTAACATCCTTTCAACAAGTATTGTTGATATGAGAGAAATGTCCATAACCTGCAATGCTCAAACGCAACCTCATTCTCCGGAAAGCCCAGAGAATGAGGTTTTATTCCCGTCAATCATCAGGATGAAGCTGAACGTGTTTTCATCACTTGCCCGGCACGCCACCAGCGCAATGCATCAATCACCACAAAACACAGCAAGCTCACACCCATCACCGGCAGCGCCAGCCCCAGCGACACCGCAATGATGACCGCAAGCGCTCGGTATAACATCGGCATCACCAGCCAAGTTTGCAATAATGTCTGCGCCGGAGAACCGGCAGCAGGACGTCGTTTCCACCACATGCGATAACCCCAAATCACCATCATGCATAGCGTCAGACCAAACGCAGCAAGTAGTAACTGATTCGGTAAACCAAACAGAACCCCCATGTGGGCATCAATCCCCCAGCGAATCAATTTTGCAATCAGCGGGAAATGTTCGAAATCAGCCCGACTGGTGACGACCATGTTTCGAGCATCAACAGCAACACTATCGACCTGTGTCGGCCAGGCGCGATCGATTTCACGCACAAGCCATGCTTTATCGGGTGTCTTTGCAGGGACAATCTCCAGTTTCGCAGCATCAATACCGGCTAGCCTTGCCGCCATGAGGACCCCATCGAATTGTCCATCCTGTGCATGGCTGATGCCATGGGTGTCTTGTGGTTTGGCGTGATGTTCGGCATGGGCGTCATGACTAGCGGACATACCAGACATCGATGTCTCGTGTCCGGGTAAATCTCTGGATACGGAAGGCGTCACCCAGCCAATCGCCTGACGCCACTCAGCAATATGACTACCGGCCCACTTCGACCAGGTTAAGCCCGTCGCTGAGATAAAAAACAGCCCCAAAACAATGATTAAACCGGCCTGAACATGACGACGACGGTGTTTAACATAAGTATTGCGATTGTTACCCCGCTGCCGGACCCGCTTTTGCCGACGTCGAGTCGTCCACCATAAAATCAAACCACCAACAGCGGCAATCCACAACCAAGACGCGGCTAACTCACTGTAGACTCGTCCCCATTGCCCTAACATCAAATTTTGATGCAGATAATCCAGTTTGATACGCAGTGGCAAAATCCCACTGGTGCCATAACTTGCCAGTTTGCCCCGAACTTCTAATGTGACAGGATCGACAAACACCGTCTGAGATTCATAACCGTATAAGTCCGGATCAATAAACATCACCCGTGTGGTATATCCTTCTCCTATCGAAGGGCGGACCGCTTTGAGTTTTAAATCATGCGGTAAACTTTCCCGCGCTGCGCGGATCTGCGCCGCCAGTGTATGAAACGCCCCCTGATTCGGGGTCGTGAGCTCATGATGATATAACCGCTGCTCAATTTGAGGTGTCAGTACATAAAGCGTCCCTGTCAGGGCAGCAATAAAAATAAAAGGACCGACAAAAATCCCCACATAAAAGTGAAGCCGCGCAATAAAAGCCAGCAACAGAGTTGCCGGTGATTGTGAAGACTGAACATTCATTTCTAATTCTCTTTGCCGGGATGCCGCACAGCCAAAATCCCGGTGATTTTTATTATCACGAAAATCTCCCTGAACGATTCAGATTCAGGGCTGTATCAATATTTTGATAAATCAGGGAAACAAAGTCGTCGGTGGGGCTCGGGGAAGCTGTTTTTTACGCCATTCGGCGCGTAATAAGAACGGTTGAATCGTCATACGAGACCACACCAATACAGCGCGGTGAGACGCTAACTGTAGTGGCGAGTACGTAATCGCACTCATATGCAGCAACAAAGAACAGTAGCCACACCATGCATGATGCAAGGTGTGAGCGTCTTGGTGGGTCACTGCCGTTGGGTGCGTCGCGAGATGTTCAGTTGTCTGACGACTCGGGTGATGATGCGCTGACTCGTGCATCATCATGGTTTGAGAAGCAACCACTGTTTGAGAATGTACACCGGCTTGAGACATCACCATCGTCTGGGAGACTAACGGTGCCATGTAAATCATCACCATGGCGAATAGCCCACACCACGCCATAAACTGTTGCCACTTGAGCTTCAGCCATGAACGATATGTGAAACGATCATGAGTACGAATGCAATTGAACATGATAATGATGATGATTCATAAATGAGAATGAATGACGGTTCGGTATCTTAACATTACTGTCAGAAAAAATAACATCCGAAACTATCGGTCAGATGATGAATGTCACACCCGAATCACCGTCATCTTCGAGGGTGCTCATCCGACACTCAGATGACGACTTTGCTTGTCGTGCCTATTTTTCCAAGGCCTCGTCAGATCAGTCTCATAACTGCACGCTTGCAACTGTTGTCGGAGTATTGGTGGAAGTGCCTGTGATGCTGTCACTGGTCAGTTTTGCTAACCGAACCCGGCATTGGTTTGATTAAACCGAGTTTGATCCAGATACATTTGAATGAAGAGGTGATTGGAATAAATATGAAACGGAAACCATAATGTTAAAGTCCGTATTCTAAACTCAAGGTTTGTCCGCAACACGCTGCCGTCATTGGGGGGAACGTTCAAAGAACGACAATCGACTGGCAGTGGTTGCGGACAATATTTTAACTCATATGCATTAAAATACCATGCTTATTGCTGTGCTGAAGCCCGGAGACAAGTCTTAAATGGCTCTTACCGAGTCAAAAATCAATTCAGCCCATATAAAAATCACTCAACCCATAGATTGGGACTACCAAAGTGTTCATCAAGTTCCCGACTGAACCAACGACCGTTCAGTACATGCTGTAGCAAATAGGTTTTGCTCTCTTGACTAATTGTGTGGTCATCTTCAATCATAGCGATGACATCTTTGACCGTGAAGGTTGGTTCACTACGATAAGCAATGGCTACATCGTGGTTAGCATCCATCATGTAAACGGTTTGTCCTTGATCTTCACGCTTCAGATTCCACGGGTTCCATCGCGTCGCGTCGGAAAAACTCGTATGGCCGGTGCGGATAAATGCCTTCAAGTGACGCTTAAATAACGCGCCTAAAGCTTTCGCGCCCGGAGAATCAAATGCCTTTCCTAAATAAGGTTTACGAAAGTGATCATCCAGCAGTGGCAAGAAAACGCCGTGAAATGCACCCAGATGTTTCATCTGAGGACCGACCACCGTCGGATCCGAACCGTAGTCAAACTCTCCCGCATAAATCGGAGCCCGGAAATGTGCCGCCATTTTTTGTGCCGATTCAGCAACATTAAATGACCGATACAACATACCGCCATATCGATAGACAAAGCCATATTCATTGACCACTTTCGGATCCGTGGTCCAATCTTCTTTCTGACGGAAATAGGGATCACCTAACGCAAAGAAAGAGAACTCATCATGCCCCGTCAGCATCATAGTCGGAACTTCGTTATAGCGATGCGTTGCAAACCCCTCTTGCGGTAACACCGTGCCATCCCGATAGAGATGTGGGAAGACACTCATCCGAATCGCTGCGTTTTGCATCAAACGGGCAATCCGATCCGCCGGAAGTCCCAACAAATATTTTTTAACTGTCGGTGTCGATTGCGCTAACCACGCTTCGGCTGATTGCTGATCCGGCTGAATCCCGTCTTCGACCACCAACGACGCAAACGCACGACGAAAAACGTTCTGGCTTGCTTCAACCGGAGATGTCGTCATCCCACCGCTAAACACAACCGCATGTTCGAACTTGCCGGCAAACAGCGGAGAAATCAGCATCGCCATCACATCGCGCCCACCGGCTGAAAATCCGGAGACCGTGATATTATCTGCCTGCCCGCCAAAGTGACTGATATGATTGCGTATCCAGTCCAGAGCCCGCGCCTGATCAAGTAAGGTAAAATTACCGGAAGCCTGAACAGCATCATCTGATTTCAGCACCGTAAGTGGATTGAAACCAAGTGCTCCCAGACGATAATTCAAAGTGACAATCACAGCATTGATATCGACGGCCAGTTGACTCGGGTCAAATTCATCGGCCCGACCACCTTGATTGTTGCCACCATGAATATAAAGCAGAACCGGCAGCGTTTGCTGAGTATTCGGGCGATAAATATTCAGATTCAGACAATCTTCATTACCAATCACTTCCCCAGATGAGACCTGAGGACAAAGATTGCCTTGCTGATTGGCCTGAAAATGTTCATGGCTGGCCTTGGGAGGCTGAGGCAGTTGCCAACGTAATGCACCAACCGGTGCCTGAGCATAAGGAATACCCAGCCAGTGATTGGTACCGGAATTTGAGTCAGTGACGCCGGTCATCACGCCCTGCTTTAATGTCACTTGTTCGGTATAAGCGAAGGCAGAAGACGTTCCGCCGAATGCCAGTGATAGAGAGAGTAAAAACGTTGATAATTTACCAATAGATTGATTCATAGTATGCATTCCCATCCAATGGTGATCACGGTCAATTGATTTCAGCGATGATAATGTTCAAACCACATATTCAAAACAGATGTTCAAAACAAAAAAACCGGCCGGCTTCAATCAGGAAGCTACGCCGGTTTTGCCTTCAGGAAGAAACACTGAAGCGACAATCCAAATAAGACTCAACGACAATAATATAAATAGCAGATGCCGTCTATTTGCTAGCGCATAATTTTACATAAAGTGTGTCAGAGTCAATAAAAAACATTTTGAAATCAATGGATAGTGACATAAATATCAACCAGTTAAATATCCGGATAGTGATAAAAACTTTGACTTGAATCCTTATCCAATTCAGGAACCTTTATCTTTTACTTCGATACCCGTGCAGATGTGATGAGCCACTGTTGACGTTGCGATGCAGTCATAAATGTCCAGGCGATAAAACGGCTACGCTTCTGACCTTGGCTCATTTCAACGATTTGTATCTCCTGCACACCGACCTTTTGCAGTTGTTTCTGCATCCAACGCACATTCTCTTTCTTGGAGATCAGTGTGGTAAACCAGAGGACCTGCTCGGCAAACTCACGACTTTCCAGTGCCATATTTTTAATAAAAGTCGCTTCACCACCGGGACACCAAAGCTCAGCGTTTTGTCCGCCGAAGTTCAGTGTCGGCTGTGGTTGATTCTGGTTATGACCGGCATGACCACGCTTCATCCGGTTGGCATTGAGATTACTGAGCTTTCGCTGGGTACCTTGTAAAGCGGCTTGCTGTGACTGATGAAACGGTGGATTGCAGGTGGTGATGTGATAACGCTCACCCGGTTGGATAATGCCTTTGAATAAACAGCGACTGTCTTGCTGCAACCGACATTCAACCTTCCCCTGAAGCACAGCATTACTTGCCGCGATTCGGTTGGCACTCTTGATTGAGACCGGATCAATATCACTGGCAGTATAATGCCAACCGTAGTCACAGACACCGATAATCGGGTAGATACAATTCGCACCGACACCAATATCCAGAGCCTTGACCTGAGCCAACACCAAATCCGGCTCATGACTCAGCAGATCGGCGGCACGATGAATATAATCCGCTCGCCCGGGTATTGGCGGGCAGAGATAACCCTGCGGAATATCCCATGTCGTTATCTGATAATATCGGTTTAACAGCGCTTTATTCAGCAGTTTCACGGCCAGCGGATCAGAAAAATTGATCGTCGGTTCACCATTCGGATTCTTCGCAACATGCTTTTTCAGATCGGGTAACACGTTGATCAATTCAACAAAATTGTAGCGTCCCTGATGTTTATTCCGTGGGTGTAGCCCTTTCGGAGCCCCCACTTTCTTCACACTAACATCAGATGATGGTTTTGCAGACAGCGAAGATTTAGACTTTGTCGGCTTTCTTTTTTGGCTCATGTGACTCATATTCGTTGGAAAAACGCGCCATTGTCCCCTTTTTTAGCCGCTGTTTCCAGAGTCATACGACGCGCCGTACAGGATAGCCCCCTTGCGGTACGACATCGGACTGAATCGCTGCCGGTCCGCACCGACAGCGCCTGTTTTTACTCCAATCATCAGCGAATTACCCAGAATGACGGAATTATACGTACCCCCTGCAGCATTTCTGCGACCAATAAAATTAGGGGTTATGAATAACGAACTATATCGGTAATATTAATCGGGCAACACAGCCCTGCATATCCTCACGATTATCGATCGAAAAATATCCGCTATGGTTTTCTGCAATCTGCCGACACAAAGTTAATCCAATGCCGCTGCCGTGAGATTTAGTACTATAAAACGGGACAAACAGATTACTTTTATTGGAAATACCGGTTCCCTGATCCAGTATTTCCAGACTCAAATTATGCTTTTGTACTTCACATGACACTGTAATCGTACCTTTCGGATCGGTCATTGCTTCATCGGCATTTTTAAATACATTGATCAATAACTGCTGTATCTGTACCGGATCAATGTTGATTTTCAGCGTTTCCTGACAACAGACAATATTGATCTTGCGATGTTCAAACAGCGGCAGCAATTCCCTGAGCAGCATCTTGATATTTTGTTGTCGTTTAATCGGTGCCGGTAACTGAGTCAGCTTGCGATAGCTCTCAATAAAAGATTTGAGATTTTTCGCTCGTTCTTCAATAATTTTCAACCCGCTATCGACTTCTGTAATCGACTCGTTTTTTTCTTGCGGCAGAAACTCTCTCAGAATCTGGCTCAGTGACGCTATCGGCGTCAGAGTATTGTTGATTTCATGGCTTAATACCCGCAGCAAGTTTTTCCATGCCCGGTGTTCTTGTCCGCGCAGTAGTTCACTGACATCCGTGACAAACAGCAAGGTTTGTCTGCGACTATTTTCGTAATAACAATCCTGATTGATCTGAAACTGTCCGATCTTCTGTGGAAAATGCCACTCCATCACATCTCCGGGAGCACATTGAAGTAAGTCATGAATCGCCAGTGAGTCGATCAATTGTCCCGGCATCGACTTTGGCTCCTGGTCGAATAGCTGACCGGCACCTTTATTGACGAACGCAATTTCACCTTGGTCATTAAAGGCAAATATAGCGACATCAATATTGTTGATGATCTTCTTCACTAGGTACTGCTGCTGACGGATTTCCAAACGCTGTCGATTCATCGACTCAGACAGGCGATTAATCATCCCGATCAGACCATCCATTGAATCGTTTCGTCCGGTTCGCTTCCCTCGCATACTAAACTCATTGTTGGTCAACGATTCAACTAAGTTCATTACAGTTGCCAAATGAAAATTTAAGCTGTGATCAACGGTCACCAGACAATACGTAATGAGTAATGCACTCAAGAATCCCGTCAGCGCAATCAGATAACCCGAATAACCATGTACCACCATGATCAGCAGCAGCAGACCCGTCGGTGTTACAGAAGCAACAAGCATCAATCGCCGCTGCACAGTTTGGATTGACGTATCTAACATGATACCGCCCTCATTTGGTCTTACCTAAGCGTCGGTAGAAAGTACTCCGGCTCAATCCCAGAGACTCGGCAGCCAGACAGGCATTACCGTCAAAATAGTCCAGACGCTGTTTTAGAACTTCCTGCTCAATTTCTTCCAGTGTGGTTGAGTGCGCCACATTGCCGGAGTCTACGTCGCTGTTTCCTGCAACAAAATTGCTCTGTGGTGGTAAGGCAGAACTCTGAGAGATGTCGCCTTCCTGATAATCGGGTAACACGCATTTGAGTAGTGACTTATCTAAGGCTTTTCCCTGACTCAGCAGGACCAAACGTTCAACCACATGACTCAGTTCACGAACATTACCCGGCCAATCATAAGATTGCAGGATGGCAATTGCTTCATCAGTAAACTCACCGAGCGGCTTACGGTATTTCTCGGTGTAAATCTGCCCAAACCGCTCGATCAGCGGGATAATATCTTCAACCCGTTCCCGCAGTGATGGCACCCGAAATTCAAAAGTATTCAGGCGGTAAAAGAGGTCCTGACGGAACGACCTGTCACCGATCATCTCATTCAAATCAGCATTTGTGGCAGACACGACCCGAACATCAACCTGCTGGGTTTTCGCCCCGCCGACTTTCTCAAACTGCTTTTCTTCCAGAACCCGCAACAGTTTCGACTGCTGGCTGACCGGCATATTACCGATTTCATCCAGAAACAATGTACCACCATCCGCCAGTTCAAACCGCCCAATACGTTGCTGTTTGGCATCGGTAAATGCGCCTTTCACATGGCCAAACATTTCACTTTCAAACAACGTATCCGGAATACAGCTCATATCCACAGAGATAAATTCTTGTTCTGATCTGGAAGAATACCGGTGAATATAACTTGCCAACAGACTCTTCCCAGTTCCATTTTCTCCGGTCAGTAAAATATTGGCGTCACTCTCAGCGATCAACATCAATGACGCCATCAGATTTTTCATCACCGGAGAAAACGCCACAATATTGTCGAAAGCACATAAGTTAAGCTGTTCCTGCAACAATTGGTTCTGCTGCTGCAAGCGGAACTGTTTCTTTAAGCCTTCACTCAACCGAATCTGAGTATTGAGAATATGCACCAGCCGTTCGTTATCCCAAGGCTTCTCTATAAAATCCACCGCTCCGTATTGCATCGCTTCAACGGCAATATCGACCGAGCCCCATCCGGTCATCACCACAACAGGCAACTCACTGTCGATAGTTTTGATCCGTTGAATCAAGTCCAGACCTTCCTGTCCAGAAGTCGTATCCAACTGATAATTCAGATCGATTAACGCAATATCTGCATCGGCTTGTTTCACCTGTTCCAAAGCAAGTTCCGGCGAATTGACCGTCACCACATCAAAATGGCGGACTTTGAGGATTAATCTCAGTGTGTTCAGGATATTCTCATCATCGTCTGCGACTAAAACCCGATATTGTTGATTACGCATAAAATTCTTATTTCTTGTTTTTCATCGTTTTTATTGATAGCAGCCTGCTGCTGCATCTCAGTTATACTAACGTTGTTATCATATTCAGAAATATAAAGGAAGACAGGGATTTGAGTGTGTCTACCGACACACGCCATCCATCGTTGACAAATGCAATCCCCGTCCCGCTTACTGCTCCCGCAAGGCATCCATGGGTCTTAACCTGACTGCCTTCAGTGCCGGAAGCAAGGTTGCAAGAGAAACCACGCCACTAATACCGGCAGCCGTCAGCGCAAACAAAGCCCATACACTCCATGGACTATGTCCCAGAATCCGGGTAATCAGCGGACCGGCAAACATCACGATTGGCCCGCTAATCAGCAAACCAACCAGCAGTTGTAGCCATCCCTGCTTCATCAGCATATGGATGATACGACTTTCCGTTGCACCCAATGCACGACGGATACCCAGTTCCTGATATCGCTGACTAATCGCTTTTGCCATGACACCATAAATTCCACTACCAGCCAGTAATACAGCAACCATACCAAACACATTGAATAATATCGCAATATATGTCAGAGCGGCAGTATTCCGGGCAATCACCTGAGCCAGTGGTTTCACCTGATAAACCGATAATCCAGTATCGATATCTGCCACGGCCCGCTCGATTGGAATAGTCAGGTTTTCTCTCTGGGCGGAATTTGCAACGACGGAAAAATTACGCACCGGTGCCTGCATCAGTGAGCGATATATTGTCGGCATTCGTTTGCTGTAACCGAACGGACGTCCTTGAATCACATGAGACACGATACCAACCACAGTATACCAGCCATCTTTCCCTGCCCAACGGATCTGTTTTCCGATGATATGACGTTCTTCCGGCCAATATCGCTGGGCAAATGATCGGGTAATCACGACCACCTTCTGAGAGTTCTGATCATCAGACAAACTCAGCATCCTGCCTTCTTCCAGTCTGACTCCCAATAGTTTCAGTGTTCCCGGCATTACCGTGACATTATTCGCCCGAGGCAACAAGTTTTGTTGTGAACGGAGTTGTTGATGGCCTTCGAGTTCAACTTTACTAGCAACCATAAACGCACCGGGTACTGAACTCATCATCCCTGCTTTGGAAATGGTCGGTGAAGACTCCAGATCACTTTGTAGACGGTTATAGAATGTCAACAAACTCTCCGGCGTATTGTAGTACTGATCCGGTAAACTGATTTTCCCGGTATAAATACCCTGAGGCTGAACACCATAATCAATCTTTGTTGCTTCATAAACCACCAGGGACAATAGCGCGCCAAGTGACAGCACAGCACAAGACAAAGCAACCTCAAAGATAACCAATATGCGGCTGATCCGACCGCTACTGCGGCTCTGAGCACCACGAGTTCCATCTCTCAGGACTTCGTTAATATTGCATTGGGTCATTTTCCATGCTGGCAATAATCCGGTTACCAAGCTGACAATAACAACCAATAAAATAGTCTTCAGCAGCACATCGGCATCCAACCCCAGCTCCCACCAGAATGCTGGTTTCCCAGGAACAATTGAGCGAATCAACCCATTGGTCAGTGACAGTCCCCACCCGGCAAACAGTACTCCCAGAATACCTCCCAGCGTGCATATCAGGGTGCTTTCCCACATCATCTGTATGACTAACCTAAAGGTCGGTGCACCGTGCGCAATTCGAATAGCACTCTCTTTAGAACGTTCTGTTGCTCGCGCCAACAACAGGTTACCGACATTACAACAGGCAAGCAGCAGTACAAATCCGACACCCAGTAGCATCACCAGAAAAATCGGTTTTGAATCTTCTCCAATGAAGCTGTCCATAAATGTAATTGTAAAGGCAGAACGTCCGGTATTGATTTCAGGATACTGTGATGCCCGTGACGCCATAATATCTTGCAATTCGACATCAGCATCCGCCAGCTCAATCCCAGGTTTAAGCTTGGCAAAAACAGAGACTTTTGGAGCATTCTCTACTGTAAATTTCGCTTCGTTAAGCTGGCTCGGTAACCAAATCTGGTTATTCATAGGAAATTCATATCCGAGCGGCATTATCCCAATGATCTCCGTACCGATACCGTTAATTTGAACCCGCTGACCAATAATATCCTGACGTCCGCCAAAATAGTTTTGCCATAATTCATAACCGATTACAGCCACCGGATTCGCCCCTTCAATTGTATCCGCATCGGTAAATAACCGTCCCATAACCGGCTGAGTATGAGTGAATGCGAATAGATCAGAACGACTGCGAATTGCAATATAATGAGAAGCTTTACCGTCAATACTGACATTCGCAACATCACCGTAGTAATAACCGATGTCTTCCAACCGATGGCTCTTATCCCGGATATCTTTAAAGTCCGCATAACTCATGGGTGAATCGCCGAATCGAATCCCATTCATGCTGGGGCTAACCATCACCATTCGCTCTCCGTCAGGAAATGAGAGAGGTTTAAATGCCAATGTATTAATGAGGGAATACATATAAATACATAAGCCAAGACCACAGGCCATAATCAGCATGGTGAAGACCGTAAATCCCGGACGCTTAAGCATCAGTCTGACAGCATATTTCAGATCAAATAACCAACTCATATATGGATTCCTCAGGCAACCAACCCCTGACTATCAAGATGACGGTCATCAATGACCATTCCGTCAAAAATATCAATCTGCCTTAAAGCATGTGCAGCAGAGCGGGGATCATGCGTAACGATACAAATGGTTACGCCATCGGAATGCAGCTGATCAAACAAATTCATGACAGCTTCGGCATTTTTAGAATCCAGATTACCGGTCGGTTCATCCGCCAACAGTAGTGAAGGCTGGCCGACAATTGCTCGGGCAATAGCAACCCGTTGTTGCTGTCCACCGGAAAGATGGGAGGGAAAATGCTTACTACGATGTTGCATATCTACTTTTTCCAAAGCAGCCAATGCAGCAGACTGCATCTCTTTTGTCGTCATGCCTTTACGGTAAGTCAGTGGCAGCATGACATTCTCTTCAACCGTCAAATCGCTGATGAGATTGAAGGACTGGAAGACAAAACCAATTTCCTGATTACGAATTTCAGCCATCCTACGCGGATTCAATGATCCGACCTCAAAACCATTGATGACATATTTTCCGCCGCTGGGACTATCCAGCAGACCTAATATCGAGAGTAAAGTCGACTTCCCACAACCGGAAGGGCCGGAGATAGAGACATACTCACCTTTCTCGATCACAAAACTAATCTCGTTTAGCGCATGAGTTTCAATCTCTTCCGTATGAAAGACTTTATTAACCTCACTCAACTCGACAATGAATGACATATTTATTCCTTTTTATAATGAATCGATAATATTACTGAATACTGATCCGGTCCTGATGTTCCCAAGCACTGGGATTCGATGTCACAATCTGGTCGCCATCACGCAAACCACTTTTTATTTCAATTCTGTCCGCAGATCCCTGTCCGAACATGACTCTAATTTTATCGGCTTCTCGTCCATTGGCCGCTAATCGATAGACTGTACCGGGGGAGTTACTCTGGGCAAATGCAGGACGATTAACAGACAATACATGCTGTAATTTGGAGACCAGAATAGTGCCTTCAATGCTCAAATCCGGTCTGGCTTCTGGTGGTAATGGATGATTAAGCGATACATCAACCTGAACTGTGCCATTATTAACCGCTGGATCAATCCGAATCACCGAGCCATGAATTTGATTGTTATGCGTGTCAATAATCACATCCTGCCCTATTTCAACGGTACGAACCTGACGCTCTGGTATTTTTAATTCAGCCAATAACTGATCCTGTCTGGCCAGTTTCGCAATATTAAGCCCCAACGGAACCCGTTGACCGGCTTCAATATTGACAGCCTGAATCACACCAGACTGATTGGATACGACTTTCAGTGACTGAATCATCATTTCCGCACGGGAAAGGCTTTTTTTCAGTTTATTCACCATTGCAGTATTCGCTTGAAACTCCGCTTCTTGCGTCTCTTTCAGTTTTTCCAGACGCTCTTTCTCAATTTGTAACTGCTCTCTATACTGTTCCAAATCTAATTTTGAGCGGTTGTAATCAATGAGAGACACCGAGCCATTATTTCGTTTTAATAACGTACTCTCAGCGTCATACTGAAGTTTCGCCTTCTCATAAGAATGCTTTACTTTCAGAATTCGAGCCTGAGCATCCAATACATTATTCTCATGGCGCATCGCTAACGATTTATTGTCAGCCAATGCAGCCTCTAATTCCCAGCGGATTTCATCCGTTTTCTGTACCAACCCTGGATTGATCAGCTCAGCAATTAAATCACCTTTTTTGACTATCGCTCCCGGTTTGACCAAAACAGATTCAACTCTGCCATCCACATTGGTTGATATCCAGCGGATATGTTTCGGGGCTAATACCCCATTACCACGCACCTCAATACTCATATCCCCCTGATTTACCTGAGAAATAATAATACTGTCCCGCCGAACTTCATAACTTCTGGATGTCATAGTTGTCGCATATGCCCCCAGCGTAACAAGGACAACGACAATCAATGCAAACCATAACTTGCGTTTCGGAATCGATCGAGATTGTTTTTTTTGAATATCCATACGTGAACAACCAATTTCATTCATAAGTTGACACTCAATAGGCACAAATAATGCCAACAATATATCTTATTGTTTTTAATTGAATTTATAATTATTAATAAATAAGAATCCCAATATTGAACACCCGCTCATCCCCAAACATAGATCGCTTATCCCATATCTGGGACGACCAATATGTTTGAGCGAAATCATAGTTACAGGAAAAGAAAGTTACAGGAAAAAGAAATAAATCATCACGACAACAACATTGATCCGATGAATCTCTTAAGCCGTTCTTAAGTTTACAGACACATAATCAGCCCAGTGAAAGACACCACCAAATCGTGATGCAATAGGAGCATAAATGATGTCAAAAACAACGTTGAACCGTCTGGCTATTTTTCTTGCAACCGCGACAGCTTCTTCTCTGGTTTTTGCTGACCCGCACTGTACTCAACAGCCAGAATCAGCTTGGATACCGTTTGAAACAGCCAAAGCACAGGTTGTTGAAATGGGATATCAGATTAAGAAATTTAAGAAAACCCATACTGGCTGTTATGAACTGTACGGCTATGACACCCACAAAAACCGAGTTGAGATTTACTACAATCCGGTTGATATGCAGGTCGTAAAAGAGGAAAAAGATGACTAAACAAGATTTTATCTGGGATGTGGTCGTCCGGATCACTCACTGGACAACGGCAGCACTGTTTTTATCGAATTATTTCCTGACCGAAGAAGGTAGCCAGTTACACCAGTGGGTTGGCTATATCGTCATTGCCGTAATCAGTATCCGTCTGCTATGGGGGCTGATAGCCCGTTCTCCAGCCCGCTTATCGGCATTCAAGCCTTCTGTGCCAAAGGCGCTGGAACATCTGAAAGAGGTGTTGGTCACCAAAAAGGACGAGCATGTCGGCCATAACCCAGCCGGTGCAATCATGATCTGGCTGATGTGGTTTCTCATTCTGAGTACAGCCATAACGGGATGGTTATCTGAAACCGACTGGTTCTGGGGAGAAGACTGGATGGTTGAAATCCATGAATTTTTTGCCAATGCCACAATGGGTGCGGTCACCATTCACGTTTGTGCCATTATCCTGATGAGTAAGCTGACGCAATTTGCTTATGTCAGAACCATGTTATGGCGCCATAAAGACTAACAAACTCTCATTTAAAGCCCCTTCATTTTACAGGGGCTTCATTTATCTTGATGCGTGTATCTTCACCATCATTCTCGATTTCGCAATATCACCCCATCATCGACTCATCTCACTAAAACCTGACTTCAAGTCATCCCCACTTACCGTTATGATACGCACAGAAATACTATGATTGACCTGTCTCAACCAATCCCACCTTAACCAAGGAGTCTTCGTGTCCACTGAATTTCATTTTCGCGCTTGCCTGTTCGATTTAGACGGTACTCTGATTGATTCAATTGCTGCCGTCAATCGTGCCTGGACTGTGTTTGCCACACGCCAGTCACTCGACCCTGCATACATTCTGCATCATATTCACGGACGTCCTGCCAGCGAGTCGGTGGCTGAATTTATGGCGGGTCAATCTCAGACTGAGATTGAACGGGAAATTGCCTGGTTAAAAGACGCTGAATCGCAAGATACCGCAGGGATCGTCCCGATTACAGGCGCCATTGATTTTCTGCATCAGTTGAATCACCTCAACGTACCATGGGCAATCGTGACGTCCGGTAATGAATCGGTCGCTTATGCCAGAATCAAAGCGGCCAAGATTCCCAAACCAGATGTCGTCATTACCGCTGATCAAATTACCCGCGGAAAACCCGATCCTGAACCTTACCAGCTCGGTGCGCAGGCACTCGGTTTTACAGCAGATCAGTGTCTGGTATTTGAAGACGCTATCGCGGGGGTACAGTCTGGGCTGGCTGCCGGGTGTCCGGTCATCGGTCTGTTAACACAGGTACAAGATGCGCAGGCATTACTGGGCGTGAGCACCATATCAGACTACACCTCACTGACATTGGAACAAGATACCGAGGGCTTTAAGCTGCATATGCCGTTGTAATCACAGCGGAAAGCCGAATCAATCAACGGTTCATGGCAAGTCAATTGGGCTTGCCATGATTTTTGTTTCACCCTTTTTCTTTGTGTCACTGGGGCTGAGCAGAAAGACGGCTGACCATCGCATTAATCCAAGGATTTCTTAAATCGCATCGAAGCAACCACTAAACCCAGCAGGGTAAATCCAATCATCCATAACGTATCACGCCACAAATCGAGTAGATCGGCACCTCTGAGGACAATGCCCCGAATCATCCGCATAAAATGCGTCGCAGGTAACACTTCAGCAATCCACTGTGCAATCACGGGCATGCCTTCATAGGGAAAGATAAAGCCAGACAATAAGATTGAAGGCAGTAAAATAAACACGGTCATCTGCATCGCCTGAAGCTGAGTCGTTGCAATCGTTGAAATCATCAGTCCCAGCGTCAGACTGGCAGAAATAAATAATAACGTTCCCCATAAAATCTGACTGAATGCGCCGTGAATCGGGACATCAAAAATGACATGCCCCAATCCCAGAATAATGCCGACCTGAATCAGGCCAATAAATATATAAGGAATAATTTTCGCGACCATCAATTCCATCGGATGGATCGGCGTAGTGATTAACAGCTCCAGATTGCCTCGCTCCCGCTCGCGGACAATCGCGGCACTGGTAAACAGAATCATCGTCATGGTAAGAATCACACCGAGTAGTCCGGGGACGATATTGACGGCCGAGCGTCGGCTTGGATTGTAATAAAGTGCAATATGAAATGTCTGTGCTGGTTCTTGTCTCTGCACACGATTGTTCTGAAAACCAATTCCGTTTAGTGACATATGTTGCAAGCCCATCACTGCCGAGCTGATCATCGTATCGCTGCCATCGACAATCCACTGCCCCAACACGCGCCCCTCAATCCAACGTTGATCCAAATCTTTCGGCAGAATCATTGCCGCCCGGACAACTCCCCGGTGAATCGCCTGTTCCGCTTCTTTGGCTGTCGCATAGTGCCGGGTAATGTCCACGACCTGAGTCACTCTGATGGCTTCGGTCAACATACGCCCCGTGGTACTATCACTCTGATCAACAACGGCAACCGGTACATGACGAACATTGGTATTGATCGCAAAACCAAATAAAATCAATTGAATCAATGGGATCATTACCACCATGCCGAATGTAATCCTATCCCGGGAGAGTTGACGCAACTCCTTGACCATGACGGCTTTCATCCGGTAGAAAGAATTCATTGCCGTTTCTCCCCGGTGACACTGACAAATACATCTTCCAGACTGGGGCGCACCAGCGCTATTTCTGCATCGCTCAATGTCTGCACCTGAGCTTTCAACCACTCAATCGGCGCTGCGATATCTTGTTGAATGAGCACACGGAGTCGGATGCCTAACTGGGCCGCCGAGCGAACCTCAGCAAACGTCAGTAAATGTTCTTTCAATCCGCGGAGGTTCTCCGCCCGAATTTCCACCACATGCACCCCCATATCACGCATGAGTTGCTCCGGTTCTCCGTCGGCACGAATCCGCCCTGAATCCATAATCGCCAACCGGTGACACCGTTCAGCTTCATCCATATAGTGGGATGTGACCAGAATAGTCGTCCCCTGAGCGGAGAGGTCAAACAGTTGTTCCCAGAACTCTCGCCGGTTTTCCGGGTCAACGGCGGACGTCGGTTCATCCAGAAAAAGCAACTCAGGTTGATGCATGGTGGCTGCGGCCAGAGACAAACGCTGTTTTTGTCCGCCACTCATCCCACCGACACGTTGCTTACGTCGTTGGTCCAAACCATACGTCTGAAGTTGCTGAGTGAGGCGCTGCCTGAGTTGTCGGCGGCCCATACCGAAGATCTGCCCGATAAACTGCAGATTTTCTTCAACAGAGAGGTCGTCGTAAAGTGAGAATTTTTGCGTCATGTAGCCGATTTTCAGCCGGAGCCGTTCTGATTCGCGGGGAATATCCAGTCCTAAGACTTTCACTTGCCCTGAAGTGGGATGCAATAAGCCAGTGAGAACCCGAATTGTCGTGGATTTACCGCAACCATTCGGCCCGAGAAAACCATAAATCGACCCTTTCGGAATTTGCAGCCGAACATCCTCAATCGCAGTAAAATCGCCAAATCGCTTCACAACATTTTCCGCCTCAATGGCATATGTTGTCACGGTCTGAGCCCTCCGAGTTCTACCTGAGCCGGAATACCGGAAGGAAGCGATTGCGCTGAATCATCCAAATCAATTTCAGCCAAATACATCAACCGAGAGCGTTCTTCCTCCGTCAACGCGTAGTAAGGGGTGAAGGACGGTTGATCTGAAACGCGGCGGACTTTACCCTGAAAGACTTGTTCAACCCCATCAACATGAACATTGACCATCAATCCGGTCACAAACTGAGTCCGGTATCGCGCGGGGACATAAACTCGAGCATAAGGCACTCGATCAGCCTCAATCACAGCAACGGCCTGATTGACCATCACCCGTTCGCCAAGTTGATAAGGTAGGCTGTCCAACACACCATCGCGTGTTGCAACAATCGTCAACTCATTCAGTTGGTGCTGTTGTAACATCACACCAGCAGTTGCAGCATCTAATGCCGCTTTCGCCTGTTCGATATCTTCAACCCGAGAACCTGCCGTCAGTTTAGCAAACGCTTCTCTGACGGCGTTTAATTCAGCCTGAGCCGTATCACGACTGGCCAGTGCCCGATCTTTTTCCGACTGGCTACTCAGTTTCTTCGCGACCAGTTCACGGGTGCGCTGATAATTTTTTTCAGCTTCAATAAAACGGGCTTTAGCACGAACAACATCCGCTTTGGCAGCCGCAATGTCTTCCGGACGTTCGCCATTGGTGAGCTTCTGCAAGTAAGCTTTCGCTTGTGCCTGTTCAGCGACGGCTTGTGCCAGCCGCATCGCCTGACGTTGCCGATCAAGCTGCACCAGAACCTGCCCTTGAGTCACCGGCGAACCTTCTTGCACCGGTAAATCACGGATAATTTCATTAGCCGTTGCAGTCAAAATCACCCGATCGCGTTCTAATGTGCCTAATGCGACGTTATCTTTATCCGTTTGACAGGCAGTGAGCAGGATCATCAGGATGACATGGTAAATCAATCGCTGCATTGATGCTTCTCCACGATTAAAATGAGAATTCTGTCAGCCAAGTGGAACTTCACAAGCCAGATGAGGACTTCATCCGATCAACTAATGTTGCTAAAGATTCGGGCTTACCGATGTAGTAGCCCTGAGCCATATTGCATCCGATCTGATAGAGCATCGCTAGCTGTTCTTTGGATTCTACACCTTCAGCCAAGATCGACAAATTCAGATGCTTTGCCATATTAATCAACGTTGAAATCACATATCGATCCCGCTCGGAATCCACCAGCGCATGGGTAAAAATTTGATCAATTTTCAAACAACTAATGGGGAGATCTTTCAATCGCCCCAGGCAAGAATACCCGATTCCAAAATCATCAATGGCGACATTGACACCAAGTGCTCTCAACGCCATGAGCTTCTGCCGGATATCATCAAAGATGTCGCTGACCAATGCAGATTCCGTCAATTCTAAAACAAGCCGATGCGGGGGGAATTCATGAACCGATAATGCTCGCTGAATTTGACAGACAAAATCACTCATCCAGAAATGCCGCGAGGTGATATTCACCCCCAGGGTCTGATCCGCTTGCAAAAAAGATTGCGCATCTTCAAGCGCCTGAGACAATACCCATAAACCAATTTCTTCAATATGTCCTGTGTCTTCAGCAATCTGAATCAATTGCGCTGTCGGAATCTGTTTTCCTTTTAACTCCCAACGAATGAGTGCTTCGTAGCCAATGATCTGATCACTCTCCAGTGATAACTGTGGCTGGTATTCCATATGGAAAGCTTTATTTTGCAGCGCAGTTTTCAGATCAGATTCAAGCTGATAGCGCGCATAGAGCATCTCAGCCATACTCGACGTATAAAATTCAATTTGTCCTTTTTTGGTTACTTTAGAATGATACATGGCAATATCAGACGCTTTGAGTAAATCAGTTGCCGTATAACCATCATAAGGATAGATCGCCACTCCGGCACTAAAGCGTAACACCAGATTATTTTCATCTAAACGATAAGATTCTTCCTGTAAGGATTTAATTCGTTCCAGTATGGGAGCCAGCTCATCTTCATCTGCCAACTCGAGTAAAATCAGATATTCATCCCCGCTTAAACGCCCGACAATGTCACTTTTACGGATCGAATAACGCAACCGCTCACCGAACACCTGCAATAACAGATCGCCTTTGGCATGACCATAGGTATCATTGACCATTTTGAAATTATCCAGATCAATGAATATCACGGCCACCTGACGCCCCAACCGTTCTGCCCGGTGTAGCATTTGTGTTAAGCACTCCAGAGAATAGACACGGTTTGGCAATTGACTCACTTGATCGAAAAAAGCTTTATCCGATACTTCATAGATAAGGTCTCGTAAATCCTGCATCCGACGATAAGCATAAAAAACCCCACCGAGGCCGAACCAGAAAACAACTACCGTAATCTCATCCATTTCCCAATGTTCATGTTGACGACTAAAAAAATAGAGTTGTTCGAACAGATCAACTTTGGCTATCAAGGAGAGACAAGACAATATCAGAACAATCACACAGATATAGAAAAGATCTCGTTTCGCCCGTGCCCGAATTTTTTTTTCTAAACTGGTCTGCATATATTTCTGTTTCATTGTGATTTATCATTTTTTGGAGGGGCACAATCACCCTAAGTCATCCCTATGCCCCTGAGAAACAAATTAGTTCAGCAGTGGTCATACCAACGCTACCCTATGTAAAGCGTAGACCAGATTGTCATATTATTGACAAACTTATTGAGTAAAGAAAATACGATGCTATTCAAATATTCAGCAATAGCAGATGAAAATATCGTCGTCTCCCCGCCAATAGAATAAATCCCCAATAGGACTAGCAATATAAAATATTGATGAAATGGATTTCATTAAATTCTTCCATCTACCTTTATCATCTAAAACCAAACTAAAAACTATATTTTAAGTTTTAAAAAGAACAAATCATTAATTTATCGTTAACTAAATGGCAAATTCATCTAAAAGTTGCTAGGGTAGCGAGATATTTGTAAAGTAGGCAGAATGAGTAAAGTCAACTTGTCCACAATATAGAATCCAGTATCTATCTCATTTATTCGGATATCTATATTGACACACACTTTATGAATACGATCACGGATGTCACCACACAAAATCTGGAGTTTTACATGAATAAAAATAAGATTTCCCGAGCAATAATGCTGGGATTGGGCCTGACTCTGGCCGGCACAACATTACCATCTTACGCAGCACACGTTCCCGAAGGAACAAAGCTTGCCCCGGTACAAGAATTAGTTCGGGGAAATGGATCAGAAATCGAAACGCTTGATCCACAGAAAGTCAATGGTGTTCCCGGTGCTAACGTAGACAGAGACTTATTTGAAGGTCTGGTCAATGAAGATGGTTACGGAAAGCTGCTCCCCGGTGTCGCAGACAAATGGGAAACCAAAGATAACAAAACATTTATCTTTCATCTCCGTAAAAACGCACAATGGTCCAATGGTGACCCCGTCACAGCCGATGATTTCGTCTACGGATGGCAACGGCTTGTCGATCCTGCAACCGCTTCACCTTATGCTGAATATTTGCAGTTAGGTAATGTGACCAACGCAGAAGATATCGTTGCAGGCAAGAAAGACAAATCAACGCTGGGTATTAAAGCGCTCGACGCACATACACTTGAAGTCCACCTTGATAAACCCACACCTTACTTCGTCAAAATGTTGGTTCACCAATCAACGTTCCCGGCACCACGTAAAGTCATCGAAAAATGGGGCAATAAATGGACTCGGCCAGGACACTTTGTCGGAAATGGTGCGTACGTTCTGGACAAATGGGTGGTCAATGAGCGTTTAGTTCTCAAGCGTAATCCGCTTTACTGGAATAACGCTGAAACGATCATCAATAAAGTCACTTATCTACCGATTGAAAGTCAAAATGCTGAAATGAACCGTTTCCTCGCGGGTGAGATGGACTCCACCTACGAAATGCCGGTAGAACACTTCAAACGACTGAAGAAAGACCACCCTGAATCGGTTTCCGTCACCGGATATCTGTGTAACTACTACTACGATTTCAATATGCGGAAAAAGCCATTTGACGATGTTCGAGTCAGAAAAGCACTCTCTTATGCGATTGACCGCGATATCATCACAAAGGCCATCATGGGACAAGGACAGAAACCAGCTTACGCCTTTACACCAGATATCACTGCCGGCTTCACACCACCGATGCCGGAATATGGCAAGTGGACACAGAAAGAGCGGGACCAAAAAGCTCGTGAACTTTTGGCTGAAGCAGGTTACGACAAAGGTAATCCGTTAACATTGACGCTGATTTACAACACCTCTGACAACCATAAGAAAGTTGCCACGGCGATTCAGTCCATGTGGAAACAAACCTTAGGCGTCAAAGTCAATCTGGAAAACCAGGAATGGAAAACATTCTTAGACAACCGTCGTCAAGGTAACTTCGAAGTCGCTCGCGATGCTTGGTGTGGTGACTATAACGAAGCATCAACCTTCCTCTCTCAAATGCTCTCCAACAACAGCGGTAACTATGCCCACTATCAAAGCAAAGCCTATGATAATGTCATGGAAAAAGCGATGGTGAGCACGTCTGACACTGAGCGTGCCAACTACTATGCCCAAGCAGAAAAGTTGATTGCGCAAGATATGCCCGTGGCTCCGACTTACCAGTATGTCAAAGCGCATTTACTCGCGCCTTACGTGGGTGGTTATCCGATCCATAATGCGGGAGACATGACTTACACTCGGGATATGTACATTAAAGCAAAATAAGCCATTCCGAGTTATCAAGACAGGGCTGTATGACAGACGTCATACAGCCTTTCCATTTCACAGTTGCAATTAAAATACACAAGAGTGAGTTTATGCTTAAATTCATTGCGAAACGGATGCTGGAAGCCATACCGACGCTGTTGGTGCTGGTCACAATATCCTTTTTTCTAATGCGCTTTGCGCCCGGAAGCCCGTTCTCTTCAGAGCGCGCTGTTCCACCGCAGGTTCTTGCGAATATCAATGCCGAATATGGTCTGGATAAACCAATTAGTGCCCAGTACTTCACTTATCTGAAAAACATTTTGCATGGAGATTTCGGTCCCTCCTTTAAGTATAAAGATTTCAGTGTGAATGAGTTGGTCGGAAAAGCGTTACCGGTCTCAGCCAAAATCGGGGCAACGGCCTTCGTCTTTACGATCATTCTCGGTGTGGCGATCGGCACAATCGCAGCCCTGAAACAGAATACTTGGCTAGACTATTCATTAATGGCAACGACCATGTTGGGTATTGTGATCCCCTCCTTCGTCTTTGCTCCGGTGCTGATCTTTATCTTTTCGATTAATTTAGAGTGGTTACCCGCCGGAGGCTGGAATGACGGCTCTTTCAAATATATGGCTCTCCCCGTGCTCGGCATGTCATTGCTCTATATTGCAACGTTTGCCCGGATTACTCGAGGCTCGATGATTGAAACCCTCAACAGTAACTTCATTCGGACCGCCAAAGCCAAAGGGCTTAATTATAGTTATATTGTCATTCGTCATGCTTTAAAGCCTGCGCTGTTACCGGTCGTATCTTATATGGGGCCTGCTTTTGTCGGCATTATTACCGGTTCGGTGGTCATTGAGACAATCTTTGGTTTACCGGGGATCGGGAAACTATTCGTCAACGCAGCCTTTAACCGAGATTATTCTCTGGTACTCGGGATTACCATCCTGATTGGATTTTTGTTTATTTTGTTCAACATGATCGTCGATATTCTTCTCGCTTATATCGATCCAAAAATCCGCTATTAGAGAGAGGCAGACACATGATAGGAAAAAAAGATAATGTCCAAGCGCTGGAGCGATTTAGCGAGCAATTGGAAATTGAAGGAAGAAGCTTATGGCAAGATGCCAGAATGCGCTTTCTACGCAACAAAGCAGCAATGGTCAGTCTGGTCATTCTGGTTTTGATTACCTTGGCAGTCCTCATCCTGCCTTATGCAGCGACTTACAGTTTTGATGATACCGATTGGTATGCGATGAATGCAGCACCTTCCGCTGAACATATCTTCGGCACGGATGCGCTGGGCCGGGATTTGTATGTCCGTACCTTAATTGGTGGTCAAATCTCACTGGCTGTCGGTGTTCTGGGTGCGCTGGTTGCTGTCATTATCGGCACACTGTATGGCGCAGCTTCCGGATTTATCGGTGGTCGCGTGGACCGTGTCATGATGCGTATGCTAGAAATTTTGTACGCGATCCCCTTTATGTTTTTCGTCATCGTGCTGGTGACTTTCTTTGGTCGTAACATCATGCTCATCTTTGTTGCCATCGGTGCGATCTCCTGGCTGGATATGGCCCGGATTGTTCGGGGGCAGACTCTGAGCTTACGCAGTAAAGAATTTATCGAAGCGGCACATGTTTGTGGCGTTAGCCAGTGGAAAATCATTACCCGCCATATCGTCCCGAATGTACTGGGCATTGTGGTCGTCTATTCGACACTGCTCATCCCGACGATGATTCTGACTGAGTCATTCCTCTCTTTCCTTGGTCTGGGTGTTCAGGAACCACGGACAAGCTGGGGGGCTTTGCTGCAAGAAGGTGCAAATACGATGGATCTGGCAATCTGGCAGCTCGCATTTCCTGCGGCATTTATGATTATAACTCTATTTTGTTTTAACTATGTTGGCGATGGATTGCGTGATGCACTCGATCCAAAAGACAGATAATCCGGGAGCACTGTATGAACTTACTTGATGTAAAAGATCTGCGGGTTGAATTCTCGACACCGGATGGCACCGTGACTGCCGTCAACGATCTGAACTTTTCATTAAAACAGGGTGAGACTCTGGGAATCGTCGGTGAGTCCGGCTCTGGAAAATCTCAGACTGTGTTTGCAATGATGGGGCTACTGGCAAAGAACGGCAAAGTTTCCGGTAGTGCCCTGTTTGAAGGCCAAGAGATCCTGAATCTGCCAGAGAAATCGCTCAATAAAATTCGCGCAGAGCAGATTGCCATGATATTTCAGGATCCGATGACCTCTTTGAATCCTTATATGAAAGTTAGTACCCAGCTCATGGAAGTACTGATGAAGCATAAAGGCATGGGAAAATCGGAGGCATTCGAAGAATCAATTCGGATGCTGGAAGCGGTTAAGATTCCGGAAGCACGTAAGCGTATCAGCATGTATCCTCATGAATTCTCAGGAGGAATGCGCCAACGGGTGATGATCGCCATGGCATTGCTGTGCCGTCCCAAATTATTAATCGCTGATGAGCCGACAACAGCACTCGATGTCACCGTTCAGGCCCAGATTATGGATCTGCTTAACGAATTGAAATCAGAGTTCAACACTGCGATTATCATGATTACTCACGATCTTGGTGTGGTCGCCGGCTCTTGTGAGAAAGTCTTGGTGATGTACGCAGGCCGAACCATGGAATACGGCAGCGTCAACGATATTTTCTATCAGCCGAGTCATCCTTATGCTGAAGGGTTACTTCGAGCGATTCCTCGTCTGGATACCGAAGGTGACGTCCTCCCGACTATTCCGGGCAACCCACCCAATCTACTACGGCTTCCACCCGGCTGTCCTTATCAGGAACGATGCCATCGGGTTACAGAACGCTGTAAACGTGAAACGCCAGCCCTTACAACGTTTGGCAATCAACGTCAACGGGCCTGTTTTTCTGACTGGGAGACTTGGGAAAAATGAATCAGAAACCCTTACTACTTGATATCAAAGATTTGAAAGTTCATTTTCAGATAGCTTCAAAGTCGGCTTGGCCTTGGTCACCGCCTACTGCACTCAAAGCCGTTGATGGGGTGAATGCCCGCCTTTATGAAGGTGAGACTCTGGGTGTGGTCGGTGAGTCCGGTTGTGGTAAATCCACTTTTGCACGTGCAATTATCGGACTGGTTAACGCAACGGAAGGTGAAGTGCTTTGGCTCGGCCAAGACCTGACCCGTATGAAAGCCGTACAGCGTCGGGAAACCCGTAAAGATATTCAGATGATCTTTCAGGATCCGTTGGCATCGCTTAATCCGCGGATGACGATTGGTAACATCATTGCTGAACCTCTCCAGACATTTTATCCGGAACTCTCCTCTCTGGAAGTGAAAGATCGCGTCAAAGAAATGATGATGCGTGTCGGATTATTGCCGAACCTCATTAACCGTTACCCACATGAATTTTCTGGTGGACAGTGTCAGCGGATTGGGATTGCCCGAGCCTTAATTCTACGACCCAAAATGATCATCTGTGACGAACCTGTTTCAGCACTGGACGTGTCGATTCAGGCACAAGTTGTCAATTTGCTCAAAGAGATACAAAAAGAGCTTGGATTGAGCCTGGTATTTATTGCCCATGACCTATCGGTCGTGAAGCACATTTCTGACCGGGTCATGGTGATGTATCTGGGGAATGTCGTCGAGATTGGTGAAGCCGATAAGCTGTTTGCAACCCCGAAACATCCCTATACAACCGCTCTGATGACGGCTGTACCAATTCCCGATCCTAATCTGGAACGGCAGAAAAACATTCAGATGCTGGAAGGTGATCTCCCGTCACCAATCAATCCACCATCCGGCTGTGTGTTCCGCACCCGCTGCCCGAAAGCACAACCACAATGTGCCCAAAATAAACCGGTACTGAGTGGCGATGAGCATCATGCGGTCGCCTGCCCTATCGTGCTCTGATTTGTGACCGAAAACCTGAAGGCGAAGATATCTCACATCATCGTCTTCAGGTTCCTATCCTCATTTGAGTTCCCTCTCTCCATACTCCGCGTATACAAACATATAACACGCTGACCATATGCTTCATCAAACAAGCTCACGACCCGAGTCAAATCCAGCAATTTTGTTCAAGTTTTTCTAAATTGACTTTTCTATCATAAAATAAAAGTGATACGCAGCAGGTTAGGTATTCATATGCGAACAGGTAATCATTTCAAATTTGAAAACAGCACTGCGCTTGAGGGCGTCAAGATACTGACGGCAAATATGCACGATTTCAGTTATGACAAACATGCACATGAAGAATACTCTTTGGGTGTGACATTGCGCGGCAGGCAAGATTTTTTCTGTTGTCACCGCTTTCATCAAAGCCCTCCCGGTGGCGTCATACTCTTCAATCCTGATGATGTTCATGATGGGCATTCAGGCGGTACAACGGATTTGTCATATGTGATCACGTATATCCACCCTCAAACATTTCATGCCCTTTTTCTCGCACTGGGTGTGAAACCAAATCACACTGTCCGAGTTGAAGGCACGTTGTTTGACGATCTGATTCTCAAGCAACAGATTCTGACTTTCATCCGCATCGTCAACAGCGGCGATCACTCGAAAATCGAACAGGAACTGGCCCTATTTCGTTTAGCACATACGTTGGTAAAAAAATCAGGGGCTTTATATGAAGCAAAGCCGCAACGACGTCAGGATGTCTTACTGAACCGAGCCAAATCCTTCATTCTCAGTCAGTATCGGGACGATTTAATCGTCGATGATATTGCGGCTGTCGCGAATATGTCGAAATATCATTTTATTCGACTATTTCGGGCACAATTCGGGATTACGCCTCACCAGTACGTACTCAACTGCCGTATCAACGGAGCACAAAAAGCGCTTGAGTCCGGCCTCCCCGCCTCAGCGGTTGCACAAATGTTCCGTTTTGCAGACGTCAGTCATATGAACCGCCGCTTCAAAAAACTCTATGGTATGACCCCGAAACAGTATCAAACACAACTGAATCTGGTACCACAACGCTAACCAGCAATATCATTCCTCCTGATAACCATCAAAACAGGTCTGTCATCTTATGCTAGCAATATGGATTTATGCTCTGGGAATCATGTATTCCCCCGGCCCGGTCAATCTACTCAGTCTAAACGGCGGGATGCAGGGACACACGCGTCGCCACATTGGATTTTTCTTTGGGGTGGCCTGTGCAATGTTCATCCTATTTATCAGTTTAAGTTACCTTGGTCACTCACTCGTCAATGATGAGATTCTCCCTTATATCGCACTCTGCGGATGCAGTTACATTCTATATCTCGCCTGGCAGTTGATACGCTCATCAGTGACACTCAAGCCATATACCGCCTTCACGCTTTCATTCAAAAGCGGGCTCATGATGCAACTACTCAACCCCAAAGGGCTGATTGCAACACTCCCCATTGCAACGATTCAGTTTCCGGCACAAAACATGACTGAAGGACAGGTCATCTGGTGGTCTGTTGCACTGTCGCTGTTTGCCGGATGTGCGCCCGGGAGTTATTCGGTTATCGGTGGGATTGTCGGAAAACACCTGCTGAATGCGAACTGGTTGCAACGTATACAACAACTATTGGCCTTACTCTTAGTTTATACAGCGTTCAGTATCGGCTATGAGCATATCTATAAAGCTTGGTAATCGTTTTCAAAACAACATCTAAAACGTCATACTGTGTATCAATCGTTTGTCGATAGCACCACAAAAAACGGGCTCAGAAGAGCCCGTCAGCGATAGAAGTATGAGCAGAATCTTATAACTCGACGATTAACTTACCTTGATTATCACCACTAAATAGCAATTTAATCGCATCAGGTGCATTCTCGATACCATGAATAACATGGGTGCGATACTTCAGCTCTCCTTTCATCAGCATGCCGCCTAAAGCCAAGCCATAGTCAGCAAACCGATCAAAGTGATCTGGCATGGTAAAGCCCTGAATCGATAGGCGACGCTTAATAATATTCATCCAACTCGGCCCCGGATCGGGCTGGTCTTTATTGTATTCAGCAATCAGACCACAGACCGCGATACGTCCATGCGCATTCATCCGGGAAAAAATAGGCGCCTGAGCAACCCCACCGGTATTTTCAAAAAACAGATCAATCCCATCCGGTGTGGCAGTTGCCAGTTGTTCAGCAAAGTCTGGATCGTGATAATTCACAGCGGCATTAAACCCTAACTCTTCAGTAATCCAGCGCCCTTTTTCTTCATTACCGACAACCCCGACGACTCGCAGTCCGAGATTCTTCGCCATTTGTCCAACGAGTGAACCGACCGACCCAGCGGCTGCCGTGATAACTAATGTTTGTCCTGGCTTTGGCTGTAAAACCTGATACAAGCCATGATACGCCGTAACGCCCGGTAGTGAGATCACCGCCAGTACAGCCTCAGCCGGAATCTCCGCCGGTATTTTGTTCAGCCCGGTTCCGTTTGAAACCAGATATTCCTGCATACCCGTCATTCCTAGCACTCGGGTTCCTTCAGGGAAATCCGGATGTTTGGAAGACACAACCTCACCCATGCCGCTTGCACGCATGACATCACCGAGTTGCACCGGGGGAATATAGCTACTCTCATCTGAGCTCATCCAGCCTCGCATTGCAGGATCCAGAGAAAGATGCGTGACTTTGACCAAAAACTCGCCCTCTTGTGGCGTTGGTATTGTTGCTGTTTCTGTTGAAAATACATCCGCAGTAATTTCCTGCTGGGGTCTCTCAACCAAATGAACCGCCCGATATGTCTGCATGTTTTCCTCTCTCATCGAATGCTTCGTTGTCATCACTACAACAACATGTTGAACGTCATATCCCATTGTTCTCAAATAGGTCACCTTTCATGTGGTAGAAATGATGCGTTCAATCTCTTAACCTATCATTATAATTTCAGTGGGAGTTATTAAATATTATGAATATTTCCTATTCAAGAAACGTAGTCAATAATATATATGGTGACGATTCAGATCATTTTAAAGTACGGGTGTATATAAAATTAGGGAATGCTAAATATCAAATAAACAACGATAAACTGCCAACTGAAATTATTGATGGCTCTTATCAGATAACAGTATTTCATTTTTATTGCTTGGTTAAGTTTTAAACGAATGAAGATTCCATACAGGGTTCCAGCTGAATCGATATAGCTTTACCATCCAGCGAGGCATATTCAGTCCCCATTGGCGCATCGCCAATCGACAATGATAATTCCATAGAATCATCGTGTTCTGATGTCACTGCGGGTATACCTTCTCCAAATTGTTCAGCGAAATCTTCATCCAGAAATGCGAAGGTGATGAAATAGCTTTTCCCGAGACGAATATCACTGGGGACATGACCTAAGAAACATTGAACAATTGAACCATGAATATCAAATGTGATCTCTTCTCGAACTTCTGGATTAATATGAACGACTTTTGCTTTATATTTTCTCATGAAGTCTCCGTTATTATATTTTAATGAATAGTATTTCACATCCGTAAACACTATTAAAAATGATACAGCGAGGCGTTATACTCCGAGTCAGAATAACCGATAATTACCGACATGATATGGAATCAACCCTCATTTATTTGTTTTTATTCATATAGATATACATACAAATCAATCAATAAAATCAATCGACCAGTCAACAACCCTGATAATGCGACGATTTGCCTTCATAAGCATAGTCGATTTATAGAAAGAGACAATCCATTCTTCAAATAAACGACCTCCTCACATCACTGACGTCTTCTTCTTCAGGTTGATGAAGCGCTAGACGACTTTCTTGAACCTCGTTTGGCAAACGACTTTCTTGTCCGCGAACGCTTCACCGGCTGAGGGAGTGAACGTAAAGAATCCGGTGGCGGTGCCGTTTTCACTTGTTGCATTAAATGATCAATCTGTTGCGTCAAAGTAGTCATAAAAGGCTGATAAGCCTGATTTTTCTCCGCCATATCCTGAAGCTGATGCTCCCATTGAGCCGTCATATCCGGATATGTCGATGCTACGGGCAATGCATGTATCAACCCTCGCCCTGCTGGCGTGCTGCGGATCTGTTTTCCTTCCCGCTGTAAGAGTTGACGTTTGATCAGCATATCAATAATACCGGCACGAGTCGCTTCCGTGCCGAGCCCGTCGGTTTCCCGTAAAATTTTTTTCAGAGATTTATCTTCAACAAATCGAGCGATCCCCGTCATCGCCAGCAATAGGGTAGCTTCAGTAAAAGGCCGTGGAGGTTCGGTCTGATGGTTGCCGATTTCGCCTTCACGACAGGTCAATACAGTTCCTTTGGTCAGCGGGGGAACGGCGTCAAGACCATCTTGGTCATCATCACGAAACCCTGTAACAGTCTTCCAGCCCGGCGAGACCATTTGCTTCCCTTTGGCAATAAAAGTACCACCGGCAATATCAAATACCAATTGAGACTCGGCATAACACGCAGGCGGATAAAACTGAATCAAATATTGTTTAGCAATTAATTGATAAACTTTTTGCTCATCACCTGACAATATTGCGGTCTTTGTCTTCGGTGTGGGGATGATGGCATGGTGTGCGTCAACCTTACTGTCGTTCCATGCTTTGGATTTCAAAGATAAATCAGCTCCCTCGACCGCTTGCTTCAGCGCTGGCGCAATATTTGAGATTGCTGCGGTCACCGAGGCTGACGCCTGCCAATGCTCCGTTGGCAGATAGCGGCAATCTGAACGGGGATAGGTGATCAATTTATGTTTCTCATACAACCCCTGACATACGTTCAGCACTTGCTGGGCGCTCATCCCATATTTTTTCGCCGCATCAATTTGTAAAGCAGAGAGCGAATAAGGTAACGGGGCATTTTGGCGCGTTTGTTTTTGTTCTGAATCCGTGACAGTCGCTGGCTGACCTTGTATTCGTCTGGCGACGTTTTCGACCAATGGACGATGAAGAACATGTCCTTCGTCATCCTGCCACGGACGGCAAGCTTCACTCGGTTTCCAGCGAGCCCGGATATCAAAGGTTTGATCCGCAGTGTGATAGGGTATCAAGGCATGCAGGGAAAAATAATCCCGAGGCACAAAGTTTTCAATGGTCTCATCTCGACGAACCACCAACCCTAACACCGGTGTCTGAACCCTGCCGACTGACAACACGCCCTGATAACCAGATTGCTGCCCCAACAGTGTATAAGCTCTCGACATATTCATGCCATACAGCCAATCTGCCCGGGACCGTGCCAATGCAGAGACAGAGAGCGGTATAAATTCTCGGTTTTGCCGGATCTGCTGCAATGCCCGTTTGACCGCAGACGGATTGAGATCGTTAATCAACAGACGTTCCGTGTCGGCGCGGCGCTGTTGACTGACTCGACAATACTCTAACACTTCATCCACCAGCAGTTGCCCTTCACGATCCGGGTCTCCGGCGTGAACAATCTGTAGTGGCGATTTAAGCAGTTTCTTAATCACGGTCAGTTGCCGTGAGGACGATTTTCGAGGACGAAGTTGCCATTGCTGCGGCACAATCGGTAAATCTTCCAGCCGCCATTTCTTATAGCGATCATCGTAGACTTCCGGTTCGACCTGTTCTAAAAGATGACCGATACACCATGTGACAATATCACCATTACCACAACGAATACATCCATCCTCCTTCTGGTGAGGACGGGGTAAAACATCGGCAATCGCACGGCCGAGACTCGGTTTTTCAGCAATAAATAGACGAGGCATACAAATATAAAGGCCACAAAAATTTGTGGCCTTAACATAACAGGATCAACTGTAAATTTATACAGTTTACTCTTCTTTTTCTACGCGTGCTGCGGCTTCTTTAATCAGCGGTTGTAGCTCTCCTTTCTGGAACATTTCCAGAATGATGTCACAACCACCAACCAACTCGCCTTCTATCCATAGCTGAGGAAACGTTGGCCACTGGGCATAAATGGGTAACTCTGCACGGATATCCGGATTTTGAAGAATATCAACATAAGCAAATTTTTCTCCACAAGCCATCAATGCCTGTGCAGCCTGAGATGAAAAACCACAACTAGGTAGCTTAGGCGAGCCTTTCATATAAAGCAGAATTGAATTGTCAGAAATCTGCTTTTTAATTTTATCGATTGTTTCCATGATGTCCTCGTCAGAGCGTTTGAAAATATCGGCTATTCTAAATCATTAACGGAGAATAAAAAGCCTATTATTATTATGGTCTCTTTCGTTCCGGATACAACGCTGTCTGGTTGTGTTGATAAATTAGTGCTTTAAATAAAGTAAAAACTTGCTAAAATAGAACCAAGTCAGTCGTTTTGACGAACATCAAAAGAAAATAACTCTGGAAGCTAACTGAAAGAGAGACTCTTTCAAACACAATGGAGAACTGAGCAATGTCATTTGAACTTCCCGCTCTTCCTTATGCAAAAGATGCATTGGAACCTCATATTTCAGCAGAAACACTCGACTATCACCATGGTAAACACCACAACACATATGTGGTTAAGCTGAATGGCCTGATCCTAGGCACTGAATTCGAAAACAAGTCACTTGAAGAGATCATCAAAACTTCATCTGGCGGCATTTTCAATAACGCGGCTCAGACTTGGAACCACACATTCTACTGGCACTGCCTGTCACCAAACGGTGGCGGTGAACCAACAGGTGCTGTTGCTGATGCAATCAATCAGGCGTTTGGTTCTTTCGAAGATTTCAAAGCAAAATTCACAGATTCTGCTGTCAACAACTTTGGTTCATCTTGGACTTGGTTGGTGAAAAAAGCTGATGGTTCTCTGGATATTGTCAATACATCCAATGCAGCGACACCAATTACTGAAGCTGGTGTAACACCACTACTGACTGTTGACCTGTGGGAACACGCCTACTACATCGATTACCGCAACGTGCGTCCTGATTATATGAGTGCTTTCTGGGCACTGGTTAACTGGGACTTTGTGGCTGAAAATCTGGCGAAGTAATTCGGTGATTACGAATTTTTCAGGATTTTGACATAATCCCCTGTCTCGGCAGGGGATTTTTTTATATAAAATTCAACCAGAATGATATTAAAGTCATCTCCGCGCCTGCCGATATGTAAGCATCAGACGGAGAAGATGATGCTACAGCCAACCACCGAGATCCTACATACACTGGATAAAGCAAATCTGATCAACGAACTGCAATGTGGGCAGAACGTTAATCAGGCGATCGCACAAAATCGACGCGCCGATTTTGCCTTGCTACTTGCGATGCTCTCCAACGATATGCGTGAAACGACGGCAACAGAAGTGATTGACCCAATTCACCATACCGACAGTGAATTACGCAAACACTTTGCACTGACATCACCACAACCCTTACGCTCCGATCAGGAAAGCTACTCATCCGGGGCTCAAATCGCTTTACAATTTCATCAAGGCGGAATCTGTTCGGCAAAACTTCAGCATTACCTACACCCAGATGCTTTGTCTTACTTCCCTGAATATACTCATCAGTTAGATGAATCGGTTTATCACAATCTCTCCGGTCACCAACGCCGCCAGCTTGAAAACCAAACACCGCCACAACCTTTAAACTATGACCTTTATAATCAATTGGTTACTAACCGGAGATTGTCCCAAATTCAGGCTCAAGCCTAACTATTTTTCTGTAATCACACAGTGATACACCGATGGTTGTGTGAATTACCCCCCAAAACAGATCACATCATGCACCTTTAAAGATATTCTTTGACCCCTTTCACAACCTTCCCTGATGGGTTCAACCATGCTACTCAAACATGAATAAAAATAATGAACCACAGGAAAACGCCAGTCATGCATATCAAGGATTCAATTATTCTTATCACTTCATCAGCGACAATGTTAGGGAGTGCATTAGCAGAGCGCTTCGCTCAACTGGGCGCTAAAATAGTCCTGACAGACACGCACCAACAAGATTTGCTGGCAACTTACACGAGAATCCGAGATCTTTCAGCCAGTACCAGTTATTTTTTTCTACCGGATTACACACCCAGTTCAATCGAAGCACTACTGAATTTTATTACCGAGAGATATCATGAAGGTCCGGACATACTGGTGAATCACTGGCCTAATACCCCATTGCCTTCAGTGACAGATGAGCAACCTTTAGAAATGTTTACGAATAGTCTGACCATTATGGCTTCAACAATTTTTTCATTTGGCCAGATGAGTGCTGAACGCATGAGGCGTGACAAAAAGGACGGTGTGATTGTCAATATTATTTCGAATACCGATCAAGAGACTGTCAAAGGATTTGAAAACTCGGCATCCATAGTCACTGGATTTACCCAAAGCTGGGCAAAAGAACTGACACCATTCAATATACGTGTCGGTGCGGTCATCCCCGTTTTAGAAGCAGTTGATGGCGAATCACGGCCGACACCGGTCTTGTTAGATGAACTAATTCGGAATACAGAATATATTGTAGAAAACGAATATTTCAGTGGCAGAACCATGTCTACTTGAATCTGCCAACATCAAGACATAAATCAAATGATCACGTTTACTCACTCATATATTGGTCAAATAGCGCTTCTTGGTCCGGATCATAGGTCTCTTTTTTCTCAATTTCAGCTTTGAAATCCTGATGCTGTAAGTAGATTTCTCGGGTCAATGCATAAGGATCAGGAGAGTCCTTCAACATTGACTCCTGATTCACCAATGCAGCCCTGCTTTCCATCCCTTCAAAAATAAATTTTGAAACACTTCCCCAAATATTCAAGTAAGAGAGCGGGGCGTAGGTTTCATCCACTAAATCAGTCGCAGCACGGGGCGTATAAGGTCCGGCCGCGGGTACCATCAGATATGGGCCATTCCCGACCCCGTAGTGCCCGAGCGCATCCCCGAAACCTTTCTGATCGGCTTTGGTTATCCCTGCTTCAGATGCCAAATCAATTAAGCCGAACAACCCGAAAGTTGTATTCAGCCAGAAGCGGTTAAAATGATCTAACGCTTGACGACCATTCCCCATAAGTAAGTTATTCACCATACTTGACGGTTCATCAAGGTTAGAGAAAAAATTCGCAATCGCCCGGCGAATCGGATTGGGGACATGATCGACATAAGCGAGAGAAACAGGTCTGATCACGTAAGGATCAAGATAATCGTAATTCAGGGTCCAGAAACTGCGATTGACGCTTTCAAGCGGATCATTTACCGATGCATTAGGATCCTGTGGGTCAACATGATCCGTTGTACTGCAACCAATCAAAACCAATAGAATAAAGCCTAGACAAAGCCGCTTGATACGGTCATTCATTTTATTTTTCCGTTCTCTTTCCTGAGTTAGATATGAGCGATCAATCCGGTAAAGCAGCTGCGTCCTATGACCGGTCACTCAAAACCTGCTAAGTATATTCATATCGTTTGTCAATAACAACGTCAACCAGCTCTCCGGATAACCAGATCCGTTTGTTGATAACAATCATTCGAATATGACGCCATTACATGACACTCCGCATCAACTCGAACGAGTTCGACAAACCATCCTACTGATTCAGCATACCTTCGAAAAAATTTAGCATATTTTTGTGGCTTAGGATTGAAAAGTCACGACAGACAACACCGCAGCAGCAAACAACCCTGCGATGTACAAATCGTGTGTCCCGTTACATTTTCTACAAGTGATAAAAAAGAAGTCCGCAGACTTCCTTTTTTATCAACTTATACACTTTTCTTTTTCGGAGGTGTCTTTCGTTTGACAGTACCACCTTCCGGACGCGCCCTCAACGGTGGCACTTTTTCCTCTCCGGAGAGTTTCTTCTGGAGTGAAAGCATCAATTCTGCCTCAGCTTTAGGCAACTCACACTCTTCTATTAATTCATCAATATCAGCACCAAGCTGCACCATTTTTGAAGCACGAGTGTAAAGCCGGGCATCGCTGTCTTGCTGTTCCAATTCTTTAATTCGTTCATCCTGATGCAAGATAATTTGCTCCTGCTCGGAGATTTTTTGCCCCAGTCCCACGACGACAGAACGCAGCTCAACAAGCTGTTTACTCGCCTTTTGCAGCGACTTATCTAATACTCTTGACTCCTGACGACGCATCTCAGACTGTTTTAAAATGAGACGCCTTAAACGGTATATTGTCAAAAGCAACAAGAAAACAACAAAAATAGCTCCCCCGAGCAATACGGGAAAGCTTAACAAAATGTCACGATACATTATAAGTGAGCCACTTCATCCCACTCGTCATCATTCAAAAGCTTGTTCAGATCAACCAGAATTAACAGCTTGCCTTCCCGATTGCTGACACCTTGAATGAATTTAGAGCTTTCATCCGTTCCGACACTTGGTGTTGTGTCAATTTCAGAGGTTCGCAAATAAACGACTTCTGCAACACTATCAACCAAAATACCAATCACTTGACGTTCAGACTCAATCACAATAATTCGAGTATTGTCGGTCACTTCACCATCAATCAAACCAAAACGAGAACGGGTATCGATAACCGTTACCACATTTCCCCGCAGGTTAATAATCCCCAATACGTAATCAGGTGCTCCGGGAACAGGGGCGATTTCAGTATAGCGAAGGACTTCCCGAACTTGCATCACATTAATGCCGTAAGTTTCTTCCTCTAACTGGAACGTCACCCACTGAAGCACTTCATCATTAGACTTATCTTTTTTCACTTCTACTTCATTTGTATGAGACATACCTTATCCTCTCTAAGTCGAATCCGACACTAATGTTTTCGGTAAATCTAATCATTATCGAGTGCTTTAACATCTAATCCAGCCTTTAACATGGCGGTTAACGCTTCAACATGAATCAAAGCACACATTTTCTCTTTTACCATTCCGGCAAGCCAAGGGCGTTTTCCAGCCCGTTCACGCCAACGAACCTTTTCAGGATTCAATGATTCGGTTCCTCTCAATTGATCACATGCGAGCCCCCAAGTACTGTCACCAAGCATCACGATGTATTGATAGGAATCCTTATAACCATCATTTTTTAACTTTTCAGACATCACCCAACGGGCAGTATCGACCACATCCAATTGCTGATCACGATTCGTCTGTAAACCGAGATACCATTGAGGTCTGCCAATTAAGTGACTGACTTTTTCAAGGCGATGGATACCACCTAATTCATCCAACGGCACAGCAAATACAATTTCATTGACTTCAAAATACAGTACCTGAAAGTTTTCAGCCCGTTCCGTACTATGCCAAGTAATCTCTCCAACCGTACCACCAGCCTGAGTCTGTGGTTCTGGCTGAATATCCGATAGCTGTTCAATACTCTCCTGAACATCTTCTACTTGAGTCGTCTGAACTGTCACCTCGGGTTCCGGTTCAACAACCAGAGATTCACTTATAACGTCTGCTGTTGCAACCTCGTCTTCCAATACATCATCCGATGAAATTTCCACATCAGATGGCGTTGCGACTTCGATCACTTCTTCAGATTGAAGGTCAATATCCCAGTCCTGAATCTCATTTTCTTCAACACGTGCATCTTGATGAACAGAGATCTCCTGAGTATTTTTCTCCAACAATGCTTCAATATCTTCAATTTCATCAACTGGATTTGATGATTCCAACTGATTCAAGAGTCGCTGTACATCCTCAAGATTCGGAAACAGTGCTTCATCTTGGTGAGTCTCTGATGCTTCAGCAACACTAACACGCTGTGCCTGTAATTGTGGTACAACTTCAGGTTCTTGCGAAACTTGTGCGTTTTTTTCTTGAACTAGCTCTAACTCCCCTGCCTCTTCATCTAATAAGGCAGCAAAGTAATCGTCTAAAGCCTGTTCGCTCGATAACGCGACATCACGATTCATTAATCGCCAACCTCTCTAAGTAGATAAGCAATTGTTTGTATGCAAATACACCCCGACTCCCTTCAGCAAAGTGAGATGCAGGCAGACGTTTCAAGCTCGCATCTCTAAACTTCGTATCAATCGGCACGGCAGACGTCCAGACTTGATCCGGATAATCTTTCTTCAACTGAGTTAATGTCTGCAGCGAGGCTCTTGTCCTTTTGTCATACATCGTCGGAACAATCGTCACTTTGAACTCTCGGCTTCGTGACTTCTGCATGATACTGAGCGTCCGCACCATTCGTTCCAAGCCTTTCATTGCCAAAAATTCAGTTTGAACAGGAATCAAAATTCGGTCGCTGGCCGCTAAGGCATTGACCATCATCACTCCCAAAATAGGTGGGCAATCAATTAATACATAATCATATTGGTGACGAAGGGCAAGCAGCGCTTTTTTTAGAATCAATCCCATCCCACTTCGGTTACCCATCACACGATCCAGCGTTGCCAGAGACATATGAGCCGGAATCAGATCCATCCCTTCAATATCAGTTTCAATCACAAGAGGACGAACCGATTTGTCATCCAAAGAGGGCAACTGGAACAAATCGAATAAGCTTGATTCAACATGATCAGAATCATAACCGAGATAAGTCGTCAGTGAAGCGTGTGGGTCAGTATCCACCAGAAGCACTCGATGACCTTTTTTGCATAACAGGCCAGCCAACGTAATCGTTGTCGTTGTTTTTCCTACTCCACCTTTTTGATTGGCAATACTCCAAACAATCATCGGTTTTCCTTATGCAAGACCCACTTCTACTAAAATACGCTCAGCGATACGTTCCAAAGGCAAACTTTCAGACGATATTCCCGCTTTAGCGACAGCCTGAGGCATACCATAAACAACACAACTCTCTTCGTCTTGTGCCCAAATCGTTGCTCCAGCTTGCTTCAACATCCGGGCGCCTTCCCGCCCATCAGCCCCCATACCGGTCAATACGATGGAAAGGACTTTATCTGCGTAGACCTTTGATGCGGAACCAAATGTCACATCGACACAAGGTTTATAGTTCATCCGCTCACCGCCATCAAGAATACGAATTTTGGCCGCGCCGACCCGACCTTCGATCATCATCTGTTTACCACCGGGAGCCAAGTAAGCAACCCCCGGCTGTAAAACATCACCATCTGCGGCTTCTTTCACCGATATCTGACATAGAGAATCAAGACGACTGGCAAAAGCAGCAGTAAAAGTCGCTGGCATATGTTGGATCAACAAAATAGGATGAGGGTAATTCGCGGGTAACTTCACCAATATTTTTTGCAGCGCAACCGGTCCTCCGGTTGATGTTCCGATAGCCGTCAATTGATATCGTTTACCACTCGCTTTAAAGCGAGTCGGTATCGCGTTGACACTACCGCTTAAAGGACGAGTTGTTCGTGCTGTCGTCTGAGTCCGAGTGGAAGTTGTTGTGTTCGAACGAGAAGCAAGCGGAGAGACACGACGAAGATACGCTTTCTTCCGTGCAATCTCTAAAACACGCTGTTGTAATAACGCCACTGCTTCATCACGGTTACGAGCAATGTCTTCAAATTTCTTGGGCAGAAAGTCCATCGCACCAGCATCGAGTGCATCCAGTGTCGCTTTCGCACCATCATGAGTAAGGGAAGAGAACATCAAGATTGGCGTCGGATTATCTGCCATTATTTCTCTCACAGCAGAGATACCGTCTAACACGGGCATCTCTACATCCATCGTAATGACGTCTGGATTCAAGCTTTTTGCCTTTTCAACAGCTTCTCGACCATTGATTGCGACGCCAATGACCTCTAAACGCGATTCCGAGTTAATGATTTCACTAACACGACGTCTGAAAAAACTTGAGTCATCAACCACTAAAACTCTTATCGCCATATTTTCCCTTATTCAACCAATCAGTTAGATGCGAGATGCTGCCGCATAGTTTTTCAATAAATCAGGAACATCCAGTATTAATGCAATATGTCCATCACTGGTAATTGTTGCGCCAGCCATTCCCGGCGTTCCTTGCAACAAATTGTCCAACGGCTTAATCACGACTTCTTCCTGTCCTATCAATGTATCTACGACGAAACCAACTCTTTGGTTCCCCAATTGTACAATGACAACATGTCCATGCCCTTTACGATGATCAATGATACCCTGACGAGGTGCAAGCCAATTTTGTAAATAGAACAAAGGGATAGATTTTTCGCGTACGATAATGGTCAGCTGTCCGTCAACGACATTTGTTCGGCTCAAATCCAGATGGAAAATCTCACTCACACTTGCCAGTGGTAACGCGAATGGGCTTCCTGCAACACCGACCATCAGTGTCGGCAGTATTGCCAGTGTCAACGGAACTTTGATAGCAATTTTGGTGCCTTTCCCAATTTCGGAGTCGATGTCGATAGAACCATTCAGCGTATTAATCGCCGTTTTAACCACGTCCATACCAACACCACGACCAGAAATATCAGAAATCTGCTCTTTACTGGAGAAGCCCGGCATAAAGATGAGGTTAAAACACTCTTTATTTGTCAAACGAGAAGCGGCATCTTCATCCATAAGCCCTTTCTTAACGGCAATACCTCTCAGTTTATCCGGGTTCATGCCTGCACCATCGTCGATGATGCAAAGTTCAATATGGTCACCTTCTTGCGATGCAGATAACAGCACTTTCCCAGTTCGAGGCTTGCCGGCTTTCACACGGTCATCCGGCATTTCAATCCCATGGTCGACAGAATTGCGAACCAAGTGAATCAGTGGATCTGCCAGAGCCTCAACGAGGTTTTTATCCAAATCGGTATCTTCACCGCGCATTTCCAGCACAATGTCTTTCTTCAAGCTTCTCGCCAAATCCCGAACGACACGAGGAAAACGGCCAAATACTTTTTTGATCGGCTGCATCCTCGTTTTCATGACTGCGCCTTGCAGATCAGCCGTCACAACGTCTAAATTCGATACAGCTTTTGACATTTCTTCATCATTGCTATTCAAACCAAGACTGAGCAGGCGGTTCCGAACAAGAACCAACTCACCGACCATGTTCATGATGGTATCCAATGTGGATGTATCCACACGGACACTCGCTTCAGCCTGTGGTTTTTTCGCTGCGGCGACTTCCTTAGACTCTCGTGTCGCAACCTGTGTTTTCGCGGCTGGTTTCTCTTTAACTGGTGGCGTAACCGCTGGTTTCGCTTGCACACTCGCTTTTGGTGCTGCAGGTTCTTTTTTCGGAAGCTCTGTTGCTTTCACAACAGGTTCAACATTAGCCGATGCCGGTCTAACCGCCATTTCCAACTCTTCGACAGACGGACCTTTGCCAGCACCATGTAGCTCATCCAGCAATTTTTCGAACTCGTCATCGGTCATCAGATCACTGTCACCGCCATTTGAGGCAGGTGCTGACGACTGAGCAGTTGAATTTGTTGTCGGGGTTTTCTTCGGTGGTGGAGGCGCAGCAACCGGTTCTGAACCTTCAACTGAAGGCCCTTTCCCGACACCATGCAACTCATCGAGTAACTTCTCGAACTCATCATCGGTAATATCGCCACTATCACTCGCTGTATGCTGCTGTGGTGATACTTTAGATTCTTTTGGTGCAGATTCATTTGATGTCGATTGAGCACTATGTGCCGGCGCTTTACCCTTACCGTGGAGCTCATCCAGCAGTCGCTCAAACTCATCTTGGGTAATTTCATCAACCGAGTTGGCTCTTGCCGTGTCAGAAACTGCGTTGTTTTCTGGTGGTGGTGTTTGAGGGATATCTTCAGCAGGCGCTGCTGGCTCGTCATCGAGCACTGATGTGTCCGGGGATTGATTCGTATCCTCTGATTCATCTTCATCTGCTGAAGCGGGCTGAGAAAGTCGGTGTAGCTCTTCCAATAAGGCTGGATCTGCGGGTTCGAGTGGTTCATGATCTTGCACCGCTTGGAACTGCTCGTTCACCGTATCTAGAGCCCGTAACATTGTATCCATAAGGCCAGATGTTACTGTTCGCTGCCTGTTCCGTAATATGTCAAAGACATTTTCTGCACCGTGACAGGTGGCAACTAATTCAGTTAAAGCAAGGAAACCAGCGCCCCCTTTTACCGTATGGAACCCTCGAAAAATTGCATTTAAAAGGTCGTTATCTTCAGGATTATTTTCAAGCTCAACCAACTGCTCGGACAACAGCTCTATTATTTCACCTGCCTCAACTAAAAAATCCTGTAAAATATCTTCGTCTAATTCGTAGCTCATACGGCACCTCTAAAAACCAAGACTCGATAACAAATCGTCAACTTCGTCTTGAGATGAAACAGCATCACTTCTTTCATGAGGATTCAAAATTGGCCCCTCAGGATCAGTGGCTTGATGTTTTGTCTTATCTTCTTGTTGTTCTGATTGCTCTGTTCCAAACACAGTAAGAATATCGACCAATCGCTGCTCAACTTCATTAACCAGTGTGATAACCCGTCGAATAATCTGTCCTGTCAGGTCTTGGAAATCTTGAGCCATGAGAATATCCATCAACTCACCACGTAACTCCGAACTATCACCTTCAATCTGACTGAGTAGATCGTCAATTTTGTGGCAGAGTGCTTTAAACTCATCTAATGCGATTCGGCCCTTCATGAGCTCGTTCCATTGAGGACGAACATCCAGAAGCGTCTGGTGCAACTGATCAGCAATAGGCATACAGCGATCAACGGCATCCATTGTTTTATTAGCAGCAACCTCGGTTTTGGAAATGACATACTGGAGACGATCTTTCGCATCAGGAATTTCAGATGTCGCAATCTCACTCATCCGTTCATCAACGGTGAATTCCTTGATCGACTCATGCAATTCTCGGGTCAGCTCACCAATCTGCCGAAACATCGGATCAGCAGACTTGGACTGGTATATCCCCACCAATAATGCATTAGCTTCTTCTCTGTTGCCGCTTTCCAATAAATGGACGAGCTGTTGTGCTTGTTCTAATTCAATCATCCTGAAGAGCCTTTATACGCGAATAAATGTTTCTCTTACCTGATCAGGTACTCAGATCAAAGTTCAAGACTTATAAACGCTCAAAGATTTTATCCAGCTTTTCCTTAAGCGTAGCCGCTGTAAATGGTTTGACAATATAGCCATTCACACCTGCCTGAGCAGCTTCAATGATTTGCTCACGTTTCGCTTCAGCTGTAATCATCAACACAGGAAGGTGCTTAAGCTCTTCATCAGAACGAATGTGTTTCAGTAAATCAATCCCTTGCATTCCCGGCATGTTCCAGTCGGTCACGACAAAGTCAAAATCACCTTTCTTAAGCATAGGCAAAGCCGTTAACCCGTCATCAGCTTCTTGAGTATTATTAAAACCCAAGTCGCGGAGCAGGTTTTTCACTATTCGGCGCATTGTTGAAAAATCGTCAACAATAAGGATTTTCATGTTTTTATTCAAAATTGCCTCCACTGAGTATGAGATCAGTGATATTTAGTCATTTTGTGTCCAAGAACGCAGCTTTGTTCTTAAACGCTGCATGGTTTGGCTTAATATTTGGCTTACGCGAGACTCACTTACACCAAGCACTTCACCAATTTCTTTTAAGTTTAGCTCTTCATCATAATAGAGCGAAAGTACTAAAGCTTCACGTTCAGGAAGCGATTTTATTGATTCAACCAATGCTTTACGAAATGATTCGTCAGCAACACCTTTAAATGGTGAGTTATCATCACTATCAAAAGGTGATATAGCATCATCAGAAACACCTAAATCTTCGATACCAACAATCCGAGAACTGTTTATATCGGTAATGACACTATGATATTGATCTAACGACATTTCCAGATACTTAGCAACTTCTGTATCGGTCGGTTCACGATTTAATTCACCTTCAAGTACCGAAATTGCTTGGCTGATCTCACGATTATATTTATGGACAGAGCGAGGAACCCAGTCTCCACGACGAATATCATCCAACATTGCGCCACGAATACGGATCCCCGCATAAGTTTCAAAACTGGCGCCTTTACTATTGTCATAGTTTTTTTGCGCTTCGAGTAGTCCGATCATTCCCGCTTGAATTAAATCTTCGACCTGAACACTCGGCGGTAACCGTCCGATCAAGTGGTGTGCGATACGCTTAACCAATACAGAATACTTTTCCAGAAAAGCCTGCTGATTATTGAGATTTCCATATTGATCGTACGTCAGCGCCTTATTCACCAAAAGGTTCCCCTACTATTTCTGTTCGATTTAGCAACCGTTCAACAAAAAATTCCAAATGGCCGCTCGGTGTTTTGGGTATCGGCCATGTTAATGCTTTATTCGCCAAAGAGCTAATCGCGAGCGATGCCGGTGAACGTGGAAATGCCTCAACAATGATTTTTTGTTTTTTCACAGCCTGACGGACATTATCATCTAAAGGTATACATGCGACGAGTTCTATGCCGACATTGAGGAACCGCTCTGTGACTAAGGTCAGCTTCGCGAACAACTCACGCCCTTCCCGATAACTCCGCACCATGTTCGCAACAATTTTAAAACGCTGTACCTGATGCTCACGACTTAATAACTTGATTAAAGCATAAGCATCGGTAATTGACGTTGGTTCATCGCAAACAACGACAACAACATCCTGAGCCGCTCGGGCGAAACTCACAACCATATCAGAAATCCCAGCTGCTGTGTCAACCAACAGCACGTCCATTTCTTCTTCCAGACTGCCAAATGCCCGAATTAACCCGATATGTTGCGCATGGGATAATTCAACCATGGACTTCGTACCGGAAGTTGCCGGGATAATTCTAATCCCATATGGGCCTTCAACGATAGCATCTTTTAACTCACACTCACCAGCCAGGACATGCCCCAGATTCTTTTTGGGACGAATACCTAACATGACATCTACGTTTGCCAATCCCAGGTCGGCATCAAGTACCATCACTTTTTTGCCCTGACGAGCCATACTCATTGCCATACCCAAAGTGACGTTGGTTTTGCCAACACCACCTTTTCCACCTGTCACTGCAATCACTTTTGTCAGTGTTGGTTGGCTTAAACGGCGCAGGCCGCTTGCTTGGTCGAAAATCATTTTATCTGTCATATTTATCCGCCGCCTAGATTCTCTCTGAGTCACTGCTCCAGTAGTGAGGCTCATTGTCAGCCGACTTCTCTAGCAATTCGTTCGCTTTCGCTACCATATATTTTGGCTGAGCAATCACAATATCTTCAGGGACACGCTGGCCATTCGCGATATAAGCGACTGGTAACGCATTTTCAACCACCACACTCACAAACTCTCCCAAACTCAGAGACTCATCTAATTTAGTCATGATGCATCCAGATAAGGGAATTCGTCTGAAGTGGTCAATGGTTTCCTGAAGTACCTTTCTTTGTGCTGTTGCTGGTAAAACTAAATAACTTTTGATCACGCCACCGCGATCCTGCATTAAAGTGTCAAGTTGTTCAGACAAGCGCACATCTCGTTGCCCCATACCTGCTGTATCCACCAAAATCAGACGCCGATTTCGTAACTGTTGAACTACATCGGCTAACTCGTTGGAATCTTTAGCAACTTTTACTGGGCATCCCATAATCCTGCCATATATCGCTAACTGCTCATGGGCACCAATACGATAAGTATCCGTTGTGACCAGCGCGACATTATCCGAACCGTATTCCATTGCGGCTCTGGCAGCCAATTTTGCAACTGTTGTCGTCTTCCCGACACCAGTCGGCCCAAGCAAGGCGACAATCCCGCCTCGCTTTAAAATATCCTGATTGACGACCGGGATCTGATCCGACACTAACCCAAGTAAAGCGCGCCATGCTTTGGGTGGAGGGGTATCTTCCGGTATATAACAAGCAAGCTGATCCGCCAGTTCCAGTGACAGTCCCATCCGAGACAATCGCTTAATCAACATGGCTCGGAGAGGCTCTCGACGCTCAACTTCCTGCCACATTAAACCGGAAACCTGATGTTCCAGAAGACGACGAATCGAATTGATGTCTTCTTTCATCAAATCAAAATCCTGCGAATTCTGAACGTCCTCTTCGCGTTTCTGACGACGTTCATAACGAGAAGGGTCCAGTTGAGGCTTGTGATGTTCTTCACGCTCTTCCCATCGACTGACGGGTGTATGATCTCGGTTACCTGAAGGACCATTGCTCGCTGAAGCATCTTTTTCTTTGGCTTGACGCTGTAGCAGAGACGACAACGAATCCTCACGTGTCGGCTCTTCATCTGACTGAGTTGGCGTATACTGTTTCAGTAAATTGGCAAAACGGTTGGTCATTGAACCTCGTTGGCTTGACGACTGTTGCTGCCGTTGTGGTTTTTGAAGCGTTGCCGCAGTCCGTTGACCGAGTTGGACGCGATCCTCTTTTAGCTCACGTCGTCCGACTGAAGGTGACGGCTCATCTCGGTAACGCGGTTGAGAATTATAACCGTGAACTTGTGTCTTGGGAGCGACAGTATCGCTGTCAACCGCAGCAACGATTTCTACCCCACCTGCAACTTTTTTATTAGACATGATCACCGCATCGACCCCAAGTTCCTCTTTCACTTGAAGTAATGCAGTTTTCATGTCTTTAGCAAAAAATCGTTTTATCTTCAAAGCAGCAACCCACCATCAATGTTTATCTGCTAGTTACCGACAGCCTGTACAATTCGAATCTGTTTCTCGTCAGGAATCTCCTGATAAGAAAGCACACGCAAGTTGGGTATCGTATTTTTTACAAATTTAGCCAGTGTGGCTCGCAGAACACCCGATGTGAGTAAAACAGCTGGCTCACCTTTCAACTCCTGCTCTTGAGTCGCCTGACTCAAAGAAGATTGAAGCCGCTCAGCGAGACCGGGTTCAATCCCTGCAGACTCTCCACCTGACGCTTGCATTGTCTGATGCAATAATTGTTCCAATTCAGGAATCAATGTAATCACTGGCAATTCCGGATCTATACCATTGATTTCCTGAACAATTAGACGTCTCAGGGAAATCCGGGCAGCAGCCGTCAAAATGTCAGGTTCTTGACTCTTCCCGGAATATTCTGCGAGGGTTTGAACAATAGTGCGAATGTCACGAATCGGAATCGCTTCATTCAATAAATTTTGCAGAACTTTAACGACAGTGCCTAATGGCAGTTGGTCCGGTACAAAATTTTCAACCAGTTTTGGCGCACTACGCGCTAACATCTCCAACAAATTCTGAACTTCTTCGTGACCGATCAGTTGGGCAGCATTATTAGTGAGTAATTGACTCAAATGGGTCGCTAATACCGTCGATGAATCGACAACCGTATAACCCAATGCCTGAGCATGTTCTCGCTGATCTTCACGAATCCAAACCGCTTCTAAACCAAATGCAGGGTCAAAGGTCTGTTCGCCATCAATCAGTCCATAGACCTGCCCCGGATTAATCGCCAACTCCTGATCAGGCCGAATTTCAGCTTCTCCGACAGCAACTCCCATCAAAGTAATCCGGTAACTGTTCGGGGTTAACTCGAGATTATCCCGGATATGAACGGGCGGGATTAGAAAACCAAAATCTTGTGAAAGTTTCTTTCTGACACCTTTTACCCGCTCTAATAATTCGCCGCCTTGATCACGATCCACCAACGGGATTAACCGATAGCCTACTTCCAACCCAATAATATCAACCGGCTGAACGTCATCCCAAGACAGCTCTTTTAACTTCGGAGACTCGGCATCCATTTCTGCGGGTAATTGTTCGTTTTCAGCGGCTTTACCTTGCTTTTTATGCAACAAATAAGCACCACCACCAGCCAGACAAGCCAAGAGCAAAAAAGCAAAATGAGGCATCCCGGGCACGATTCCCATGACACCTAAAATTGCAGCCGTGATCATCAGTGCTTTCGGATTGTCGAACAGCTGGAAGATCAGCTGCTGCCCCATATCTTCATCGGTATTTTGACGCGTCACCATAATCGCTGCGCCGATGGACAGGAGCAATGACGGAATCTGAGCGACCAGACCATCACCAATTGTCAATAAGGTATATATCTGAATTGCCTCACCGAAACCCAGATCATACTGGATCATCCCAATAGTCAATCCACCAACAATGTTGATAAATAGAATGAGAATCCCCGCTATCGCATCACCTTTAACAAACTTTGAAGCACCATCCATCGAACCGTAAAAATCAGCTTCTTTCGTCACTTCAAACCGACGAAGACGCGCTTGTTCCTGATCGATCAACCCTGCATTCAAATCAGCATCAATTGCCATCTGTTTCCCGGGTAATGCATCCAACGTAAAGCGAGCACTTACTTCAGAAATCCGGCCGGCCCCTTTGGTGACAACCATAAAGTTAATAATCATCAAAATCAGGAAAACCACCAGACCCACAGCATAGTTGCCACCAATCACCACGCTACCGAATGCTTCTATCACACTACCGGCAGCCCCCGGGCCGCCATGACCATACAATAAAACAACCCGAGTCGATGCGACGTTCAATGCTAAACGCAATAACGTTGCAATCAGCAATACAGAAGGAAAAGCTGCGAAGTCGAGTGGTCTGCGCGTATATACGGTCACCAACAAGACGACCATCGACAGAGCAATGTTAAACGTAAAAAAGAGGTCCAGCATAAATGCCGGGATAGGCAAAACCACCATCCCCAGCGTTGCAAGTACCATGACCGGAGCACCGATAGCAGGGATCGTGCGCCGTGGCATGGCGGGTAATTTGTCAGCAAATGGCAGCGTAAACTTCATAGATGACCGTTCATAATTCTCTGTTGGGAGTTGAAGAGCCTGAACCTCAGGCCGTCATTGGGAACTTCTGGATTTCTCAGTTCATGCAATAATTGCACCATAAACATGTCAAATTTATGGCTCACCAGCTTGGTCATCTCTCGGCTCGTTGAAATGATATGGATCACACCAGAATAATAGGGCTGAACAAGGAATAGATAATAGAATTGACGCTATCGTCAGACAGATAGACGTCATCAAAAGATACAACAAAGATAGGAAATCAATTTCTCGGGAACCATCACAAGAGACATACGTCAATGACCGAACATGACTTCCCCTTTGACCCCAGATTAGGGGGAACAGACTGTCTCAATGTTCCTCCCTCTTCTGACAAAGGTCTGTGAACCCGTCTCAAACCGCAATCACCGACAAATTATTTCGGCGCAAGACGCCACAATAACTCACCCTGTTGTGTTTCAGGGATATAATCAAGACAGGCCAATCCGGATGTTGGAAACATCGGTGCCGGCATGTCTCTGACGAACTCACTGGTCAAGTAACCGACCAAAGGCAAGTGGGAGACGATAAAGAATGAATTGACCCGCTCAATGTCAGCCAAAGCCATCAAATAATCGAACACCCGATCTGATTTACCGTACGGCGTTATATCATCGCAAGTTTCGATACTGAGAGCTTCGACGTAAGCAGAAATTTCCTGCCATGTTTCTTGTGCTCTAAGATAAGGGCTAATCAACACTTTATCGACGCTAATTTTTTGTATGTCATTCGCCTGCTTCATCACTGAAACTGACTCACTTTTCCCAAGTTCGGTCAATGGCCGATCCGCATCACCTGTCGCGCAATATCCCGCTTCTCCATGACGCATAATAAAAATTTTCATACGATGGCTACCTTAATACCCCATTAAACTCACAGGTGAGTTTATACTCACTCAATATAGCCAAGTCCTGATTTTCGTCGTTAGAGAAACCTCTACTCTATATTGGCTGCTTCACTCGAATTGAGCAAATTAAAATAACATTTTACTCATAAAATTGTTATCTGAGGTTGGCGACGTCAGTTTTCAACGTCATACTAATAATCGATTCCCTAGCCACGTCTGGAGGCATGTCTCGTGCATATCAGTCCAAATGATACAAATAGTTACCGATATATCACCTTACTAAACCAACTTCGGGTGCTATTGATTTGTGACCCCAATGCACAAAAAAGTGCAGCAGCTCTGGCAATCAATGTCGGGCACTTCGATGACCCTACAGATCGTGAGGGTTTAGCGCACTACCTAGAGCATATGCTATTTTTAGGTACGGAAAAATACCCAAACTCCGGCGAGTTTCAAAATTTCATAAATCAACACGGTGGAACACATAATGCTTGGACAGGAACTGAGCATAGTTGTTTCTTTTTTGACGTCGCGACTTCAGCATTTGAAAAAGCACTGGATCGCTTTGCCCAATTTTTTACTGCCCCACTGTTTAACGAAGAATCTCTCGACAAAGAACGCCAAGCCATTGAATCGGAATATAAACTCAAACTCAATGATGATGTCCGGCGGCTGTACCAAGTGCATAAAGAAACCATTCATCCACAGCACCCTTTCGCCAAGTTTTCTGTCGGGAACGAACAAACTTTGTCAGATCGCAATCAGGTCAGTATTCGTCGAGAAATTGTGCAGTTCCACCGTGAACACTATTCTGCAGACTTAATGACACTAGCGGTCATCGCTCCAGAGTCACTCGATACATTAGAACTGTGGGTTACGGAACGATTTGCTGACGTTATGAATCAGCAACGTCGTGGGAAAAGCGTTCAGGAACCCTATGTCACCAGTAAACATACCGGCCTGTTGATTGAAGTTGAACCTCTGAAAGATATCCGTAAGCTGTTTTTGTCCTTTCCATTGCCCTGCATGGATATTTATTATCAGCAAAAGCCATTGTCTTATTTTGCACACTTACTCGGTTATGAAGGAAAAGACAGCCTGACACAGGCGCTGAAAGACAAAGGATGGATTACGAGCCTTTCGGCCGGCGGCGGCACCAGCGGAAGTAACTACCGAGAATTTACTGTCAGTATGTTACTCACAGAGAAAGGGATGACGTCTGTTGATGCAATTATTCAGGCGATTTTCAGCTATATCAATTTGATCCGGGAAAAAGGGCTGCAAGCTTGGCGTTATGAAGAGAAAAAAGCGGTTCTTGAAGCAACGTTCCGGTATCAAGAAGTCCCACGCCCATTGGATATGGTTAGTCATCTGGTAATGAATATGCAGCATTACCAAGAAGAAGATACCATCTATGGCGATTATATGATGTTGGGCTATGATGAAACGCTGCTCAGAGACATTATCGAACAGTTTGTACCTGAAAATCTCAGAGCGACCCTGTTAGCTCAGGGGGGCGACTATGACCAGACCGCGAATTGGTATTACACCCCATATTCAGTGACCCCTTTTACCGACGCCCAATTTACCTGTTTCCATCAGACTCAGTCAGAGCTCAGTATGGCATTGCCCGAACCCAATCCTTTCATCTGCCATGGACTACAACCGAAATCGATCGAGTCTGATGATGCTCAACCACAAGTCATTCAGGAAAGTGACGGATTCCGCCTATGGCACATGCAGGATCAGGAATTCTTGGTTCCCAAAGGTGTCATCTATGTTGCCATTGATAGCCCTTATGCTGTGCAGAGTCCTCGCAATATCGTAATGACCCGGTTGTGCGTTGAGATTTTTCTCGATTCACTGGCTAAAGAAACTTATCCGGCTGAAATTGCCGGGATGGGATATAACATGTATACCCATCAAGGCGGAGTAACCCTGTCTATTTCTGGTTTCAGTCAGAAACAACCAGAACTGTTGGCACTCATTCTCGATCGTTTCAAAAAGAGAGAATTCAGTGAACATCGTTTCCTGTCGGTAAAAACCCAACTGGAACGAAGCTGGCGAAATGCCGCGAAAGATCGACCGATCTCACAACTGTTTAATGCGATGACAGGGTTGTTACAGCCCAATAACCCACCCTACGAAAGCTTGCTTGAAGCACTGCAAACAATCAAAGTTCAAGAGCTGGCACCTTTTGTCGATCAGATGTTATCCCAACTCCATGTGGAGATGTTCATTTATGGGGACTGGAGAAAATCGGATGCGTTGCAAATCGGGCAACAATTGATTCAGGCATTGCACGTCCAAGATCAACATTATGAAGAGTCACTCCGCCCTCTCGTCATGCTGGGAAAACAAGGGACTTTCCGCCGGGAAGTGTTCTGTGATCAAGATGATTCCGCGATCGTGTTGTACTACCAGTGTACGGATATCTCACCCAAAAGTATTGCACTGTACTCTTTAGCCAACCACTTGATGTCTGCAACCTTTTTTCATGAAATCAGGACAAAACAGCAGCTCGGATATATGGTGGGGACTGGGAACCTCCCTCTGAACCGCCACCCGGGAATCGTGATGTATGTGCAATCGCCTCATGCTGCGCCAATCGATTTAATCACCTCGATTGATGAATTTCTGAATGCCTTTTATCTGGTTTTACTGGAACTGAACGAATACCAATGGCACAGCAGCAAACGAGGATTGTTCAACCAAATTGCCATTCCGGATCCAACGCTCAGAAGCCGGGCACAACGTCTCTGGGTCGCGATTGGCAATAAAGACCATCAGTTCAATCAGCGAGAACTCGTGTTGCAGGAGCTGAAACAACTGTCGCGCTCGGATATGATCCGCTTTGTTGTCAATGAACTGAAACCCAGAACGGCCAATCGCCTCATCATGCACACTCAGGGCAATGTACACCATGATGCCGAACAACTCACTCTGGGTAGAGAAATTGGCTCAATCGAAGCGTTTCAACTCATGCCGAAAGCTTACGAGTTAGGCTAGATTTGATGTTCTGAAGCGATCACATGCGCCAGTGAATGGGGATGCAACTTGAGGCAAATATCTCCCTGACGAAAAGCAATTGTCGGGTTTGCCAAGCGTTCCCTGTCTCCTTTTGGCGCAGAACATTTTACCGTAATCCCTCGCTGTTCCAATGTCGGCCACATCTGTTCCAGCGCAGGGAAACGCTGCCAAATATCCCGCAAAAAATCATCCACATTTGTTGCACTGGAGGGAATGACAAATTCCACATGCTCCCATCCTTGACGAGGATAAGACTTCCCTTTCACCGGATAAGGTAATTCCAAACAGTACGTTGACCATCTTCCGAGCAAGATAGGCGTTTCCAGCTCAATCACAATAATCGGTCGGCCATTAATGTTTGCCGATGAGATTTCCATCCCCTCATTTAACCAAGCTTGATGAGCGGCTTCAGCAAGCTGCCGGTCATTGATACGCATGGCAATATGATCCAGTTGAAATGAGATTAAATCCAGTTGGAGAACATCACATAACCCGCTGACTTTACCAATAAAACAACTCGCGTCCTGATACATTAGTGCTGGCATAAGACGGTTGGTAATAAGAAGAGAATGCATTTGGCGACCATCATCGGTTGAAAGACTGGTTGAATCCTAACAGGATCTGGTGGAAAGTAGAAAAATTCAGGCGCTTTTCTCTATAAGAGTGATAATAAAATTGCTATTATGTGCGCCAATTTTTGAACTCGATCGAGATGTGTATCACACTGAATGATACGCAAGCAGACAATTCCTAGAAGTGAAGGATAAGTACGTGAATATCCAAGCATTGATAAACGATAAAGTATCTCAAGCACTTGAAGCCGCAGGCGCGCCTGCCGGCAGCCCAGCCGCTGTCCGCCAGTCCGCAAAGCCACAGTTTGGTGACTATCAAGCCAACGGTGTCATGGGGGTTGCCAAAAAACTGGGTACGAATCCACGCGAGTTTGCTCAAAAAGTACTGGATGTACTTGATCTGGAAGGAATTGCCAGTAAGACTGAAATTGCCGGCCCGGGATTCATCAATATATTCCTCAGTGAAACATTTCTGGCTCAGCAAGCTGAACAAGCACTGGCTGATCCACGACTTGGCGTCACACAAGAAGCGCCACAGACGATTGTCGCAGACTACTCTGCCCCAAATGTCGCAAAAGAAATGCACGTCGGTCATCTCCGTTCCACAATTATCGGTGATGCTGTTGTCCGTACCCTTGAATTTTTGGGACACAAAGTCATTCGGGCAAACCATATCGGCGACTGGGGAACTCAGTTTGGGATGTTGATTGCCAATCTGGAACGCGTTCAGCAAAATGACGAGGCCCCTTCAATGGCACTTGCGGATCTGGAAGCATTCTACCGTGAGTCGAAGCAACGCTATGATCAGGATGAAGCCTTTGCTGAAAAAGCCAGAGGTTACGTCGTGAAACTGCAAAGTGGTGACGCGTTCTGTACCCAGATGTGGAAAAAACTGGTCGATATCACCATGACTCAAAACCAGCTCAACTATGATCGGCTCAATGTTTCTTTAACCCGCGCCGATGTCATGGGAGAAAGCATGTACAACCCCATGCTCCCGAAAGTCGTTGCCGATCTGAAAGCGCAAGGTTTAGCGCAAGAAGATGATGGTGCACAAGTCGTATTTCTTGATGAATACAAGAATAAAGACGGTGAGCCGATGGGTGTGATCATTCAGAAACGTGACGGTGGTTACCTCTATACCACAACCGACATCGCTTGTGCGAAGTACCGTTATGAACAACTTGGAGCAGACCGAGTCTTATACTTTATCGACTCACGTCAGCACCAGCATCTCCAGCAGGCTTGGACCATTGTCCGGAAAGCCGGTTATATCCCGGAGAGTGTTTCACTGGAGCATCATGCCTTCGGGATGATGCTGGGGAAAGATGGACGACCATTTAAAACCCGTGCTGGTGGAACAGTTCGTCTGACTGATCTGCTGGATGAAGCCGAAGATCGTGCCACTCGGCTGATTGAGAGTAAGAACCCTGAGCTGGCCCAAGACGAAAAAATGAATATCGCCAAAACCGTTGCGATGGCTGCCGTCAAATATGCAGATCTATCAAAACACCGGACCACTGACTACGTATTCGACTGGGACAACATGCTCGCCTTTGAAGGCAACACGGCCCCTTACATGCAGTATGCTTATACGCGAGTCGCTTCAATTTTCTCGAAAGCTGGTATCACGATGGACAACCTCAATGGTGAGCTGCTGATTCGCGATGAGAAAGAAAAGTTGATGATCACCAAACTACTCCAGTTTGAAGAAACGGTTCAATCTGTCGCTCGTGAGGGTCAGCCACACTTAATGTGTACTTATTTGTTTGAATTGGCTGGTCAATTTTCTAGTTTCTATGAAGCTTGCCCTATTTTATCGGCAGCCGATGAAGCCACGCGAAGCAGCCGCCTAAAACTGGCAGCCCTAACGGCAAAAACCATTCAACAGGGTCTAAATCTATTAGGTATTCATACCTTAGAGCGGATGTAAAATCATCAAGAACCAGACAAAAAAACCCAGCATCTTTGCTGGGTTTTTTATGAGCTATTCTGGCTTTAGTCCGGACGCATCGCGTACTTACCTGAGCCGAGCAACAAAATGGCAATGGATGCAAACAGATAGGTCGCAATATCTTCAACCGCCCAAGCACCATATTCATTCAGTGAAAAGAAATTATCCCGGTGCATCAGTCCGATAACGACAATTGCAGTCCCTATCACTGCTGTTGCAGCAAAACGCGTAAACAGACCTAAAACAATCATGATCGGAGCAATTACTTCTCCCAAATAGACAGCATAGGCAAAAAATCCCGGCAGGCCGATATCAACAAACATCCCCTGAATAAATGCGGTTCCGTCATATATTTTATGAATGCCATGTAATAAAAACATTAAGCTGAAACCCACTCTCAGAATCAACTTAGCAGCATCAGGATGATTCATTCCCACTTCAAACTTACGGATCAAACTATTCATCAATAACTCCACATCAATCAGTCTTTTATACCTAGGGGCTGTTGACCTTTCGTGGTTGAATTTTGTTCAATCTGAACGGGTGTTGATCGCGGCGCGGGGCATGCCGCTTAGCTATCCTAAGCAAATGACCCGCAACAAAGAGCAAGACACGTTCAGATGAACCCTCTGGGCAGCATTTGTCGCTCATTTATCCAGCGTTAGGTCATGGTTCATGTAGATCGCTACACTTCACATGACCTGCCTTGACTAAATGCACGACAAATTGCTGCAAAAACCATCACGAAAGGTCAACAGCCCCTAGTATATCGGCAACTATGAAGAAGACCTTGGTGTATATTTCATCATCTTCATCAACAAAATCGAACAAAAATACTGTCTTAAATCAAAAAATTAGAAATTCATGTCATTTCGTCACTGCAGAAATCAACCCTCTCGTCACAATCAACGAATTGAACGTATCCCTCATGAAGATATGCTATCCTCCGTCCGTTTCATTTTATCGTAGGGAGCAATGCAATGAGTTTCGAACTCCATCCACAGTTACAACAAGATACAACCTACCTTGGTGATTTCCCGCTTTCTCTGGTGTTGTTACATTGGGATCAAGCCGTGCCATGGGTGATTTTGGTTCCGAAACGTACCGGGATTAAAGAATTTCACCATTTACCGATGGTCGATCAGCAACAGTTCCTGATTGAATCCCAATGGGTTAGTCAGATTTTAGAGTCTCAGTACCACCCCGATAAAATCAATCTGGGCGCGTTAGGCAACATGGTTCCTCAGCTCCACTATCACCACATTGCGAGATTTACTGAAGATGAAGCATGGCCCGGGCCGATTTGGGGGAACACGACAGGAGTTCGCAGAAATGATATGGCCCAGCAACATATGGCCAATTTATTGAAAACGGCATTGGCTCAATCCGGTATTTTTACACCGGTTTAGCTCAAAGAATGGCTGTCAGCGACAGTGCTTGAGGCGAATTCACCGCATAACGAATACGTCGAACTTCGCCGCTTTTACTGGTGTCGACAAAACGGGAAATGATCCCTTTTTTGACCCAAATTCCAAGCATGGCATCGATACCATCTTCGCTAATTCGAAAACGACGTGCCAATGTCGCACCGCTGGTCGTGCCATGCAGTTCTAGGTAACTTTTCAATTCATTCAGAATCATACGATTTGACGCTCAAAGTTTTTGATCACATCGCCTTTATGTTTCAGTACACGATATAAACCCCATCCACCAAGCAAAATAAACGACATCCACAACATACTTTGTAGCGGATGTTGCATGATATTCATCGCTTGATAGAAAAATGTTGCCAAACAATAAGCCAACCCAAAGGTCCAGATGGCTATAAATCGGGCATATCGGGCACCAAACTCTCTGACATAAGCCCCCATGGCTGCCACACAAGGCGTATAGAGTAAAATAAAAATCAGGTATGCAAATGCTGCGGAATGACTTTGAAAGTAGTATTGCAGATTACTGTATATCGATGAATCCACATCCTGCTCTGCAGCAGCGGATTGAGTATCGGATAAATCCCCGATTTCAATACCCAGAGGATCAGAAAAACTCAACGACATCAGGTTATCAGGGATCGTTTGCAACGCCTCTTTCAAGCTCGCCAGCAAATCAAAATCACCGGATTCATCAGACTGCGAGGAATACAGGTTATTCAAGGTGCCGACTACAGCTTCTTTGGCAAAAATACCAGTCACAATACCGACGGTTGCCGGCCAGTTTTCTTGTCGTATGCCAATCGGAGCAAACAGCGGCGTCACGCGTTGTGAAACCTTGGACAACACAGATGTATCACTGTCTTCATGACCGAAACTACCATCTGTTCCGACTGAGTTTAAAAAACTCAGAATAGTCACCACAACGACAATGGTCTTTCCCGCACCCAGTACAAATCGTTTTAATTTCTGCCATGTTTTAATCAGAATATTTTGTAGCGTCGGTAATTCATAGTCCGGGATTTCCATCACCATACTTTCACTACTACCAGGGTAGATCGTATGCCGTAATACAATGCCAGTGAATACTGCTGCAACAATACCCAGTAAATAGAGTGAAAAGACAATATTCTGACCACTATGAGGGAAAAAAGCCGCAGCCAATAATGCATAAACCGGTAATCGGGCCCCACAAGACATGAAGGGCGCCATGGCAGCAGACAACCGTCTCTCTCTTTCCTGATCTAACGTTCGCGTCGCCATGATTGAAGGGACATTACAACCAAATCCTAGAATAAGCGGCACAAAAGCTTTCCCCGGCAGACCGATTTTCTGCATCACTTTATCAAGGACGAACGCAGCCCGAGCCATATATCCTGAGCTTTCCAGTACAGCTAAAAACAGATAAAGACAAGCAATTACAGGAATGAAGGTCGCGACCGTTTGGATCCCTCCACCCAGCCCATCGGCTAACAATGTAACCAGCCATATAGGGAGATGTTGATCCAATAAAGCATGACCACCGTCAACCAGTAAAGCGCCAAAAGAAATATCAAAGAAATCGATAAAAGCACTCCCGATATTAATCGAGAACATAAACATCAGGTACATCACAAGAAAGAAGAAAGGGATACCAACCCATTTATTAAGTACCACCTGATCCACACGTTTGGTGAAATTATGGCTTAACACACCTTGCTCACGGCGAACATCCTGACATTGCTCATGTAACCATGTGTATTTGACATTCGCGACATGCAAGTCAATATCCAAGAGGCTATTCAGTCGCGAATCATTCAATTGTTGTCGGGCTGAATCGGATAGAAGATTGGTAATAAGGGTGTCACAGCCAAGTGCACGGATCGCGAGTGCACGGTGCGAAACCGCTTGCAATGTGTTAGCTTGTGATGAAAATAATGGCGTAACCGTCTCAATCATCGACTCAAATTGATCACCATAGTCCAGTTGTAATTCATTGAGAGTAATTCCCTGTACCAAGGTTTTGTCGAGACTCTCTTTCAGCTGAAGTACCTGAAATTTATTATTGGCAGAAATGGGATAAACCGGGCATCCCAGCAACCGCGTTAATCGTTTAACATCAATCGAACGACGTTCTCTTTTGAGTACATCCATTTTATTGAGCACAACAATCATCGGCCGACCAAGTTCACGTAACTGCAAGGTCATATACAGACTTCGCTCAAGACAGGTAACATCGACGACATTCAGAATGAGATCTGCCGGATGTGATAGTACCGCTTGCGATGCAATCGACTCATCAATACTGTGGCTATCGTTGCCACTATCCAACGCGTAAATACCCGGTAAATCAGTGAGAGAAAACTCATTCCCAGAATAGTTATATTTCCCAGTCTTTTTCTCAACCGTGACACCAGCCCAGTTTCCAACCTGTTGACGCGCACCAGTTAAACCATTAAACAACGTTGTTTTGCCGCTGTTTGGATTACCGACCGTTAAAATGTTGTATTTCATCCGATAATCTCCACTTGAATTGCTGTTGCAATCTTTTCTCTGATAGCCAGAGAAACACCACGAACTTCAATCTGAAGCGGATCTCCCATCGGAGCTTTTCGAATTAAAAGGATAGGGGTTTTTGGCAAGATCCCCATAATCATTAAACGCTTTCGAACTTCATCAGAAAGTTGGTGAAAGCCTAGAATCGATGCGCGTTGACCGGGGTTTAACTGAGATAGGTTCATGGTTAATTCTTACTGGTATCATCTATGAGAAGCATTATCGTTATCAGATTTTACTATACGCGCAAGTAATAGGGAAATTATTGAGAAGGATCAAAAGTAGACACAGTTCGAAGAATTCCAAAGTCTTCATGCTGGCGGCTTCACTCGTGGTATAGCGAATGCTATACCACGTCATTGATCAATTACTGCGCCATTTTAAAGCAGTTGGTATAACTCTGACTCAAGCTCGTTAAAAAACGGAAATAACTCCCTTTTGCCAGTGGAATATCGGTTGCCAACGGATCAAGCGTTCCGACTTTGGCCGATGTTCCCCGGGTGACACTGGTAATCACTGAAGGTAAAAACTGAGGTTCAGAGAAAATACAGACGTTAGGCTGTTCTTTCAGTTTGGTCCGAATTTCAATCAAAGTCTTCGCGCCCGGTTTTCGTTCTGGGCTGACAGTAAAATGACCGATATTATTCAAATGATAATGGGCCTCAAAATACTCATATGCATCGTGGAAAACGTAATAGGGATAGTGCTGATACGCTGCCAACTGTGCCTGAATCTGATTATCTGTTTTGGTTAACTGCGCCAGAAAATGGGTCAAATTTGCCTGATATTGTGTAGTATGATCCGGATCTTGTTGAATCAGACGCGCAGCGATAGCTGTTGCAACTACTCGAACCTGCTCAATTCCCAGCCAAAAATGGGGATTGATATTACCATGATGGTGATGGCCATCATCATGATGCGACGCGGAAAAATGTCTGAACGGTACACCTTTGATGTGGCTAATCATCAATTGATTGGTCTGATGTGATAATACTTTCGATAAAAAGGGTTCCAGCCCTTCACCAAACCAGATGACCAAATCAGCTTGCTTGATCCGCTTTACATCCGAAGGACGAAGTGCATAATCATGCGGCGAAGTATTTGGCGCAAGCAACACATCCGGTTGACTGACACCTGCCATTAATTCGTAACTAATCATTTGAATCGGTTTGATACTGGTTAACACATTCAGTGCCCACACAGGGACTGATAGACTCAACAGTAATGCGAATGTAGTGAGACGAAAGAACTTCATGGAAATTTATCCCCAGCTTATAGCTTCAATTTTTCACAAATGTTATATTATAACATTACCATCTTGCAAACGAGTTATTTCATGTCAACACTGATCGAACTACAAAATGTTTGCGTCGCATTCAACCAGAAAAACGTGTTAGACCACATCAGCCTTCGTATCGAGCAAGGAACAATCACCACCCTCATTGGCCCGAATGGTGCGGGAAAATCAACATTGGTTAAAGTCTTGCTAGGGCTTCAACCGATTCAATCAGGGCAAATCACACGTTCATCTCGACTCAAAATTGGTTATGTGCCACAAAAGCTTCGATTGGATGAAACGTTGCCGCTGAACGTACAGCATTTTTTGAAACTTGCCGGGCGCTATAGTCGCCAAGAGCTGAACGATGCCCTGACACTGGTAGGCGCCGAACACCTCGCTCATAGCAGTATGCACCATTTGTCTGGCGGGGAGACACAACGTGTTTTACTGGCTCGGGCATTACTACAACGCCCAGATATTTTAGTACTCGATGAGCCAACTCAAGGTGTTGATGTTCAAGGACAGATTGATCTATACGAATTAATTCAAACGCTGAGACAACGGTTCGGCTGTGCCATTTTCATGGTGTCTCATGATCTCCATTTAGTCATGGCGCAAACAGACCATGTGATCTGTCTTCAGCACCATATCTGCTGCCATGGTGCCCCCGCAGATATTACCCAACATCCCAACTATATTGCCTTGTTTGGTCAATCACGTCATGAAGAATCTCTGGCCTTTTATCATCATCAGCATCAACATCACCATGATCTAGCCGGACAACCGGTCTCTGGCGATGCAACACAATGTAACCACCACACTCACGGACATCATCACCATGGTTGAGATTATACTGCCTGCCATTCTCGCGGGAATCGGGATAGCCTTGATCGCAGGCCCGCTCGGTTCTTTTGTTGTATGGCGAAAAATGGCCTATTTCGGCGATACACTAGCGCATGCTTCTTTGATGGGGTTAGCATTTGGCTTTTTACTGGATATCAACCTAAACCTCGCACTCTTGGTATGTTGTCTAGCGATTGCAGCGATTTTAGTTGTTCTACAAAGACAGAAATTCATTGCAACAGATACCCTATTAGGCATCCTTGCACATAGTTCCCTATCGGTCGGTCTGATTGCAGTGAGTTTTCTGAGCGATGTCCGGATTGATCTGATGAGCTATCTGTTTGGCGATCTACTCGCAGTTACGCCCAATGATTTATATTTTATCTGGGGAGGCGTCTTGGTGATTGCGACTTTGCTTTACTTCATCTGGCGACCATTGCTCTCTTCTACAGTGAATGAAGAACTCGCCTCCGTCGAGGGGACCAATACCGATTTGATGCAACTACTATTAATGCTGATGGTTGGCCTTGTGATTGCTGTCGGCATGAAGTTCGTCGGTGCGCTGATCATTACTTCGTTATTAATTATTCCGGCAGCCGGTGCCAGACGTTTATCGACGACACCGGAACAAATGGCGATGATTGCATCGGCGATTGGCATGATCGCTGTTTTAAGCGGGCTCTATCTATCCTGGGAGTTCGACACACCAGCAGGCCCATCAGTGGTTATCTCTGCCAGTTGCTTATTTATTCTGAGTCACTTAGTCAAAAATAAAGCGTAAAAAAAATCCCCCTCACATCATTGAGGGGGATTTTTCTTAGTCATTTAAACGAACTGGAAATACTTACCAGCCAGTCACATCTCTTAAAGCTTGACCGATATTGGCAAGACTTTTCACGGTTTTCACGCCCGCAGCTTCAAGTGCAGCGAATTTTTCATCCGCTGTCCCTTTCCCACCAGAGATAATGGCACCTGCATGTCCCATTCGTTTACCCGGAGGTGCGGTAACACCAGCAATGTAAGAAACAACTGGTTTAGTCACATAATCTTTAATAAATGCAGCCGCTTCTTCTTCAGCCGTACCACCGATTTCACCAATCATAACAATGGCTTCTGTCTCTGGATCGTCTTGGAACAACTTCAGAATGTCGATAAAGTTAGACCCAGGAATTGGGTCACCACCGATACCAACACATGTAGACTGACCAAATCCTTCATCTGTCGTTTGCTTCACGGCTTCATAAGTCAATGTACCAGAGCGGGAAACAATGCCCACTTTCCCTTTCTTATGAATATGGCCGGGCATGATGCCGATTTTGCACTCATCCGGTGTGATCACGCCTGGACAGTTTGGACCAATCATACGAACGCCCGCTTCATCCAGACGAACTTTCACATCCAACAGATCAAGTGTCGGGATGCCTTCGGTAATCGTGACAATCAGTTCGATACCCGCATCAATTGCTTCGAGGATGGCATCTTTACAGAAAGGTGCCGGAACATAGATAACAGATGCCGTCGCACCAGTGGCTTCAACCGCTTCACGAACAGTATTGAACACTGGTAGACCTAAATGAGTTTGACCACCTTTGCCCGGTGATACACCACCGACCATTTGTGTACCATACGCAACCGCCTGCTCGGAGTGGAAAGTCCCTTGTCCGCCAGTAAATCCCTGACAGATCACTTTGGTCTCTTTATTTATCAATACAGACATTATTTACCCTCCGCAGCAGCTACAACTTTCTCAGCAGCTTCAGTTAACGAAGTTGCAGCAATAATGTTCAATCCACTCTCATCCAGCTTCTTCGTACCGAGTTCAGCGTTGTTCCCTTCGAGACGAACCACGACCGGAACAGAAACCCCCACTTCTTCAACAGCACCGATAATACCGTCAGCAATCAGATCACAACGCACAATACCACCGAAGATATTCACCAGAACTGCTTGTACATTGCTGTCGGAAAGAATAATTTTGAAAGCTTCCGTAACACGCTCTTTAGTCGCACCGCCACCGACATCCAAGAAGTTAGCCGGGCTACCGCCATGCAGGTTAACGATATCCATCGTTCCCATCGCCAAGCCGGCACCATTGACCATACAACCGATATTACCATCGAGAGCAACGTAGTTAAGTTCCCATTGGGCAGCATGAGCTTCACGCTCATCTTCCTGTGAAGGATCGTGCATCTCTCTCAGTTTTGGCTGACGATACAATGCATTCGAGTCAATGTTGATTTTCCCGTCGAGGCAAAGCAGATTATCGTCTCCGGTAATAATCAGCGGGTTAATTTCAAGCAATGCCAGATCATATTGACTGAACATTTCACCAAGACCCATGAAGATTTTGACGAATTGTTTAATCTGATCCCCTTTCAAACCCAGCTTAAATGCCAGTTCACGTCCCTGATAAGGTTGTGGGCCAACAAGCGGATCGATGGCTGCTTTATGAATCAGTTCTGGTGTCTCTTCTGCAACTTTCTCAATTTCAACGCCACCTTCAGTCGATGCCATAAAGACAACACGACGGCTGGAACGGTCCACCACAGCACCAAGATAAAGTTCGTTGGCAATATCAGATGCCGCTTCAACTAAGACTTTTGTAACCGGCTGACCATTCGCATCAGTTTGGTAAGTCACCAAGTTCTTACCGAGCCACTTCTGGGCAAAATCACGAATACCATCTTTTGTATCGTGTAGTTCAACGCCACCGGCTTTTCCCCGGCCACCCGCGTGAACCTGACATTTTACGACCCATTTTGTCCCGCCAATTTTACCGGTGGCTTCAGCAGCTTCCTGTGGAGTGCTGCACGCATAACCATCTGGAACCGGCAGACCAAATTCTGCAAAGAGCTGTTTGGCTTGATATTCATGCAAATTCATTGTGCTATTCCGTTGTATATTATTTTTTCATTTAATTCCGTTTCAACGAAACGAAACATTTCGCAGGGTACTCAGTACGCGCTGAAACATGACGGCATGTTTATTTCCATACATGCTGACAACACAAGACCAGGTGTTGAGCAACCCAGCCTGCATGGCAGATATCCGGAAGAAGATATCTGCCATCTTATTCATTACACATCCAACAGCAAACGTGTCGGATCTTCCAGCAATTCTTTAATCGTGACGAGGAATCCTACGGATTCACGGCCATCAATCAGACGGTGATCATAAGAAAGAGCCAGATACATCATCGGCAAAATTTCTACTTTGCCATCGACCGCCATCGGACGCTCTTGGATTTTATGCATGCCAAGAATCGCAGCCTGAGGTGGGTTGATAATTGGTGTTGACATTAAAGAACCGAATACACCGCCGTTCGTCACCGTAAAGTTACCGCCAGTCAGCTCTTCTACAGTTAACTTACCGTCCCGGCCTTTTTCTGCCAGCGCTTTAATTCCCTTCTCGATCTCGGCAACACTCAACATATCGCAGTCTTTCAACACTGGCGTCACCAAACCACGCGGTGTTGACACAGCGATGCTGATATCGAAGAAATTGTGGTAGACAATATCGCTGCCATCAATAGAAGCATTGACTTCAGGATAACGTTTCAGCGCTTCTGTAACCGCCTTAATGTAGAACGACATAAATCCGAGGCGGATATCATGTCTCTTCTCAAACAGATCTTTGTACTGTTTGCGCAGATTCATGATTGGTTTCATGTTCACTTCATTGAAAGTCGTCAACATGGCCGTACTGTTTTTCGCTTCCAGCAATCGCTCAGCAACCCGTTTACGCAAGCGAGTCATCGGAACACGCTTTTCGCTTCTTGCTGTAGCTGGTACAGCAACCGCTTCTTGTTGATCTGCTGTTGAAGCTTTTGACGCTGACGCCAGATATGCTTCAACATCTTCACGGGTAATCCGACCTCCGACACCGGAACCTTTGACCTGAGATACCTCAAGGCCATGTTCGGCCATCAAACGGCGTACTGCAGGACTCAATGCGTCATTAGTCTCTTCATTCAGGTTCGCTTTGTGGCGTTTGTCCGGCGAAGGCTGCGTCGATGTTGTTTTCTCAGACGTTGGCTCACCTGCAACAGCACCGGGCTTAAGGAGCCCCAGCAATTGCTTTGATAGTACCGTGGCACCTTCCTCTTCAGAAATCGACTCAAGCACACCCGCTTCTGGCGCAGGCACTTCTAAAACGACTTTGTCTGTTTCGATTTCAACGAGGACTTCATCACGCTCAACCGATTCACCCGCTTTTTTATGCCAAGTTGCTACGGTTGCATCTGCTACCGATTCAGGCAAATCCGGAACCAGAATTTCAACTGTCATATTTATTTTTCCTTTTATTTCTAGTTCTTAATCTAGTGTCAACGCATCATCAACGAGCGCTTTCTGCTGCTTCAAGTGAACCGACATGTAACCAACGGCCGGAGAAGCCGATGCAGGGCGTCCTGCGTATTTCAGTTCAGCACCAGCAGGAATTGCGGCTCGGAAATTATGTTGGCTGCTATACCATGCACCCTGATTTTGTGGTTCTTCCTGACACCAGACGTAATCCACAACATTCGTGTAAGGGGCAATGGCAGCTCGAACATCTTCCAGCGGGAATGGATACAATTGCTCGATACGGACAATCGCGACATCCCCTTGCTCATTGTTACGTCGTTGTGCCAGCAAATCGTAATAGACTTTACCAGCACAGAAAACAACGCGTTTCACCTGAGCTGCATCGAGTTCATCAACTTCCGAAATGGCTGGCTGGAAAGTTCCACTCGCCAAATCTTCCATTGAAGAGACACACAGTGGATGACGTAACAGAGATTTCGGTGACATCACAATTAAAGGACGACGCATCGGACGAATCACCTGACGTCTTAACATGTGATAAACCTGAGCCGGTGTCGAAGGCACGATCACTTGCATATTTTGCTCAGCGCAAAGTTGCAGATAACGTTCGAGACGGGCAGAAGAGTGCTCTGGTCCCTGTCCTTCATAACCATGCGGCAATAGCATCGTAATACCGCATAACCGAGCCCATTTCTGTTCGCCAGAAGAAATAAACTGATCGATGACCACCTGAGCGCCATTGGCAAAATCACCAAATTGCGCTTCCCAGATCGTTAAACCACCGGGTTCGGCTGTAGCATACCCATATTCAAAAGCCAGAACTGCTTCTTCGGATAACACAGAGTCAATGACTTGAAATGGTCCTTGATTACTGTGAAGATTCTTCAACGGAACATAGGTACTGGCATCGTTTTGGTTGTGCAATACAGAGTGACGATGGAAGAATGTTCCACGCCCTGAATCCTGACCGGAGATCCGAATCCGATGACCATCATCAACCAATGTTGCATAGGCCAGAATCTCTGCCATCCCCCAGTCCAGTAATTTTTCACCGTTAATCATCGCCAGACGATCGGTGTAGATTTTCTCGACACGGCTTTGTAATTGATGGCTTTCCGGATACAAACAAACACGCTTACCAATGTCTTTCAATCGTTCTAAGTCAAACTCGTTCTTCCACACTTCATCCCATTCATGAGACAAGTAAGGCGACCAGTCAACCGAATGCATTGCCATGGGGCGCCATTCTTTGACAACAACTTCACCATGATCCAAAGCATCTCGATATTCGTTGACGGCCTGAGTGACAAATTCAGCATCAACATCTTGGCGTTCAATTAGCAAATCGCCATACAATTTACGCGGTGTCGGATGCTTTTTAATTTTTTGGTACATCAGCGGCTGCGTCGCATTAGGCTCATCCGCTTCGTTGTGACCATGGCGGCGATAACAGACCAAATCAATCACAACGTCCTGACGGAATGTATTTCGATAATCCAATGCAATATGGGAGACAAATGCAACCGCTTCCGGATCGTCGGCATTGACGTGGAAAATCGGCGCCTGAACCATTTTTGCAATATCGGTACAATACATGGTCGAACGCATATCTCGAGGGTTCGAAGTGGTAAATCCGACTTGGTTGTTAATCACGATACGTACCGTGCCACCAACCTGATAGCCACGAGCCTGAGACATGTTGAATGTTTCCGCAACCACACCTTGACCCGTAACGGCTGAGTCACCATGAACGGTAATCGGCAGCACTTTTGAACCATCTCTATCACCCAGTCGATCCTGACGAGCCCGGACAGAGCCCATCACAACAGGGTTAACGATTTCCAGATGTGAAGGGTTAAACGCCAACGCTAAGTGGATATTTCCACCCGGGGTCGCAAAATCAGCTGAGAATCCCTGATGGTATTTCACATCACCGGTTCCCCAAGTTTCATCATGCTTACCCGCAAACTCATCAAATAAATCCTGAGGACGCTTCCCTAATACATTGACCAGCATGTTCAGACGCCCACGGTGAGCCATCCCAACAACAGCTTCGCGCATCCCTTGAGAACCTGCGCGCCGGATCAATTCTTTCATCATCGGAATGAGCGCATCTCCGCCTTCCAGAGAGAAGCGTTTTGCTCCGGGGAATTTAGCGCCCAAATAGCGCTCCAGACCTTCAGCAGCAGTCAATTCTTCAAGGAAAGTAATTTGCTCTTCTTTAGTAAAAGATGGCTGGCCGACAACCGACTCCAGACGCTGCTGAATCCAACGCTTTTGTTCGGTATTGGTCATGTGCATATATTCTGCACCGATAGAACCGCAGTAGATTTGATTCAGAGACTCATAGATATCCTTAAGCTTCATGGTCTCCTGACCTATCGCAAAAGAACCGACATTAAATGTCTCTTCCATGTCTCCGGGGTTAAGATTATGAAATGAGGGGGCAAGCTCAGCCACTGTCGGCCGTTGCCATATACCGAGAGGGTCTAATTGAGCCGCTTCATGACCGCGAAAGCGGTACGCGTTAATTAACTGTAATACTTTTACTTGTTTTGCATCGACATCGGGGTCACTAACTTGGACATTGTAATGCTTTGTCTCTTGAGCGAGTCGACGGAAGTAGTCACGGACACGTGAATGTGGTTGTTCAGCCACATTATCATCATCAGGGCGCGAAAGCCCCTCAAAAACACGTCTCCACTCCTCACTTACCAGGTCGGGATCACTTAAATAGAGTTCGTAGAGATCTTCTACGTACGTTGCATTGGCGCCAGCCAAGTGTGAAGACTCGAGCCATGCCTTCATCACGCCGTTGTGCATATTTTCCCTTTACCAGTAGTTTTCACATTTTGCTACGGTCTACGCCGAGCTCTAAAATGCAGGTCCGAAGACCTGCAAACCATCATCTAAACGGAACGTTTAATCAACATTGATCTAATATGACCAATTGCTTTCGTTGGATTAAGACCTTTCGGACAAACAGTGACACAATTCATAATGTCATGGCAACGGAAAACACTAAACGCATCATCAAGATTAGACAAGCGTTCATCTGTTGCTGTATCACGACTGTCAATCAACCAACGATAAGCAGCCAACAGTCCGGCTGGTCCGATGAATTTATCCGGATTCCACCAGAATGAAGGGCAAGCGGTCGTACAACACGCACACATAATACATTCATACAATCCATCCAAATGTTCACGATCTTCAGGAGACTGTAAATTTTCTCTGGATGGCGGTAAATTCCCATCAGAAATCAGATAGGGCTTCACTTTTGCGTAATTATCGTAGAACTGTGTCATGTCAACGATCAAGTCTCGAATTACCGGCAGCCCCGGTAAGGGTCGAATGACAATCTTATTGCCTGACAAGGCTGATAACGGTGTAATACAGGCAAGACCATTTTTGCCATTCATATTCAAACCGTCAGAACCACAGACGCCTTCCCGACACGAACGACGGAATGCAATCGAAGGATCTTGCTCTTTCAGCAGAATCAATGCATCCAGTACCATCATATCCGAACCTTCAGGAACGTCCAGCACATAGTCCTTCATATAGGGCTTTTTATCCACATCCGGATTATAGCGATACAGAGAGAAGTTAAGTTTCATCACATTGTCCTCCCCTTAGTATGTACGAATCTTTGGTGGAAACGCATCACGATGAACGGGTGTCATGTTGACATGACGCTTACTCATCTGTTCAGTTTCCGGGTTATAAATCGAGTGGCATAACCAATTCTCATCATCACGGTCTGGGTAATCAAAGCGAGCATGAGCACCACGACTCTCGGTCCGATAATTGGCAGCAACGGCTGTGGAATAAGCGGTCTCCATTAGGTTATCCAGCTCTAAGCATTCAACACGCTGAGTATTAAATTCACTGGATTTGTCTGCAAGATGTGCTTCCTTCAACCGTTCACGAATCACTTTGAGTTCTTCCAGACCATCCGCCATGGCATCCCCTTCGCGGAATACCGAGAAGTTATGCTGCATACATTCCTGAAGGTCTTTCCGGATTTGTACCGGATCTTCGCCACCCTTGCTATTTTCCCAACGCATGTAGCGAGACAGAGATGCTTCAATATCCGATTCTGTCACATCACGCGCTTCAACTTGAGCCGCCAATGTTTCACCGAGATGGAGTCCAGTTGCTCGACCGAAGACAACCAAATCCAGTAGCGAGTTTCCGCCCAGACGATTCGCACCATGTACGGAGACAGATGCAATTTCACCACAAGCAAACAAGCCCTGAACATCGATATCATGACCGGAAACATCTTGTTTCACGGCTTGGCCAGAGACCTGCGTCGGCACACCACCCATCATATAGTGACAAGTTGGAATGACCGGGATCGGATCTTTGACGGGATCGACATGTGCAAACGTTCGAGAAAGCTCACAGATACCCGGTAGACGAGATTCCAGAACTTCTTTACCCAGATGGTCGAGTTTCAGCTTAATATGAGTTCCCCATGGGCCGTCACATCCACGCCCTTCACGAATTTCAATCATCATTGAACGGGCGACAACATCACGACCTGCCAAATCTTTCGCATTTGGCGCATAGCGTTCCATAAAACGCTCACCATCTTTATTCAGCAGGTAACCCCCTTCGCCTCGACAACCTTCAGTCACCAAAACACCGGCACCAGCAATTCCGGTGGGATGGAATTGCCACATTTCCATATCCTGCATCGGTACACCGGCACGTAACGCCATACCGACACCATCACCGGTATTGATATGAGCATTTGTCGTTGAAGCGTAAATGCGTCCGGCACCACCTGTCGCCAGAATAGTCGCCTTCGACTTGAAGTAACACACTTCACCTGTTTCCATGCACAGTGCGGTACAACCCATCACGACACCATCTTGGTTTTTCACCAAGTCCAATGCATACCATTCTGAGAAGATCGTCGTTTTATGCTTGATATTCTGTTGATATAAAGTATGGAGTAAAGCATGGCCGGTTCGGTCTGCTGCTGCGGCAGTTCTTGCAGCTTGCTCACCACCAAATTCTTTTGACTGACCGCCAAAAGGACGTTGATAGATAGAGCCATCTTCAAAACGGGAAAACGGCAGCCCCATTTTTTCTAATTCAATAACAGACTCTGGACCGTTTTTACACATATACTCAATCGCATTTTGGTCTCCAATATAATCGGAACCTTTTACGGTATCGTACATATGCCATTGCCAATTATCTTGATGCGAATTTCCTAGTGCAACAGTAATACCACCCTGTGCGGAAACTGTATGAGAACGAGTAGGAAATACTTTAGATAGCAAAGCACAAGACAGGCCTTGCTCTGAAATTTGTAGTGCAGCTCTCATGCCTGCACCACCAGCGCCGATCACAACGGCATCAAACTCTCGAACTGGAATAGTCACTTAAGCACCCCACAATACAAACAGGCCAGAGAAAAAATATCCGAATAGCACAGCAATCACGGTAAGCTGTAACAAGGCACGTAACAATGTGAATTTCACATAATCCGTCAGAACCTGCCACAAACCGATCCAGCCGTGAATCAGAACACTCACGAGGACAATCATTGTGAAGACTTTTGTAAATGTACCACTCCAGAAATCGAGCCATAGTTGATAGGTAATATCACCGGAGAAAGCAAAAAAACAAACAAGATAAACGGTATACAGGGTCATCAGAATTGCGGTTGCACGAATGAGCAAAAAGTCGTGAACCCCATTACGCCCTACAGATGAAACATGCTTTACCATACCATGACTCCTGCAAGCAGAGATAAAACGACGGTAACAGCAAATGAAATTCTTGCCGTTTGAATGCCGGATTCCAATTCTTCAAAGTAACCTAGGTCCATTATCAAATGGCGAATACCACCGACAATATGGTAAGACAGCGCAGTCAATATCCCCCACAGGATAAACTTCACGAAGAAGCCACCCACAAGTTCAGATGCATATTGAAAACCTTCCGGAGAAGATAACGAAACAGACAACAACCACAACAAAATTCCGATAGCTACAAAAGTGATTACACCTGAAACACGATGAAGAATAGATGCAATCGCAGTGATCGGAAAGTGGATGGTCTGCAAATCAAGATTTACGGGTCTTAAATTTCTTTCTTTCACAGGCTTGCTCACTCAGCTCCCCATTGAGCATTATAGTTATAAACGAAGAGTCAGCCCTAACTGATAAGTTTTAACAATATTTACACAATTATAAGTAAGAAACGGACAAAAATTGATAAAAAGTTGTTAAAATTTGGTTAAGAAATGTAACATAAACTTTCTTACTGGTCACTTCCTATACAGTCCAGACTGACTGGATTCCCAGCCAATATAAGGCTCGCAACATTCTAATACAATTAACGTAACAATTTTTGCTACATAGAACATATTTTTAACTTAATTCGCGCAAAAAACGCAATTGAGTGCACACATCGCAGGAGAAGAATTGACTTTAATAAAATCAGGAGTTAAATATTCATTCGCAAACATCCTGGACGGATTAAATAATAAACAAAGGAGATTGTTATGGCAGATAAGAAAGCGACCCTTCATGTTGAAGGTAAAGCGCCAATCGAACTGCCGATTATCAACGGTTCTATGGGGCCTGAGGTAGTCGATGTTCGACAACTGGGAGCGAACGGGTACTTTACTTATGATCCTGGTTTTCTTGCCACTGCATCTTGTGAATCTCAAATCACCTACATCGATGGTAACAAAGGTGTGTTGCTGCACCGTGGTTATCCTATCGATCAATTAGCGAATAACGCAGACTATCTGGAAGTCTGTTATATTCTTCTTTATGGTGAAGCCCCAAACAGGAAGCAATACTCAGAGTTTAAAAATACAATTTCGCGCCATACGATGGTTCATGAGCAAATCGCCAGCTTTTTCCACGGTTTCCGACGAGATGCTCACCCAATGGCAGTCATGGTAGGTGTTGTTGGTGCACTTGCTGCGTTCTATCATGATTCTCTAGATATCAACAACGATAGCCACCGAGAGATAGCCGCATATCGTCTTCTCTCAAAAATGCCGACACTAGCATCTATGTGTTATAAATACTCTGTCGGTCAACCATTCATTTATCCTCGCAACGACTTAGGTTATGCGGAAAACTTCCTTCATATGATGTTCGCAACACCATGTGAAGAGTACGAAGTGAATCCAATTGTTGCTCGGGCAATGGATAAAATTTTCACCCTGCACGCTGACCATGAACAAAATGCTTCAACATCAACAGTTCGTCTGGCCGGTTCATCCGGTGCAAACCCATTTGCATGTATTGCAGCGGGAATTGCCTCGTTATGGGGGCCTGCTCATGGTGGTGCGAATGAAGCGTGTCTGCGGATGCTTGAAGAAATCGGCAGTGTTGATCGCATTCCTGAATTCGTTGCACGGGCAAAAGATAAGGATGACCCATTCCGTCTGATGGGCTTCGGTCACCGGGTTTACAAAAATTATGACCCGCGTGCGACTGTAATGCGTGAGTCCTGTCATGAAGTACTGAAAGAACTAAATATCGACGATCCATTACTGGATATCGCAATGGAACTGGAAAGAATTGCTTTGTCTGACGAGTACTTTGTCGATAAAAAACTTTACCCGAACGTTGATTTCTATTCGGGTATTATTTTGAAAGCAATTGGTATTCCTATTTCTATGTTTACTGTGATTTTCGCGTTGTCGCGAACCATCGGTTGGATTGCTCACTGGAATGAAATGCACAGTGATCCTGAAAGTCGCATTGGTCGCCCTCGTCAACTATATACCGGATATAAACTTCGCGATTTTTCACCACTACACGAACGTGAATAATAAAATCCAGATGTTTGCATAAATCAAAGGGCAGGTTGATAAAACCTGCCCTTTTGAGTCTAAACAGCCCGATTAGGCTGGATTGTCAATATCGATAAACTCAACCGCTATATTATGAGTTTGGGACAACCATTCTCCTAACGCTTTGACACCATAACGTTCTGTGGCATGATGCCCGGCAGAAAAATAGTGAATCCCCTGCTCTCGGGCACTATGCGTCGTCCTTTCAGAAATTTCACCCGAAATAAAGGCATCCAATCCCTTGGCGGCAGCCAAATCAATGAAATCTTGTCCCCCACCGGTACACCACCCCACAGTGGATATCAGTTGATCTTCGCCTGACGCAATATGAAGCGGTTCCCGTTGTAATACGGTTGCTATTTTACGGCTCAAGTCTGCACCACTTACCGGCTCTTTGAAAGCCCCATGCATCGCCACTGACTGCTCATGGCCTTCTAAGCCACCAATCACGTCAATCTCTAGTAACTGGGCCAGACAAGCATTGTTCCCCAACTCAGGGTGAATATCCAGTGGTAAGTGATAAGCATACAGGTTGATGTCATGCTGAATTAAACGCCGAATTCGTTTCCCTTTCATACCTCGAATCGGCTCGGGTTCCCGCTTCCAGAAATAACCATGGTGTACCAGAATGGCATCGGCTTGCAGCGCAATCGCTTTTTCAATCAATGCCTGAGAAGCGGTAACACCGGTGACAATTTTTGTGATTTCGGAACGACCTTCAATTTGCAATCCGTTCGGACTGTAATCCTGAATTAAATCGGGACGCAGTTTCTCGTGGAGTAATGCTTCGAGCTCAAGATTATTCATGATTCTTCCCGCTTTTGAGATAAGTGCTAGGCAGGCTACAATGACACTTGAAATACTGCAAGAGGCATTCACAATGGATTTAACAGCAATTGCCCAATGGGTCCGAGAGACACCCGGATTGTTTCAGGCAGTGCCACCGATAGAACCGTATTCACCATTTGCAGAGCACACTGCCTCCCCGGTTTCATGGTCAGCACACCCGCATCAACGACTCGGGTTGCTCTATCAATCGGTCTGTTCAGATCTGTTTAAAGCCAGCCCAACCTATACACTTACCGCAGAAGAAGTGCAGATTATCGCTAACGGAAAAACACTGGGTGCTGTCGACTTCATTCTCAATAACCAACACACATCGCAACAGGAACATTGGGAAGTCGCGATCAAATTCTATCTGCTCCATCAAGAGCTCTGGTTTGGTCCAAACGCGAAAGATCGGCTGGATATCAAACTCCAGCATATGCTCAAGCATCAGTTACCGCTGTCTGCACACCCCATGGTTTTACAGCAATATCCACAATGGCAGGTGACATCACAACATCTCTTGATGCAGGGGCGGCTTTATATCAATCCGTTTACGGATGCTCCAATTCCTCAGGATTGTCTGGGTTACGCCCTGAATCAAACGCAAATCCAAGGCCGTTGGTGTTATCAGGCTCAGTTTCACCAGATCAATGAACCACTCTACTTACTGGAAAGATATCAGTGGATGACAGGGCGGACAGCAACCAACCAGTGTTACGAACCAGACGCGTTGGAGCGGGCCGTTCATTGTCAGTCGGAAAGTGGGATATTCTGGTTTATCGTGCCAGATAGTTGGCCACAATAAGTCATACTCATTTTTTCAACCGCCCATACAACGATGAAAACTGAACTTATACTTTATTCATTAGATTTGAGCATTTCAGAAACAAAGAGACATGAACAAAAGGAGAAAACATGTTCGATCACCTCAGTACCTACGCAACCGACTATGAAGCAACAAAAGCATTTTATGCCGCAACCTTTGCTCCACTCGGCTACTCTCTACAGATGGAATTTGTCGCTGAATGGAATGAGGCATTTCCGCAACAACGTATGTGTGCCTTCGGGCCACAAGATAAACTAGCTTTCTGGATTATCGAGACGAAAGAGTCGTTTACCCCACGTCATGTAGCCTTTTCAGCAGCGTCACGTCAGCTTGTTGATCAATTTTATGCCCAAGCTATAGCACATGGCGGTCAAGATAACGGCAAACCGGGACTCCGCCCCATGTACCATGAACACTACTATGGTGCCTTTGCACTGGATCCGGACGGAAATAATGTCGAAGCGGTCTGTCATGATCCGGAGTAAGTTGTTCATCTTGTCGTGTATCCCCAAATGATCTCAGGATGCAGTTTCAGCGAGAATCACCGGGTACAGAACTAATCATACTGACCAGAATCTGGTCAGTATGATTCAACCGTTTTAATTACAAGAGCTTGATTAATAACAGGATAGTGAATAGTTACCGACCCGGAAATCTTCACCGTTGGGAGAAGATGTGATTTCAAACCCAAACTGAATCTGGTGAAGGTTTGCATCACCAAACCAGCCTCTTGAGCGAATCCATTTTGAAATTGCTGCAATATCAACGGTGCCTGAGCGAGTGTTACTGGTGCGTACAAAGGAAAAAACTTCATTAACATTGTTACTACCGCGATACACATTCCAGGTATGTCCACCGAGATTCACATTACGATATGCCGGAACCGGGCGCCCATAAGCATCATAATTATAAGAAATCGGCGCAACGTCACCACGATAGTTCATCCATAACATCACTTCATAGCTGTGATTGTCATACCAGAGATCATAATCGGCAGAATAAGCACCAGACGATGGAACATCAATCTGGAAGGAACTGCGGCAGGTATTCAGCCGGCTGACCCGGATATTCTGTTCAAAAGATACATTCGGATAAGATTTAATTCCTCCGGTATTCGGATGCTGTGCCCAGACTCCCCAGTTGTTATAAGAGTTCACCCACATACATTGAGTTCCGGCGCCCTGTCCCCAGATATTATTATATAGTGTATAGCCATTATTGTTATAAGTTCCCCACCGGTCACAACTCGACCAGTTTGCACTGTATGCATTTGAAACAAACAGTGCCGCTAACAATATTCCCAACCATTTGATACGTTTCATTTAGTTATCCTCTATTGGTGTATACAACAGACTTTATTTTTTACATTGGTATAACTGAGCATATTTTGCTCATCACCGGTGAGAATATAATGCAGCGCAACAAATATGAACAAAGACTCATAAAAAATTTATATTTTTCTGAGGGAGGTTTTATTTCGGGAAAAACAAAGGGAGTACCGAAGCACTCCCTTGTATCTTATTGATACAAATACAGATTAAAACTAGACACCAGCATCGGCAAAAACCTGATTGACGATTTCCTGAGCTTCTGACTCGATCTGTTTGAGGTGTTTCTCACCTTTAAAGCTCTCACAATAAATCTTATAAATATCTTCAGTCCCGGAAGGACGCGCAGCAAACCAACCAAATTCCGTCGTCACTTTCAGCCCACCAATTGCAGCACCATTTCCCGGTGCATGAGTTAGTCTTGCCGTAATCGGATCTCCAGCCAACGTCTGAGCGGAAACCATTTCTGGAGATAACTTTTTCAAGACCGCTTTCTGCGAACCAGTTGCGACAGCCTGAAGACGGCTATATTTCGATTCACCATGTTTTGCAGCCAGTGCTTCATAATATTGCTGAGGATTTTTTCCGGTCACAGCCGTGATTTCAGCAGCCAGCAAACAAAGAATGATGCCATCTTTATCAGTTGACCATGGTGTTCCGTCAAATCTCAGGAAAGATGCACCAGCACTTTCTTCGCCGCCAAAACCAAACTCTCCAGAGAACAACCCATCGACAAACCATTTGAAGCCAACAGGAACTTCACACAACCTTCGGCCCAAATCAGCAACAACACGGTCAATCAATGCACTGGAAACCAACGTCTTGCCAACGGCGACATCGGCTTTCCAGTTACGATGGCGATACAAATAATCAATACAAACCGCCAGAAAATGATTGGGATTCATCAACCCTTTGGGGGTCACAATTCCGTGACGGTCATAATCCGGGTCGTTGCCGAATGCCAGATCATATTGATCTTTCAGCGCTAGCAATCCGGCCATTGCATATGGCGAAGAGCAATCCATCCGGATCACACCATCTTTATCAAGCGGCATAAACTGAAACGTCGGATCGATCGACTCGTTGACCAGTTCTAAATTCAACTGATAAGTCGCTGCAATTTTCCGCCAGTATTCAATCCCACTGCCTCCAAGTGGATCAACACCAATTTTCAGATTGGCCTGTTGAATCGCAGACATATCAACCACATTGACGAGGTCATCAACATATGGCATCACTAAGTCCTGCTCAACATAGTATTCGGATGCCATTGCTTGCTGTAACGGAATCCGTTGAACAATCGCTATTCCATCGGCAATAATTTCATTCGCCCGATTTTCGATCGCTTGCGTAACTTCAGCTTCAGCCGGCCCACCGTGCGGTGGATTATATTTGATCCCGCCATCTTGAGGTGGGTTATGAGAGGGAGTGATGACAATCCCATCCGCTTTTTGCGCATGCTCACGGTTATAAGTCAGAATCGCGTGGGAAACACCCGGGGTTGGCGTATACCCCTGTTCAGCCTGAACAATCACCTGAATACCATTGGCGATTAAAACTTCGACAACACTGGAAAATGCACATTCCGACAATGCATGGGTATCTTTGCCAACAAAAACAGGGCCTGTGATACCAGCCTGGCTTCTCACTTCAGCAATCGCTTGGGTTATCGCCAGAATATGATTCTCATTAAATGAAGATTTTCCAGAAGTGCCTCGGTGCCCGGACGTGCCAAACTCGACTTTATGTGCCTTTTCAGCAGCATTGGGCTTAAGACGGTAATAATCAGAGACAAGCACAGGAATATTTTGCAAATCGTCATGTTGTGCTTGCTTTCCAGCTCTCGGGTGAATAGCCATGTGACATCCTTGGTTTCAAAATAACAATTATCTAAACTCGCAGTATTTCAAAGATCAGCGTCTCAAATATAAGAAAACCTCATCAGCAATAATGAGGTTATAAAATTTCATTTAAATTGAAAGCGTTACTTTATCGATCAGATCAGACGGGAAATTCATCCGAACCATGAGCTGCTCGATCATCTGCTGTTTACGACTGGTATTATTATTGGTAATCACCCAGAAAGGTGTATTGGGAATTGCTTTCGGTTTGGTCGTTTTACCGCTTGCCAACAAGGTTTCCTCATTATCAGCAAAGTAAACCCGTTTTCGGCCCTTCACATCCATCGATTCAGAAAAACTAACTGAATCAATATGATAAAGTGTAGAAAGTACCAACATAAACCGATCAATCACTTTTTTCTGAGCTGCAAATTCATCGGAAATCAACAACTCACGAATGACCTGAACTCCCGATAATTGTGGTTCTCTTCCTGCATCTTTACTGACAACAATACCTTGAGGAACAGCTTGACCTTGCGGGTGCACCGATTCATTCGGCGCAGATGGAGCAATGTGAGAAACAGGCAGAGACGGCGTTTCCTGACCATCGACATTCAACAACCGACGCAATATATCCGATGCACTCTCACCGATGTGGCATGTCTGACTCGCAATATAACGGTATAATTCCTCATCAACCTCAATTGTTTTCATTCGCTTTTCACAATCTCTATGTTTAAACTCTTTGGGATTATAGCGAGATCTTTTACGATACACCACGATAAACCGAATACAAACAGAGAAAATGTCGACACAACTTCACTATAAAATTGAAGGGGATGGGTCACCGATTGTCCTGCTACACGGGCTGTTCGGCAGCTTGGATAATCTTGGTTTACTGGCCCGTGACCTAAAAAACGACTATCAAGTCATCCGTCCCGATTTAAGAAATCATGGGCTGTCTTTTCAAGCGGCAACGCACAATTATCAATTGATGGCCGAGGATGTCGCACATCTGATCCGGTCACTTAACCTGCCACCAGTGGTATTAATCGGCCATTCGATGGGCGGGAAAGTCGCCATGAAGCTAGCAGCGCTCGCTCCTCAGCTTGTCAGTGAATTGGTTGTCATTGACATGGCTCCGTTGACGTATCATGAACGTCATCACGATGACGTGTTTGCCGGATTATTCGCAGTACTGGAAAAACATCCGCCAAACCGAGAAGCAGCAATGCAAATCCTTGCTCAACATATCGAACAAGAATCAGTTCGTCAGTTTTTAGGCAAGTCACTCTACAGAGACGGTGACAAAATGGCATGGCGTTTTCAGGTTGAGGCATTATATAACAATTACGAGCATATTCTTGACTGGCAGCCGATTCAACCAGTACAAATACCAACACTATTCCTGAAAGGCGGAAATTCAGACTATATTAGTTCAGATGCTCAAGCGCCGATTCTGGAACAGTTCCCTCAGGCAAAAGCACATATTATTGCCAATACTGGACATTGGCTCCACGCAGAAAAGCCTCAGGACGTGTTGAGAGTGATCCGCAAATTCTTATTCAGTGGCAACAGAATCCATCAGCAATCCACCGCCTGATAGTGCATTAACTTTAATGAACAACAGTGGTATAGTTCGCGCAATCATCAGATCGAAATGGGCATGTTGAATCTCTCAATCCAGATAATGCGGTCATGATGCGCACATGGTGACAATCATGCAGAGATGCATTTTCAGGGTTCCATCCCATAAGTAGACGACACATATATAGGGTAATGATTTATGGCAAGTGTAGGTATCTTCTTTGGTAGTGATACAGGTAATACTGAAGCCGTTGCAAAAATGATTCAAAAGCAACTTGGTACAAAATTAGTTCATGTGCAAGATATTGCAAAAAGCAGTAAAGAGGACATTGATAACTTTGACTTACTGCTGTTTGGCATCCCCACTTGGTACTACGGTGAAGCTCAGTGCGATTGGGATGATTTTTTCCCAGAGCTTGAGGGGATTGATTTTTCAACAAAACTGGTTGCAATCTTTGGTTGTGGCGATCAAGAAGACTACGCTGAATATTTTTGTGATGCGATGGGAACGGTTCGAGATATCATTGAAAGCAAAGGCGCAACGATTATTGGTCATTGGCCGACGGAAGGCTATGAATTTGAAGCATCCAAAGCACTGGTGGACGATAACAATTTCGTCGGCCTATGTATCGATGAAGATCGTCAGCCAGAACTCACAGAAGACCGCGTCAATCGTTGGGTCAACCAAGTCTACGATGAAATGTGCCTGTCTGAGTTAGAAGACTGATTTTTATTGATAAAAGACCTACACTTGCAATGAATGTTCAAACTTTGAACAACCTTTGACAGTTCAGGTCTTTTTATTTACCGATGGATCTTATAAAGTACAACTATTGCTCGCATCCACATGTGAAACAAACTGCATATTTTGTCACACTCTCAGGAAAGATACAATATCCTTTAAAAGTTAGTGGTTTATTGTTGGCGGTGACTAACCTATAATAATTCAAATCATGAAACGCTGTTACTGATGCAGATCATCAACAGGAAAATATATGTCTGATAACAACCAAGCACTCAAGGATGCGGGCCTGAAGGTCACTCTCCCTCGGTTAAAAATTCTCGAAGTTTTGCAGCAGCCGGAGTGCCAGCATATTAGTGCTGAAGAACTGTATAAGAAACTGATTGACCTTGGCGAAGAGATTGGTCTGGCTACTGTTTATCGAGTTCTTAACCAATTTGACGATGCAGGTATCGTGACTCGCCACCACTTCGAAGGTGGAAAATCTGTATTTGAACTATCGACACAAGAGCATCATGATCACCTTGTTTGCCTTGATTGTGGAGAAGTAATTGAATTCTCTGATGAAGTGATAGAAGAACGGCAAAGAGAAATCGCTTCTCAATATAATGTACAACTGACAAACCACAGTCTTTATCTTTACGGTAAGTGCCGTGAAGGGAGTTGCAAAGACAACCCTAACGCGCATAAACGCAAGTAACGTAAGTAAAAAACCACCGATAAGTCGGTGGTTTTTTATCCCATTCTGAATTACAAATAATCCCGAACAAGAATTTCCGCAATCTGAACCGCATTGGTTGCTGCCCCTTTGCGAACATTATCAGCAACGACCCATAGGTTAATCCCCTGATGGTGACTGATATCATTACGAATCCGACCAACAAAAACATTATCCTGTCCGCCAGCATGACCAACCTGCGTCGGAAAATCTTCCCCGGAGAACACCTCAACATTCTCAGATTGGCGAAGTAAATCAGCCACCGCCTCCGCATCAATCGGTGTCCGGGTCTCCACATGCAACGCTTCTGCATGGCCGTAGAACACAGGTACCCGAACACAAGTCGGATTAACCTGAATCGTCGGATCATTGAAGATTTTCTGGGTTTCCCACACCATTTTCATTTCTTCACGTGTATATCCATTATCCATAAAAGCATCAATCTGAGGAATACAGTTAAATGCAATCTGCTGGCTAAACTGATTTGGCTCCGCAGGTACCCCATTCAATAATCTGGCAGTTTGCCCGGCCAGCTCATCCACGCCCGATTTCCCGGCACCAGAAACTGATTGATAGGTTGAAACATTGATGCGCTCAATCCCGGCGGCATCATGGATCGGCTTCAACGCAACCAACATCTGTATCGTTGAACAGTTCGGGTTAGCAATGATGTTACGATTACGAAATTCTGCAATCGCTTCAGGATTCACTTCAGGGACAACCAGCGGTATATCATAGTCATAGCGGAACTGAGATGTATTATCAATGACCACAACCCCCGCATCGGCAGCGATTGGCGCCCATTTTTCCGATAGTTCTCCCCCGGCAGAAAAGAGAGCGATGTGAGCCTGAGACCAGTCAAAGTCTTCAACGTTCTGGACATACACCGACTTGCCGTTAAATCGGTAACTTTTTCCTTCACTGCGCTCACTCGCAAGCAAAAAGAGCGTGTCTACAGGAAACTGGCGTTTCTGAAGCACTTCAATCATCGCTTCACCGACAGCGCCTGTGGCACCGAAAACAACAACGTTAAATTTTTGGCTCATGGTGTTACCTCAATTTGAAAACCTAATTCTGACAACGGACTCAAATGACAGTCCTGCTGACCAGTTATTTTTATTGCACCGTATTCACGACGATTCCAATAGTTTTTACGCATGGCATCAAAGGCACCCGGTTGGTTAATGACTCTTCTAAATAACGCATCATCTCGACGCACGTCATAGACTAAATGGATCAAACTCACTAATGTCGCTTCATCCCAAGCATGAGACAGACACACTTCAGAGATCGGGGCAACCGGTAAAAGCTTATTCGGACTTGCCCAGAGATCACAACCGAGGAAAGTACAATAGCTGTTAAAAATCATCGTTGTTCCACGAGCCTTGCCTTCTAGGCCGTAACCGGCAATATGTGGTGTCGCAAAAGCAAGTAATGGTAACAACGCCATATCAACTTCCGGTTCAAACTCAAATACGTCTAAAACCGCCGTAAACCCATCCTGTTGCTGCAAACGGCGCTTCAGCGCAGCATTATCAACAATCGGTCCTCTGGCCGCATTAATGAGAATCTGATCAGCTCGTAGATGATTTAACCGCTGCTCATCCATCAAGTGATAAGTCGGCCAAGCGCCATCTTTCACCAGCGGTGTGTGTAAGGTAATCACATCGGCAGTTTCCAACAGCGTTTCCAGTTCAGTAAACTGACGAGGATCACCTTCAGCTTCCTTGGGCGGGTCATTGAGTAATACATTTAATCCGATACCACGCAGACAGTCCGCAAGGTAGCTACCGACCTGCCCGGCACCGATGATACCGACTGTTTTATCAAAAACAGAAAAACCCTGCTGTTGTGCAAGCACCATGAGTACACTGAATACATACTCAGCGACCCCCACTTTGTTGCACCCCGGTGCAGCGGTAAAGAAAATTCCCCTTTCCTGCAAAAGTTTCTGATCGACATGATCTATACCTGCTGTTGCTGTACCGACAAATTTGAGCTTATTCGCCTTTTGCAGTAATGCATCATTCACCTTCGTCACGGACCGAATCATTAAAGCATCAACATCCACTAAGTCATCAGCGGTTAAATTACGTCCGGATTTTAGAATCACGTCACCCAATTGGCTGAATAATGCTTCGGCATAGGGCATATTTTCATCTATGAGGATTTTCATACCTGACATCATCTTTTCTTTTTCGAAATTAAAGAAGGATTGTACAGAAAGTCGGAACATGGTTCGATATAAATGTTTGATACAAAAAATACTCGGTATCGTACGACACCGAGTATTTCATCGAATAATTCAATCTGAATATGTTACTTACGACGATTGAACTGGCAAAGAATCAATCACGACACAAAATAGCCGTGTAAGAGAGGTTGCCCAATCACCCCTGATATTTGCGCATCAGTAAGGTTGCATTTGTTCCACCGAAACCAAAACTGTTCGACATCACTGTTGTCAGTTCTTGTTCTCTGACCGCTGTAACAATATCCAGCCCTTGTGCTGCTTCATCGAGATTCTCAATATTCACACTTGGGGCGACAAAGCTATGATGGAGCATCAGCAGAGAGTAAATGGTTTCATGGACCCCAGCCGCACCCAGTGCATGACCTGTCATTGCTTTTGTTGCCGAGATAGCAGGGCTTTTGCCACCGAACACTTCTTGAATTGCATAAAGCTCTTTGACATCTCCAGCAACCGTTGATGTTCCATGCGTGTTAATGTAATCGACGCGATCAGTATTTTGCATCGCCATCTTCATACAACGCACAGCGCCTTCACCTGAAGGTGCGACCATATCATAACCATCGGAAGTGGCACCGTAACCAACGATTTCACCATAGATTGTGGCACCACGAGCCAACGCATGTTCCAACTCTTCAACGACAACCATACCGCCACCACCGGAAATGACAAATCCATCCCGATCAGCATCATAGGTGCGAGAGGCACAGTCTGGTGTATCATTATATTTAGTTGACAGCGCACCCATCGCATCAAACATCATGGTCATTGTCCAATCGAGTTCTTCACCACCACCGGCAAACACAATATCTTGCTTACCAAGTTGAATGAGTTCTGACGCATGACCAATACAGTGAGCAGACGTTGAACATGCTGAACTCATACTATAATTCACACCGCGAATCTTAAATGGTGTCGCCAGACAGGCAGAAACAGTCGATGACATTGTTCGTGTAACCATATAAGGACCGACTCGTTTGACCCCTTTTTCACGCAATGTGTCAACAGCAAGAGCTTGGTTCAATGATGATGCACCGCCAGAACCGGCAACAATACCAGTTCGGTCGTTTGAAACCATCTCTGGTGTCAATCCGGCATCAGCAATCGCTTGTTCAAGCGACAAATAAGCATAGGCCGCAGCGTCTCCCATAAACCGCATTTGCTTACGATCAATCAGTGTTGATGGATCAATTTTCAAACCGCCCCATACTTGAGAGCGCAGACCTTTCTCTTTAAACTGCTCAGACGCTGTAATACCTGATTTTCCAGCTTTCAAAGATGCCAGAACTTCTTCGACATTGTTACCGATACTGGAAACAATACCCATACCGGTTATTACAACTCGTTTCATATAAAATCCCTATTCTTTAAAAAATTCGTATAATTTCGCTAGGATGATAACTGACAAAGTTCATTGAAGTGGTCAGCTTTCCAAGAAATTCGTACAATTCATTCACCGTAGTATACCGCCCATAAAAGAAAAACACAGCTATGACTAAAATAACCAACGCCAAACTCGACTGGAACGAAGTCGGAACCCCCGTATCCGGAGAGTTTGATGACGTCTATTTTTCGAATGTGAATGGATTTGAGGAGACAAGATACGTTTTTCTTCAAAAAAATCAATTACCTGAACGTTGGAATAATTTTAATCGACCAAGATTTGTGATTGGAGAAACAGGATTCGGAACCGGGCTTAATTTTCTCGCGGCATGGCAAGCATTTGATCAGTTTCACCGTCAACATCCGGACGCCCCGCTTCAGTCACTTCATTTCATCAGTTTTGAAAAATATCCGGTGAATCGGGATGACTTAATCAAAGCTCATCAAGCCTGGCCGGAACTGGCAGATTATGCGGCAGAACTCCAACAACATTACCCACTGGCAGTACCGGAATGTCACCGAATCACACTCGCTGACGGTGCCGTCACGCTCGATCTGTGGTTCGGTGATATCCATGACTGTATGCCTTTAGTCCCCGTCCCCCAAGATGGTCTGATTGATGCGTGGTTTCTCGACGGTTTTGCACCAAGCAAGAACCCCGATATGTGGAATCAGCAACTGTTTGATCATATGGCAAAACTAGCCAAAGCGGATGCAACTTGTGCAACATTTACAGCCGCAGGCTTTGTCCGGCGAGGATTGATCGAAGCTGGTTTTTCGATGCAAAAAGTCAAAGGGTTCGGTACCAAACGAGAGATGTTGGTCGGTACAATCACAACACCGACCGGATTCACCAATATGCTTCCGTGGTATGCCCACCAGTCGGTCCCCGATTTAACGGATGTAGCCATTATCGGGGGCGGAATCGCCAGCGCCACATTAGCAAAAACCTTAAGTCGCCGAGGGATTCAGGTGACGCTTTATTGCCAAGATGACCAAGCAGCACAAGGTGCATCAGGCAATCGTCAAGGGGCGATTTATCCGCTGCTGAATGCTCAACATGATCCATTATCCCGCTTTTTTGCCGCGAGTTTTCTATATGCGCGACAATTTATCGAACAGCAACACCGTGACGGTCTCGATTTTGATTACCAGTGGTGTGGCGTCACCCAACTGATGTGGAACGAACGGGCGCACAAAAAATTGAAACCCATAGCAACGGGTCATTTCCCGACAGACCTAGTCACCGACCAGGATGCACACCAGACTTCGGCAACACTGGGGTTACCCGTCACATCGGAAAGTCTTTATTATCCGCTCGGCGGCTGGATTTGTCCCGCACAGCTCACGGAGCAACTACTGTCATCATTACAAGCATCCGGCCGGCTCAACACCCATTTCCACACCCAAATTGATCAACTCCACTGGGATGCTCAGACATCGGTCTGGCAACTCCATAGTGCGGATCAAATCTTCCGTCATCAATGTGTCGTCATTGCCAACGGACATCAGTTTGACCAGTTTCCCCAGACTCAAACACTCCCACTCGCCCAAGTCAAAGGTCAGGTCAGTCATATCCCGACAACGGATACGCTCAATCATCTCAACACGGTGCTCTGTTACGATGGTTATATGACGCCCGCCAATCCAGCCAACCAGCAGCATTGTATTGGTGCCAGTTATGATCGCCAGAATATTGACATCCACTTTGATCCGAGCGCGCAAACACAAAATCGAGACAAGCTGCAAACCTGTATACCCGACCAATCGTGGCCGGACGACATCGATATTTCGCAAAATCAATCAAGACAAGGGATTCGCTGTGTCAGCCGTGATCATCTGCCTTTTGCCGGCAATCTGGGTGATTTGCAAACCATCAAAACACAGTATCATGCATTGGCTACACAAACGGCTCAATCCGCCCCCCAGATTCACCATTATCCCAATCTCTATGGGATGTTAGGGCTCGGTTCCAGAGGGTTAAGCTCCGCACCACTGCTGGCAGAATGCCTGGCCTCTATTATGTGTGGCGATCCACTGCCGCTATCCGTCGATTTACTGGAACGCCTTCATCCCAGCCGAATGTGGATCAGAAAACTGCGCAAAGGCAAAACGATTATGTCGTCTTAACGCCATAACCGACTTCCCGTCAAATACAAAAAATCACCCGAGGTCTCCCTTCGGGTGATTTATGTTTGGCCGAAGCCACCAATCAGATCTCGAAACGATTATCCCTGTAAGGTTTGAACCGCTTGCTCAATCTCAGCTGCAATTGTTGGATTAGTGACTTGACCTTTTTCCATGTCAAAATTGTCGTAAAAACTCGGTACGGAAACCGACGCTTTTACCTCACCACCAAAGAAACCGGCAGAAGCCGTTGCAGCAGCCAATACGGACTGAGCCCCACCGGGTCCAGGAGATGTCGCCAAATAAACTGCCGGTTTACTCTTGAAGATATCCCGATCGATCCGAGTCATCCAATCAAACAAATTTTTATAAGCTGCCGGATAATGGCCGTTATGCTCGGCGTAAGAAATAACGAATGCATCCGCCTGCGACAAATCATCCAAAAAAGCCTTTGCACCTTCTGCATGACCGATCTCTTTTTCTAAATCTTCGCTGAACATCGGCACTGAATAATTATTGATATCAAGGACCTGAACGTCAGCACCTGCGACCAAATTTGCCGCATAAGTTGCTAATGCTTTATTAATCGAAGCTGAACTTGTACTCGCACCAAATGCAATAATTTTCATCGTTATTACCTCTTCATCATCTTAGAATATGTTCAGAATAATCCTTCATCGCCATGGCAACAACCGCAAAAATTGTATAGATACATTCAAATAATTAGAATGACCATCACTGCGATTTACGGTGCCTTCGCAAAGTCCATCTGAGACAGTAATCTTTCCCATAGTTGTTGAACAATCACACGATCAGCCGGTGCCAGCTCAGAACGGGCGTTGTCCAGACTTGTTTCGATCCGTGTCTTCAGCTCAGCCAGTTCGGTAACACCTTCATCTTCACATGATGCCGCAGCCAGTGAGATATGCCCACGCAGATAACCACCGGCAAATAGTTCATCATCAGAGGCATGGGCAATGCCATCATCGATCAATGCCAGCATTTCTTCTTCAAATTCAATAATCATTTTATACTCTTCATTACTACTACAGTGACTGATTGTTTGACAGCGCAACCATACAATTATCCGGATTGGGAGCACGATATGATTGGTATCGATCCTGTGTCAGACGAATATTATGTCACAACAAATAGCGCTGGAGACAACGATTCAGTCCGATAAAAAGTCCGTAATTCATCAGCAAGCATACCAACCCGTTCAGGGAGTCCCTGACGAAGAATCTGCATCACCTCATCATGAACTTTCACCATAAATTGCAGTCGATCCGGCTCAAAGTCACCATTCAGATTGTCACAACTCACCGAAAAAGGAAAACCGGCACTGACTGAAAGAATCCATTCGTAAGCCTGAGGACGAATCTCCACCTGCTCAAACGCAGCCTGAACTTCCCGAGTCCGACCATCCGGTTCATACCAATAGCCAAAATCTTCCAACTGCCGTCGCTCCGGGCCTGCAACACACCAATGCGCAATTTCATGCAATGCGGATGCGTAAAAGCCATGCGCAAAAATAATTCGGTGATAAGGAACCGAATCATCAGCCGGTAAATAAATAGGTTCATCATCCCCGGCTACCAAATGTGTCTGATAACGCTCAGCAAAGGTCTGATTGAAAATGTTGATTAAGTCCTGATAGCGATGAACCATGATTTACTTGATCTGTTGTGACGACGGCGTGCATTTTCCTGTTTTTCCCACGAGAGGTAAAGTCTCTCCATAAAAAAATGCCCTCCGAGGAAGGCATTCAAGCAAAATTTTACGCACAATTCACGCAACGAATTCGCGCAGAAAAAGCGGATCAGATTTTCGGGGTCTCAGTCACGACATGCTGATTTTGACCGCGATGACGCAGAAGATGATCCATCAAGACAATCGCCAGCATCGCTTCCGCAATCGGAACCGCACGAATACCGACACATGGATCATGACGCCCTTTGGTAATCAATTGTGTTTCTTCACCCGTTTTCGTGATTGTGTCACCGGGAATCGTAATACTGGAGGTCGGTTTCAGCGCGATATTGGCGACAATGTCTTGCCCTGTTGAAATACCACCCAGCACACCACCAGCATGATTACTGCCAAAGCCATCCGGTGACAATGCATCCCGGTGCTGACTGCCTTTCTGTTGGACGACCGCAAACCCGTCACCGATTTCAACGCCTTTCACCGCATTGATACTCATTAATGCGTGTGCAATATCTGCATCCAAACGATCAAAAACCGGCTCTCCCAAGCCAACCGGTACGGATGTCGCTACAACCTGAATTTTGGCACCCACAGAATCGCCCTGTTTTTTCAGATCTCGAATGAGTGCGTCAAATGGTTCGACTTTATCAACATCCGGACAGAAAAAAGCGTTATTTTCGATTTCATCCCAGTCAACTCTGTCGATAGAGATATCACCCATTTGTGACAGATAGGCACGAATTTCAATGCCATACGCCTGACGCAGATATTTCTTGGCGACGGCACCGGCAGCCACGCGCATTGCTGTTTCACGTGCAGAAGAGCGACCACCACCGCGATAATCCCGAATGCCATACTTTTGGTAGTAGGTATAATCGGCATGTCCAGGGCGGAATTTATCTTTAATCTCTGAGTAATCTTTAGACCGCTGATCCGTATTTTCAATCAACAATCCTATCGAGGTACCGGTTGTTTTCCCCTCGAATACTCCAGATAAAATTTTCACTTCATCCGGTTCTCGCCGCTGTGTGGTATAACGAGACGTTCCCGGACGACGTCTGTCGAGATCGACTTGCAAATCAGCTTCCGTCAATTCGAGTCCCGGAGGGCATCCGTCAACGATACATCCCAGAGCAAGACCGTGACTTTCTCCAAACGTCGTTACACGGAAATGTTGCCCGATACTATTTCCTGCCATGCACTTTCCTGTTTATTAATGTTGTGAATAACTATTTTTTATTTTTAATTCGTTGTGATTTCTGGCGAACCAATCAGGCTCATGAGACCGACATTCACGATACGTGGCCTCATAGTCGCTTGATTCTGATTTGATGTAAAGCCTCAATCCCAGCGCTTCTCGCTCATCGAATCACTTTAATCACGGTAGTCAGAAAAATGCTCAGCACATTCAACTAACTGTTGGCGAGTCAGCATAAAGACCCCATGACCACCGTTGGAAAATTCCGGCCATGTAAACGGAATATCCGGATACTGTGCCATCATATGCACCATCGAATTACCGACTTCGCAGATCAAAATCCCTTGCTCCGTCAGATAATCAGGTGCATTAGCAAGGATTCGGCGGACTAATTCTAATCCATCCACTCCAGCCGCCAGACCAAGTTCCGGCTCATGTTCAAATTCCTGCGGTAATGAGTCCATGTCTTCTTGATCGACATAAGGCGGATTAGAGACAATCAACTCATAAGCAGCTTTGGGTAAGTCCCTGAACAGATCAGAACGCATGGGAAAGACTTGTTGTTCCAGCCCATGATCCTGAATATTGATCTCGGCAACCGCCAGAGCATCGGTAGAAATATCAACAGCATCCACTTCAGCTTCGGGGAACATATGCGCACATGCAATGGCAATACAGCCACTCCCCGTACAGAGATCCATGATTTTATTCGGTGTTTCAGTCAGCCAAGGCTGAAACTGATTTTCAATCAATTCACCAATCGGAGAGCGTGGTATCAGTACCCGCTCATCCACAAAAAATTCCAACCCACAAAACCAAGCCTTATTCGTTAAATAAGCAACAGGCTTACGTTCTTTAATGCGCTGAATCACCCGCTCGACAATACCCGTTCTTTCACTCATCGTCAGACGAGAACTTAATACATGTGAAGGCGCGTCGATCGGCAGATATAAAGTGGGTAAAATCAACTGAACGGCTTCATCCCAAGCATTATCGGTCCCATGACCATAAAATAATCCGGCAGCGTTAAAGCGACTGACCGCCCAACGAATCATATCCTGAAGCGTATGAAGCTCAGTAACTGCCTCATCGACAAAAATCTTATCCAAAATTGCCTCCAAAAAGCGCTACAATACTGCTTATCCATATTTAACGAACATATGAACAGCGAATGAGTGACCACGACCCATATCAGGATGATGACTCAACTTTATTCAACGATGCAGTAAAGGGCGTAAAAAAGTTGCATCAGGATACCATAGTCCGGCAACCAAACAGAAATACCAAACACAATTTAACACGCCGCAACACACGTGATACCAATGACAATGAGTTCTATTTTTCTGATGAATTCGTGCCACATCTTGATCACGAGGGGCCGACGCGCTACGCACGCAATGACGTCTCCAAATATGAGGTCAAGCGGCTGCGTCGGGGAATTTATGTGCCGGACGTTTTTCTCGATATGCACGGTATGACTCAAAAAGAGGCGAAAAGAGAGCTGGCTGCAATGATCGCCTACTGTATCAAAGAAGGTATCCATTGTGCCTGTGTTCAGCATGGAATTGGCAAACACATTCTGAAACAGAAAGTCCCCCTGTGGCTGGCCCAGCACCCTGACGTCATGGCCTTTCATCAGGCACCGCTGGTCTTTGGCGGAAACGGCGCGTTATTGATACTGCTGTCGATTCCCGAAAAATAGAGCACGAGTAACAATATAAAAGATAACGAGCAACATCCCCCTGTCAGACGCTAATAATTCATATCGGTTGGAATGGTCATCGCTTCTTCATTCAGTTTTGGCCGTTTACCACCGCGTCGCCGATACTGCCGCAGCTGAAACACATAAGCCAACACTTGAGCCACCGCTAAAAACAGCCCGTCAGGGATCTCTTGCTCTAATTCAGTGGTATGGTAAAGCGCACGCGCCAAAGGGGGAGCCGGCACAATCTCAATCTCATGTTCTCTGGCAACCTCCCTAATTTTCAGGGCAAGATGATCGATACCTTTTGCGACCACAATGGGCGCTTTATCACTACTTTGCTTATACCGTAGTGCAACAGAGAAATGTTCCGGGTTGGTGATAATGACATCCGCTTGAGGTACATCAGCCATCATTCGTCGCTGTGCGGCTTCTCTTTGCAGCATCCGGATCCGACCTTTTACTTCAGGTTTCCCTTCCGTGTCTTTGTATTCATCTTTGACTTCCTGTTTCGTCATTTTTAACTGATTGGCGTGCTGCCAAATTTGGAAAGGAATATCAATAGCGACCACAATCAGTAAAGAACAACTAATCAACAGCACGAAATTCAGTAATATTTGTAACGCGTGATAAATATTTTGCGGAAAGGCATCCAGACTTAGCTGAAATAGATCGACTTTCTGACTATCAATCAAAAAGAAAGCCGCACCGGCAACCAGTGCGACTTTCAAAATAGACTTGAGTAATTCGACCCAGCTTTGCAGACCAAACATGCGTTTGAGCCCACTAAGCAGGTTTAATTTTGACATTTTAGGACGGGCAGCTTCTGCCGAAAAAGAGATGCCACCAACACCGGTTGCACCGAGGAGCGCGGCGATAAACAGCGTCACCAGAATCAATATCATCGGTAAGATCAGCGTCACCAACGAACCGGATAAAACCTCGAACAGTTTCGGCAAGTCAAAGATCTCTTCACGGCTCAAAGTAAAGAGCCGCCCCATCGCCAAATACAAGGCTTTCGCCAAACGTTCACCAAACCACATCAGTGCAATCGCACCAACGACCAGTACCGATACGGACGCTAACTCTTTTGAACGGGCAACCTGCCCTTTCTCTCTCGCCTGCTCTAGCCTTCGGGGCGTGGCGTCTTCGGTACGTTCTTGTCCGTCAGACTCAGCCATGGTCTGTCCTCCTTAAGGTGCCTGACAATTCAGTCGTATCAGTCGACAGATCTGAGCCTGTCCTTGCTCCCAGAAAATCTCATAATGACTGAACAGTCCGGTAACAATGTACCAGCACAGCAGTAACCCGACCATGAGCGCAAAAGCAAAACCAAGAGAAAATATATTCAACTGTGGCGCTGCTCGAGTCATGACGCCAAACGATAGATTGACGGTCAGTAAGGCAATAATGCCGGAAAGTGACATGGTCAAGGCAACTTTAAACATGATCCCAAACCACAACGCTAATTCACGAAAGTCAACGGACGTCAGCCCACCTTGCCCGATCGGTAATGACTTAAAACTGAAGGCGATGAGTTGAAGCATTTTTAAATGCCCATCAGTGGCAAGAAAAAACATCGTCGCCAGAAACATAAAAAACTGCCCCAGTAACGGGGTATTTTGCCCATTGGCAGGGTCAACCATCGAAGCAAAGCCCAAGCTGGATTGCATCCCGATAATTTGTCCCAGCATGACAAAAGTCTGAATCATAAACTGCGTCACCGTTCCCATAGCGACACCAATAATAATTTGCTCAAAAGTAATCATGAATCCCTGTACAGAGAGCAATTCAATATGGGTGGGAACAGCCGGGATGACGGGCATCAATGCGAATGTGATCGCAAGACCAAGATAAAGACGAACACGGGCAGTCACAAAACGAGCCCCGGTCACGGTCATCACCATCAACATGGCAGAGATCCGAGTCAGCGGCCAAAAATAGGTAGCGATCCAATCTAAAATCAGGTTTGCCGGATATGTCATCACGAGTACCTCAATGGAGGATTTGTGGTAAACGATCAATCATGGAATAAAAGAACTCCATTAAAATCCGAGTCATCCAATGGGCAAACAGCATCAACGCCAGCAATGTCACAATTAAACGGGGAAGAAAGCTGAGTGTTTGCTCGTTAATCGAGGTCGCAGCCTGAAACACTGCAACGGCTAAACCGATCAATAAACCGGGCACAATGATTGCCGAAACCATTAACAATACAATCCATAAAGCATCGCGGAATATTTCAACAAAAGCTTCTGGTGTCATCGTGTCCCCCTAAAGTGCAAAGCTACCTGCGAGTGTCGATAGAATCAGGTTCCATCCATCAACCAACACAAACAGCATGAGCTTGAATGGCAAAGAAACAATCATAGGAGATAACATCATCATCCCCATTGCCATCAAGACCGAAGCAACCACCAAGTCGATTACCAAAAAAGGGAGAAACAGCATAAACCCGATCTGAAAGGCTGTTTTTAACTCAGAGGTGATAAAAGCCGGAATCAATACCGTCATTTCAACATCTTGTGGATCGGTTGCTTGAGAGCCGGACATATTCACAAACGTTTCTAAATCTTTGACCCGAGTTTGCTTGAGCATGAAAGCTCGCATCGGTTTCTGCGCCTCGTCAAAGGCTTGTTTGGCATTAATTTGCTCATTGAGATAAGGCTGGATCGCGCGTTCATTCACCTGGTGAAAGACCGGAGACATAATAAAAAAGGTCAGAAACAACGCAATCCCGATAATGACTTGGTTTGAGGGCGTCTGCTGCAAACCCATTGCCTGCCGCAGAATCGACATGACGACCACAATCCGGGTAAACGAGGTCATCAAGATGACTAATGCCGGCAAGAAGCCGAGCATCGTCATCAAACCGAGAATTTGTAAACTAATTGAATAATCCTGACTACCGTCAGGATTGGTGGTCATGGTTATCGCAGGGATACCGGCTTGATTCGAGTGAGTGGTCGTTGCTGTATTTGCAAGCCCCTGTGCGGTAATACTTTGTGTCACCGAACTATTGGCGGGCTGAGCGTCTCCCGGTGCTGGTGCCGCCCAAGACATCACTGAAAACGACCCTAGACACAGCACCAACCCGAGAAGAGCCAGCCTGTTCCAATGTGATGTGATTAAATGGAAGCTATATTTTATCATTCTTTTTCAGAAACCGATTAAGTTGGCCGGCAAAGGGATGTTCCCCTGTCTGGGACCCAGATGACAACGGTTGTTCAAGTTTGGAAATCAATTGAATCGAATGGCTCGTCGCTCCGACTAAAAACTGTTCTTCTCCTGCTTGAACAATCAACAGTTTTTCTTTCGTACCAATCGGGAGTTGACGAATGATCATCAAATCTTTCTGCTGACCCAACACTGGCAAACGCATCTTTTTGAGTAAGAATGCCAGTACCAAGATAAAGGCAATCACAAAAACCAAAGACCCCAGTGTCGTCAAAATACTCATGGAGTCGCCAACCTCTGCCCAGACGGGAAAAGCACACAAAAACAGACTAAACAGGCTAATTAATCGTTTCATCAACGCTCTTATCTCAGCTTCTTAATCCGTTCAGTCTGGCTAATCACATCGGTTAAACGGATACCAAACTTATCGTTCACCACCACAACCTCACCATGGGCAATCAAGGTTCCATTGACGAGGACATCCAATGATTCTCCGGCAATACGATCCAGTTCGACAACCGAGCCTTGGTTCAATTGCAACAAATTACGGATACTAATTTGTGAGCGACCGACTTCCATCGAAATGGTTACTGGGATATCCATAATCGTATCCAGTTTCCGTCGTTCATCTTCTGAAATAGGCTGTGATGTATCTTTCAACTCTTCCAGCGGGGCTGCCAATATTTCATCAATATCGTCATCTGATGCCGCATTCGGGTCTTCACCCAGCGCAGCTGCCCACTCATCTGCCAGTTTTTGATCATCAATATCAGACATCTTTGCTACCTACTTTAGTCTTTTACTTCATCTTCTCTTTCAAGATCAGAAATAATATCTTCACTCAAAAAAGCTAAATCTGTCTTCACCACATCAGGACGTTTGATTTTCTGCGAAATCTGAATGGCCAGATTGTCTTCCGAACGCCCCATTTTCACACGGAAGGTCGGCAGCTCTTCCACAAACATAACCGCATGTTCAGGCATATCGATCGGAATAACATCGCCCGCCTGCAACTCCATCAAATCTCTTAATGCCAATACTTTTTCCAGTAAATTCACACGGAAATTGACTGGCACATCCATGATTTCCTCACGCAACGCCGAGCTCCAGCGAACGTCTGTTTCCATTTTATCAGACTGAACCCCAGCATCTAAAAGTTCACGAATCGGTTCAAGCATCGAGTATGGCATGACCATATGAAAATCACCACCACCGCCATCGACCTCAATATGAAACGAACTCACGACAATCACTTCCGTCGGACTGACAATATTCGCCATGCTTGGGTTCACTTCGGAGTCAAGATATTCAAACTCAACCCCCATCACCGGAGACCAAGCTTCTTTATAGTCTCCGAACACAATCTTCAGCAATAACTGAATAACCCGACGCTCTGTCGGAGTAAATTCACGACCTTCGATTCTGGCGTGAAAGCGACCATCGCCACCGAAGAAATTTTCCACCAAAATGAAGACCAAGCGTGCTTCCATGGTAATCAACGCGGTCCCTTTCAATGGACGGAAACGCACCATGTTGAGACTGGTCGGAACATACAATGTGTTCTGGTACTCCCCGAACTTCATCATTTGTACGCCGTTAATCGACACTTCGGCTGTTTTTCTCAGCATGTTAAACAAGCTGATACGTAAATGACGCGCAAATCGTTCGTTAATCAATTCAAGCGTCGGCATCCGTCCCCGGACAATGCGATCCTGTGAAGAAAAATCAAAACTGGTCGCCTCACGCGAATCCGTTTCTAATTCTTCTTCTTCATCATCGACACTATCGACGCCATGTAATAGCGCATCAATCTCGTCCTGGCTTAATAGATCAGTCACACATCACCTATTGCATTACAAAATCAGTAAACAGAACACGTTCAATCACTGGCTCACCGACCGCTTTAGTCAGCGCAGTCTGAATATCTTTCGTCGCCCGGTCACGTAACTCAATCCGGCCATTGGGTGACCGCAGTTGTTCCACGGTCGCAGAAGCAAACGTCGAGAGCAGAGAACTTTCAATTAACGGGGAGTGGTAACGGGCCTGATTTTCATTATCACTTCCCCGAACCATCAGTTGAACTTTGATTTGCACCATCCGATCACGCTTATCGCCCGTCACATTAAATACGAACGGTTGAGGCAGGCTAACATAGGCCACCGGTTCATTATTATTACCGGCCTCCTTCACAACACTCTGCTCAGGCTCTGCACTCGGTGACTCTTCATCCGAACCCATCATAAAAAATGCAGCACCGCCACCAACCATCAGCAATACCACCAAGGCGATAATGATAATCAAAAGTTTCTTTTTGCCGCCGAATGCATTATCTGCGACACCATTCTCATCTGCCATAATTATCTCTGCATGTGCAACGTACTAATTTTTAACCTTATGCGTAATAACTAATCCCATCACGCTTCGAACTAACATTCATATCAAGTTTAACACCTGTGTCTGGATTATCATCATGAAAAACAGAATCCTGCCCCGGCAAAGCTCCCTGTCCGGAGGACTGACCCTGACCGGAAGCAGCATAACCTGGTTGTTGATGACCACTGCCTTGATGTTGTACGGATGTTTCCCCCAGCTGTACGCCTTGCTGTGACAACATGTCTCTCAAACGAGGCATGGAATGTTCAAGTGCCTCTCTGGCTTGCGGGGTTGCCACGGTAAAATGCACCGTCGCGGCATCACCAGACATATTCATCCGGATATGCATCCGTCCAAGTTCTGGCGGATCAAGGCGAATATCAATGTTTTTCAAATTTTTGGACATCATCATCTGAACCCGCTCCGAGAGCTGGTCGGCCGCCATGGCATCTTTTGCCAAATAAATCGACGTCGGAGTCTGTGCTACATCGGCTCTTATATGACTTTGTACGCCCGGGCTCTGTTGACCTGCCAGCGATGACAGTTGATGTGCAAAATGTCCTTCTTTTCCCGTACCATCGTCAATCATTCCCTCTGGGCGGACTTTACTATCACCAAGTCCAGCCAGACGCTGACGAATCCATTGCTCACGTCCGACTGCACTCGCAGATAAAGTCTGTAATGCCGCCTGAGAAGCAATTGAATCACCGGGAAGATGCATAAGCGAATTGGTGGAACCATCGCTCTGAATCGCTTGAGTCAACGGGTTCACAGGAACTGGTGTTACCTGAGACAGTTGTTGAGCCGCAAACTGTTGCTGAGCCATATGTGTATGATGACGAGGATCCGCTCTGGGCGGTAATTCTTGATTCAAAGATTGCAGGAGCTTTTGTGATAGCACGGCTTTTTCCGTATTGCCTTCAGTGCCAGATAATACAGCCGCCTGAGTGTGTTCAACGTCATCGGTTAGCGTCACATTCTGCACATCAGCCTGACCGGTAATATTCTGATTTGATACGCTTTGGATATTTGCCCCGGCAAGTATCTGCTCCGGTGAAACGGTCTCTTTTCGATGTGCCGTATCTTTAGTCTGCACTTCGGATGAGACAACAGGTGCTGCATTGCCACTCTGTTGAGCGGAGGCTTCCGGGAGCTGAGACAGATCGGCCGTCAAGGCTTTATCCCCTGTCAGTTGATGCTCATCCGAACCTTTACTCTGGGTTTGAGAAGAGTCACTATCCGGTTCAACCTGAGGCAAAGACAATGCTGACGAGACGGCAGTATCCTGAAGTGTATCTGGGTCTATCACATTGACCTGCTGCACTGTGTTTGCTACGTGTTTGGTTCCCTCAGCTTGAGTGTCATCCGAGGCTGGCAATTTGTTGCCGTTTTGCGACACAAGCTGCTGTTCAGCACCTTTAAGTCGGCTGAGTACCGCTTCACCCTCTCCCATTGTCCGCAATGCAGCGTCTTTCTGTGCTGATGAATCACCTTTCTGTGCTGACGAATCACTTTGCTCGGAAGATTTCAGGGAAGATGACGAAGAAGTTGTCGCATGGGGCGGCGTGTTTGACTCGGGGCGAGGGGGATTCAGCGCTGCGGTATCACCATCAGGCTGATGTTGTCCACCAGATGTTTTCGCGGCCGCAATTTGAGCATTATCCAAATCCAAATCACCAACATTCTCAGACAAATTCTTCTGGGACTTCACCTCAACAAACTCGGCTTTAGATGACTCTTTTCCAGAAACTTCTTTATCAGATATGTCTTTACCAGATATGTCTGGATCGGACAAAAGAGCATCCGCTGACATATCACCAGCAACATCCGATACCCCTTCGGTAGGCTTCGCCTCACCACTCTTTATTGAGGAAGGTTTTCCAGAAGCCGAATCATCTCCCTTAAATAAAGCTGCCAGTTTGGCAAAAAAGCCACCGGACTCTTGCGACGATTCAGCGACATCACCAACAACGGCATCATCACTAACCGCTTTATGGTGAGATTGAGCTTTCTGTGTCCCTGATGTGGGCGTGAGGTTGATATTCATATCCAGTACTCTTGCAAACCAAACCTAATTGACGGTATTTGCTATCACAAACAAATAACTTTGATGCAAACAACTTGATATTAAATAAGCAAAAACTAAGCCATATCTATCAGAACATTCGTCCAGTCAGTAATATCGTGATTCAAATAGGGTAAGAGTCCATTTAAAATCGTGCTTTGCGGGCATACTGAATCGTTGTGAATTCATCGAGTCGTTTCTGCTCTCGTTTGATTTCAGCCTGTTGTTTTTCGGCCAGCTTCTTGTCTCGCAACCACTCATAAGAACGGCGCGTTTTGCGGACTTCAAGCCAATGTTCCTGACAATTTTCAACTTGATCGATAAAATGCTGCTCTGCGCCTCTTTGTTTCGCGAGCGTCTCGTCCAACTGAGTTAAGAAGCGATTCAGGTGTCCATACTGACTTGCCGTTAAACCGGCTTTTCCTCGGTCAATCATTTGATGGCAATAATCCAGACGATACTGTTCAATCTGACTCACCTGACGGTAATAATCTTCAAGTTCCTGACGTGCGCTATTTAATGCGAGCACGGCTTTCTCTTCACTCTCTTTCGCCTGTTCCAGCAAGAATTCCAGTGCATTTTCCATATCATTCAGAACCTATCTGCAAAACATTCTTCAACATACTGACACACATATCATACGGGACGGTGTCTTTCATGCCTTGTTGCAGATACATATCAATTTTCGGTTTGAGAGTAAATGCCTGATCAATCGACGGATCAGTGCCTGGTTTATAAGCGCCAATCGACACCAGATCCTGATTTTTACGACAGACAGATAGGACTTGTCGCACGGCTTTTGACATCAGTTGATGCTCATCGGTCGTGATTTGAGGCATCACCCGACTCACCGATTTTTCAACATCAACCGCTGGATAGTGACCTGCATCCGCCAGTTCGCGGGATAAAACAATATGACCATCGAGAATAGCCCGTGACGCATCGGCAATCGGATCCTGAAGATCATCCCCTTCCGTCAACACGGTAAAAAACGCAGTGATCGATCCCTGATCGTCACTCCCATTCCCCGCACGCTCAACCAACGCTGGTAATTTGGCAAAGACTGAAGGTGGATATCCTTTCGTCGCCGGGGGCTCACCGACTGAAAGTGCAATTTCCCGCTGTGCCTGAGCGAAACGGGTCAACGAATCCATCAGTAATAAGACATCTAACCCTTGATCACGAAAATACTCAGCAATAGTCAACGCGGTCTGACACCCTTTAAGGCGCATAAGCGGTGATGAATCGGCCGGTGCGGCAACAACAACTGCCCGCTGACGGCCATCAACACCTAAAATTTCATCAATAAATTCTTTAACTTCTCGTCCACGTTCACCTATGAGGCCAACCACCACGACTTGAGCCGTCGTTCCGCGAGTCATCATTCCCAATGTCACGGACTTACCCACACCGGAACCGGCAAAAAGCCCGATACGCTGTCCTTTACCGACCGTCAATAATCCATTCACTGACTTCAGGCCGACATCCAGTGGTTCAGAGATTGGTTTACGTGCAAGGGGGTTGATCGCAGCGGATTGAAAAGAAGCTTTATGTTCTGCATAAATCGGGCCTTTGCCATCCAACGGCATCCCGACCCCATCAATGACTCTTCCCAACAGTTCCATACCGACGGGGACACCAGTATCACCGTGAATCGGCGTCACTTTCGCTCCGGGTAAAATACCTGAAACTTGTTCACTCGGCATCAGATAAAGATGAGCGCCAGAAAAACCGACCACTTCCGCTTCTATCTCACCACTCATCGTTTCGACTTTACATAAACTGCCGATCGGTGCTTTACACCCGGTGGCTTCCAGAGTCAGTCCGACCACCCGGACGAGACGGCCAGAAGCAATGGGGCGGGAAGACAATCCCTGAATTTTGTATTGTGCAAAACGTTCTTCTAACGCTAACACGCATCACCACCATGTCGGTTTGCTTCACAGAAACTTTTCAGTGTGGTTCGGATTCGCTCTTCAATCCGGTAGCTGACACTCGATTCACCGGCCTCGATTTCAACATCACCGCGATTGAGAGATGGTTCACTCACTAAAATCCAGTGCCGGAAATCAAGGTCTTCTTCTCCGTAGGACTGACGAATAATCTCAACATCTTCCGGATTGAGTTTCAATGTAATGTCATGGCCGGTAATCGGTAGTGACTCAACGGAAGATTTCACCGTATCCAGAATCACCTGCGGATTCATCTGTACTTCAACCCGAACCACTTCTTTGACCAAAGCAAGCACCATATCAACCAGTTGGCGTTCAACCTGTGCATTCATCAGTGCGAGGGGTTGGGCGAATTGATTCGCTAAATTAACAAAACTGGTGACATGAGCATCGATAATTTCCTGAGCGGCCGTCAGACCTTCATTTTGTCCGGCTTCTTGGCCTTCCTGATGCCCCGCCTGATAACCTTCTTCTTTACCTTTATCGTAACCTTGTCTGAAACCGGCTTCCTGACCCTGATGTAATCCTTCTTGATAAGCACCTTGACGAATCAGTTCGATTTCTTCTTCCGTCAGTTCCAGTGGCGACTCTTCTACCATGCGTTCCGCCTCCGGTATCCATCCCGGATCGTATTTCAGTGCCGTGTCTTTTGCCTGGCCATGCGTATCAGCAGTGTAATCGGGTAGCCCCCACACTTTTGCACGCTCAACATCAGTATCCATTCCCGGCCGTAAGAATCCGCGTTTTCTGTCTGACATCGTGACTCCTTAAACCAATTGATCAGAGGAATTCATCAGCGCCACCTGACAACATGATTTCACCGTTATCAGCCATTCTGCGGGCAATCGCCAGAATTTCTTTCTGCGCAGCTTCCACATCCGAGACTTTGATTGGCGGCATCGCTTCAAGATCGTCTTTAAGCATTTCGGCAGCACGTTTAGACATATTTTTAAAGATTTTTTCTTTCAGGGTGTCATCAGCTCCTTTCAGTGCTTTCTGCAAGACATCCTGTGGCACATCCCGCAACAGTTTCTGGATCCCCTGATCATCAACTTCAGCGAGGTTTTCAAAGACAAACATCAGATCCTGAATTTGCGTTGCCAGATCTTCATCCTGATCACGCATTTGCTCCATCAGGACGCCTTCAACGTTATTATCGAGGTAGTTCATAATATCGGCAGCGGCTTTCAGACCACCAATTTTCGCAGCTTGTGCGCCCGCTTGACCGGCAAACTGTTTCTCCATAATTTCGTTCAATTCTGCCAATGCCGACGGCTGTACTTCCTCCAGATTAGCAATCCGCATCATCAAGTCCAGTCGATCCCGTTCAGCAAATTGTGCCAAAATTTCAGCCGATTGGTCTGGATCGAGATAGGACAAAACGATTGTCTGGATCTGCGGGTGCTCATTGACAATAATGCTGGCAACCTGACGTGGATCCATCCATTTCAAAGAGTCCAAACCTTTTGAACCGGTTCCCAGCAGAATTTGATCGACCAGATTATTGGCTTTATCTTCGCCTAAGGCTGCAACCAAGGCATTACGCATAAAGTCTTCGCTGCCCATCCCGATATTGGTGTACTTCTGAATATCCTCCAGAAATGCCCGGTGCACGGCACTCACTTTACCCTGACTCAGTTCACTCGAGCGAGCCATCGCACTACCAACTCGCTGGACCTGTTTCGGTTCCAGATGACGAATAATCCCGGCAGCATCTTCCTCATTCAGACTCAATAAGAGGATTGCAGCTTTTTCATCGCCACTAATTGACCCGATATCAATGTCTTGAGAAACCAAATCACCGCCCTTTTCTTTTTCATCAGCCATCGTTCACCATCCAATTTTTCACAACCTGAGCTGCGAGTTCCGGCTCATTGGCAACCAAGGCCCGTACCGCTTTCAGTACGTCTTCATCTTTATGTAAATTCGGTAAATCAATCGTCGAACCGAACTCGAACAGATCACCCGCGTCAATGTCTTCACCAATCAGGCTGGTTTCACCATCTGCACCAATCGGTAGTCCATCGGGACCATAAATTTGGTCTTCATCTCCACTGGTTGGGTTGATAAGTTTTTTCATTGCCGGACGAACCAATACCAGAATCACGACAATGATAACCAATGCACTTGCCAGCCAACGAATCCACTCGCTAAAGTTCGGGTTTTCCCAAATCGGTACATCAGTAAGTTTTTCCATTTCAGGCTTGGCAAACTGCATACTTAAGACATTTAATAAATCGCCGCGTTGTTCATTATAGCCAATCGCACCGACCAGGACCTGACGCACCGCATTTAGTTGACTATCAGACAAAGGCTTATAGGTAACCTCACCGGTATCCGGATTCACAACCTCACGGTCTTTAATGGCCACGGAAACGGTTTGACGATTAATCACACCGGTCTGTTTCCGCTCATGACTCACAGTCGTGTTCAATTCGTAATTACGTGTGGCTTCTTTATGGACTGATCCTTGACCGAGGGTCGAACCATCTTTCATTTGTGCGACATCTTCCGGGATAGAAGAGTCTGCCGGGGGTTGATTGCTCAGCGCACCGGGAACACCTGCAACAACGTTGGCGTTGTTATAATCTTCAAGCGTGTATTCACTACGGGTTGATGGTTTTTTCGGGTCAAACTGACGACTGGTCTGCTCAATGGCACTGAAGTCCATTTCAACATCAACCTGCGCAGTATATTGCCCCAGCCCGAGAATCGGGATCAGCACTGAATCAATTTTATCTTTGAGTTCTTGCTCTTGCTTACGCTCTAACTCTTGCTCTTTCCGACGTGCAGTGGATAAAGGATCGGCAGACCCCGAGTTAAGCAGGCGTCCATGTTGATCGGTGACCGTAATACGAGTGGTTTTCATACCAGGAACTGCACTGGCAACCATATCGACAATTGAATCGACTTCTTCCTGTTTCAGATTTGCACCGGTTCTCAGCGTCAAAAAAACCGATGCTGAAGCTTCTTGATTTTGACGGACAAACACACTCGATTTAGGCATCGCCAGTAATACGCGCGCTTTTCTCACCTGATTCATAGCTTCAATTGCTTTGGCTAACTGGCGCTCACGGCTCAATTTTAACCGCTCGATTTCAAGACGCTGTGATACGCCAAAGCCCATATCCTGAAGCAGAATATCATCACCGGCCTGTTTATCCTGATTCAGACCCGCCCTGGCTAAATCCAGTTTGAGTCCGCTGTATTCAGTGACCGGAACCAAAATCGTATTACCATCGAGTTTATATTCTTTCTTACTCTGATCGAGATAATCCAGAATCGGGATTAATTCCTCGGTATCATAGGCTCCAAGTGGACGCATTTCCGGCTCTTTCACCCAGAAAAACAGCATCAGGATCAAAGCGACACAAATAGAGATGGAAAGAACAAGAACAACCTGACGGATCAGGTCCAAATCACCGACGGCAAAATCGAAACGAGATGAACTTTTTTCATCTAAATCAGGGTCTTGATGATCGACGGGTAAATCCGTATCTGCGGAAAGCGCCCCACCATCACTTAAAGTCAGGTCTGTCGATTGGTTATCTTCGGCCACGTTGCTTACCTACAATACTTCAAAATTGATACCGAAACGTCAAAGTTAAACCGGCATGTTCATCAGTTCTTTATAAGCATCAACGAGCTTATTTCGAACCTGTACGGTCGCATCAAATGCAACACTTGCTTTATTTCTTGCGATCATTACATCGGACAAGGACACGCCTTCATCACCCCGATCAAAACGCGTTTGCAGATTACTGGATGTCTTTTGTAATCCGTTCACATTGTTAATCGCTGTATTGAGCAGTTCACCAAAGTCAGCACTCACTGACTGCCCGGTTGATGTCGTTGGTTTACCACTGGCTTCCTGTATCATTGACTGCATTTCAGTCTGTAATCCATCTAGTCTCATAAGTTTCCCCCCGATAGCCAAATCTTTGACTCGTATAACCGTTGCTTATCTCTTATCCAGCAATTAGTGTGCCATTTGATAAATAACATTTACCCCGGAATATCAATCCCTGCATCTCTCATCTTCGCCAATTTATAGCGCAAGGTTCTCGGACTAATACCCAGGCGCTCAGCCATCTCTTTCCGCCGACCCTTACAGGCAATCAAGGTTTCCAGAATAATAGAATATTCCTGGTCGCGAAGCTCACCTCCCAAATCGGAAATACTCGACTGATGGCTGTTCATCTCACTGTGAGCCACAGTTTTGACAGTCGGAGGTTCAACCAATTGTGATGTTGAGCGCGGCTGATCGTTTTCAACTAACTTTTGTAAACTGCCGGCATCCTTCCAGTCAACCCCTTCCAAGAGGATATGTTCTTCGTCAATATTGCCATTCTCACTCAAAATCAAAGCTCTCTGAATAACATTATCCAGTTCACGAACGTTGCCGGGCCACGGATAAGAGAGTAGTTTTTCAACGGCTGATGTTGCGATCCGGGGCATTGCGATACCAAGTTTTTTACAGTGACGCTCAACCAGATGCTGTGCCAAAGGTTTTATGTCATCCTGACGCTCTCGCAGCGCTGGCCATGAAATTGGGAAAACGTTCAGGCGATAGTATAAATCTTCGCGAAATTCACCTTCCTGAACATAACTTTTTAAATCGCGGTTACTGGTCGCAAGCACTCTGACATCCAACTGAATACTTTTACGGCTACCCAGACGTTCTACTTCTCTTTCCTGTAGCACCCGCAACAGCTTCGCCTGGAGGTTCAAATCCATTTCACTGATTTCATCGAGTAGAATAGTCCCGCCTTGTGCTTGTTCAAATTTTCCGGGACAAGCTTGGATAGCGCCGGTGAAAGCCCCTTTCTCATAACCAAACAGAGTCGCTTCCAGCATATTATCCGGAATCGCAGCACAGTTGATTGCGATGAAAGGACCATCTTTACGCAATGAAGCGTTGTGAATGTAGCGAGACATCACCTCTTTCCCGGAACCACTCGGTCCGAGAATCATGACATTTGCGTCAGTTTTAGCAACTTTCTCCGCTAAAGCGAGTAATTTTACACTTTTCTCATCAGCAACAACCGCATCACCATTGTCATCAGATTTGACCGGCGCATAACGGCTGACCATATTCAGCAACACTTCAGGCGCAAATGGCTTCGCCATATAATCAATGGCACCTTCTTTCATCGCTGCAACGGCATCTTCAATATTGGCATATGCAGTCATGAGTAATACTGGTAGATTCGGCCAATGCTGTTTGATATTTCTCAACAATGCCAAACCACCCATACCGGCCATTTGCACATCAGAGACCACGATATCAACGCCCTCTGATTTTAATTTTACCAGTGCGTCTTCAGCACAATCAGCTTCGACCCATTCATATCCGGCCAGAGCTAAGGTATCCACCAATGCCTCGCGCAAACCTTCATCATCTTCAACAATTAATACTTTGCTCTGAGCCATGATTACTCTCCTGTCTCTGAATTCTTATGAGAAACCGTCCGCTCCAGAGGAAGACACATCGTAAAACATGCACCATCCCCTTCTTCAGAAATCAAATCTAGATGCCCATCGTGTGCACGACAAACCATCTGAACAACCGCAAGCCCTAACCCCGTTCCCTGTGAACGCGTGGTAAAAAAAGGCTCCATAATTTTATTTTGCATTTCAGCAGCAATTCCCGGCCCGTTATCCTGTACAGAAATCTTCAACATGTTCCGGACCGGTCGGAAAAACACATCAATCTGAGCCCCTTTACCGCTGTTCTGAATCGCATTCATGACCAAATTACTCAACGCTGAGGCAATTGCATTTGGGTTTCCCAGCAAAGCTGTCTCCGGGTGTTCGATTTCCTGCCCATAGTCAATCTGATGACTGTGTATCGCCGTTTCGACCATCGGATAAAATTCCTGAACTAATTCATCCAGTGTAAAGGATTTGACGACTTTATTATCGCCTCCCTTAGCGAACAGCAGCATGTCATTGACCTGTTTATCCAGATCATGCAACCGATCCATCAATTTCGTCTGAAAACGTTCACGCGTTGCAGCCGGTAACTGAGGCGCAGCAAGATTAGACGCATACAGCATCGCACTCGATAAAGGGGTACGAACCTGATGTGCCAATGACGCAACCATTCGGCCCAATGAAGAGAGCCGTTGTAAATCACTCACTCGTGCTTGGAGCAAACGGGTTTCGGTTAAATCGGTAATGAGGATCAGTTGACCGGTTGACGATGCTGAAATCGCAAGCCGCACTTTTCTGCCATTACGCAGCGAAATTTCGTGTCCATCATCTTCTTTTGGTGCAAAAGCAGACTGAATCACAGCGTACCAGCGCTCACCGACTAATGGAATTTCCAGCAGCCGAACAGCCTCAGGGTTTGCCTCACGGACAATGCCCTGTGTATCCAACAAAATAACACCAGCAGGCATGACATCCAGTACCTGTTTGTATCGTTCAACCTGATCTTCTATCGAATCGAGATGAGAAAGCTGTTGCGCCTGAGATTCTTGCATATTCGTTTTCTGTTCTGTAAAAACAACAATAGTCTGAAAAGCAAAAAGCGTTCCAGACTATTTTTTATATAAAATTCAAATTATTACATCAACAGCAAAAATATGATGACAATATATTGACTCTTTTCTGACATTTAACGGTTCATATTATATTTTTTCATTTTTTCAACCAGTGTCGTTCTACGCATTCCTAACATGTCTGCAGCACGGGCAACCACACCATCTTGAGCATCCAAAGCTTGATTAATCAGATTCACTTCAAGCTCTGCCAACAATTCCTTCAAATTGACACCTTCTGGCGGTAAAGATTGAGGCGCATTCACGTGGTTCATCAAATCCTGCTCAACATCACTCAGTTGAAAATCCTCAGAAAAAATGTCTGCTAGTACATCCCGTTCCTGCTCTTCAATACTACTGTAAAGGCTCGCCTCCGGTTGAAATTCCGGGATATCGCTATAGCGGTATTTGGTTGGTAAGTGATTGACATCTATCAAACAATTCGGATAGAGAATGATCATCCGTTCAACCAAATTCGCCAATTCCCGAACATTTCCCGGCCAATCATGTTCCATCAGTGACTGAATCGCTCTCGGCGTAAAACAGATAGGTGAAGCACCTTCAGATTCCATGCGCGTCAACAGTTCCTGAATTAACAAAGGAATATCGTCTTTACGCTCTTTCAACGCAGGCATTTCAATCGGAAAAACATTCAATCGGTAATAGAGATCTTCGCGGAATAATTCCTTATCGATCATCGATTCCAGATTGCGATGCGTTGCTGCAATAACACGAACGTTGACTTTAATCGTGGCATTACCGCCAACTCGTTCAAAACAACGCTCTTGCAACACACGCAACAACTTCACCTGCATGGCTATTGGCATATCACCAATTTCATCCAGGAATAAGGTTCCGCCTTCTGCCAATTCAAACCGACCTTTACGTGCCGTGAGTGCGCCGGTAAATGCACCTTTTTCATGTCCGAACAGTTCACTTTCCAATAAATCGGCAGGGATCGCACCACAGTTAATCGGCACAAAAGGGCCGTTACGTCGCGGTGAATGATAATGGACATTGCGGGCAACGACTTCTTTCCCGGTTCCGGATTCACCGAGAATCAGCACATTCGCATCCGCTCCTGAAACTTGCTCAATCAAATGACGGACTTCTTGAACGCCGGGACTCTGCCCGACTAAACTTCTGAACAGCGTTGTTTTACGTCCGGAAGTAAATACAGAAATGCCTTTGCGACCCAGAAACTCCTTACAATGCCTCAGCGCTTCAGCTAACTGAGGATAATTGAGAGGCAAATCAAGTTCGCCAACATAATTAGAGAATGTTTCCAGAGAGTAAGGCTGTTGGTCCATCATCAACAGTGGGATATGAGTGAGATCCTGTAAACGTGTCTGCACCGTCTCAGACAGATGCCCACTTTGCAATGAACCGAGCAGACAACCAGCCCATACGTCAGACCAATCAATCTGTTCAAACTGAGACGATTCGATTACCTCGCAAGGTTCACCGACAAAATCCAAAATAATATTGATTTGCTGACGAATTGCAGGATTATCCTCAATCACGAGCAGTTTCGCTAAACCTTGCATAGGTAAGTATATTTGCCTTCATCCATTAGGTTATTGTTGCCGTTGAATTTCTATATTAACCCTGCGAGATATCGTTTACTCAATCTATCTCTAGATAAACATAGACAAAAACTCAAACGACCAGCAACAAAAAAGCCACTAATCTATAGTGATAGTGGCCTCTATTCTATTGAATTCAAAAAATATGGCAATACGAAGACGACACTCAATCGTTGATTGAGTGAGATGCTTCCAATAAAACCTATGCTCCTACTTCAGACGAAGTGAGATGATGATACTCTGAAGGTATCTGATCCCAAGCCGATTTTATTTCCCGAATAATATCAATTACATCATCAAGCAGCTCAGGTTCATTGAGGTGATTCGCCTGTGTGATCTGAGTTATCACAAATTCGTAAAGCTGGTCCAGGTTTCTGGCAATATCCCCACCATCTTCCATCGACAAACAACTCCGTAGACTGATGATGATGTCCAAGGCTTTACCTAAACGCTCACCTTTGACAGGAATATTTCCTTGCATCATCGCTGCTTTGCCCTGTATCAGTCGCTCAATCGCGCCGGCCATCAGCATCTGTACGACTTTATGTGGTGAGGCAGCACTGAGCTGGCTGTCCACTGATACTTTTTTGTAAGCCTGTAAAGAACCACGCATAGTCTTCCTCTTTCATAAAAACTTCTTGTACTGCTGAACAGATTTATTCCCATACCGGTACTTTTTCAGTGAATGACCGATACCTGATGTTTTCAGTTGCATCTCTTCAACAAGTCGTTGGGTACGTTCGATTGCACACTGCCACGGCTCTGAACGTGAGAACTGTTGATTTTCTGACGCTTCCTGAACCAATACCTGCAATATCTGATCCCTTTTATCGACTAATTGGTGAATAACTTCAGTGTTTATTTCTTCTTCCTGAAGTCGTTCACTGATTTCGTGATCAAGATCACTTAGTTGACTTAATTGTTTATCCATTTGACGAACCTAGCGCATTCATCATTCCAGACAGCTGGCTTTGCATCTTACTTGTGGCATCCTGCATCGCTAGAAATTTATCATGGGTTCGCTGTTCTAGTGTATTCATCCGGCGATCCAGTGCCTCTTGGTCACCGTCCAAACGACGATTCTGTTCAACCATACTCTTTTCTCGAGTACGCAAAGACCCCGTGACACCGGTCATCCCTTGAATCGCGTCTTCAACTCTTTTGGCAAAACCATCTCGGCCACCAAAAAACTCACCGAGTTTATTAAAATTATTATTCAGTTGCCGAGTTAGCATATCTTCGTTGATTTCCAACGTACCTTGCCGGGTCGTTGTAATGCCAAATTCCGTGAGTGTTTTTAAATTTTCAGGCGCTTGCTTGACCTGAGAAGAAAAAACCCGTTTCAGCCGAGAGTCCGCATTACGAACAACACTGTCCCCCGCGAGAGGGCCGGCTTCTCCTGTCTTTGGATCTACATTTGATAGCTCTTTCGACAACTGGTAAAACTGATTGTATGCATTGACGAATTTGTGAATATCATCTTTGACCGTATCTCGGTCATACTCAATATCAATTTCCGCAGGTGGTTGATTGGCCTTCGTTTTTCCTTTGACCTTTAAATCAACACCATCAATCGCATTCTCAATAATGTTGTTATTGCTTGACAGGGTAGCAACCCCATCCAACATAACTTTGGCATCCTGAGCAGACTGAACTTCTGACATCCCTTGATAGGCATCAAACGCTTTCTGAGCAGTTTGCAGTTCAGATTGCACTTTCTCCACTTTTTCGATGTAAGCCCGCTCTTCTGGCGATAATTTTGCACGTTCCCGTGCTTTCGCCTCCTCTGGTGTCATTTGACCAGAGCGCACGGCTGCTTCAATATCCGCTTCTTCCTGCGCTAACTTCTTCTGCAGCTTATCTTGAGCTTCTTTCGGCGTTACATACGAATCATATAATGTCCCTGATGCGGTATTCGACCATCCGGGCACATCGGAAGACTTATCGATCGCATTTTGATCCAGCTCCGGTTGCGGCTCCTGATAAGAGTCTAATAATGTTCCGGATGCTGTTTCCGACCAGCCGGGAATGCGATCTTCTGGGCGGACATAATCTTGCGCTTTTTTTGCAGCCTCTGCGGCAGCATTGGCAGCAGTATCAGATAATTCGCTCGTTGCAGAAGCGTCGGGTTGTGCTTTTTCAGCAGCTTGTCGAATCTCATCTGCAACAGACTGATCAACGGCTCGGGCTGCCGTTTCTAATTTTTCTGCAACTTTCCCAGCGATTTTTTGCTGTTCTGGTGTGAGCGGCGTAATGAGCTGTTGCGCCTGAGAACGTGCTTTTTCTAAATCCTTAACGCGTTGTTCCAGCGTTTTATATTCCAGTTTTTTTAAGCTACTACCATTGGGCGCATCAGCACCTATCTGGATTTTATTCTCTTGACCGGATTGGTTTGAAGCAACAATGAGACGAGGACCGTCGATATCATTAATCACAGAAGCGCGAACCCCTGGATTTCCCTTCGCAGCATTAATGCCATTCACGACATCTTTCAGGCGTGAATCCGATTGAATATCAACGGTAAAACGACGGTTGCCGAGCGAAATATGCAGCTTACCCGGCCCAAATTTTTCATCTTCCGCAAAAACGTTAGATGCAACTTTATGACTTTGGGCAAGCTGCAACACATCGACCGCGTATCTTCCTGCGATGGCATCCGTTGTCGCTGTCGCTGAGACGACATTTTCATTAGTCGTATCAACTTTTCGCAATGCAAATGCTTTTTCTTGGCGAAAATCTGCCATCAGCGTTTTCATTGTATCCAACGACTCTCTGAGTCGGCCGTAGGCACTAATACTGGCATTATTCTGTGTCCGCTGACTATCGATCCGTTGCTGCTTGGGAACACGCTCCGAATCGACAATCTTGCGAACCATGGAATTAATATCCATGCCAGAATTCATCCCTAACGGGCCCAGACTCATCCAATCACCTCAAAATAACATTACACTTTAGTCATCAAAAGACCAGATCGATGATCTTGATCTCTGGCCAAGCGTCGCAAGACAACAAGTATCTCTTCTTCCGGAATCTGACGAATTACATCACCGGTATCAGCTTCGTAAATCGTCACCACATCTCGTCCGGACTCTTCATCAACTCGAAACGCCAACCCTTTATTGAGTGAAGAAACAAATTCATGCATCTGCTCCATCACTTTAGCTCGCTGTTCTTCGTTAATTCGCTTCCGCTCTTTTGACAGTTTTTCGACTGTCTGAGCGGAATCTGCTTGCCGATCTTTCATCTCTTCGGCAAGTTTGTCCATTCGTTCTGCATCGTTATTCACAGAAACACTTCTTGCACTATTACTGTCATTCTCTGAAGCAATTTTAGTGCCATTTTGTGAGCCGTAAGGCTGGATGTTCGATGTGTAGGATGAAACTTCCATAACAATCTCCCTTCCACCTCATTGGGTTCAAATCATCAGACTACTTTGACCCCAAGCTCAAAATAGTCCGTCGATTATCCCAATAGACTAAGAGCTGCAGATGGAGCCTGTTTCGCCTGCGCCAGTACCGAAGTACTTGCTTGTTGCAGAATTTGAGACTTGGTCATCTGCGTTGTTTCTTTGGCATAGTCAGTATCTTTAATGCGACTCCGTGATGCATTCACGTTTTCGTTAATATTTTCAAGGTTACTGATTGCATGTCCAAAACGGTTTTGGAAAGCCCCCAAAGAAGCCCGCTGACTATCAACTGATTTCAGCGCACCGTCAATCACAGCCACCGCCAGTTGGGAACCACCGACAGTTGAGACATCAACACTTTGAACGTTCATATCCTGACCTTGACCGAAACCGATTTCAGATCCCAGTCCACCGCCAATGGTGACATCGCCAGTTACTTTTTGTGAAGAAGCAAATAGCTGTAATTTACCATCATCTCCAACAGAAGCCTGAATATCACTATTCTGTCCATTAATGTAAGTTGCTACCTCTTCCAGATCATCGCCAGCTTTCGCATTAATCGTCAACTCTTGAGCGTCACCATCTTTGTTAGTATAACTCAAGGTAAGATCGGTTGCGTTAGAGACCGTCCAGTCTGATGCTTTTCCCTCTTGCGCGACATAGGCCCGACCACCCATATTTTGCGTATCGGTACGCATGTTACTCATCGTCAAAGATACGGCTTCACCAGAATCAGCACCGATCTGAAAAGATTTGCTACCAAACGTCCCATTGAGGAGTTTATTTCCCCCGAACGATGTCGTTTCAGCAATCCGATTCAGCTCATCATTTAATGCTGAAACCTCTTCCTGAATCGCACTACGCTCCGAACTTGAGTTGGAGCCATTTGAAGATTGTAGAGACAGATCTCGCATCCGCTGCAAGATAGATGTGGTTTCACTCATCGCACCTTCAGCGGTTTGTGCAATTGAAATGCCATCATTCGCATTTCTAACCGCCATGTCTAACCCGCGGCTTTGCGAAGTTAAGCGATTCGAAATTTGCAACCCTGCGGCATCATCTTTCGCACTGTTAATCCGATAACCGGAAGATAGCCGCTCCATTGATTTCTGAGCGCTATCCGCAGCATTATTCAAATAACGCTGCGCGGTCATACCCGAGATATTGGTATTTACACTAATTGGCATATTGATCTCCTTTAACGGATAGTTGATGTGCTGCTGTGTCTCTCACCTCACTTTCACACATCTCATTTCTCTCAATCTTGTTAACGGCTAGGGATCTATATCCTTTAGAATATTTTTAATTTTTTCGTTCAACTGGCCCATTGTGTAAAAAAAGCGTGAATTACATCAAAATTATTGCCTAAACGATGCCTCTCATGTACAAAAAAATCCAGCCGAAGCTGGATTTTTAAACAAAGTCTGTCTTGTGGTAAATGGTTTATCCAAGCAGGCTCAATGCTGAGTTTGGCGCTTGTTTGGCCTGCGCCAGAATCGAACTTGATGCCTGACCCAGAATCTGAGCTTTGGTCAATGCAGTTGTTTCTTTCGCAAAGTCGGTATCTTTGATCCGGCTCTTCGATGCATTGACATTCTCATTGATGTTATCCAAGTTACTGATTGCATGGTTGAATCGGTTCTGGAATGCACCCAGTTCAGCACGATGACTATCAACATATTTTAATGCTGAGTCAATGATAGCAACAGACTGTTGCGCGCCACCGACAGAAGTCACATCAATGGTATCGACGGTTACATCTTTACCTTCACCAATGCCTAACTCACCCGCTAATGCACCACCGAATGTAACGTTACCATCAACTTTATTATTACCGGCAAAGATTTGTAGTTTGCCATCTTGGTCGACTGACGCTTTAATCGCATCGGTTTGACCATTGATGTAGGTTGCAAGTTCTTCAATATCATCGCCCGCTTTAGCAGAGATAGCGATGTTTTGCTCTTTCCCGTCTTTGTCTATCAGATTGATCTGAAGATCATTCTGCCCGGCTTGAACGCTCCAGTTTTTGTCCTTACCATTTTCCGCGATATAGCTGGTGCCACCCATGTGTTTATTATCGCTACGCATATCTTTCAGGTTCAGCATAACAGCTTCACCATTATCAGCACCAATCTGGAACGATTTCGTTTGGAAAGTGCCGTTTAAGAGCTTGTTACCACCAAAAGAGGTTGTTTCCGCAATCCGATTCAATTCATCATTCAACGCTGTCACTTCTTCTTGAATCGCAGTTCGCTCTGATTTAGAGTTCGAACCATTCGAAGACTGGAGTGACAAGTCTCGCATCCGTTGCAGAATGTTGGTCGTTTCGTTCATTGCCCCTTCAGCGGTTTGCGCAATAGAGATACCATCATTCGCGTTGCGTACAGCGACATCTAAGCCGCGACTTTGTACACTCAAGCGGTTAGAAATTTGCAAACCCGCAGCATCATCTTTCGCGCTATTGATTTTAAAGCCTGATGATAAACGTTCCATTGATGTATTCTGAGCTTGTGTTGCAGAATTCAGGTAACGCTGTGCGGTCATTGCTGATACGTTTGTGTTTACATTCACTGCCATGATGACTTCTCCAATTGATTTTCCGATGTTTCCGGTTTCCGACGTCTCGGAAAACCAAGTAGCTCTCTCAAAGTTACTTTTATTAACGACGTAAATAGGAAAATCTTAAGTATTTTTTTGATTTTTTTCCGACAAAAAACTCAATCGCGCAAGGATTGAGCAGTTAATCATGTTCATTGCATTTTTTGCTAAAGATGCTCTCAAACCGGACGATACAGGGCGTTTTTCTTTTTTTTGCAACGGTTCATCAACAGCCGTAGACCGTGACATCAATATACTTTTGATACCTTTTAGCCTTTTCTACGACGAATCCCTTTTTTTACTCGATATGAGAGAACATACTTGATATGAGAAAGACGAGCGGAAGACATTTCGAACAAACCAGAAGGGAGCCTGCAACCATATCGGTGTTAAATCACTCAACTCATATTCTCACTGAATAGGATGTGAGTCGCTAAATCATGCACAATATGAAAGGCAATGATTCACTGGGGAAATAGGATTTGTTTAACGGGCATCAGCAACCATACGCTGCTGCAAAACCGTGAACCCCAAACGAGATACAGTACTTATCTCAATCGTCTTTTATTTCTAAACTGATTCATCTTAATAAGTATAAAGCGACATTGGGCTGCCTTTTGGCTTGTGCCAAAATTGACATACTGACTCGCTGCAAGATCTGTTGCTTCATACTTTGAGTTGCTTCCCGAGCATAATCCGTATCTCGGATACGGCTTCTGGAAGCGGCCAGATTCTCATGAATATTGTCCAAATTCTGGATGGCATGTCCGAAACGATTCTGAAATGCACCCAACTCAGCCCGATTTTTATCGACGAACGATAACGCAGTATCCAAGACGGAAACCGCCCTTTGTGCACCACCGACCTGAGTGATATTGATATCATTAACCGATTCATACCCCATCACACCGATTTGTAGTTCACTGGCAAGCGAGCCACTGAAATCAATCGTGCCAGCGGTCTCTTTGCCGGCCATAAATATCTGCAATTGCCCCTGCTCATTCACCGAAGCAGAAACTTGATCCGTCTGGCCATTGATATAGGTTGCTAACTGTTCAATATCATCCCCGGCTTTGGCTTCAATATCGATCTGTTGATCGACCCCTTGCGCATCCTTAAAACGCATGGTGAGCTGATTCTGCTCCGACTGAACGCGCCAATTTGATGGTGGCACCTTCTGGGCGAGGTAGCTAAACCCTCCCATATCGAGTGTATCGGTACGCATGTTACTGAATGAAAGTTGTACTGCTTCTCCGGCACTCGCACCGATCTGAAAAGATGAAGTGCCAAAAGTCCCGTTCAATAACTTTCTGCCACCGAAAGAGGTGGTCTCAGCAATGCGGTTCAACTCATCATTCAGGGCAACATATTCTTCTTGCAACGCCTGCCGATCCGCTTGGGAATTCGAACCATTGGCCGACTGTAACGCCAGATCACGCATTCGCTGTAAGAGCGATGTGCTTTCCTGCATAGCGCCTTCAGCGGTCTGCATGATTGAAATGCCATCATTTGCATTTCTCACCGCAACATCCAACCCGCTCATTTGTGTCCCCAAGCGATTTGATATCTGCAAACCGGCCGCATCATCTCTTGCATGATTGATACGGTAACCGGAAGATAAACGCTCCATCGCTTGTACCCAGGCACTGTTTGCCTGATTAACATAATGCTGAGCCAGCAATGCCGATATATTGGTATTGACTGTAATTGCCATAATTTTCACCTAAAATCACTCAGGATTCCCCCCCCTATCGGTGTTTCTAGAGATATCTTTAGTGAAAAAAACCGAGCGCTCAGGCTCGGTCACATTATGTACAGCTACTATGATATGAACTTTATAGTAATGCGTATTTATCGCATGGTCAGTGACTGTAGCATTGCTGCAGAGGGGGCAAATAAGTAAGCACCAGTCACCGCTTGCGTAAACCGGAGCATTTGATCTGTTTTACCATCACGCTCGCCATACATACTCTCTAACATCGCCTGGAAGTTATGCAAAGTCTGGCAATATGCGATGAAAAGTAAGCCATGATCACCACTCACTGTCCCATATGGCAAGCTATGTCTGAGGATTTTCAACCCTTGCCCGTTCTCTTTCAAATCAACACGCCCGACATGAGATGCAGCCGGCACATCATCTAGTTCAACTGAATCGTCTTTCGTTCTGCCGATTACTTTCTCCTGAGCGGCAATGTTCAATCTTTCCCATGCCGGTAACTGGTGAACAAACCGCTGCATCATCACATAACTACCACCGGCAAATTCACCATCGTGGATAAGTGCAACTTCCTGACGTCGTTCATCTTTCGGATTCTCAGTGCCATCAATGAACCCTGTCATATCTCGCGCATCGAGATAACGATATCCGTAAGTTTCATCAATAATGTCCACCCATTCGGAAATTCCACTCATCAGTTGGCGCAACACATAAAACAGTAAGTCATGGCGCTGACCGTGCACATGAATCAAAAAATCGACGTCGGTCGCTGGCGCACGAATGTTCCCCTGACCTAATGGGGTAAAATCCACCAACTCAGGCGGTAAAGCCGCGTCTAATTGTTTCCAGAATGAATGACTGAATGCAATGGAAAGGGACAGGTCAGCACCGGGCTGAGATGCATTCAGTGTCTCGACCAGCTCCGGTAAAGATTGTAACTGACGCAATACCGATGCCGCTTCTTGCTTGACTTTAAAGATGGCATACAGCGCAAATGGTCCGGGTTCTGGCAAAATTGCAGTTTGAGGATGAGACATAAAAGATCCCTGATGTGTAGTTGTCTTGGGACATATCATACTCCGTCAGGCGTGAAGAACAAACTGCTAACATCGTTATCTAAATCACGATGAATGACTTTATTGTGCTGTGCTTTAATGGCGAGATGACGGACGCTTGCGGCCCGAATTCGGCATGATTTCCATTATCAAAACAACCACCAAGGAGCATGATCCCCAGTAGCATGAATAGTGAAACCAAATCTAATGTCAAAACAGTGTGCGAACCTGTTTGAATGATGGACACAATTCAGAAAAGAGAAGGGACAAAAGCCAGAACATTCTGGCTTTTAGGCTTGTGTATTATCGACTCACAACCAAAGATAATCGTCAGCTGATTCTGCCAAGAATATCAATTCGAACATGCCCCTCGCTGCCTTTGACAAGCTCGGGCAGAGGAACCATAGACCATCATTGACTCTGTTGATTTTCATACAGTAAAGCGCGATGAAACGATACCCGTTTCCTCGATCTAAAGGGATTTACCCAGACTGGCGGCTATATCATCCTGACGCTCAACGATCCATTGACTATCAAATGGCCCCCAATCGGACAACCGATAGTACCCGTCATTATGTCGTCTCCCGTCTTGGATAAACATGAGTTGAATACCGATCGCCGGTAATGCTTTCAACACATCCTGAATTGTGCGACGAGGCCACCCGGTATGTTCAATTAATCTGGGGACATTTGGCCTGTCTAAATTTTCAACCAAGTAGGCTAGATAAAGCCTTCTTGCAAAAACAGGACTCAATTCCATTGACACCTCCTATCTACGTGCCAGACCATTATTTCGGTTTTCACACAAAGAGTGTTGCGTTCGATCAATAACTTCATTTTTATCTGTCACTCGATGAATAAAATACCCTCCATCTCAATCAAGCCTGCGGTAAATCATGACTTTGTCAGCGCACTCACTTCCTGCTACGATGCGCTCACAGCCTGCTCTAATTTGAGGAATCATATGACCATTACGCTTTATGGCATCCCCAACTGCGACACAATAAAAAAAGCACGTCGCTGGTTAGATGCTGAAAATATCGAATATCGTTTTCACGATTTCCGTAAAGACGGCATCCATGCCGAACTCGTTGAAGAATTTTGTCAGAATTTAGAATGGGACAAGGTTGTCAATAAACGAGGCACAACCTATAGACAACTGACACAAGCACAAAAAGACAGTTTAAACAGTACAACCGTGATTCCTCTGTTGGTTGAATACCCGGCAATGATTAAACGTCCGGTTTTGGTGGTCAACAACACCTTCCACCTTGGTTTTTCACCTGAACAATACTCTGAGATATTTGCATAGAAAGGAACAAATGGATGAGCGATAGCCCGGTACTCGCCCTTGCTAAAGAATTAATTTGTCGTCGTTCGGTTACACCGGAAGACGCAGGATGCCAAGACTTGATGATAGAACGACTCAAGGCACTCGGCTTTGAAGTTGAAATCATGGTTTTTGAAGACACAACCAACTTTTGGGCCCGCCGAGGGACACAGGCCCCCCTATTTGCCTTTGCCGGCCATACAGATGTTGTGCCTGCCGGAAAAGCAGAATTATGGCATACCCCGCCATTTGAACCGACCGTCATTGATGACTATCTACATGGCCGTGGCGCAGCAGACATGAAAGGGTCACTTGCCTGTATGATTGTTGCGGTTGAGCGCTTTATTGCAGCACATCCTGACCATCAAGGGTCTATTGCATTTCTGATCACATCGGATGAGGAAGGCCCGTTTATCAATGGGACAACACGGGTTGTCGATACCTTGATGGCACGGGATGAAATCATTGATATGTGTATTGTCGGTGAACCCTCCAGCACCCATGCCGTCGGTGATGTGGTCAAAAATGGTCGTCGAGGCTCGTTGACCGGTGACTTAGTCGTCAAAGGTATTCAAGGCCATGTCGCCTATCCTCATTTAGCCAATAATCCGGTCCATCAAGCACTGCCAGCATTGACCGAACTTGCCGCAATTCAATGGGATGAAGGCAATGCATTTTTCCCGCCGACGAGCTTTCAGATTCCTAATGTACATGCAGGAACTGGTGCATCCAATGTGATTCCGGGTGAATTCCATGTCCAATTTAACTTCCGCTACAGTACCGAGCTGACAGCAGAAGAGATTCAGCGTCGTGTGCATTCCACATTCGACGCCCATGGCCTGGATTATGACCTGAAATGGACTTTGAATGGTAAACCGTTTTTAACTGATGCCGGTAGCCTTGTGGAAGCCGTCACCAAGTCTGTCAGCCAGATTAATCATAAAGAACCGGCACTGCTTACAACCGGCGGAACCTCCGATGGTCGGTTTATTGCCCAGATGGGTACTCAGGTTGTTGAACTTGGCCCGGTCAATGCGACGATTCACAAAGTCAATGAATGTGTCAGTATTCCTGACCTTGAGAAATTGACCGATATGTATCAACACACATTGAACAACTTACTGGCCCGATGATATGACGCCTGAGCAATTAACCGGAAAAAGTGAGCAACATCTGCAAGCATGTCTTGTAGACAGTAAGACCTTCCTGATCCATCGGCAGGTCTTTCAAGATTTTTTTGCGTTGAAACAGGCCGCTGACCAAGCAGGATTCCAGTTACAGATTGCCAGCGGATTCCGTGATTTTCACAAGCAGCTTTCTATCTGGAATCTAAAATTTTCGGGAGAACGGCCGCTGCTCGATTCACAGAGCCATCCGCTTGACGTCTCAAACATGCCAGAGCAAGAAAAAGTTTTGGCAATTTTACGCTGGTCAGCCCTTCCCGGAGCCAGTCGGCATCATTGGGGCACAGACTTTGATGTGTATGACAGAAATGCGCTACCCGCCAATGAATCGCTACGTCTGGAACCCTGGGAATATCAATCCGGTCATCAGGCTCACTTTTCGGCATGGTTAACCAAGCATCTCTCTCAATTTGGTTTTTTCCTGCCGTATCAACAGGATCGGGGCGGCGTGTCGATCGAACCTTGGCATATCAGTCATCATCTCATTGCAACACAATGTCTCAATCAGATGTCACCTGATATTATTTTTCAGGCATTGGCTGATGAATCGATCGCAGGCAAAGACACGATCCACAAAATGATCCATACTATCTACACTCAATTTGTTATCAATATCGAGCAGAGCGGTGCATAACATGGATTTCCTGGCTTCCCCTTGGTTCATTATCACTGTCGTTATCAGCATCATTATTGGGAACATTGCCGCACTAAAATATCTGACGCCCAAAAATCTCGATAAGCTGAAAAAGAGACAAGGAAATGATTTGGATCGATTGATCGAGTTAGATAAAAAGCATCAACAAGAGATCAAAAAAAAGGATGAATAATCATCCTTTTTTTTGATCTATCACCGTGTCTAGTGCGATTGATGAAACAATGCCGCTAACGCGGTAGAAAACGCCTTAAGCTTCTCTTCAGTAACAGGTTTGTCACCCTTGCCTGTGATATTAATAGACGTCCGGTTACCCAAGTCCCCCAGCAATAATGTGTATGTGCCGTTATCAAGAGAAACAGGTGCGACACCAAGCGCTTGCCAGACTTCATCATCCGGTTGACTGAATTTAACTTTTATCGTGCCTTGAGAGCGGTTGCGATCTTCGACACTAAAACCAATCTTAGCTAAGGCATCTGGCAGGCGTTGCCACATATTGTCATATGGTGTTCTGGCTATCACTACAGGCAAACCACTGCGATCTGCCCCCATGGCAACAGCAATCTGTTGAGCCATTTGACGCGATTTTCTCGCCGCTTCTTCCTGAGCCTGACGATCATATTGCATTGTAATCGCATTCGCCATGATCACGGTGTAACGATTCTGAATGTAAATTGCTTTTTCTGCTGTTGAATCACGCTGCTGCATATCCAGCAAAGAGACCTGAATACCGTACTTTTTCCCCTGCTGTAAACGGGTATAGCGGTATCTCGCTTTCACGGGAGCAACTTCATCTTCTGCTGACCATGATATCCAAGCAGTATCGATCAGTGATGGGCGAGACTGCGAACGTGCGACTTGATGCTGCTCTAAATACTGTGAAATAACATGCCAGATTTCATCCGCAAGCTGTGGCTGCACCGTCCAGAACGTAACCTGATTCTTATCACTGTCGATCCGTACACCCGGGATCAAGGTCAATACGGACTGAGGCGGACGAATATCCACTTGCTCCCCCAATCCACCCTGATATTTTCCATCGGGAATATCGTAATTGTGGTAGCGCTGTAATTCAGCATCCGGAGGCATTTTCCAAGCCGTGGATAATTTTGCGTTTAAATAATCAAAGTCGCCTTCTGCAGTTTGTCGTGTCAACGCACTATCAGAACATCCAGACATCATAAATACAGCCAGTGAACTACAAACCAGCTGATTGAAAAATTTCATTCATACTCCTACACGAAAACCAACGCTCGGTTCCGTACAATTATTCTCGTACAACGATTGCCGTCCCATAATACTGGCACAGCAATCAAACCTCAAAAACCTATAGTAATCCGGCAGAAGCCAACGCCTGTAATACTATCGGTTGATTGGGCTCTGATAATTCTGTCATGGGTAAACGTAACAAGCCACCATCAATCAATCCCATTTTATGGGCTGCCCACTTCACTGGGATCGGGCTCGACTCAACAAACAGATTTTTATGTAAACTCATTAATTTTTCATTCAACGCTTCAGCGGCATCAAACTGCCCGTCCAAGGCAAGATGAACCATCTGTGCCATTGCTGCTGCCGCAACATTGTTGGTCACGGAAATCACACCATGACCACCCAACTTGATAAATTCCAATCCAGTCGAATCATCACCGCTCAGTAAGACAAAGTCTTCTCCGCAAAGTTCACGATGTTTCGCAACCCGGCTCAAATCACCGGTCGCATCTTTAATACCGATAATGTTCTTTATTTCAGCTAAGCGCGCGACTGTTTCCGGCTGCATATCCACCGCTGTACGGCCCGGTACGTTATATAAAATCAGCGGGATATCGGTCTCTTCTGCAATGGCTCGATAGTGAAGGAACAAACCTTCTTGCGTTGGTTTGTTGTAATAAGGTGTGACACTTAAGAACCCGGAAATACCGGTATTACACAACAGACGGCTAAATGTCAGAGATTCATGTGTGGCATTCGCACCTGTTCCGGCAATCACCGGAATACGGCCTTGTGCATACTCAACCGTTTTTGAGACAACTTTGACATGCTCTTCAATAGTCAGTGTTGCCGATTCTCCAGTGGTGCCAACGGATACAATCGCATCGGTTCCAGCATCTACATGAAAATCGACCAATTTTTTGAGACTTCCGTAGTCTACTTCTCCATCGCTATCAAAAGGGGTAATTAGTGCGACTATACTTCCAGAAAACATGTCTTTCTCCATAAGTTGACTCTCACTGCATGGTACTGTAAGGATACTGAGAAACACAAGTGAATAAGTTCTCTTATTTGAGTAAAATAAGAGAATCTATCCAAATGATTTATCGGTGTTGTTTCTTCATGTTTCCGGGAATATTTGTCCGAATGAATTGAATCTCAGTTTTCTTACAGTCTGACTTGAGTCTCTATCACTCTCAGGGTATAAAATCTCGAGAATATTAGAGTGCCACCATAAAGCCATCCACGATAGTGCGACCACTCAACAGAATAATTTGTTATCGATAAACAGACACTCTAACGATATAAAAACACAAAACAGGACGTCGCTAACAACACGACGCCATACCACTTAAATTGAGAGAGAGTAAGGACCAAAATCATGACGATCGAAGCAGGACAAACTGCACCAGATTTCACCCTCAATGACCAAGATAACAACCCAGTAACGCTCTCCGAGCTGCAAGGAAAGAAAGTCTTGATCTACTTCTACCCGCGCGCTTCAACACCAGGCTGTACCGTTCAGGCGCAAGGGCTGCGTGATACGAAAGCTGAGCTAGATGCCCACAACGTTGTTATTCTTGGGATTAGCCCGGACACACCGAAAAAGCTGACTAATTTTATCGACAAACAAGCGCTTAACTTCACCTTGCTCGCCGATGAAGAGCACGCAGTTTGTGAAAAATACGGTGTTTGGCAACTCAAGAAGTTCATGGGCCGTGAAAACATGGGCGTCGTCAGAACAAGCTTTTTGATCAATGAATCTGGTGAACTTGAGCATGTGTTCAACAAGTTCAAGACGAAAGATCACCATCAAGTCGTATTGGACTACCTAAATAGCAAATGATCGTCCATCCGCTTTTGACGCCCGACTGGAATGCAGACTGAATCAACTGCATTCCAGTATCCGGTTGATATAAAGCCAACGAAGAATCACCAAGAGAACATCGGCAGGGTGGTGCTTAGAACGTCCAGTCCAATCGGTGCGAAGAACCGGGAGCAACCGATGTAAAAATGCCAGCCTGACGGCTGGCATTATGTTTGGCAAATATCTCATTCAATCACAGCTCAAACAATAAACTGATTCAGCAGTTTTTCCTGTTGATGAACTTTATCAACCTGTAACTGGGTTGCATGGCTTGCCCCTTTGGCAGAATCAGCAACTTCACCACTGATATCTTTAATTTTCACCATGTTATTGTTGATTTCTTCAGCAACCAGACTTTGCTCTTCCGCTGCCGAAGCGATCTGAATATTCATATCACTAATCTGTTGAATCGCCTGACTGATACGCTGTAGTGCCTGATTGGCAATATGCGATTTATCAACCGCTTCAGCCGCCTTCCCTTTACTCTCGCCCATTGTGGCAGACACAGAAGATGCACCGGACTGCAACTGCTCAATCATGGTCCGAATCTCGGTTGTTGATTTCTGCGTTCTTTGTGCCAACGTGCGCACTTCGTCAGCAACAACAGCAAATCCACGTCCGGAGTCTCCCGCTCTGGCTGCCTCAATCGCAGCATTCAATGCCAACAGATTGGTTTGATCCGCAATCTCATTAATTACTTCCAGAATCGTTTCAATATTTGCCGTCGCCGACTCTAATTGTGTGACTTCTTCAACTGCTTGATCAATTCTTGCTGAGAGTTCATTAATTGACTGCGTGGTATAACTGACAACCTCAGCGCCTTCATTCGATGCATCATCAGCTTCTTTTGCTGCCGTCGCAGCACCTTGCGCATTATGAGCAACTTCAGATGCTGTCGCAGCCATCTCATTCATTGCCGTTGCAAGCTGATCCACTTCCAGCATTTGGGATTGCATACCTTCAGCCGAATGACTCGAATGATTAGCAATGGTTTTGATACCATCAAGAATATCGCTGCTAATCTCTTTCGACTGACTGATTTGATATTGTAGCTTTTCGGTAAACTTGTTGAAACCAATCGCTAGTGTCGCAAATTCCTGATCCAGATCGGTTTCCAGTCGTTTGGTTAAATCGCCTTCACCGGAAGCAATATCGTCAATCGCAGTATTCAGGATACCAAGCGGACGCATCAGCCGTTTAATCAGCAGAGATAGCAAGATCAAGCTGATAATCACACCAGCCAGCGTATAGAGAATAGAGCTGTTTCTTAATGAAGAAAGTGTACTAAAAGCGATAGATTCATCAATCACAGCACCAACATACCAATGCTCACTCGGCACTGCCGTGAAGTTAATCAGGTAATTTTTACCATCAATTTCTACACGCTGCATACCCGTTTTCAACTGGGCACCGGGTAGATAATCGGTAAATTTCTTCCCATTATACTCCCGGTTCGGATGGGCAATGGTTTCCCCTTTTTCAGTCACGATAAATAGGTGACCTGCATCGAAAAGGTTGACGGAGTTCACTACATTCGAGAGACCTGAGAGATCCAGATCATAATACATCCCACCAACCCACTGACCATTTTTATAAATCGGTGTCGCAATAGAAATAATGATTTTCTTCGACGTGAAGTCTATATAAGGTTCGGTGACGAACATTTTCCCTTGTTTTTTAACATCAATGTACCAAGGCCGTTTCCTCGGATCATAATCCGATGTGGGTTCCCAGTTATCGTCGTTCTCGATCACTGCACCATCACCGGCATATCCCAACCCAACAGCAACAAAACCTGATTTGAGCGTGGGGGTTTCTAACACATTCTTAACGTAATCCCGATTATTGGGATCCAACTGAATGACCTCTGTCATCGAATGAGCCATTGCTTCTTTCGCTCGCATATCAGTCGTGATGCTATTCTTCACACCTGAAACTAACTCTTGTAAGCTGCTGTAAACTAGGGACTCAAAGCTACTTCTAACCGTTCTTAATTGTTGCAAAGACAACAACAAAATCGTCACGATCAAAAGTAGCGATGACGCTGCTACTATCTTTTGACTAAACCTCATAGCAAACCTCTCTGACACCACAATAAAAAACCACACTCATCAACACGACAAATGTGAAAACAAATTTTAAATATCCAAAAATACGGTCTTTTTTATTATGAATTATTATATGTATAAATACCGATTTTTATAATTTTATGATGCAGTTTGTAAAAGTTAATCCTCTACTTCACCAGAGGGTAAAGCATGCCAAACTGCTTTCACTAAAGTCGCCAGAGGGATGGCAAAGAACACGCCCCAGAAACCCCACATCCCGCCAAAAACCAGCACCGCCACAATAATTGCAACCGGATGAAGATTAACCGCCTCAGAAAACAAAACCGGAACGAGCACATTACCGTCAAGCGTCTGAATCACACCGTAAACGACCAATAACCAATAAAATGATGGTGTAAATCCCCATTGAAAAATACCGACAATCGCAACAGGGATCGTCACAGCCGCCGCACCGATATAGGGAATAAGCACAGAAAAACCGACAGCCACAGCAAGCAATACAGAGTACCGTAAATCCAGAATGGCAAACGCAATGTAACTCACCCCTCCAACTATCAGGATTTCCAGCACTTTGCCACGGATGTAGTTCGAAATTTGTTCATTCATTTCGAGCCAGACTTTAGTCACCAGTTTTCGGTTTCTGGGCATGATATTGCTGGCAGTGTTGAGCATCTCTCCCTTATCTTTCAGGAGAAAAAAAATCAGCAGCGGGACTAATATCAGGTATACCGCCAATGTCGCAATACTCACTAGAGAAGCCAACGAACCTTTAACGACACTTTCACCAAAATGCAGTGCCTGATTCTTAATGTTGTCCATCATCGGCTCGACAATCGCCAGATCAGCCAGCTCCGGGTATTTTTCCGGCACGGTATTGATCAGATGTTGTAATTGACTATACATGTTCGGAATATCATTAATCAGGTTGCCGACTTGGTTCCAAATCGTTGGTATCAGCACGAATACAGCGACCAACATCAAACTGACGAAAACAGCAATAACCAGAATCACACTCAACGTTCTTGGGATCCCCATTCGAACCATATGTATGATCGGCCACTCCAGCAGGTAAGCCAGCACAATGGCAACCAGAAGCGGTGCAATTAAATGCCCCATAAAATAGATAATCAGGAACCCGAAGAATAACATTGCAAAAAGGCTAACGGCATGGGGGTCGGAAAAGCGCCGTTTGTACCACCGATTCAACATATCGAACATGTAATGACGTCCTTTTATTACGTGAAGTTGAGAATAACCATCGAATTACTTACATTCCGCGGATATATGCACATTGACCAATGAGATCTGAAAATATTCTAAGCTGGTTTTGTATTGATATTGTCAGATATGGGAGAGCCGACCTCATCACTAAAATATTGCTTTCTGGCATTGATGTTAAACCATAAAACAAAGAAGATAAGGCTGCACTATGTGTGTCAATTGGGAGGAAACAGCGTTTCATGCTTTCACTTGATGCTTATTATAGGGCTGTTATTGTATAGTGTTTTACAACGTATGCCACCGTTAATCATGCCGTAAAATAGGAAAATGGATCGCACAAAATCACTCTGCTGCTGATGTCGATACATCGGGGAAACCAATAGCAGAAGAAAAGGTCCTATAGTCAGGACTGTAAAGGAAAAATAGTATAAATATGATGAGTCTACCAATCAGAAGTTTACTCTGTTCATGCCTGTCTGTATCGATATTGTTATCTGCATCAGTCTCGGCTGATACCAATGATCTTCCTGATATCGGCACGGTCGCTGGCGCGACACTGAGTATTGATCAGGAAGAACAATATGGTGATGCTTACATGCGGATTCTCCGTAGCAGACAACCCATCATTAATGACCCGGTGTTAAATGAATACATTAATACACTGGGCCACCGTTTGGTTTCACATGCCAATGATGTGAAGACACCATTTACTTTTTTTCTGATCCGCAACCGTGAAATCAATGCGTTTGCTTTCTTCGGCGGTCACGTTGCGCTGCATTCAGGGTTATTTTTACATACTCGGACAGAAAGTGAACTAGCCTCCGTCATGGCGCATGAAATTGCCCACGTGACCCAGCGCCATCTCGCCAGAAGCATGGAAGCTGAAGCAAAACGTTCTCCGGCAACCATTGCTGCACTCGCGGGTTCACTCTTGTTAGCGATTGCGGCCCCTGAAGCAGGGATCGCGGCAATCACAGCGACAACTGCGGGCTCAGTTCAGAGTCAGATAAACTATACTCGGGCGAATGAAAAAGAGGCCGATCGCTTTGGCATTGAAACTTTGGCAAGATCTGGATTTGATCCCTATGCCATGCCAGGTTTTTTTGGCAAATTATCCGCAGAGTATCAATACTCCAGCCATCCGCCAGCCATGCTGCTGACTCACCCATTACCGGATAGTCGGATCACAGACAGCCGAGCCAGAGCACAACACTATAAACATGTAAATATCCCTTACGCCGAGAACTATCAATTAGCCCGCGCCAGAGTCGTCGTACGCTATGCCGGAATTGATGATAAAGCCGCGCTGGATTGGTTACGGCGCCAACGGAAAAAGAACGACCCGGTGATTCAAGCCGCCTGTGATTATGGTACCGCGCTGGTCTATCTCGACAATAAACAGTACGATAAAGCGGCACCGATTCTGGAACGTCTGCTTAAAGCCGAGCCACAAAACAACTTCTATCTTGATGCGGCATCCGATCTCTATATCGGGCAGGGGAAAGCCAAACAATCCATTCAATTACTCGCACAAGCGCTGAAACAATCACCTCATAATTCAGTCCTGACGATTAACTATGCCAATGCTTTAATGGCGGACAAACAATATCAGCGTGCCGTACAGACACTGCAACGCTATACCCACAATCATCCGGATGATCCGAATGGCTGGTCTATACTCTCACAAGCCAATAACCATGTGGGGAATCAACAGGAAGAATACGCAGCTCGCGCTGAATTGTTTGCGCTGAAAGCAAACTGGGATCAAGCGATCCAGTATTATACCCGGGCCAGCCAACTCGCCAAATTAGGCAGTTTGGAGCAAGCCCGTTACGATGCAAGAATCGACCAACTCATCACTCAGCGGGAACAATTCCTCGCTTTACAAAAATAATCCGTTAAAGGAGTCATTATGTCAGTCGTCATTTATCATAATCCCAAGTGTTCAAAAAGCCGGGAAACGCTCACCCTTTTGGAAAGTAAAGGGATTCAACCTCAGGTCATCAAATATCTGGAAACCGAGCTTACGCCCTCTCTCCTGAAAACACTTTATTCGCAACTCGGCGTTCACAGTGTCAGAGATATGATGAGGACCAAAGAGAGTATTTATAAAGAACTCGATTTAGCCCGTGATTCACTCAGTGATGATGACTTGTTTCAGGCCATGATCGAGCATCCGAAACTCATTGAACGCCCCATCGTCGTTGCCAACGGCAAAGCCCGTCACGGTCGCCCACCCGAGCTGGTGCTCGAGATTCTATGAGCCACCGAATTATTGTGCTTTATTACAGCCGCCATGGTTCTACTCTGGCTCTGGCGAGACAAATCGCACGAGGAGTCAATGCGGTTGCTGGTTGTGAAGCATTGCTGAGAACCGTCCCGGATATTCCCCCCTCAGCAGAGCCGCCATCTGATCCTTATCTGACATATGATGAATTAAAAGATTGCGATGGTTTGGCGATGGGAAGTCCGGTTTGGTTCGGCAATATGGCCGCACCACTCAAACACTTTTGGGATGCAACCACACCACTCTGGATCAGTGGCGCTCTGATAGATAAGCCTGCGTGTGTCTTTACGTCATCGTCATCGTTACACGGTGGTCAGGAATCGACACTGCAAAGTATGCAATTGCCCTTGCTCCATCATGGGATGCTTATTGTCGGTATTCCCTACAGTGAACCGGCATTGCATACCACTCAAAGTGGTGGCACGCCGTACGGGGCCAGCCATCATGCTGCGGTATCAGGTCAATTGAGCACAGAAGAAAAAACACTGGCGCAACGACTTGGTCAGCGTCTTGCCGCATTATCGATTCGAATCAACCCTGCCACAGCAAATACATAAACTGCCTCGTCTATAAGCTTTATCGTTTCGTTTATAGACTTTCTCACCTGTAAGCTTTTTCATCTGTAAGCATCTTCACCTATAAAAAATTAGGGCCATTCAGGCCCTTATTTTTGCTAATGACATAATTGTTACGGTGTATCTTGAGGGATCTGACTCTGGGACAAAGTATCTCGTGAATCCTCTGCCTGAGGAGCATCATCTGATGGCTCGGTCACCGAGCGCTGGCGCCACTGATATTGCAGTGAAGATTGACCGGTTTCTACTGGCGGATTGACCGTTGCTTGCGAATCAACATCATTCACGGACTTCTTTTCCATCGAATCCTTCGGCGAATGTGCCTCGGATAATGGTTGATCAGATAGCGGTTGATCAGAGAATGATTCGTCACTCAGAGTTCCGTCAACGGCGGCCTCTTCAGATGATGTAGGTTGCTCCGCTTGAGAAGATACAACGGGTTGTTTATCGAACGCCTCCTCTCCATCAGGTTTAGGCTGTCGCTCAATCAAATTGAGTGAATCCAGCTCCTGTTCAAATGCTTCCTGAGTGGTTAACAGATGCACCCGGAATGTGACTTCATCCCCTTGAATTCGGATGACATCAACACTCGCCACTGAGCTTAGTTGGTTGAGCGCTTGTTCCAGCTTGAAAAAGTGAATGGCCCGGCTTAAATGTTTCACATTGAGAATCATCGAATGAGACGATTGCCCGGCAACCACCACCCGATTTTTCTTGGCATAGTATTGCGTTAATTGATTAACCAACTGTGCAAGTTCGTCGTCACCACTTAAGCTCCCGCTCATTGGTGGCACCGAAATATCTAACAGTTTTTCTGGTGTTTGATCATAGAGCTTCCAGTTCAGCGTGTCTGACTGAGCCCGAATAATCAAAATTGCATCCGGATGATAACGCTCACTCGCATCACGAATAGGCTGAAGAAACTCACCCCAGATATCCGAAGCTTCAATACTGGTAATATCGTCAAAGTCACCGACCGGGACAATGAGAGGTAATCCTCGTTTTTCAGCCAATTGTTTCAATTGCTGAACATTCTCATTCGTGACGTTTTCCCATGCGATATGACGCTGAAAATTTTGGTCTTCAACATACCAGACAAGAATCGTCGCCCGTTTCACCGGCCAGAAAGGGAGTTGTGCCTGAGTCAGCAATGTTCGTATCTGCTTAGCACTAAACTGCATCTTGACTATCTTTTGGTCATCTTTCTGACCATAGCTAATCTGAGACAAATAAAGACGATTTTGAGACAGCGCTTTTTTAACCACTGGGTTATTCACAGCGTCTTGCTCCCCGGTCGCCCGAATAATCACATTCTCCATGCCCTGAATTCGAGCCTGAGACTCATCTTGTTCTTGATCAAGCGTGACTTCCGAACGATAAATATTGACCTGAGTTGCCGCATAACCGGAAAAAGTCAGGCATAACAAAATCAGACAAGCGAAATTTCGCATAGTAATCCAAAATACATCAACAATCGTGTCCCGATCATAAGCAACTATTGGTTTCCCGGCAAGAAAACCCTGCCACAATGGCAAATATTCCTGCTTCCCCCTGACAAAAAATAGCATCTTTGAAACATGGCAAACGTTTCAATAAGTGATAGAATCCTCAAAATTTGTCTTAATCAGGGAAAAAAACATGAAAAATGCCATATTAGGCGTGCAAATGCTCTTTGTTGCATTTGGCGCGCTGGTTCTGGTTCCGCTGCTAACGGGACTCGATCCAAACGTCGCTCTCTTTGGCGCCGGTATCGGAACCCTTCTTTTTCAACTTATCACCCGTCGCTCCGTCCCCATCTTCCTCGCTTCTTCTTTCGCTTTCATCGCACCAATCCTCTACGGCGTTCAAGCTTGGGGCATACCTGCCACAATGGGTGGTCTGATCGCTGCCGGAGCCGTCTATGTTTTGCTCGGCGGATTAATCAAAGTCAATGGCGCAGAGTTTATCCATAAACTTCTGCCACCGGTTGTCATTGGCCCAATCATTATGGTGATTGGACTAGGGCTTGCCCCGACAGCCGTCAATATGGCACTGGGAAAAACGGGAGATGGTTCCGTTCAATTAATTGATGGACAGGTTGCCCTCTGGATTTCATGTATTTCTTTGTTTACGACAATTCTCATCAGTGTCTTTGCCCGCGGCATGTTTAAACTGCTGCCGATTTTCGGTGGCATTATCGCCGGTTATACACTGAGCCTGATTTTCGATGTGGTCAGTTTCGAAGCGGTTGAGAATGCTGCTTGGTTCTCACTCCCTCACTTCACCATGCCTGAATTTAATATTAATGCCATCCTGTTTATGATTCCGGTTGCCATTGCGCCGGCCGTCGAGCATGTGGGGGATATTCTTTCTATCTCCAATGTCACCGGCAAAAATTATCTGAAAAAGCCGGGACTACACCGCACCATTGCCGGTGACGGCATTGCAACCATCGCAGCGGCAATGGTTGGGGCACCACCGAATACAACCTATAGTGAAGTGACTGGCGCGGTCATGCTGACCAAGGCGTTCAATCCCGTGATTATGACTTGGGCGGCCGTGACTGCCATTGTTTTAGCGCTGGTCGGCAAACTCGGCGCTTTACTTCAAACCATCCCCGTGCCAGTGATGGGCGGTATTATGATTTTGTTATTCGGCTCGATTGCTTCGGTCGGTTTGAATACCCTGATCAAGAATCATGTTGATCTGCACAAATCCAGAAATCTGGTGATTGTCGCGGTGACCTTGGTATTCGGTATTGGCGGTATGGCCTTCGGTATCGGTGAATTCAGCTTACAGGGAATCAGTCTCTGTGGTGTCGTTGCTATCTTATTAAATCTCATCTTGCCAGATGACCTGGGCGAAAACCATGTCGTTGACAATGCGCAGATTGAAGATTAATCCACACATCACGAATAAAAAAATCCCGGGAGCGTCAACGCCCGGGATTTTTATCTGCTCTGACAATGTGGGTGATTTATTGATGTTCCAGTCCCGTCGGTTCACTCTCTAAACATAATGGTAAAAATTTTGCGTGTGTCAGATCCGCCAGATCCCGAGGCGCTAATTCAATTTCCAAGCCTCTCTTCCCCGCACTGACGCAAATCGTTTCTTGGTTTTCAGCACTAGTGTGAATGAATGTCGGCAACATTTTCTTCTGCCCGAGTGGACTAATACCACCAACCACATATCCAGTTATTTTCTGTGCAATGTCAGGATTTGCCATTTCCGCTTTTTTTACACCAGCCGCTTTTGCCGCCAGTTTCAAATTCAGCTTTTGCTCAACCGGAATAATCGCGACAGCCAGCGCTTTAGGTTCGCCGTTCAGCGCGAACAGTAATGTTTTAAATACCTTCTTCGGATCCTGCCCGAGCACTTCAGCCGCTTCCAGCCCGAAGCTGGTATGATTCGGGTCATGGTCATACTGATGGATTGTATGAGAAATCTTCTTTTTCTTTGCCAAACGAATCGCAGGAGTCATACGTCAGTCCTTTTTATCAATCAAGCAATGCGCCACCTTCAGCAATTGAAAAGGCGGCAATTTTGCCGCCTCAAGTAAAAATCACTCGGGAATCCGAGTCAAACACTTTTTTTATTGATAAGTGATTTCACCTTTCGGTTGGTATAGCGAAGCATCAACCGGGCTATGGGTCTGTAAATACTCTTTTAAAACATCGGCATCGACAAATCCGGTATTCACGTAACCGACATGCTCCGTCAGTTTTGGATACCCATCCCCCCCGGCAGCATTAAAACTTGGCACGGTAAACCGATAGGTTTTTGTCATTTGAATCGGGGCACCACCAATTTTCACGTCAGACACACCGGAAGCACTGACCGTCATGGAAAGACCGGCAAACTGAGCATAAGCCCCCGAATCAACGGGTTTAGTCGCAACCTGATTCAGATAGTCAATCACCTCAGCACCAGACATATCGACATAGGTGATAATATTGGCAAAAGGCTGCACTTTCAGCACATCTTTATAAGTAACATCCCCTGATTCAATGGAATCCCGAACCCCACCGGAATTCATCACAGCAAAATCAGCTTTGACTTTATTCTTATGTGCCGTTGCAATTAAATGGCCCAGATTGGTTTGCTGAAAACGCACCACATTTCTGTCACCTTCCAGACGCCCTTTTACGGTGGCAATTTTTTGCTCTAATTTAGCCTTTCCTTTCTCTTCATAAGGCGTCAAAAACTTCAGTAACGCTGGATCTTCTGGTATCTGTTGATTGATCAATACGCGTTGTTTCTTGCCATTGCGCATCACTTTTTTCTTAAGATTGACGGGTATCAGTTGATAACTGACCATCTTCAACTGCCCATTGCGGAACTCATAATCTGCCCGACCCACATATTTGCCCCACTCATGCGCCTGAACAATATACGTCCCGTTCTGAATATCCGGCTGACACTCATCTCCCGGCTGAAAATGAGTATCGGCAACGTTCGGGGATTCCATACAAACCGGCTCTTGAGAATGACCACCCACAATCATATCCAGTGATCCGGGCTCCAGATAACGAGCGAGAGCGACGTCACCCGGTGCATTGATGCCATGTTGACCATTGACGTAATGCCCCATATGCGTCACAGCAAAAATCAAATCCGGCTGTTCTGTTTTTTTCAGTGTCGCGATCACTTTCTTCGCTTCAACTTTCGGATCTCTGAATTCAACATTACCGATATATTCCGGATTACCAATTTTCGCGGTATCTTCTGTTGTCAAACCAATTACCGCGATACGAACCCCTTGCTCATCAAAGATCTTATACGGACGGAACAAGCGTTTGCCGGTTGTTTTGTCATAAATATTGGCCGAGAGCATGGGGAAATTCGCCCATAGGCGCTGTTTGAATAACACAGCCAACGGATTATCAAACTCGTGATTGCCAACCGCCATGGCATCATATCCGATGATATTCATTCCTTTAAAATCAGGCTCGGCATCCTGCAAATCCGATTCCGGGACACCGGTGTTGATATCCCCACCAGAAAATAGCAGTACACTACCGCCTTCGGCTGCCACTTCCTGACGAATCTGATCAATCAGAGTTTTTCGGGCAGACATACCATATTCATCATATCTGTTCTTCCAGAACCGACCATGATGATCATTGGTGTGAAGTACCGTCAGATGATACGTTTCATCCTGATGCCACTGTTTTTGAGGGGTTGTTGTACATCCCCATAGCAACACAAGTAGTAGTGCGCCGAGAATGGTTTTCGAGTAACGCCATTGATTTGAAAATAGTTGATTTGAAAACTGTCGATTTAAAAACCATCGCGTTGAAATAAGTGATAATCGCATAATATTCCTGCCAATCCTGATCCCTGACATAGCTGTCCATTGCTATTCAGGCCACCTCAAGAGACCTGAATATAAGTTAGCCCTATACATTAACTGATAAAGAATACTATAAGATTATGAACTTAAGGTCACAAATATTTGATGATGTGATCGCACGTCAGATCCCCATTCACCAGAGCCCGTACCACATTGATTGACTGTCAGAGCTACATTCAGCCCTACGACAGGTATAAAAAAACCATCGCATAAGACGATGGTTTCTACTGTTCTGATGTGTTCTGTCTCACCGGTGAAACAATTTACTCAATATCGATATCTGCAAAACTTTTAATCAAATCATCCAAGGCTTTCATCTGTGCCAAGAACGGCTCCAGTTTATTCAGAGGCAACGCTGAAGGGCCATCGCATTTGGCCTGAGCCGGATTCGGATGCGCTTCAATGAATAACCCGCCAATCCCGGTTGCCAGACCGGCTTTTGCCAATTCAACCGTCTGCTCACGACGACCACCGGAAGCTGCGCCGGTCGGATCTCGCATTTGCAGCGAATGGGTCACATCAAAAATAATCGGGCTGCCATGAGAGACTTTTTTCATCACACCAAAACCGAGCATATCGACAACAAGGTTATCATAACCATGACAAGAACCCCGTTCACACAGGATGATTTTATCATTGCCACACTCGGCAAATTTTTCGACAATATTGCCGACCTGACCCGGGCTCATGAACTGAGGCTTCTTCACATTGATTACCGCCCCTGTTTTTGCCATCGCTTCCACTAAATCAGTCTGACGGGCAAGAAACGCTGGCAACTGAATCACATCAACCACATCCGCGACAGGCTGCGCTTGTGCTTCCGTATGTACATCAGTGATGATCTTGACACCGAAGGTCTGTTTCAATTCCTGAAAAATCTTCATCCCTTCATCAAGTCCCGGACCGCGATATGAATGAACAGAACTACGATTCGCCTTATCAAATGAGGCCTTGAATACATAAGGAATCCCTAACTTTTCTGTCACTTTGACATAATGTTCGCAAACCTGCATCGCAAGATCACGGGATTCCAAGACATTCATACCGGCAAACAAAGTAAACGGGCGGTCATTGGCAACCTCAATATCACCAACTCTTACAACTTTCTGTTCCATCGTATTCTCTCTATAAACCCAATATTAGTGGATTGTTACGGCTGTACTACGCAACAAATTCACCTGATTTTTCAATAATTCGGCAGCGGGATCATCCGGACAATGCTCAATAAAATACTGATAATCCGAAAGCGCAATTTGATGACATTCCAGTTGCTGATAAATGAAGCCACGGTCACGAATTTCATAAGGATCATCGGGGACAAACGTTAATGCCAGATTGGTACACTTCAATGCCAAAGTATAACGTTCTTCACGCATCAACGCACTTTTCAGTAAAGCCAGCCAACGTCCGATGATGGTCGGGTGATCGCTGGCCTGAAGGTGTTTCGACTTTAATTTGGCAAGGGGTCCTTTGCTACCGATCAACCAAGCTTGCAACGTATGCTTCGAAACATATTCGCCAGAAAATGGATTCAAATAAACAAGTTCTTCATCGGGCCAAGCAACCTGAATCAAAAACTGGGTCGGAAACATCACTGGCTTCAGCGGAAATCCCAGTCGATGACTAAAATACAATATCAAGGCACCCAAACTGACAGGAATTCCTTTACGATGCTCCAGCACCTGATCGATGAATGCATTACGAGACTCAAAATAAGCCTCGTGATCACCGGCAAACCCCCAATCCTGATAAAATAATTGTAAAAAAGCGGCAAATCGTGCTTTTGGATCGGCATCATCATCCAGATACGCTTCGGCTTCATGGGTCATCTTCACTAATGTCTGTTCCGCCCACGTAACCCGGGTCTCAGGATTAATGGCCTGGTTCAGTACCAGCGCACCCTCCACCAGCTCCATCGCATCAAAATCTTCGTCAAATAATTCAATCATAGACATATCGGCCCAGTATTAATGCATAAATATCGGTAACTTGGTCCAAGAAATGTTTGCAGCCATGGCAACCCAGCCTAGCGCACCAAGGAATGCGAAAGTCCGCAGCAATTTCCCTCGGCCTAGTTTCAAGGTAAACACGCCTAATGCGATATAAGCCAGCATACACATGAGTTTTTCCGTCAGCCAAGCAGCCTCAGGTGTAAAGGGAATAAAGCCAGTCACGACACACAATGCAACACCGGATAACAACAATAATGTATCTATTACATGTGGTGCGATTTTCAAAAAACGATGGTGAAGCGCTTGAGAGTTCATCATCATCAGCCCGTAGCGAAGACAAAATAAAGCAACACTGGTCACAATGGTAAATAGGTGAAAATATTTTAATCCCAGATACATAAACGTCCTCTTATGGGCACTTTTTAGGCATAAATAAAGCGATGGTATCAATAACGTTATGGCAGAAAGCAACCGACTGTCACGCGATCATTTCCAGAATCATCTTGCTCAGTGTGAATCGACTGATAACCCAGAGATTGCAGTAATTCTCTAACTGATTCGGCTTGCTCATAACCATGTTCAAACAGCAGCCATCCCTGAGGTTGCAGGTATTGCTTTGCCGCGACTGCAATGGTTCGGATATCCGCCAGCCCCTGCTCTTCTGCAACCAAGGCAGACAGAGGTTCAAAACGAACATCTCCACATCGTAAATGCGGGTCGTCCGCATCGATATAAGGTGGATTTGAAACGATCAAAGCAAATTTCGTACCTTCATCAATACCATCAAACCAATTTCCCTGATGAAACTGCACATTGGTGATTCCCAACTGAGCCGCATTTGTCTTTGCCAACTCGCACGCTTTCGGCTGAATATCAACCCCGGTCACACGGATATCAGGTAACTCAGAAGCCAGAGCCAAGGCGATTGCGCCTGTGCCGGTACCCAAGTCCAAGATAGGCCCTGTCACTTCCCGCGCCTTTTCCAAAGCAACAATCACCAAACATTCGGTATCCGGACGTGGAATCAACGTGGCCGAAGAAACTTGCAACGGCAAAGACCAGAATTCCCGTTGCCCAAGAATATAGGCAATCGGCTCACCGCTTTGACGGCGGTTCAATAACTCAGCAAACCGGTTGAGCTGAGATTCGGTGAGTGTTTTCTCTGGCCATGTCAGCAAATATGAACGAGGTTTCTCCAGGACATGGCAAAGTAATACCGCGGCATCAATCGCAGGCGAAGGACTGCCGCTTTCCAATAACACGGCAGTGCTGTAACGAGTTAATTCGTCGATTCGGGTTGGCAGAGACATCATCGATTAGCTTTGCTCAGCCAATGCAGCCAGAAGATCGGCCTGATGTTCTTGCATAACCGGACCAATCAAGCTATCCAATTCTCCGTCCATCACATCTGAAAGACGGTACAATGTCAGATTGATCCGATGATCAGATACCCGCCCTTGCGGATAGTTGTAAGTTCGGATACGGTCACTGCGATCGCCACTGCCTAGCAAATTACGCCGGGTATCAGAGACTTCAGCCGCCCGTTTCGCTTCTTCAGCCTGCGCTAACCGAGCCGCCAGTACCGACATGGCTTTGGCTTTGTTTTTATGCTGAGAACGTTCATCCTGGCACTCAACGACCACACCGGTCGGCAAGTGGGTAATCCGAATGGCAGAGTCGGTGGTGTTAACGTGCTGACCACCCGCGCCCGAAGAACGGAAAGTGTCGATTTTCAGGTCACTGGCTTTCATCTCGGGTAACTCGGCTTCCGGTATTTCCGGCATAATGGCAACCGTACAGGCGGAGGTGTGAACTCTTCCCTGTGATTCCGTTGCCGGTACTCGCTGAACTCGGTGACCGCCAGATTCAAATTTTAATGTCCCGTAAACACCGTCACCATCGACTTTAGCAATCATCTCTTTATAGCCGCCATGCTCAGCTTCACTGAATGACATGACTTCAATACGCCATCCTTTTCTTTCGGCAAAACGGCTATACATGCGAAACAGATCACCCGCAAAAATGCCCGCTTCGTCGCCCCCGGCACCGGCACGAATCTCAAGAAAACAATTCCGCTCATCATTCGGGTCTTTCGGGAGCAATAATATTTGTAGTGTATCGGTTAGTTGTTCAATCGACGCTTGTGCTGCTTCTATCTCTTCCTGAGCCATTTCTTGCATCTCTGCGTCATCTTCTTTCGCCATTTCTTCGGCAGCAACTAAATCTTCTTGCGCCTGCTGATAAGCTTGAAAACATTGAGTCACTTCTTCAAGTTGAGAATACTCTTTTGATAACGCACGGAATCTGTTTTGATCCCCAATAATGTCAGGATCACCAAGCAGGTGCTGAACTTCCTCATAGCGCTCAGCGAGCGTTTCAAGCTTTTGTAAAATTGACGCTTTCATAGTTTCTTCTTTATACGGAAATAATATCGAAATTAAAGATTATCAAGCCCCAGACTCTGTCTGATTATAGCCAACTTCGCAGGCTCTCCCTGCTCGGCAGCTTGCTGTAATGCTCGAGTCGGCGCATGAATTAATTTATTGGTTAACTTATAACTGAGTTCCTGAAGGATTTTTTCCGGATCACCCCCCAACGAGAGCGCCTGAAGACTTTTATTGACCAGCTCTTCACGGATATGATTCGCGCTGTCACGGTAATCGCGGATACTATCAACGGCCTGTAACGACCGCATCCAGCTCATGAAGGCTGCACTTTCTTCACTGACAATCGCTTCAGCCTGAATCGCTTCGACTTTTCTCTGTTCGATATTGCTGTCTACAATCGACTGCAAATCATCGACACTATACAGATAAGCGTCTCCAATCTCGCTGACTTCCGCTTCAACATCTCTCGGCACCGCAATATCAACCAGTAACATCGGTTGGTAACGCCGGGCTTTAAGGGCTTTTTCCACCATCCCTTTACCGATAATCGGTAAAGGACTGGCTGTCGAACTAATCACGATATCAGCTTTGGCAAGATGTTCCGGAATCTCTTGTAAACGAATCACCTGCGCATCAAATTGCGCAGCTAATCCCATCGCTCTTTCCCGGGTGCGATTCGCCACGATAATCTTCTGACAACCATTGGCTGCCAGATGCTTCGCCACCAACTCGATAGTTTCGCCGGCACCGACTAATAACACCGTCGCATTGGTCAAAGATTCAAAAATATGTTTTGCCAGCGTACAGGCGGCATAAGCGACAGAGACGGCATTGCCACCGATATCCGTTTCAGTCCGGACTCTTTTGGCAACTGAGAATGCTTTCTGAAAGAGTTTCTCTGTCGCGGCATCAACCGATGCCAGATCTTTCGATTCTGAATACGCCTGCTTGACCTGCCCGAGGATTTGAGGCTCGCCTAAAACCAAAGAATCGAGACCACAACAAACCCGCATTAAGTGGCGGATTGCGGCTTGCTCTTCATGAATATAAATGCTCGATTTTAACTCTTGAGGATTGACACGGTGAAACTCAGATAACCAATCGATCAAACGTCCTTTACTCGTTGGTTTTATCTCACAGTACACTTCTGTACGGTTACAGGTCGAAAGTATCACACTCCCTTTAACATCCGCATATTCCCGAAGCTGACTCAGCGCTTCAGGAAGCTTATCTGGCCCAAACGCAACTTTTTCACGCAGTTCCAGAGGCGCTGTTTGATGATTTATTCCAATGGCAAGTAAGGACATCGACTGGAGGTACTCTGATCACATCTTCTAAGGGGTAAGACAGGAATTTTACTGTATGCCCTTATTGAAGAAAAGACTTTAACGGATTTGTTTTTATAACTTCGTGATATCAATGTTATAGTATTTTAGTTTTAAAGCACCCGTTTTTCGACCAACAAAAGCCGTATTTATGACTTATCGTATCCTCCAAGTATTCTTGAGTATCATCATTTTAGCTGGCTGTAGCAGTGTTCAGACACCACTTCAACCCGTGGAATGGCAATCACACCAGCAGCGTCTCCAACAGATCAGCGCTTATCAAATCGCAGGGAAATTGGGCTACATATCGCCACAAGAACGTCGCTCGCTCAATTTTCAATGGAAGAAATCTGACCATCATAGTCAACTGCGTCTAACCACATTTCTGGGGCAAACCGTCTTGAAGATGGATATTTATCCACAACGCGCGGAAGCCGAGACCTATGAGGGACAACACTATACAGCGCAGACACCGGAATTATTACTGCATCAACTGACCGGACTGGATATTCCCCTGAGTTCACTCAGTCAATGGATTCTGGGCCGTCCGGCCCTTGCGGATACGTATGCTCTCAAACCGGATAACACGCTGGATAGCCTAAAGAAAAAACTCGCCAATCAACAATGGCGAGTACAGTATAAAACATACACTGCCGTGACCTTCAAAGCGCAGCAACTTCCACTGCCCGAGCGTTTATTCCTGCAACAAGGACCAACCAAAATCAATATCCATATCTCGCAATGGAAAGTCACCCAATGAATACATCAGATGTTATCAATCCCGACCAAACTGTCTGGCCATCACCAGCCAAACTGAATTTATTTCTCTACATCACGGGTCAACGGGATGATGGTTATCATGAGTTACAGACACTTTTTCAGTTTCTCGATTACGGCGATGAATTGACGATCCAAATCAATACCAGTGGGGAGATCACTATCTCTCCGGAAATTGACGGCGTACCGTTACATGATAATTTGATCTGGAAAGCCGCCCGAAAACTTCAGCGCGACACACAAACATCGTTGGGCGCTGATATTCACTTACATAAAGTGTTACCGATGGGTGGTGGGATCGGCGGGGGCTCATCCAATGCGGCGACAGCCTTAGTCGCACTCAATCATCTCTGGCAATGCGGGTTATCCCAACATCAACTGTCTGAAATCGGATTGCAGCTCGGTGCTGATGTACCCGTTTTCGTTGAAGGCCATGCGGCATACGCAGAAGGCGTCGGAGAAAAGCTGACACTCGTCACACCCCAAGAAAAATGGTACCTCGTTGTCAGACCCGATGTCAGCATTTCAACCGCTACCATTTTTTCGCATCCCAAATTAACTAGAAACACGCTCAAGCGAGATCTGGCAACGCTTTTACAAGCGCCGTACGAAAACGATTGCGAAAAAATTGTCCGAAAGCTCTACCCAGAGGTTGATAAGCAACTTTCATGGCTGCTACAATACGCGCCGTCGAGATTGACCGGGACTGGGTCATGTATCTTTGCTGAATTTTCAAACAAAAATGAAGCACAACATGTTCTTTCCCGTTTGCCGGACGGAGTTTCTGCTTTTGTAGCAAAAGGATGTAATATTTCGCCGCTAAAAGAAACTTTGACAGGCTATACTCACCGTTGTGAAGACAACAATTGTTAAGATGGAAAGTGACACATAGGTCAGCTAACCGTCACGACAAGAGTATGATCAATCGGCCCACACCCAACCTATTTAAATACTGGACGCAACCCTGAGGTTTCCACCGTGCCTGATATGAAGCTATTTGCCGGTAACGCTACCCCTGAACTAGCCCAACGTATTGCTGATCGCTTGTATATTTCTCTTGGAGATGCTGCTGTTTCCCGTTTTTCAGACGGTGAAGTTGCAGTGCAAATCAACGAGAATGTGCGAGGAAGCGACGTATTTCTCATCCAATCAACCTGTGCACCAACCAACGACAACCTGATGGAACTCGTGGTAATGATTGATGCGATGCGCCGTGCTTCAGCAGGCCGTATTACCGCTGTTATCCCTTATTTTGGATATGCTCGCCAAGACCGTCGTGTCCGTTCTGCCCGTGTACCAATTACCGCGAAAGTCGTCGCAGACTTTCTTTCGAACGTTGGTGTTGACCGCGTACTGACGATCGATCTGCATGCTGAACAGATTCAAGGTTTCTTTGATGTTCCTGTTGATAACATTTTTGGAACACCCGTTTTACTTGAAGATATGAAAGCAAGAAGTCTGGAAGATCCAGTCGTCGTATCACCTGATCTGGGTGGCGTTGTCCGCGCACGCGCAACCGCGAAAGCACTCGGGGATATTGATATTGCGATTGTTGATAAACGCCGTCCCCGCGCTAACGTTTCTGAAGTGATGAACCTCATTGGTGATGTTGAAGGCCGTGACTGTGTCATTGTCGATGACATGATCGATACTGGCGGCACACTATGTAAGGCCGCTGAAGCTTTAAAAGAACGTGGCGCAAAACGTGTGTTTGCTTACGCGACTCACGCAGTATTCTCAGGCAGTGCAGCGAAGAATATTAAGAACTCCGTTATTGATCAGGTCATTATCACCGATTCCATTACGCTTTCGAAAGAAATGCAGGCAACAGGTCGTGTGACTCAGTTGACTCTCTCAACGATGCTTGCCGAAGCAATTCGCCGTATCAGTAACGAAGAGTCAATCTCAGCGATGTTCAATTAATCGTTCATTTCTGTTGTGAAAAGCATCTCTCCGGAGATGCTTTTTTATTTCCTAAAGTTTGCTATCAACTTTGGCTTCCTAAAAATAAGTTGCAACACAAATCATCACAACTGATGCCATTTTTCAGGAAGTTTGGGGATAAAAAATTCTGTGCTATCATACCGCGCTTTTCATTGTAGACATCAGGAGAGCCTGACTGTGAGTCAACCCATAAAACTACTTGTTGGGCTAGCCAATCCAGGCCCAGAGTACGCAAGAACAAGGCATAACGCAGGAGCATGGGTCATCGAAGAACTAGCCCGTGTTCACCATACAGTGTTAAAAAATGAGCCCAAATTTTTTGGCCTGACTGGTCGAATCACCATTCAAGGTCAGGATTTACGTTTATTGATTCCGACCACGTATATGAACTTATCCGGAAAAGCCGTCTCGGCTCTGGCAAAGTTTTATCAGATCCAGCCGGAAGAGATTATGGTCGCTCACGATGAGCTCGACTTACCGCCCGGTGTTGCTAAATTTAAACAAGGTGGCAGTCATGGCGGTCATAACGGCTTAAAAGATACCATCAGTAAACTGGGCAATAACAAAGAATTCTACCGTCTCCGGATAGGCATTGGTCACCCGGGACATAAAGATAAAGTTACAGGTTATGTGTTAGGTAAGGCGCCTGAAAAAGAACAGGAATGCCTCGATGCCGCTGTAGACGAGTCTGTCCGCTGTTTGGATATACTGCTCAAAGAAGGTCTTACGAAAGCACAAAATCGTTTACACACATTCAAAGCTGAATAAGGTTATAGTCATGGGGTTTAAATGTGGCATTGTTGGTTTACCAAACGTTGGCAAATCAACACTTTTTAACGCTTTAACCAAAGCAGGAATTGAAGCGGCAAATTTTCCGTTTTGTACGATCGAACCAAATACAGGTATTGTTCCTGTTCCGGATTTGCGTCTTGATGCGCTGGCTAAAATTGTAAACCCTCAACGGGTATTGCCGACAACCATGGAGTTCGTCGATATTGCCGGTTTAGTTGCCGGAGCATCGAAAGGGGAAGGGCTGGGCAACAAGTTCTTGGCAAATATTCGTGAAACAGACGCAATTGGTCATGTGGTTCGTTGTTTCGAAAACGAAAACATTGTGCACGTCTCTGGCAAAGTGTCTCCGCTCGAAGATATCGAAGTCATTAACTTAGAATTGGCTTTGGCCGATTTAGACACTTGTGAACGAGCGATTCAACGCCAAGCCAAACGTGCTAAAGGTGGTGATAAAGCGGCAAAATTTGAAATTTCCGTGCTGGAAAAACTTCTTCCCGTACTCACCGAAGGCGGAATGGCTCGCAGTGTGACACTGGCAAAAGAGGAATTGGCGGCTATTGGTTATCTCAATTTCCTGACCCTCAAACCGACCATGTATATCGCGAACGTCAATGAAGACGGTTTTGAAAATAATCCTTATCTGGATGCGGTTCGGGAATTCGCAGCGCAAGAAAATAATGTTGTCGTCGCTGTTTGTGCCGCCATTGAGTCAGAACTTTCTGAATTGGATGATGAAGAGCGAGATGAGTTCCTTGCCGATTTGGGTATTGAAGAGCCAGGATTGAACCGTGTGATTCGTTCAGGCTATGAACTCCTAGAGCTGCATACCTATTTTACTGCTGGTGTGAAAGAAGTCAGAGCTTGGACAATCCCTATCGGCTCAACAGCCCCACAAGCTGCCGGGAAAATTCATACGGACTTCGAACGTGGTTTCATTCGCGCGGAAGTCGTCGGTTATGATGATTTCATTCAGTACAATGGTGAGAGTGGCGCCAAAGAAGCAGGTAAATGGCGTCTGGAAGGGAAAGATTATATTGTTAAAGATGGCGATGTGATCCATTTCCGCTTCAATGTCTAATCCGATTACAAATATTCTCTGAACATAAGGCCTTCAATCGAAGGCCTTATGTTTAATATCCCCATCATATCCTCTTCTGAAACATCAATCCTGAATCGCTCTTCACGACTCTCAGCCAATTGATTTACGAGTTATTTTGTCTATAAACAGCTCGGTTTGACTAAAAAAAAAACGAACAGTTGTTTTTCATCGATTTATTCAAAAAAACTATTGACGCTCTCAAGTCATATCCGCATAATGCGCTCCGTTCGCAGGATTATGGTTTTCCTGTTCTGGGGTTTGTGGCTACGTAGCTCAGCTGGTTAGAGCACATCACTCATAATGATGGGGTCACAGGTTCGAATCCCGTCGTAGCCACCATTTCCTAAGTACTTTTAATATGAAAAGTCTTTAGGAAAGATATGCGGAAGTGGCGAAATTGGTAGACGCACCAGATTTAGGTTCTGGCGCCGCAAGGTGTGAGAGTTCAAGTCTCTCCTTCCGCACCATATTTAAGATAACTTCTTTAAGCGAAGTTATGACAACAGGTCTATAGCCAAGCGGTAAGGCAACGGGTTTTGATCCCGTCATCCCCTGGTTCGAATCCAGGTAGACCTGCCATATTTTATTTGTCTCAATCTGGGAAAAAAGAGATTGAAACAAACAGCGGGATTGATTATATTGTCTCGCTCTAAAATGAGGCTACGTAGCTCAGCTGGTTAGAGCACATCACTCATAATGATGGGGTCACAGGTTCAAATCCCGTCGTAGCCACCATATTAAATTCTTTTGCTACTCATATGCGGTGGTGGCGGAATTGGTAGACGCGCTAGCTTCAGGTGCTAGTGTCCGTTAGGACGTGAGGGTTCAAGTCCCTCCCTCCGCACCAGCAAAAGAATGTTACAGGTCTATAGCCAAGTGGTAAGGCAACGGGTTTTGATCCCGTCATTCCCTGGTTCGAATCCAGGTAGACCTGCCATATCAAATGACTTTGAACACTGTGTTGTTTAAGTACTATGTTGAAAGTCGGAGCGAAAGCTCAACAATATACAATGCGGAAGTGGCGAAATTGGTAGACGCACCAGATTTAGGTTCTGGCGCCGCAAGGTGTGAGAGTTCAAGTCTCTCCTTCCGCACCATATTTTAAGATAACTTCTTTAAGCGAAGTTATGACAACAGGTCTATAGCCAAGCGGTAAGGCAACGGGTTTTGATCCCGTCATCCCCTGGTTCGAATCCAGGTAGACCTGCCACATCGAATGACTTTGAACATTATGTTGCTTTACATACGATGTTGAAAGTCAGAGCGAAAGCTCAATAATATACAATGCGGAAGTGGCGAAATTGGTAGACGCACCAGATTTAGGTTCTGGCGCCGCAAGGTGTGAGAGTTCAAGTCTCTCCTTCCGCACCATGAATTTGTTATCATACTGATAACTGAATATGGCTACGTAGCTCAGCTGGTTAGAGCACATCACTCATAATGATGGGGTCACAGGTTCAAATCCCGTCGTAGCCACCATATTAAATTCTTTTGCTACTCATATGCGGTGGTGGCGGAATTGGTAGACGCGCTAGCTTCAGGTGCTAGTGTCCGTTAGGACGTGAGGGTTCAAGTCCCTCCCTCCGCACCAGCAAAAGAATGTTACAGGTCTATAGCCAAGTGGTAAGGCAACGGGTTTTGATCCCGTCATTCCCTGGTTCGAATCCAGGTAGACCTGCCATATCAAATGACTTTGAACACTGTGTTGTTTAAATACTATGTTGAAAGTCGGAGCGAAAGCTCAACAACATACAATGCGGAAGTGGCGAAATTGGTAGACGCACCAGATTTAGGTTCTGGCGCCGCAAGGTGTGAGAGTTCAAGTCTCTCCTTCCGCACCATGAATTTAACCCAGACGATTGTCTGGGTTTTCTTTTATCTGAACCACGCAAATCGCACCTAGTGATTTGTGGAATGCAATCGATTCAGCGCCTATTTTATGCCATTTTCTCACCATAAAAAAATCCAGCCGTAGCTGGATTTTTATCGTAAGGATAGAACTGATTATCCAAGTAATCCTAATGCAGCACTTGGAGCTTGTTTCGCTTGTGCTAAAACAGAGCTTGATGCCTGAGAAAGGATTTGGGACTTCGTCAATGCGGTGGTTTCTTTCGCGAAGTCGGTATCTTTGATCCGACTCTTCGAAGCATTCACATTTTCATTGATGTTATCCAAGTTGCTAATCGCATGTCCGAAACGGTTTTGGAATGCACCGAGTTCAGCACGATGACTATCCACATACTTCAGTGCAGCATCAACGACAGCAACCGACTGTTGAGCACCGCCAACCGAAGTCACATCAATATCGCTGACTGTTGTTGCTTTCCCTTCACCGATACCGAGTTCGCCAGCAAGGCCGCCACCAAAGCTCACTGAACCATCCACTTTACTACTATCCGAGAATAATTGCAGTTTACCTTCATCATCAACAGACGCCTTCACCATATCAGTCTGACCATTGATATAGGTTGCCAGCTCTTCAATATCATCACCTGCTTTCGCATTGATATTGATGGTTTGCTCGCCATTTAACTTATCATTGACTGTAATGGTCAGATCGTTGGCACCATTTTGAACTTGCCAGTCTTTCCCCTTACCATTCGCAGCAATATAAGACATACCGCCCATCATGTTATTATCGCTACGCATATCTTTCAGGTGGAGCATAACCGCTTCACCGCTGTCAGCACCAATCTGGAAAGATTTAGTATCGAAAGTACCATTGAGAAGCTTATTACCGCCGAATGATGTTGTTTCCGCAACACGGTTTAATTCATCATTCAATGCTGTAATTTCTTCCTGAATCGCAACACGATCCGATTTCGAGTTAGAACCATTCGAAGATTGAAGAGACAAGTCTCTCATCCGTTGCAAAATACTGGTTGTTTCATTCATTGCCCCTTCCGCAGTCTGAGCAATTGAAATACCGTCATTCGCGTTACGAACAGCAACACCCAATCCCCGGCTTTGAACACTCAAACGATTTGAGATTTGAAGGCCAGCCGAATCATCCTTAGCACTGTTGATTCGATATCCTGAGGATAAGCGTTCCATTGATGAATTCATCGACTTCGTTGCACTGTTCAGATAGCGCTGGGCCGTCATCGCAGAAACGTTCGTGTTAACATTAACCGCCATAGTGGTTTCTCCTATTGATTTTCCGACGTCGCGGAAATTCTTGACTGTTTTCCGACGTCTCGGAAAACTATAGTTCTCTCAAAGTTCGACCTTTTTAGCGACTCAGAATGGATTTCCTTTAGAAAAAAGAGGGGGTTTTCGTCATGAAGGAATCGTCCAGCATAGAAAATGAGAGAAGCAACACAAATTTCATATAAAACTCAGAAAAGACTCAAGTTTTTTCTCATTGTGCCGAGAGGGCTGGAATTGATGCTGCCGATGAACCGCTCACAATAGCGCTTGAAGTCATCTGATTTGGGGATAACGAATTGATATGGCGGGAAAAGAAAAAGCCCCTTATCTTTGAGAGAACCGGGGCTATTGGTGGTAAGTCAATCATGTGGAGATCAAGAGAAATGAACACATCATGACTAACCGGGTGTATGATAAGGAATGAATATAAAGCAGGTGTTAAACTTGAGAGAGCTTTATATCATCCACAAATCACACTTTACCAAAAAAGCTTTATCATATACCCACGTCTGAGCTGAATGATAAAGCTCTACTACTACTGCAATAGTGATATTGCAGAGTTTGGTAACTGTTTTGCCTGAGCAAGTATTGAGGTACCTGCTTGCTGCAATATTTGAGCTTTTGTCATCTGCGTCGTTTCTTTCGCAAAGTCGGTATCTTTAATCCGACTCTTCGACGCTTCAACATTTTCCTGTATGTTCGACAAGTTGTTGATACTGTGACTTAAACGGTTCTGTTTTGCCCCTAAGTCTGCTCGCTGTGAATCAACATACTGAAGCGCAGCATCAAGTACACCGACCGAATTCTGCGAATTACCAACATTCGTAATATCAGTGGTTTGAACCGTCGTATTCTGTCCAGGTCCGCCATTCAGACCTAACTCTGTTGCTAACCCGCCAGAGATAGAGAGGTTACCCTGAAGATTAGGCTCCGCCATAAAGAGCTGAAGGTGTCCGTCATCATCTACTGAAGCGGTAACATCATCGACCTGCCCATTGATGTAAGTTGCCAACTCTTCGATGTCATCACCAGATTTCGCCATGACATCCACAGATACCTGCTCACCATTTTTCTTGGTAAACTCTAACTTCATATCCCGAGCATTCTCAGGAACGCCCCAGCTCATGTCTTTCCCTTGTTCGGACACAAATGTCTGACCACCCATACGGAAATCATCGGCACGAATACTGGTGAGACCAACAATGATCGCTTCACCGGAGCTGGCACCAATTTGGAAAGCAGACTCACCAAACGTACCGTTCAACAGTTTCCGACCACCGAATGAAGTTGTTTCAGCGATTCGGTTTAATTCATCTTGAAGGGCTGAATACTCTTCATTCAGTGCCTTACGCTCAGATGTGGAGTTCGTTCCATTTGTAGACTGGAGTGCCAGATCTCGCATCCGTTGCAAGATACTAGTTGACTCATTCATTGCCCCTTCAGCAGTCTGTGCAATCGAAATACCATCATTGGCATTTCGCATCGCGACATCCAACCCTCGGGACTGAGCAGTCAATCGATTCGAAATCTGAAGACCTGCCGCATCATCTTTCGCACTGTTAATTCGGTTTCCCGAAGACAGGCGCTCCATGGAGGTGTTTAACTCACCCGTTGCCTTATTCAGGTAACGCTGAGCGGTCATCGCTGACACATTGGTATTGACTGTGATGGTCATAGTTTGCTCTCCTATTGAGTCCGCAAGCTTTCTGCGAAGCGGTCAGCTTTAACTCTTATTTGGAAGCACTGACCGTAAATAACTTGCCACATCTGCAACATTGCCGGTTCCAAACCGATAACTTGCGCTCTGATAGATTTAATTCAATTACTGTGCCAACTTTAAAATAAATTTTTTTATCAAATTAAATCAACAGGTTAAATAAAACAGAACGACATAAAAACGGATTTTGTTTGCTCTGTAATCCTGTTTTATTTCCGCTTTGCCGCTCGATTGCCGCTTGATTGCCTCGGCAATAACGACGTTGACATCCGCAACAGACAAAGCCTTGCCTTCCTTAACTTGCGCCTCAAATCAGAGTGCTCGTTTCAACGAAGAACAATATTCAACACAACTCCTTTCGCGACTTATGGCATGGCACATAAGGCAAGTGAAAGTTAGATATAGTTGAATAGTGTCAAATCCTTCGTTTTGCTGAAAGCCTTCTGAGATGCCTGAAGTGCACGAGTATTTTCATTAAAGTCGATCACGGCATCTGCATAATCAAGATCTTCAAAACTACTTTTGGATTTTGCCAATGTCAGTTTGAAGTCTTCATGTTCTTGCTCCTGAATATCCAATGTATTCAGCCGCGCACCAATATCCGTTCTCACTTTTGTTAAGTGGATAAAGGCCGCGTGGAACTCTCTTGTCACTTGATGGAGCTTAGCGGTCGCTGATCCATCGGCAACGGAATCACGTGAGTATTCCATTGCCTTTTTGAAACTATCAAAAATATTGAATGTCTTTCTGGGAGACAGCTCGATAACATCCCCCGGTGAAATCTGGCCTTTCAGCTCAATATTGACCCCTTCGTAATTAATACCGGTTTTGGGGTCAAATTCTCCGGCCTGAACAGCACTGCCATTTTGTTCCAACTGATAGCCATATTTGCCGTTACCCATATCAACAAAAGTAACCGTATATTTCGATTGATCTTGAGGATCGGTATTGGTGGCTTTTTCCAGTAATAACTCAGAGCCTTCCTGCAACCGATAATCAGGTTCATAGTCACCAAAAGGATTATTGATTTGCATAAATACTTTACTGCCGGGATTGTTGAACGGCATTTCCAGACTATTGGAGATTTTCATCTTGCGTTGATAATCATCACCGGCATAGGTCACATTGCCTTCTTTATCACGAAAGAAAGGCTGCTTATTCGGTTTAGTCCCGGAAAAAATGTAGTTTCCCAGTTCATCCTGAACATTCGCCAGATTCAAAAAGTTATCAGCCAGCTCTTCCAACTCTCGCTCTTTCGCCTGGCGATCTTCAGGTGATAAAGAACCATTGATCATCTCCATGACGGTACGCTTTGCCTCATCGGCATAATCTTCCGCATTGGAGATAATGACTTCTTGATGGCCAAGTCGGTTACGCACCAGAACAATCGAATCAAGGTATTGGCGCAGTTGCTCTTCTTGCTGCCCCACATTCTGAATGTAATGCGTTGCCAGTGGATTATCACTGGGAGACATCAGCTTTTTGCCTGATGCCAATTGAGCCTGATTGTGATAAACCTTAGCTTCTTGACGGCGAATATCATTCTGAACAGCCTGATAGTTATGGAAGCTTGAAATACGACCAACCATAAGATCCTCCTCCCTATCTCAACTGTAAAATGGTATTAAAGGTGTCATTGGCCGCCTGCATAATCCGCGAAGATGCCATATATGCCTGCTGAAATTTCATCATGTTGGCGGCTTCTTCATCCAGATTCACCCCGGACACAGAAGCAATCCGTTCTTGGGCAGCTTCTTTCTCGAGTCGGGCTACATCAGTCAATCGAGACGCAGTAGACATTCTCAGACCAACATTGGTATTCAGATTGTGGTACACATCCAAAATCGTGGACTCATTATTGTCTAGCTTCTTCTCCGTCTGGATATCCTGCATTTTTCTCAGGTTGCCGTTGTCCCCTTCAGAGGGCACCAAGTTCGCGGTAAACTTATCTTTCGGCAAAGCACCGGCAGACAGTTCAAATGTTGTTCCCATCACGGTCACAGGGCCAGACGGCGGATAAGCTTGATTTTCTGCCACGATATTGCCGTCTTTATCTTTAACCGTGAAGGTATCTCCCAGCTCAGAGACATCAATTTCAAACTCTCGCAAATCACCGGCCTGTACAATGTTAAAAGTGGCGCTTCCCTGAGCAAAGGTGGTTGAAGCTTCATAACTCTGAGCGGCAATTTTTGCCGGATCGTTCATTTCCATTTTGATGGTTGCCGCACCGGAACGAGTTGGCCGGACGAGCACTCGCTCACCTTTTTTCGGTTCATTGCGAATTTCAATTCTCATCCCGTCGATATAGATTTCGCCACTACTGGGAGAAAGCACCTTCTGCTCACCATTTGGTAAAATCGCAATATAGTCACTTCCATCATAAAGGAGTGAATACTCACCGCCTTTCAGTTGTGAAACATCTTCGATATAAGCCGCCATATCAGCTTCAGATTCACTACTGGTGATCACCCGTTCTTTGGCGATCCGTTCATCATTCACATCGGTAAACATCAAGTCACCGATATCACCATTCAAATCGAGACCCTGCCGCTGCAGTTTATTCACACCATAAGAGAAGCTGGTCGCAAGACGGCCAATCTCATCAAGTACGTTGGGAATTTCGTTATCACGCATATTAAATAACGCCCCGATTTTGCCCCCCATATCTTTCGATGTAATGGCTTTAATACCTTTCCCTTCAACCATTGCCAGACGCCATTGATGTGTATCAGGATAACCATCGATCATCTTCAATTGGCTAGCTTCAGTACCAGAAACCAAGGTGTGTCCGTTACCGATATGAATATTAAAGCCTTCGGCATTTTTCCGTGGTGTGACGGTCACTTTGGTGTACTCAGAAAGCTCTTTCACTAACTTTTCATGTTGGTCCATCAGGTCATTATGTGGCCCGGGAGTTCGCATCATTAAACGCTGTAAATCTCTAATTTCTAAAGCAAGTTGGTTAATTCTCTTGATGCCGAGATCTAATCCTTTATTGACCGTCTCATACTGGCGACGAATCGTTTCATGAAAATCATTCAGGTTTTGGGTCATTAACTGAGATTTTTCCAGCACAACTTTCCGTGCTCCCATATCATTCGGGCTATCAGCGAGCGTTTTGAGCGCATCAAACCATTCATTCATATTTTCCGGGATTTTCTTAGAAGCAACGGAAGAGAGCATCTTGGATAACATATCCAGATTTTGCTCAGTATCATGCTTGTAGGAGTAATCTGTGGTGGCAATATTTAGCTCTTTGACGGCAAACTGATCCCACGAGCGGCGAACATTTTCCACATGAACACCCATACCATAGGTCTGACCGCCGTACATACGCGGGGCATTCACGCCCTGAATTACAGATTGACGACTGTAACCTTCTGTATTTACGTTAGATATATTGTGACCGGTTGTGTTGAGCTGTCTTTGAGATGTTAAGACACTCTGAGTCCCAATATTCAATAAATCAGACGCCATACCGCCCCCACAAGATAAAAATCATCAGTAAAAAACTGAACCTTCTATCAACATGAAGCAATATGTATGCCATTAAATTAATCAGATAAAATACAATGGGTTACTAAGATGCCGGAAGGAAATTTCCGCCCGGCAGAGAAAGGGAGGAAGTGTACTAATCCATTTGCTGAATTTGAGAACGAACCCGCAGAACTTTGTTTGCGTAATCAGGGTCGGTTGCATATCCTGCCTGATGAATCCCTTCAATGAAAGAATTCGGATTCCCCTGATGATTATTCAGCGCAGCCATGTAACGCGGATTCTTTTTCAAGAAGTGGACATAGTCATTGAAACTGTCTTGATACGAGTCATAAGAGCGGAATGAAGCTTTTTCGACAACCGGAGTTTGATCATAATATTCTAGGGTCTGAGTTGCCATTTTGTCGCCCTGCCAGCTTCGATCGGCTTTGATATTAAACAAGTTATGGCTGCTTCCGCGAGCATTCGCGACCACTTTAGTCCCCCACCCTGTTTCCAGTGCGGCCTGAGCCAACAATACCGACGCATCAACCCCCAATACGCGAGCCGCTTTTTCGGCATAAGGTTTCAATGTACGAATAAAAGATTCTGGAGAATCGAATCGACGCGGCTCCGTCACAGCAGCAGACTGACGAACATCCGTCATACTTTCCGGCTCAGAAGTTTGCTGTTGATGTGCCCGGACACGAGCCAATGCCTGTAACAAAGGATCAGGTTGGGATGATTCTTCAGCGGTTTGCGAAGCCTGCCCATCAATATTGGTAGAAAGCTGCGCGACAATCATGTCTGCGAGCCCTAACCGACCAGAAGAACTCAGTTGGCTCGCCATCTGTTCATCCAACATCTCGCGGTAAAAATCTTCCGTTTTACTATGTAACAGATCGGATTCAAAACCGGAATTCGCCTTGCGCATCGACTTGAAAAGCATCGATGTAAACACCGCCTCAAATTGTTTGGCTGCGGCAGTTAATGCTGATTTCTCACTCGTTTTATCACCGCTGACCGCCTGCTTACGCAGTTGATCCAGTTGGGTAATATCTTGTACAAAGCCGATATCTTTTACGTCATTGACCATCGTGCTTCCCCTTAAATGATAATCAGCTGGCCTTCGATCGCACCGGCTTGTTTGAGTGCCTGTAAAATAGCCATTAAGTCCGATGGTGCTGCACCAACCTCATTCACGGCACGGACGAGATCATCAAGCGTGACTCCCGGCTGGAAATTGAACATTTTCCCTTTCTTCTCTTTCACAGAGATATCTGAATCCGGTACCACAGCCGTTTGACCGTTTGAAAATGCTCCAGGCTGACTCACACCCAGTTTCTCTTTGATAGCAACAGTCATGCCACCATGTGTCACAGCAGCAGGCTTTAACCGCACATACTGACCAACCACGATCGTCCCAGTTCGCGAATTAACAATAATTTTCGCGGCACCCACAGCGGTGTTAAATTCAAGGTTTTCAACCGCAGAAAGAAATGCGACACGCTGCCCTGCATCTCTTGGCGCCCGAACTTGCACCGATGTCGCGTCAATTGCTGTCGCCATTTGGGGACCAAGAAACTGATTCACGGTATCCGCCATACGCTGGGCGGTAGTGAAATCGGAGTCAATCAGATTAAAGGTGATGTAATCGCCCCGGGCAAATGGATTCGGGACTTCACGTTCAACACTGGCACCATTGGAAATGATACCGACAGTGGGGTTATTACCCACGATTTTGGAACCATCAGCACCATTGGCACTGAACCCACTAACCACGAGATTGCCCTGTGCAATCGCATAAACCTGACCATCCAGACCTTTAAGAAACGTCTGCATGAGTGTGCCGCCGCGTAAACTTTTGGCTGAACCAATCGAGGAAACAGTGACATCAATCGTCTGTCCCTGCTTGGAGAATGCCGGCAGCTCGGCTGTAACAATCACAGCGGCAATATTTTTAGTCTTCGGCTTTGTGCCTCGCGGCAATTGAATGCCGAAATTTTGCAACATAGCATTGAAGCTTTGATCGGTAAATGGCGTCGATTCGCCGGTTCCCGGTAACCCAGAGACTAAACCATAGCCCACTAACTGGTTACTACGCACCCCGGCCACTTGTGCGACATCTTTAATTCTTGCCGCCTGTCCCTGTAAGGAAACAAACAGTGTCGCCAGCAAAAAAAGTGTTAACTTTTTCATTCAATTTACCTTGTGCTTCTCTACTATGCACGCCGTCTTCTATGCCAAAAAAACGACGTTTAAACCGAACCTATAAAGCGATATTGAAAAATCGTGCCAAAAAGCCAGGTTCTTGCATATCTTGATTGGTTCCGGTACCTGAATATTGAATTCGGGCATTCGAAATCCGATTCGATGAAATGGTGTTATCAAAGTCAATGTCATCCGGACGAACCGTACCACTCAAACGAATATATTCATCACCGGTGTTCAATGTCAGCCACTTTTCACCACGAATCACCAAGTTACCATTGGTAAGTACATCAATGACTTCAACCGTGATTGACCCGGAAATGCTGTTACTCTGGTTGGCTGCGGCACTGCCAGAGAATTTATTATCGTTGCCAAGTTTGTATGAAAAATTGTAATCCCCAATTTTCATCTCCTTACCGCCCACTTCCAATGGGTCCATCGAAGCATCATTCTTTTTCGATAGATCGGCATCCGCACTTTTGGCTGCTTTAGTGCTTTCATTCAGGGTCACGGTGATGATATCGCCGACTTGTCTGGGCTTTGAATCATTATATAAGCTAGTGGCAGCACTGAGATTAAACAGAGAACCGGTTTCCGCGGCATAATGCTTCGGACGATGATTGGGATGGATCGGTGCCCAGGCTGGATCATCGGCAACCGGATCTGCACGCCGAGTCAATCCATCCAACAATCCCTGACCACCCGTATTGTCAGATTTATCGCCTTCGACTGCATCAACCAATGTTGTGCCACTATCACCTTGCTCTTCCGTGGTTCCCTGCGGCATGAGCGAGCAGCCCGATAAAAAACAGATGAATCCCAAAATGAATAAGCGTCTCATCGAATACCTCTCATATCATCTCAATTAGAGCTGTTGGTTCACGTAGCTCATCATTTTATCTACCGCAGAAATGACCTTGGAATTCATTTCATACACTCGCTGCGCTTCGATCAGATTCACTAACTCTTCAGTGACATTCACATTTGAACTTTCCAACATCGACTGACGAATATTTCCCAAACCATCTAACCCGGGAACCCCTTCTTGCGGATCACCACTGGCACCGGTGGGTAAATATAAGTTCTGGCCGACAGGTTCCAGGCCTCCGGGGTTAATGAAATCAACCGTCGTAATCTGACCAATGACCTGATTATTTTGCTGGCCTCGGACCCGAACAGAGACCTGACCGTCATTGCCGACCGTCACAGAAACTGCATCCTGTGGCACCACGATTTCAGGTTGTAATGGATACCCGGAACCGGATGTGACAATCGTTCCCTCAGCATTTAAGGTAAACTGCCCGTTTCGAGAGTAACCCATATTGCCGTCAGGCATCATAATCTGAAAGAACCCGTCGCCTTCAATCATCATATCCATACTGTTATTGGTTGTTTGCACATTCCCGTTGGTATGAACTTTCTGAGTCGCAACGACTTTAGAGCCGGCACCGAGCATCAACCCGCTTGGCAGTTCGGTATTCTGCGAAGACTGACCACCGGGTTGGTTGATATTCTGATAAAAAAGATCTTCAAACACAGCCCGGCTTTTTTTAAAGCCGACTGTGGAAGCGTTCGCAAGGTTGTTCGAAATCGTCGCAATGTTAGTCTGCTGCGCATCTAAACCTGTTTTACTTACCCATAGAGCTGGATGCATGTTCTTCTCCTCTCACTCATTAACCGGTGCGCAACAGAGAGTTGGACGCTTTATCCATTTCTTCTGCTGTACTCATCATTTTGACTTGCATTTCAAACTGGCGCTGTAGATCAATGAGATTGGTCATTTCTCCAACAGCATTGACATTACTTCCTTCCAGAGCACCGGTTAGTAAGGTCACACTCGCATCTGCATTAAATACTGTGTTCGGTTCTTTAGCCCGAAACAAACCGACTGAATCTTTGTATAACGTACGATTATCAGGGCGAACCAATTTAATTCGTCCGACAGTTTCGAGAGCGTTAGCCGGTGCACCTCGAGGAATGACAGACACGGTACCATCCTTGCCGATCTCAATTTTACTCAGTGGAACCGGCAAGGTAATCGGTGCATCATTGTCACCCAAAACCAGATGTCCACTACTATTCTTGAGTAAGCCATTGACATCAATCTGGAAGTCTCCGTTGCGGGTCAGGCCTTCTGTACCGGCATCATCCAGCACCGAAATCCATCCATCCCCCTGAATGGTGACATCCAAATCACTGCCTGTAGTCATGACGCTGCCTTGAGCAAAATTATTTCCCGGACGTTCCGTCATACTGAATACGCGGGTTGGTAGCCCGTCACCGTAGCTCTGCATAGCGCGAGCCTGAGCAAGGTCAGCCCGAAAGCCAGTCGTGCTCACATTGGCTAAGTTGTTCGCTCTGAGCTGCATCTCTTGCATATTCTGCTTTGCGCCACTCATTGCCAGAAACAATGCACGGTCCATAATCTACTCCTATCATCGTCATACGATAGACATTAAGCAATAGATATGCCAAGTTATAATAATCATATAATTCAAATAATTAGCAGCAGAAATGAAAACAGAAAGGCTGTTTTTGCCGCAAGATTGCCGGAGGGTGGAAAAAGTCAGACCGACTTTGCCGTCGGTCTGAGTCAAACATTATCAATTAGCGGATTTGTAGAATCGTCTGTTGGGTTTGATTATGGACTTCTAATGCACGGGAGTTTGCTTGGAAGTTCCGTTGTGCGGAAATCAAATCAACCAATTCTTGGGTCATATCAATATTGGATTGCTCTAACGTCCCACTATTAATCGTCCCAAATGAACCTTTATTGGATTCACCCCAGATCTTATCACCAGAAGCATTGGTCGAATCCCACTGGGTCCCACCTTTCTTATCCAATCCTTGTTCATTCGGAACTCGGACTAAAGCGACACGACCCAAGGTCACATTCTCACCGTTTGAATATGTTCCAAGAATGCTACCTTCTTCATTGACATCAACTTTGGTTAAAAATCCTGTTGTCGCGCCATCTTCATCAAACTTAGTCAGCTCAAATGGTGCCGCAAACTGGGTTGAAGAATCCAGACCGAATGAAAGCACTTGGTTGATATCCGCACCGTTGAGGTTAATTGGGTTTGCTCCGGTCCCTAGCGGTTCAGACACAACATTTTGTCCGTTGTTTATACTCGCCAATGTCCCGTCATTATTAAATTTCAAGGTATGGCCGACATGCCCTGTCGGTGTCGTCGCATCACCACCGACGATATTGATTGGTTTTTCCCCTGCAGAATCGGTCATCGTATAATAGACCTGCCAAGCATTAGGCTGAGTCTGATCCTTGAGGTAATAAGTCGTCATTTTGTAGGCTTGACCCATCGAGTCATAGATCGTCGATGAAGTCGAACGGTTATATGTCTCTGGATCCTCGTAATCGAACAGCGCAGGATCTTTCAAGTCACCGTTGGCTGGCAAGTTAACACCAACATCAATATTGGAGGTCTGCTTCGGTTTACCGAACTCAGCCGGAATATTGATCGGTGATGCCTCATAAGACAATACATCACCTGTATCTGGATTCACGTTATAACCGAGTAGGTATTCGTCATTCGAGGTGACTAAATAGTTATCATGGTTAATGTGAAAAGCACCGTTACGTGTCAACTCATTCTGTTGCGGTACCAAGCGATCTTTTGCTACAGAGAAAAAACCGGTCCCGGAAATCCGCAAATCCATGGGGTTGTTGGTATAAATGCTCGACCCTTCATGAAACTGTTGAGCAACCTTGTTGACCTGTACCCCTTTCCCCGGGGTTGTTTTCGCATTGGTAAACAATGAATTTGAATATACATCACCAAACTCTGCACGCGATTCTTTAAAACCATAGGTATTCGCGTTGGCAATATTGTTACTGGTGGTATTGAGGTCAAGTTGAGCGGCCGATAAACCACTTAATGATACATATGACATCCTGAATTCTCCTATCTAGCTAGCGTATTACGCTTTGCCTACTTCCAGTACCTCAGCAAGTCGAACTGGCGAATCAAAGCCAGCCAGATTGAGTAGTACGTTACCATCACCTTTGCCAAGAAGAACGCTGTTGACGTTTGCATAAGTTGAAACATCAAATTCTTTGCTCTTTCCGTCTACGAGACCTGAAGCTTTAACTTTATATTTGCCTCCCGGTAAAGGGTTGCCGTTTTGATCTTTGCCGTCCCATTCAATCCGGTTATCACCGCCAGGTTTAGCCCCGACATCAAATGTTCTTACCAGCTGCCCGGCAGCATCTTCAATCCGGACAAGTAAATTATCGACAGACGCAGGAAGTTTCACCATTGCCGCCATGTTGCCTTGATCTTTCTTCACTCCGCTGGATCCGGGCACCAATACGTCCCGACCAACTAATGAAGAGGCCTGCAACGCTTGATTCGACGTCATTGAAGAGTTAAGACTCTCAAACTGAGTGTTCATCTTCCCGATACCATCAACCGTCGCAAATGATGCCATTTGAGCAATCATCTGATCATTACTGACCGGCTTAAATGGATCTTGCTGTGACAGCTGTTTGGTGAGCAGTGACAAAAAGTCTTCCTGTTTCAGATCCTGTTTACCAGTGACCTCATCAGGCTTTTTCTGCTCTTGAAGCTTCTTGAGTTGATCGATATAGGACAAACTGCCATTTTGACCAACATTATCTATTCCGGCCATATGTTATCTCCTATACCTCACTGACCCATCTGCAATGTTCTGAGCAACATCTGCTTACTTGCTTCAGCCAGCTGAACATTGGTTTCATATGCTCGTGAAGCTGAAATCATATTTGCCATTTCTTCCATCACATTCACATTCGGCTTATAAATATAACCATCTGCATTTGCCAGAGGATGGTCAGGATTATATTCCGCAACTAATGGTTTGTTACTTTCCAAGACCCCTAAGACTTTCACCGGTACGGTATAGTCATCTTTCGATTTTGCTCGGTTTAACTCAGCGGCAAATATCGGATGACGCGCCTTATAAGTATCCTTTGCAGAACTACTCACACTATCAGCATTCGCCAAATTACTTGAGGTTGTATTTAGACGAACAGACTCAGCACTCATGGCAGAACCTGTAACATTGAATACGTTAAATAGACTCATCTAATTTACTCCCCTTTAATCGCTTTGGTCATTCCTTTGAACTTTCCACCTAGAAAGTCAAGGGAAGCCTGATGACGAAGCTGATTTTGCATAAAAAGATTTCGCTCTAAATCGACATCAACCGTGTTGCCGTCACCGGTATCTGGTTGTGTCGGGATGCGGTAAAGCTCTTCCCCTATTACCGACATGGAGGCAGGAATATGCCGTCCATTGGTACGAGTCAGACTAATACTTGCCCCCGAACTTGCCGCTTGTAATGCTTTGTCAAAATTTAAAGCTTTGGCCTTATATCCCGGCGTATTCGCTTGTGCGATATTGCTGGAAATCATCTCTGCATTACGCTCACGAACACCAACAGTATACTGGTGAATGCCCAACGCTTTATCAAATGAGATTGCCATATACGCCTCTTCATGAATATATTGATTGCCACACTATAACTTTTAGCAATTTGTGTACCAACTTTAACTTTTATTACTCATCCTAAGATAATCATAGTGAACATATCATCACTTTACTTCATCATGACTTTTACCATGACCTTTAACCTAAAATATACGCAAATTTCAGACCAATGCTGTGAGAGCAGAAAAGAAAAACCCGGCATTGCCGGGTTTAAAAAGAGAATGAAGCTATTTATTTAAGCTTATAGATGATGCCGGGATTACAACGCACCATCTCAAAACGGTCCGTCAGGCCAGTCAACGACTCTGAAGCCCCCAGCAATAGATATCCGTTCGGATTCAGGCTATTAGCCATTTGATTGAGAACTTTCGACTTCATATCCGCTGAGAAATAAATCAAGACATTCCGACAAAAAATAATGTCAAACTTACCCAGCATTGAATAGCTTTCCATCAAATTCTGAGGTTTAAAACTCACCAAACGTTTTACATTATCTTTGATCTTCATTCTGCCGTCTCCGGCATCTTCAAAGAAAATGCGGCGACGCTCAGGGGATAAACCACGTCCCAATGCTAGACTATCGTAACTACCGATACGGCAAATATCTAACATCGTTGAAGAGATATCCGTCGCGGTAATCGAACAATTCGTTAACAATCCTGGTTTCTTCTGCTGCGTTTCTAGAATCGTCATCGCAATTGAATAAGGTTCTTGGCCAGAAGAACTCGCTGCCGACCAAATCTTAATCGGCCGACGATTCGCTGCCAATTCGGGTAGCAATCGTTCTGACAGGACTGTAAAAGGGTAACTATCACGAAACCACAAGGTTTCATTGGTTGTCATGGCATCGACAGCGGCAATTCTCAGATCTCGACTGACACCTCTCGCCACTTCTTTCAGTAATGTCGATAAAGAATCCATCTTAAATTTTGTAACTAACGGGCTAAGACGGCTTCGAACTAGATATTGCTTACTATCCCCAAGTACAATCCCACATTGAGACTCTAAAAAGCGGCAAAAATCTTTATATTCTTGTTCGCTGATCGTTATTGCAGTCATTCACTTCTCTTTAGCTCAGTGTCAATCAATGCAGCTTTTACCGCATTACCAAGTTCATCAGGATTAAACTTCGCGATGAATGTATTCGCACCTACTCTTTCTACCATAGCCTGATTAAATACACCACTTAATGATGAGTGGAGAATAACATAAAGATCTTTCAGTTTCGGATTACGCCGAATTTCAGCAGTGAGGGTATATCCATCCATCTCTGGCATTTCGATATCTGAAATAACCAATGAAATATGGTTAAAAATATTATCCGTGTCAGAAAGCTCAACCAATTTTTCATAAGCTTCCTTACCATCTTTTACCGCAATCACTTCAAACCCGATTGATTCTACTGCACGCTGTACCTGCTTACGGGCAACGGTTGAATCATCAGCTATCAAAATACGACGAACAAATTCCTGTTCTTTATGTTCTTCGGCATGAGCAATATCTTCAGCAATGGTTGAATCCATCGTTTCATCAATCGGTGCGATTTCCGCTAAGATTTTCTCAACGTCAATAATTTCAACCAGTTCGTTCTCAATGTTGGTGACTGCTGTCAGATAGTTTGCTTTCCCAGCGCCTTCAGGCGGTGGTAAAATCTCTTCCCAACGCATATTCACGATACGTTCAACCGAAGCGACGAGAAACGCTTGAATGGTCCGGTTAAACTCAGCGATAACCACAAAACTTTTCTCGACATCAGTTGTTGCCCGCCCGCCAATCGCTAAGCTTAAATCAATGACAGATACGGTTTGTCCACGGATATGAGCAACACCTTTCACTAAACGATGTAGATTTGGCATTGCAGTTAGCTTTGGGCACTGCAACACTTCTTTTACTTTAAATACATTAATGCCGTAACGCTGGCGACCATTCAACCGGAATGTCAACAATTCTAAGCGGTTCTGCCCAACGAGTTGTGTACGCTGATTCACAGAATCAAGAATACCCGTCATAACCCCATCTCCATCTCTCAAACTTTTTCTGTAAAAAAGTGATAGTCTACAACAAGCGATGAATAAATTAAGGGAACCAGAATCATGTTCAAGAAACTGTGCTTATCCCCTCTGCTCTTTACTAAGTGTAGAGCTTTCTTCAAACTTTTTTATAGCATTATCGTCATTTTATCTGTTTTCTTTAATATTTCGACTCAGGCAGCAACTCAAGAACAACTTGATCATATTAGAGAAACCGCAGAGAAATACGCTACCACTGTTATCGAGCATCCAACAGGTGGGAAAATTGTTGCCACAGCAGCACCTCTTGATAATCGGATACAAGCATCCGATTGTCCAACAGGATTAAAGGCTTTTTCTTCATCAAGAAATGGTTCTGCAAGCCATATCACTGTTCTTGTTGAATGCCCGACAGATAATTGGCGGATTTATGTTCCCGTTCGATTGGATATCACAGTCCCTGCCGTACTCGCTGCCACCCCGCTAAATCGAGGACAAATCATTACTCAACAAGATGTTAGTTTGGGTATGGTAGATCTGCTTCGCTTCCGACAGCAAGGATTTTCGACAATTGATCAAGTGATCGGGGCAAAAGTTAAAAGAAATATTCCACGAAATGATATCATTAGTGACCGAGATATTTGTATTGTCTGTCGCAATGAAACCGTGACAATCAAAGCAATTAAAAATAGTTTATCCATTATTACGCAAGGAACCGCGCTGTCAGACGGTGACTTGGGAGAGCAAATTCGGGTTAAAAACGATAAATCCAACCGAATCATTGATGCACAAGTCTCAGGAATTGGTGAAGTAACCGTCCGGTTTTAACATTTCTACCATGCCGCATAAAAAAACATCATTTTTGGCAAAGAAAATGCTAAAGTAAGGTGTAGGTCTGTCGATATTGACGGTACAGGTATTTAACTTTGATAAAAAGGCTCAATTATGGCAAGCATTGATAATGTGCGTTCTGGCCAGTCTCTGACGAACACGAGTCGGAACTCGACCCGTACAGAGCACAATACATCAAATTCAGAGAAAATAAATCACGCTTCATCATCGGATAAGAAAGATGCAGTGTCTCTGAGTTCACAAAGTAAAGCGATGGGTGAAATTCATAGTAAACTTGCATCAAGCCCTGCTTTTGATAGCGCGAAAGTCGAGGCTATCAAAGAAGCAATCGCAAATGGTTCTTATCGTGTTGACGCAGACAAACTAGCAGATAACATGATCAAATTCGAAAAAGAGCTGGGTGGACTGCAATAATCGAACGATTGTTATCGGTCGATATAACGGACATCTGCGCCAAGAAATCAGGTAATTAAGTCATGGCAGCACTACAAGACCTACTTGAGTTTCAGTTAAACAATGCTCAGTCTCTCTCCGAACTTTTAGAACAGGAGAAGATCGCTATTACGCAGCGAGACTCATCGCAAATTGAAGCCATTGCCAAACAGAAAATTACTTTGATTAATCAGCTCAACGAGACTGACCGACGGGTTGAATCACATCCTCATGTATCGAGCCTGCAAGAGGATGAGACATTAAAAAGTCTGGTCGAACAAATTAAGTCCATCATTTGGGATTGCCAACAAGCAAATAATATTAATGGTGAAGCCCTCAATCGAGCACAGATGAGTTTTCATAAACTGAATAATCTGATGCAACAGAGTCAAGGGAAAATGGGCATGACTTACACTGCTGAAGGACAAACACGCTCCATTTCGACTTTGGGCACGAATATCAAAGCTTAATACTGCTTCCTCATTCATTCGCTCCCAACACTCTCGTAGATTTCAATATAAAAAAGCGGCAATCATTGCCGCTTTTTTATATTCTGGAGAGAAAGGAGAAAGAACTTGCCGCTCATGTGGCATCACGACGGATTAAAATAAGGTCTGCTGCCGCTTTTCAGGAACCTGCTGGACTTCACCATAATCTCTCAGCTTTTCCATCTTATCTACATTCAAACGCAGTTCTGTCACGTAACTATCACCGACTTTATAGCTTCTTACAACTTCGGCCCCGCGAATAACGCCGTCAACAGCACCAGATGTCGCTTCTGTTCCAAGCCGTTGATCCATAAGTTCCGCTCTCCCACTAACCCGCATACCATACACCTGCTCTGCCAGCTCACGATAAGCATCAATTTTAGATGCTCGCATGGCACGAACTTGCTTCTCTTCTACATTGCGACCTTTTTGTTCACTAATCGAAGCATAACCGACTGCCGTCAGCCATTCTTGTTTATTCATGGTCTGCAACGGCTGACATCCGACCAAGAATAAAAACATAGCGCTCATTAACCAAACTTTCATCAGCAACTCCTAAGGACGCAGAATAACAGTGTAAGGCTGAGTCATTGTTGGATCAGAACGAATCAATACCCCATCTTCAGTCCGAACCGCATTCAATGTATCCAAATCCCGACCAATTCGATCAGCTGGCAAGAATCCTTGAGCTGTTGCTACAACCACTCGGGATTGCATCCCTACAACTCGGGCATTAACCAGTACCCCACCTTCCTGACGTAACATGGTTCCGGTTAACACATATTGGATTTCCTGCTGTTGGACCAGGTCTTTCCAATCTCGACTAAACGCAAAATCCCCTTGATGGGTTACTTGAATGGAACCTGTTGTTTTAAAATCAACGACTTGGAACCCCCGTTGTTGCAACTGGTGAATGAATCCCTCAGTCACTGAATTCCCTAACCAGTTGGTGGTATCCATATTTTGCAAGTCGACGAATGAAGTGACGGCAATCGGTGTTCTTGCCGTTACACTGGTATTCGACTTCATTAAATCTTCAGTCATACTATCAACGAAAAAATCTAAAGTATGACGAGGACTCTCTAATAACATAAACTGGGAGCCTTTATAGGGCTCTTTACCATTATATATCGGGGCATAGGAACACGCTGTTAAAAATAACGCGGGCACTAACAATAGCCATTTTTTCATTTTTCCGCTCTCCAGATAGCTCGGTCATTCAAGCGTCCAGTTTTTGACGCAAAAGTGGAACACTCTTTGCTTTTCTCTTGTTATTCATCATAAAGAAAAGCTTTGCCGATAACTGCTCTTATCACCGTTATCAGAATAACAAGCAAATTTTATACCTAATTGGTAGGTAAATATGAAAAATGTAAGAACCATCCTCTTATCACTTTCTTTGTTCATATTCGGTACAGTGCCGACAATGGCTTCATGGTATGAAGTCACCGGCAGTGCAGCGGTCGTTTCATCAGAAAATCAGGCAAAACTGTATGCACTTGAAGATGCCGTATATAAAGCGATCAGTTTTTCCGGAGCGGATATCGGTAGCATCAGTAACCTCTACCCATTACTGGATGCTCAGCGTACTGAGTTTCAGTTTACCAATCATGAGGTCCGCTACATTCTGGTCGAAGAACAGACGGTCAAAAACAATGTTGCTTATGTCAAAGTTCGAATCGATATTTATCCATCCGCATCAGGTTGTCAGGTAGAACAGTATAAGAAAACCGTATTGGTAAGTAATATTACGGTAGCTTCCCCACAACAGGCTGTGATGGGACAAATCTACCAGATTGGCGATGACTTTTCCCAAGTATTAAATAAGCAATTGGATAAGGAATCACATAGTTTTATCTCGGTCGGTACCACAGATTATGAGATTGATAAAAATTATCCAGCAAGACTCAAAATGATTGCTGAAGATAATAATGCCCAATACATTATTGCCGGTAACATCACAGACCTCACAGCAACAATCGCTGCAGACCCATCAGGAGATGAAGTGGTTAATCGTCAATTTGCAATGGATCTGAGTGTCTTTGATGGCGAAACGGGAAATGCAATCATCAATCGCAATTATCGTGAAATTGCACGTTGGCCATTTCCAAGAACCAGTCAGGTCGATACGAAAAGCGCTCGTTTCTGGGCTTCCACCTATGGTGAGATGCTGCTCCGTCTTAGCCGCCACGTGATGTTGGATCTTGAATCAGAGCTATCGTGTAAAATCACTTTGCCGGAAGTCATTTCTAAATCAGGCCATATCGTTATGATGAATTTAGGCAGAATTCACGGCGTCCAAAAAGGAGATAAGCTTCAGTTGTGGCATACAGGTTCCTTTATCGATCAAAGGGGATTAGCTCGCAACAAGGTCACCCAAAGTGATATCACACTCACGGTTGATCGTGTCTATGAGACGGAAGCCGAACTGTCCGTTGATCAAGCCGAATTAGCTGATAGCATTCAAATTGGCGACGTAATGCACAAACAGCTCATAAAATGAAATCAAGGCTTAACTTATCTTAGTTAAATCAGTACTATATGGATACATTGCTGTACAGTTTCTGACTGTGCAGCAAATACCGATGTCCCCTTAGTTCAGCTGGATAGAACAAGGACCTCCTAAGTCTTAGACGTGAGTTCAAATCTCGCAGGGGACGCCACATCGGCCAATTTCTATGGCATATTTTTCATAATCGCCTGAACGACATGACTTCTGCCGCGATGCATGACCCCTTCGTAGATCTCCCTTTCTTTCTCTTCAATATACCAGGGGGACAACGTCGGAAGCTCTTGAATCAAAACTTGCCGTGATAACATCATATCAGCCACAGAAGGACCACCCGTTTTATATTTCAACTGCTCTGGCGTATACCCTTCTACCAGATAAACCCCATTTTCTTTAAGGCTTCCCGGCAATGACTGGTGTAATTTTTGCCGAACTACGGGTGGAAGATGGCAAAAGACTGCCACAACCGCTTGCCACTGTTCGAGACCTAAATCGAACTCGTCCAGATCAGCCTGAATAAAATTCACAGATACACGCTGTTTAGCTGCAAACCGACGGGCTTTTTCAATCGCAACTGCAGATAACTCAACCGCTGTCACGTCATAGCCACATTTCGCCAGATAAACAGAATTCCGCCCCTCACCATCAGCCAGACACAAAACCGGTCCTAGCGGAAGGTATTGATGTTTCACACTTTCATGCAGAAAATCATTTGGCTCTTTGCCATAGATATATGTATCGACCTGATATCGGTCATCCCACATAACATTGCCCTACCCATTAAATTAGAATATTCTAATTTAAAAGAAACGATCAATTATTTCAAGAGACAAACCATTTACCCTCACGATTCAACCACTCAGCACCACAGCCGTCATAAGAGTGATACCTTGCATGATGAAAAATAGCACAGACGAAAAAGGCAGCTCGATAAGCTGCCTTAAGTCCATATAAAAATGAGCGTGTCTAAAACTTATAGCCACCAGAAATCATCACGATAACAGGATCGATATGCACTTCAGTGGATTGGTTAGCACCTTTGTATTTATAGGTTGCCGTCGAATCAATATCAGCATACCAAACTGAAGCATTCATAAACCAATTGTCATTGAGTTTATAATCAACACCGGCATTCACAGCAAATCCCCAAGAGTCATCCATACTCAGATCACTCAAGCCGGCAGCAGCACCATTACCATTGATTTTTTCATCAAAGAATGTGGTGTAGTTGATACCAGCCCCGACATAAGGTTGAAATTGTGAGTCTGACTGACCGAAGTAGTATTCAAACATAAATGTTGGAGGCAGCTGTTTTGTCTCACCAATATCACCTAAATTTGAAAGTGGTGTTGAAATATCATGAGAAAAAGGCGTCGCAGCTAAAACTTCAAAGCTGACATTATCCGTAATCATATAACCTAGCGTTAAACCAAGTTGAGTATTCGTATTGACTTCCAACTCTTCCTGACTTCCTAAAATTTTATCACTGCTGTCATTTGGGATAACCGATGTAATCCCTGCACGCACGATAAAATCACCCGCTTGGTGAGCAAAAGCACCAGCAGAAACGAAAGCGGTCATGATGGCTAATCCACAAAGTGTTTTTTTCATTATATTTTTCCTTGTCATTGGGCGAAAAGACTCTACTGGGCGCACGGTAGCACATAAAAACCACACTGTTTTGATGGAAATCAATTTGTAAAATTTATAAACAGAAATTGCATCATTATGTTAAAAAAATCACATTTTCCATGAAATATAATGTTGAGAAAATTAAAAATATTACTCATGGCTACATAGAAAACGCCACCCGAATATTGACTTACATCAATTCACAAGCATGTTTTGATTTAAATTTCGGAACACGTCCTACACTTATAAAGAGTTCGAGGATGCCAAACAGGAGGATTGTGATGAGCTTAATTCCACGAGACTCATGGTCTGATTTCTATCATTTATTTGATCATGCTTTTCCGTCGATTCGGCCAAGCTTCAATATTGAATCTTTTTCTCCGCGGGTTGATGTACTGGATAAAGAAACTGCATTTGAAATTATCGCGGATTTACCCGGGGTCGAAAAAGATGATATTTCAGTGAGCTGTCAACATGGCACTCTGACTATCGAAGCATCGACCTTAAAAAATGAACAGAAAACCGATGGAGATAAAGTCATTCATAGAGAGCGCTATCAAGGCAAAATGGTACGCAGCTTTACTTTAGGTGACAATATCAACGCGAAAGAAATTTATGCAGAGTATCAAGATGGTGTACTGGTTGTTGTCGTACCGAAAATAGAAATGAAGCCAGGCGAAGCTACTCAGCATATTAAAATCAACTAATGTTGAAAAAGCAAATGACTAAAAAGCGGTGTATCCCACCGCTTTTTCTGTTTCATCCTTCATGAAATCTTGGTTATTTCCCTGAGAGTGGCTGAAGATGATTCTTCGATACACTTCGATACTTCTGATAACTTTTCACGAACTGTGGGAATAAAGACATCACAATCATACCGACCATCAAACTATATTGTATCGGCGTATAAGATTCACCAACCAACAGCAGACCACACAGAATCCCTGCAATCGGATTGGCAACCCCGGCAAAAGTAAATTCAACTACTGAAAGCTGTCTGAGTGCCCAAACATAAAGAGAATATGCAACCGCAGTATTCATGATACAGAGCCAAAACAGTCCTAACACGTTTTTACCTGACAAATGCTGCCATGCGCTGAGATAGAGAGCTGGCTCGTAGCTCAAGTGAATCAACGCAATCAATAATAATGCAAAACCACCCAGAATCAGTTGCCAAGTCAACACACACCACCACGCCAATTTCTGGTTCAACATTTGAGTCAATGTGCTCCCGCAAATCATACATAAGATACCAATCAACATGGCAGAAAGCCCAAACAAGCTCAGATCCAAGCGACCGGGGTCAAATAGTAACGCAGCGAATCCAAACAAAGCCAAACCAGAAACCATCTGAATCACTGATGGCCGCTTTCTCATCACTATCCATTGGAGCAGCATGGCAAATACAGGCACAGACATCATTCCAACACTGGATATCGCTGAAGGTAAGGTCAATGCCATCACAAATATGCAACCGAAAAATATAGCAATGTTCAGCAAACCGGTAGCGAGTAACACCTTCCAAGTGCCTTTATCAGGAAAAGTTGGCTTAATTGCGAAAAGGATAATACCTGCCGGTAGTGCCCGTAACACACCGAGCAACAACGGTGGCCATCCCGGTAATGTTGCTTGAGTGACTGCATAAGTCGTTCCCCACAAAAATGTAGCCACCATTGCTAATATTATATTCATGTAAAGTATCTTTATGTTGAAATTTTATTAATCATAAAAAAGTAATTTGTTTTTGTAAAGAATCTTTATGTTAAGATATCATTATCCTCTTTGAATCAGGTGCATAGGGCTATGGATATTATCGACAGGATCGTCAATCAGTGGGCGGCAGAAAAACCAGAACTGAATACACTGCCTATGAGCATTTTTGGCCGGATACTACATTTGGCTAAACATTTAGAACAAGAAATTGCCAATATTCATAAACGATATGATCTCAAATCAGGAGAGTTTGACGTACTTGCAACATTACTCCGCTCTGGTGCCCCTTATCAGCTAACCCCTTCCGCATTAATCAGTACTGCGATGCTAACCTCAGGCGCGATGACAAACCGACTTGATAAGTTGGAGCAAAAAAATTTAATTACCCGGATTCATAGCAACATTGATCGCCGAAGTATTTCTGTACAATTAACCGAGCAAGGCTACCAACTCATCAATCAAGCACTGGCAGAGCATGTTCAGGCTCAGGAAAGATTGATCAGCGTTTTAAACCAAACAGAGCAATCACAACTCTCCACTCTGCTTAAGTCTTGGTTATCGTCATTTGACCCGAGCACCCCATCAGGTAGTGACATTGAGTAACAAAGCGTGCCCGTGTTACTTTTCTTGCAATAAAAATTGAATGGAATTCTCGAATATTGCCACAATTGTTGTGTGTTATCTCAAACTAGCTCAGAATACCAAAAGTGTTGCTCATATGACGTGGATCTGTCTGAATCCTTATCTGGATTGAAAGGAAGATTAAGACATACGAATCATAACAGCCATGAGCGGTATTTCCTGTCGCATCACTCATGACTGAAGCGAACGGAACCACTTCACCTTAGTGGTGATTTGATCTATTATTGTTAATAATAAAAATATAGATAACAAACGGATGAAGAAGAGTAATCTTGAAACCAATACTGGCCATCGTTTTATTTCTAAAGCGAAAACTGCTTACAAAATTCATATACATACGCCAGATGATAAAGTTTTACACCGCTCTGTTGGTTTCATCCGTATTGGTGAAAAAAAAGGGCTAAAGAAAGCGATTTTGCTTCGTAATGAACTCGGCCGTCAAATGTGGGGAAAGCACTGGCGAATGCTTCTCAAAGATCCCTATCTAATGACACGGCTACCCCACAGCCTTGAACCTAAAATTATCTATAAACCTCGCCCCACCAAAGACAACCCAAGCTATCGGGATACTTGCTACATTGCTGCTTGGCGTACCTATGACGATCAAGGAAAGTGCCACTTCAAGAGTGTGGTTTGTTCAATTAATAAGCATGGTAAGCTAGCCGCATATACGAAAACCAAAAAGGCGCTTCTCGATGCGCACAAAGATTATCTCGATATTCTAATTTTTATGGGCCGATTAAATAGCATCGATCTGAAATAATGACGCTCCCGACACAGTGAGCAATTCATTCCATCCGTATTTCCCATTCTCTTAATACTAATTTTACGGCTAAATACATATAAAAACGCTGCGATATGCGAGCTTTAAGCCCTCATATCGTAGCGCTGAATCAAGTTGAATTCGAAATTGTTTTGCGTTTATTCTTTGATGACAACCTGATAAGTGAATGTCGGCACTTCAACTTCAACCCGTCGGTTTTGCGCCCGACCTTCTTTGGTATCGTTGGATGCGACAGGCTCTGATTCTCCCATACCACGTACGGTGATTCGATCCGCATCAACTCCTTGAGAAATGATCTGATCCGCAACAGCCTGTGCTCTTTTCAACGACAGTGATTGGTTGTATTCCTTTGAACCGGTTGAATCGGTATACCCCGTCACCATCACTGTCGCTTGAGAATAACGAGACATCAATTCAACGACTTCCTGAAGATCAGCAACGCCCTGTTTACTCAGTGCAGCACTGTTTAATGCAAAGCTACTGGCACTATTCAAGCTCTTTTTCACAGTTTTAATCACCTGTGTTTCAACTGGTTCTGCCGGAGCCGGTTCCGGTGCTTCTGCAACAACGGCCGGCTCTGCAACAGCTGGCCGAGGTTTGCTTGTCACGACAGGTACAGACTCAGAGCGACCAAAACGATAAGTAACGCCCAATGTAGCCATATTGCCTTGCGCTCGTACAATATCATTATTCATATCAGTGAGCGCCTGATATTCCAGACGAACAGCCACATTGTCATTCGCACTCAATTCAAGACCTGCGGCTGCCAGATAAGACCAATCATCTTTAGAGCCATAGTCAACATAAGCGCCACCGAGTTTTGCATACAGGTCAAGATTTTGATAAAGAGGAAAATTAAACTTAGGCGCAATGGTTACTGCATTCACATGGTCATTGACCATACCTGCCCCGGTAAATTTCCCTAAGTGATCATATCCGGCCTCCAATGCGACATGATCCCAAACCTGATAGCCAAGAAAAGCCCCAACTGCCGATGAATCATCATCGCAGACATCTGTCGGACGGCATGAATCATCCAGCCAAGACTTGCCCACTTTACCACCTACATAAACCTCGGCATGAATTATTGTGGAAACCATCCATGATGCTGCCGAGATCACCATTATCATTTTATTCATGCTGCTATTCCTTTTTTATTGTGAGGCTCAAGCTGACTCGCTTCGAGCACATAGAATCAGCGTTACTCTATGGCATCACTGTAAAAAATGAGAGAGGAGCGTGTTAAATTACTGTCACCTTTTACTCGTCCTGAAATACGGCAACGTATTGAGCAGCGCCAACTGAGATGTATGATTGTATATATGATATGTATAGGATCGAGACAAAAAAGCCGCAACATCTATTGCGGCTTCTCAACTATCTTCAGTTATCTTGTTCTTGTGGCCTTAGCCCGCATTCGCTTCACGCTGCTCAATAAATTCAAGTGCCATCTGGATCCGCTTCATCACCCGCGCTTTACCGATCAGCTGCATTGTGGCATCGACAGATGGAGACTGCCCCCCGCCGGTCACTGCAACACGTAACGGCATTCCCACTTTACCCATACCGAGCTCCAGCGTCTCACATACATCAGTAATGACCTGATGCAAACTCTCAGTGGTCCATGTCTCCAGCGCTGTTATTTTTTCCAAAGCCAGAGCGAGAGGCGCTTTTGCTACCGGACGCAGATGTTTCTTCGCGGCAGCCTCATCAAACGCATCAAAGTCTTCATAGAAATAACGCGCCTGCTGCGCCAGTTCAACCAAGGTGTGTACCCGATCAGCCAGCAGTTGGATAACTTCCGTTACCGCAGGGCCATTTTCCGGGTTGATTCCCTGATGATCCAAATGCCATTGCAGATGTCCGGCAACGTATTCTGGATCCGAGTTTTTGATATAGTGATGGTTTAGCCATAACAGTTTATCAGTATTAAACGCAGAAGCTGATTTGCTAATCGCATTCAGACTAAAGTGCTCAATCATTTCATCACGAGAGAAAATTTCCTGATCACCATGAGACCAACCAAGCCGTACTAAATAGTTATTTAATGCTTCAGGCAGGTAGCCGTCATCCCGATATTGCATCACCGAAACAGCGCCATGACGTTTCGAAAGTTTGGCGCCATCATCCCCTAAGATCATGGCACAATGAGCAAACGTTGGTACCGTCGCGCCCAGCGCTTCATAGATATTGATTTGACGTGCGGTGTTGTTGATATGATCTTCTCCCCGCACAACATGAGTGATGCCCATATCCCAGTCATCAACAACCACACAGAAATTATATGTGGGAGAACCGTCCGTCCGGCGGATGATTAAATCATCGAGTTGATCATTACGAATTTCGATCCGTCCACGAATTTGATCGTCAAAAACAACACTTCCCTCTTTCGGGTTGCGGAAGCGCACGACAAAAGCATCGCCATCTTTTGCCGCATCATTCACTGCTTTGATCTTCGGATGATTCGCGTCATAGCGAGGATTCTCTTTGTTGGCTTCCTGCTCTGCGCGAACGTCATCCAACAGCGCTTTGGGGGCGTAACACTTATACGCGTTTCCTGCTGCAAGTAACTGTTCAACCACTTCATCATAACGATCAAAACGTTTCGTCTGATAATAAGGACCTTCATCCCAATCCAATCCTAACCAGCTCATGCCTTCCAGAATTGCATCGACCGCTTCCTGCGTTGAACGCTCTAAATCGGTATCTTCAATTCTTAATACAAATTCACCGCCCTGATGTTTTGCATAGAGCCAAGAATACAATGCCGTACGGGCACCACCGACATGAAGAAACCCTGTAGGGCTTGGAGCAAAACGCGTTTTAACCGTCATGAGATTTACCTTTATTCTGATCGAGTTTAACAACTTCGGATCTAGATGTATCAGCCAAAATTTGGCCAGTATTCTAGCACCTGAGTATCAATCACGACAATGACCCTTTGTCCTGAATTTTCAGTCATGTCAGTGGATAGCGCGTCACGCTCAGCAGAAAAAACCAGAAATAGCGAAATGCCTTGACCTTCCCCTTGCGTCAAGGTTTATTTTGATGCGAAATGGGATAGAGAAAGAGACGAACATGTATCATTTAAAACTACCGTTATCAGGCTTGCATTGTATGGGCTGCGCTCGGAAAGTAGAACGTCAGCTCAAAGCGAATTTGAATGTCGAAATCTGCAATCTCTCCCCGTCTCTCATTGAGATGGATACCGATGCATCCATCGATGAAATCGTCGAAAATATCGAATCTCTCGGCTATCAGGTGGGTAAAAAACAACATTACACATTACAGGGTTTACACTGTGGCAAGTGTGTTCAAAAACTCACCGACCTTCTGAGTAAAAGTGAACAGATTCAAGATTTGAATGTGACCAAAGAGTCGCTCTCACTGGTCACAACTTTACCGAAACAGGACATTCTCGATCAAGTTGCATCACTTGGCTATCAAGCCTTTACAGAGGCATCATCCCCAAACAGCAATCCTACGCCCCAAACCCCTGAAACAGATACAGATATAGAAAAACCAACAGAATCAACATCAGTGACACCACCATCTCGTCAACCACATCAAATGGACGTCACGACCAATTTACTCGTCAAAGGAATGACTTGTGCCAGTTGCGTCGCTTCCGTAGAAAAAGCGCTGTTATCCGTCTCTGGTATTGAAGACGCCCAAATTAATTTATCAGAACAAAGTGCTGCAACATTTTCCGCACGACAGCCGGATCAACAACAGCTAATTGCAGCGATACGCGCTGCCGGATACGACGCTGAAATTATCGATGACCCGGCACAGCAACAGGAAAAACAGCAAGCCCATTTAACGACGATACTCAAATACCATCGCCGTCACGCTGTCATGGGGCTATTACTGGGGATTCCGATTATGGCATGGGGCGTTTTCGGTGGCAGTATGCTGATCCAAACACAGCAACAACAGTTGAGCTGGGGGATCGTCGGTCTCTTATGTTTAGGGCTACTGTGTACTGCGGGTCGAGGTTTCTATCAAAGTGCATGGCAGGCACTTCGGCACAAAAGAGCCACCATGGATACACTGGTCGCATTAGGAACGGGCGTTGCGTGGCTTTACTCAATCATAGTGGTCATCGCACCACACTGGTTTCCCATCCAAGCCCGTCATGTCTATTTCGAAGCCAGTGCCATGATCATCGGTCTTATTTCTTTGGGACATGCCATTGAATCAAAAGCCAAAGCGAAAACAACACAATCGCTACAAGCTTTGATTCAGCTCCAGCCCCAACAAGCAACACTTATCACCGAGAGTGACGATCAGAGTATTCCTGTCGCACAGATTGAGAAAGGGATGCATCTGAGAATTAAACCCGGCGATAAACTGCCTGTTGACGGGGTTGTGATGCAAGGAGAATCCTATCTGGATGAATCCATGTTAACCGGAGAACCGATTCCCACACTGAAACGTTCCGGAGATACCGTCTCCGCAGGGACCATCAATCATGACGGTAGTCTGGTGATTGAAGCAACCGGTGTCGGCAGTGAAACCATGCTTTCCCGCATTATTCAGATGGTCAGAAGAGCACAAAGCAGTAAACCGCCCATTGCAAAACTCGCCGATCAGATTTCTGCTGTGTTTGTCCCTGTCGTCGTCGCTATCGCTATCGTGGCTGCATTGGTCTGGTTCTGGTTCGGACCCGAGCCCAAAGTCAGCTATATGCTTGTCGTAGCGACCACAGTGCTGATTATTGCCTGCCCCTGTGCATTGGGACTCGCGACGCCGCTATCGGTGACGGTTGGTGTCGGCAAGGCCGCTGAAATGGGTATTCTAATCCGTGATGCCGAGGTGCTTCAAACCACCAGCCATATTGATACGGTTGTCTTTGACAAGACCGGTACATTGACGGAAGGCAGACCACAGGTGCAATCGGTTGAAAGCTGCCATCGGGAACAACACGAGTTGTTATCCATCGCCTATGCACTGGAGCAACAATCAGAACACCCATTAGCCAAAGCGGTGTGTGAATACGCACGTTCAAAACAAATCTCAGCAGCTCAGATTTCATCCTTTCAAAATCTGCGCGGACGCGGGGTTAAAGCGTCTTACAACGGTCACGCTGTTCATATCGGTTCAGTGCATTACATGACCTCTTTGGGGGTCTCATTCAGCCAAATACAAACCACACTTGATCATGTCCTTGAACAGGCATGGACACCGATTCTGATTGCTATTGATCAAAACATTCAAGGCGTGATCGCTGTAGCCGATCCGATTAAAGCCGATGCAGCAGAAGCTATTCAAACACTCAATACGTTGGGCATCAAAACCGTGATGTTAACCGGAGATCACCATACTGTCGCCCAAGGTATTGCCAACCAGTTAGGCATTCAAGAGGTCATCGCTCAGGTTCTTCCCGATCAAAAAGCAGCACACATTATTGAATACCAGCAAGCGGGACATAAAGTCGCCATGGTCGGTGATGGCATTAATGATGCGCCAGCGCTAGCACAAGCTGATCTCGGCATTGCCATGGGGAGTGGCAGTGATGTGGCCATCGAAAGTGCTCAGATGACATTTCTCAACAGCTCACCTCTGTCGATTCTTAATGCAATTTCGCTCTCAAAAGCAACGGTAAAAAATATCAGGCAGAACCTGCTCGGGGCTTTTATTTACAATACCCTCGGCATTCCGATCGCAGCCGGCGTATTGTATCCATGGTTTGGCTTTCTACTCAGCCCCGTCATTGCCGGAGCAGCGATGGCTTTATCGTCGATTACCGTTGTCACAAACGCCAATCGGTTACGGCTATTCCGGCCTCAGCATCAGTTGCATGAGTCAGAACATAAGGCTCAATGATTTTGAGTGATGAACAGTTGCCTATCAGTCATGACCCAATCTATGCTAGCGTTCAGATGAATGCCACAAGATAGGAAATTAACTTATGCAACTCACCCGTCTGCTTTCAGTCGGCGCTATCATCCTCAGCTTCTATACCAATGCCGAGCCATTATATTGGCTTGCCAGTAAGAATCAGACGCAACTGATGCTGTTGGGCTCGATTCATGTCGGGCACCCGGATATGTACCCGTTACCCAAACCGGTGATGGACTTTCTTCGCGACAGTGATGGATTAATTGTCGAAGCCGATATCCGTCAGGCAAACAAGTTGCAATATCCACCCGTCAAGTGGACCTCACAACAAGTGCTCTCTGCTTCGGAGCTGGAAAAATTAGATCGTATCGCTGAAGAGTTAAATCTCAATGTGCAACGTCTGAAAACATCGCCACCATGGCAAACGGCTATCGGTTTACAAATGCAGGCAATCAATCGCTTGGGGTACCGTGCTGATCTCGGTGTTGATCAATATATGATTCAAAAAGCAGAATCTGCATCGATTCCGATTATTGGCCTCGAATCACTCCAGTCTCAAATCGATTTACTGGCAGGTATGAAGCAAAATGGTAAAGCGTTGCTAACGACCACGCTGCAAGATTGGGGAGATGATTCGCACGAAACTGAATGTTTGGTGACAGGCTGGCATCTGGGCGATCCAGAGCAATTAAAACAGTTGATTGATCATCATGACATGTCCCAAGAAATGTCTGAGCAACTTGAAGTCAAAAGAAATCATCGCTGGTTAAAGCAACTAACGACCGCACCGATATTGACTGAACACCCTTCGAAATATCTCGTCGTTGTGGGTGCCTTACACTTAATCGGCCATGAAAATTTAATTCAATTGCTGACCAAGCAAGGATTCACCGTCACCCGGCAAAATACCATTGAGAAAGGGACGAACCTGATGGATCAATGCCGATAAACAATCACCACCGCCCAAGGCGGTGGTTTAGAGCTGACAACGAAAAAAGCCCCAGCATATGCTGAGGCTTCTTAATATGGTCGGTGAAGAGGGATTCGAACCCCCGACCCTCTGGTCCCAAACCAGATGCGCTACCAAACTGCGCTATTCACCGAGTCTTGGTTGGGCGACTGTTAATAGCGCCTCAACGGGGGGCTATAATACGGATTCTTGTTATAGACGCAACTCATTTTCGCTAATTTTTCAAAAAAAATAATCAAGTGCTCAAAAGACATCCATCTCTGACTATAAATGTGACGATGGACACATGAATTTCAACAAATAAGTAACTTCATCAATACACTTGATCCAGATCATCACTTGATTGATTCACTCACTTTATGTTTAGTACGTCTTCGCAACTTTGAGGAAACATCGCTTAAAACTGAACATCAGGGTTTTGCTTTGGCAGGTAGCTTGTTTTTACAGATCGAATGTTTTTTACAGGTCGAGTGTTTTAACGAACAAATTGTCACTGCGTAAACACGGTTTGGCCACAGTGTGCAGTTTCTTATCGACAAAGTCATGAATGACAAATCTCCTCACTAGATCGCTTAGCTCCTGTAAAAAACAGTTATAAGCTATGCACCGGAGCGGACTCTTTTCCACTCCGGTTTTTTATTTCTGTCTGCCATATATTTTCCCCATAATCACTCAGCACAATGCTTCAAGCTTCCCCAATTTAACAGCAACACTATTTTTTATCCTCCCACCTTTGGTAAACGAATGTTGCGAGAGTCTTGCATCTCAAAGTCACTTCGGTATATATACAAAAATGACCTCAAGGTACGTGATTGACAACAATTCGGAGGAATGCGCATGTCTCAGAAAGATTTCGAGTTATTTCAGCAAATGATGGAAGATGTCAAACCTCTGAAGCACGATACAGCCGAACTGAAGAAAAATTTACAGATTACTGAGGCGCATCTTGCCCGGCAAGAAGCAGCGATGAAACTAGAACAGCATGAGTCTGATTACCTGTCTCTGGAACATGCACCGCCAGTCAAGCCTCATGATCTGATCGAATTTAAGAAAAGCGGGGTTCAGGACGGTGTTTACCGGAAGCTCAGATTAGGCAAATATCCCATTCAAGCACGTTTAGATCTTCATCGAAAAACACTGGAACAGGCCCGTGACGAGGTTGTGAAATTTTTACGCCAGTGTATGCGAATGGATATTCGAACCGTCCTCATCATTCACGGAAAAGGCGAACATTCGAACCCACCGGCACTGATGAAAAGCTATGTTTCATACTGGCTTCCTCAGATTGAAGAAGTCCAGTGTATTCACAGTGCACAGCGGTTTCACGGAGGGAGTGGTGCACTTTATGTTCTTTTGCGTAAAAGTCAGGTACAAAAACTGGAAAATCGTGAGCGTCACCAGAAAAAACGGCCTCACTAACCGGAAAAGTAACAACTAATAGCGTTTATTTATCTATACACGCATGCACTTTGGATAAACAAACCGAAAATAAAAAAACAGCCAGACTATACAAGACTGACTGTTTTTTTATCTGATGCATGCAACTTACTTGGTACCGAAGATTTTATCTCCCGCATCACCAAGACCGGGAACAATATAGCCTTGTTGATTCAGATGGTCATCGATTGCAGCAGTGTACAATTCAACATCCGGATGCGCTTTTTCTAAAGCCCGAATCCCTTCAGGTGCAGCCACCAGAACCAAGATTTTAAATTGAGTACATCCCTGCGCTTTTAGCAAATCAATCGTCGCGATCATCGAACCACCAGTTGCCAGCATGGGGTCAACCACCAAAGCAATTCGCTCTTCGATATTTGAAGCAATTTTATTAAAATAGGGAACGGGCTCAAGTGTTTCTTCATCCCGATAAATACCCACCACGCTAATACGGGCACTCGGTATATGCTCAAGCACACCATCCATCATGCCTAATCCCGCACGAAGGATCGGAACAACCGTCACTTTCTTACCTTTGAGTCGGTCAATTTCAACCGGGCCATTCCACCCTTCAATTGTCACTTTCTCGGTTTCAAAATCTGCTGTTGCTTCATAAGTAAGTAAGCTGCCGACTTCAGTGGCTAACTCGCGAAAACGCTTGGTACTAATATCAACCTCTCTCATCAAACCCAATTTGTGTTTGACAAGCGGGTGCTTAACTTCGACAACTTTCATCTGCATCTCCGACATTCAATCAAATAAACTTTTCGATTATACATACTTTCTATCGTTAATTTTATCCTTAACATCAGGAAATATCATGATTTAGCACATAGAGAAGTCATGACTACCAAGAATTTTCAGCCAATCTCGCCAGATAAAAAAATCAGCGCAAACGTTTTCCTTTTACTTTTTTCCCCTGTAGAATAACGCCGTTTTCATATCCAACCAAAGAACGAGGATGACCCCGTGAGTGGCAAGAACACATCTCTGAGCTATAAAGATGCAGGCGTTGATATTGATGCAGGCAACGCGCTTGTAGAGCGAATTAAAGGTGCAGTAAAGAAAACGCGTCGCCCAGAAGTAATGGGTGGTATCGGTGGTTTTGGTGCCCTGTGTGAATTACCAACCAAATATAAGCACCCAGTGCTTGTCTCAGGAACGGACGGTGTCGGCACGAAATTACGTCTGGCACTGGATATGAAAAAGCACGACACCATCGGGATCGATTTAGTCGCAATGTGCGTCAACGATTTGATTGTACAAGGTGCGGAACCACTGTTTTTCCTTGACTATTATGCCACCGGAAAACTTGATGTTGATACCGCAGCAGACGTTGTTTCAGGGATTGCCGAAGGCTGTCTTCAGGCTGGTTGTGCGCTGATCGGCGGAGAGACCGCAGAAATGCCCGGCATGTATGAAGGTGAAGACTATGATGTCGCTGGATTCTGTGTCGGTGTCGTCGAAAAAGAAGCCATTATCGACGGTTCCAAAGTTGGCGCCGGTAACAGCTTAATTGCTGTAGGCTCGAGTGGCCCTCACTCAAATGGTTATTCACTGATCCGTAAAATTCTGGAAGTATCAAATGCAGATAGCTCAGAATTGCTGGACGGAAAAGCCGTTGGTGAACATTTGCTCGAACCGACCAAAATTTATATCAAGTCAGCACTCAAACTCGTCGCTGAACACGATATTCACGCCATTTCTCATATTACGGGTGGTGGATTCTGGGAGAATATTCCTCGCGTTCTACCACAAGGTACCAAAGCCGTTATCGATGGTAGCAGTTGGGAATGGCCAGCGATTTTCAAATGGCTGCAAGAAAAAGGTCACGTCGATACTTACGAAATGTATCGGACTTTCAACTGCGGCGTCGGTTTGATTATCGCACTACCAGAAGCACAAGCTCAGGCTGCGGTCGAACTTCTCCAATCAGAAGGAGAAAATGCTTGGATTATCGGGCATATTGCAGAAGCACAAGCTAACGAACCGCAAGTAGAGATTAAATAGTTCATGAAAAGTATTGTCGTTTTAGTTTCGGGAAACGGGACCAACTTACAAGCAATCATTGATGCTTGTGATTCTAAAATGCCCAATGGCAGGGTGACTGCTGTTTTTTCAAACAAAGCAGATGCTTATGCGCTGGAAAGAGCCAAAAAAGCAGATGCCGCGGCAATCTTTGTCGATCCGAAAGCCTTTGACACGCGTGATGCATTTGACCGTTCATTGATGGAACAGATTGATGAATATGCACCAGACCTGATTATTTTGGCTGGTTATATGCGTATTCTGAGTGCAGAATTTGTTCGTCATTACATGGGAAAAATGATTAACATTCACCCTTCTCTATTGCCGAAGTATCCCGGCCTGAACACTTATCAGAGAGCGATTCTCGCTGGAGATGAAGAACATGGCACCAGTGTTCACTTCGTCACTGAGCAACTTGATGGCGGCCCAGTCATTCTACAAGCCCGGGTTCCAATCGATGATGATGATACCATTGAATCTCTGACCCGTAAGATTCAGGAGCAAGAACACCAAATCTACCCTCTGGTCACTCAATGGTTTGTTGAAGAGCGTGTTGAAATGCGTGACGGCAAAGCCTATCTTGATGGCGAGCCACTGGGAATTTATGGCTATAAAGGCCACTCAGCACGTTAATCACCAACGTTCTCAGCGCTTTCAATGTTGAACAGGCGGCTCCATGGGGCCGCTTTTTACTTTTCTCTCATCCTCAATTTATGCTTCACGCCAGTCCGTCTATCCACCACACCTCTTTTAATATTATTATTATATTGAAACGCTCTCATATTAAGGATTATATATTTGCAATATTTTATGCATAAGTAAGAATATATCCGGAGAACGACATCAAACATATATGACTTTATGCCATGAACTCATGAATATAGTCCCCGATCCCCAATGTAATTATCAATAAAATTCAGAATAAACAGGAGCCTTTATGCGACAGCGAACCATTGTTTGCCCCTTGATCACCAACAACGGGGATTACTTACTTTGTAAAATGGCAAATGATCGTGGTGTATTTCCCGGTCAATGGGCGCTTCCCGGCGGAGGTATGGAACCGGGAGAAACAATGGAAGAGGCATTAAGACGTGAAATCAGAGAAGAGCTGGGCCCTGAGTTAGAACTCACGCGGATCTCTCCTTGGAAATTCAGAGACGACACTCGGATCAAAACTTACCCGAACGGAACTCAAGAAGAAATCTATATGATTTATCTGATATTCGACTGTGAAAGTGCCAATCGTCGTATTGCAATTAACGACGAATTTCAGGAATTTAAATGGGCGAATCCTGAAGAACTTCTGACGCTGGATCTGAATGACGCAACAAAAGTGACCTTTGCACAAAAAGGTTTGCTGAAATAAAAAGATCTGCCAAAAGGAATGCCAGAGGCTTGCAACAAGGCAAGCCTCTGTTCTTTTAGTCGAGTGGCTCCGTCGGAGCCTGAGAGCCGGGTTTGTCTTCCGCAAACGGAACATCTGCTAACTGATACTGATTGGTATCAATCAACTCGCCTTGATGAAAAATATTGTACTCTCCGGGCTTCATTCGGTGCCACTGCTCATTCAGTGTCAGTGGCTGAGTTGCAATCACCGTAACAATGTCATTGGGTGTCGTCTCTTCCTGAAAATTGACTTCGACTTCCTCATCAATCAAGGTTGCCTTACCAAAAGGTGACCGACGTGTAATTGAATAGAGATGATTGGTACAGTAAGTCATCACATGCTCACCATCCGTCAACAGCATATTAAAAACCCCCAGCTGCCGAAGCTGGTCACACTGTGAAGCAATAAAACGACAGACTTCTATGGCATCGTCCGGAGGGGTCGGATATTGATCTTCCAAACGTTTTAACAACCAACAGAATGCAAGTTCACTATCTGTTTCCCCCACTGGCCGATGGTTGGCTGTATCGAGAGCCTCATAACCACTCAATTGTCCATTATGAGCAAACGTCCAGAAACGGCCCCAAAGCTCTCGCGTAAACGGATGGGTGTTTTCCAAACTGACCCCGCCACGATTTGCCTGACGAATATGACTAATCACAGCCCGACTTTTGATTGGGTATTTCTGAACCAGTTCAGCAATCGTGGATTGATAGCCAGGCTTTGGGTCCTTGAATGTGCGAAACCCCTTCCCTTCATAAAACGTAATCCCCCAGCCGTCACGATGCGGGCCTGTTTTGCCACTGCGCTGAATCCAGCCAGTAAAACTAAAACAGATATCGGTCGGAACATTAGCGCTCATGCCGAGCAATTCACACATAACCTACACTCCCCTTATTGAACCGATGATTAAGCCATTTCTTTCTCAATCAACATAATCAAAATATGGATGATCTTGATATGAATTTCCTGAATACGATCAGCATAACCGAAATGAGGAACTCGGATCTCAACATCAGCAATACCAGCCATTTTGCCACCGTCTTTACCGGTTAAAGCAATACTTTTCATACCTTTGGCTTTCGCCGCTTCGATCGCTTTCAGGATATTACCGGAATTCCCTGAGGTCGACAGCCCGAACAATACATCACCTTTGGCACCGACAGCCTCGACATAACGAGAAAATACAAATTCATAACCAAAATCATTACTGACGCACGACAGATGGCTGGGATCTGAAATGGCAATGCCCGGATAGCCCGGCCGATTATCACGGTAACGTCCAGTCAGTTCTTCAGCAAAATGCATCGCATCACAATGGGAGCCACCGTTCCCACAAGAAAGCACTTTTCCACCCTGTTTAAAAGAATCAGCAATTAGCTTGGCAGCCGCCTCAATCTGAGCAATGTTGTGCTCATCACTTAAAAACTTGTTTAGTACGTCGGCAGCTTCGTTCAGCTCGTTCTTAATTAAATCGTGGTACATAACTCAATTCTCTTTGATGTATGCTGAAATGGCACTCTTACGACAAGAGCGGTACATGTTTACCCGGCTCACTCAGAAGATACTGGTGAAATGTTCCGGAGATAATCATGAGTTTACCCCAACAATTCATTCTGTCGAGCCTTGCCCTGTAAGAATGTTATTCCTTCCCTCAGATCCAGTGCATCATCGCTCCAAATCACCAGAAAGTGACTCACAACCCGATCTCCTTAACACTTTTGCAACATTACAACTGGTAAGACCTCTTCGATGGTTCTACGATAGAAACATCTGAATCTCCCGATTAAGGAAAAGAAATATGAGTATTTTGCTCTCGATCGTCGTATTACTCGCGGTATGGGGAATCTGCGCCTATCATCGTCTCTCGATGGCATTGGGAACAGGAATGCTTACTGCATCACTCATTGTGTTAACGCTGCTTGGCCAAGTCGGTTTCACATTCTGGGTCATTTACGCACTGGTCCTTGCCTGCGTGACTGTCCCATCGATTCGGCAGAATCTAGTGACCTCCCAAATTTTCAGTCTCTTTAAACGCCAACTCCCACAAATGTCCAAAACTGAGAAAGAGGCCTTAGATGCAGGAACCGTTTGGTGGGAAGCCGAACTATTTCGCGGCAAACCCGACTGGCAACAACTACATCGTTATCAAACACCCCATCTGACCGAAGAAGAACGCGCATTTTTAGACGGCCCAGTGAATCAGGTCTGTGAAATGGTCAATGATTATCAGGTCACTCATGAGCTGGCAGACTTACCGCCTGAAATCTGGGAATATCTCAAAGCGCAGAAATTCTTTGCCATGATTATCAAAAAACAATATGGCGGCTTGGAATTTTCGGCCTACACACAATCACTGGTGCTGCAAAAACTGGCAGGTGTCTCTGGTATTCTCGCCATCACGGTCGGTGTGCCAAACTCCTTAGGTCCCGGAGAATTATTGCAACATTACGGCACCGAAGATCAAAAAGACTATTATCTGCCTCGGCTGGCAACGGGTCAGGAGATTCCCTGTTTTGCCCTCACCAGCCCTGAAGCGGGTTCCGATGCCGGTTCGATTCCTGATTTTGGTGTGGTTTGTAAAGGAACATGGGAAGGAAAAGAAGTCATCGGGATGCGTCTGACTTGGAATAAACGCTATATCACACTAGCCCCCGTAGCAACCGTATTAGGGTTAGCATTTAAATTACAAGACCCGGATCATTTACTCGGTGAAGAAGAAAATATCGGCATCACCTGTGCGTTAATTCCAACCGATATGGCCGGTGTCGAGATCGGTCGTCGTCACTTCCCACTGAATATTCCGTTTCAAAATGGCCCGACTCAAGGAAAAGACGTTTTTGTCCCGCTCGACTTCATCATCGGTGGACCCGGTATGGCCGGTAACGGATGGCGAATGCTGGTTGAATGCCTGTCGGTTGGCCGCGGTATCACCCTGCCATCGAACTCAACCGGTGTCACCAAAACGACCGCAGTGACAACCGGCGCCTATGCGAGAATCCGCCGTCAGTTCAAGCAACCAATAGGGAAAATGGAAGGGATTGAGGAGCCACTAGCACGCATAGGCGGGAACGCCTACCTCATGGATGCTGCCTGTCAGCTCACCGTGACGGGTATCATGAACGGCGAAAAACCCTCCGTTATTTCAGCAATCGTCAAATACCACTGTACCCACCGGGCTCAACAGTGCCTCAAAGATGCCATGGATATCACCGGCGGGAAAGGGATCTGCCTTGGTCCGTCGAATTTCCTTGCCAAAAACTATCAGGGTGCCCCCATCGCAATTACGGTTGAAGGTGCGAATATTCTGACTCGTTCAATGATAATCTTTGGCCAAGGCGCAATTCGCTGTCACCCTTATATACTCAAAGAAATGGAACTGGCCCATTCTCAAAGTGACAACGCAATGGCGCAATTCGACCGGACACTCAGCGCACATATTGCTTACACCGTGAGTAATGCGGCGCGCAGTTTTTGGCTTGGTCTCACCAATGGGCTCGGGTCCGCAGCACCGCATCATGACGAAACCAAACGTTACTACCAAAGACTCAACCGTTACAGTGCCAATCTCGCACTCATGGCCGACCTAACTATGCTAACACTCGGCGGTAGCCTCAAACGCAAAGAACGTGTATCAGCCCGTTTGGGAGATTTGCTGAGTCAATTGTATTTGTCTTCAGCAACATTGAAACGCTATGACGATGATGGCCGTCACACTGAAGATTTGGACTTGGTGCGTTGGGCTCTGGAGGATAGTCTGAAACAGATGGAGGTGGCATTGTCAGAATTGCTCGACAACTACCCGTCCCCAGTCTTGGGTTATCTGCTCAAACGGATCCTCATGCCTTATGGACGAGTTTGTCACGGCCCCGGTGATAAACTGGATCACCGAGTTGCGAAACTACTGCAATCTAACACCGCATCCAGAAACCGTCTGGGTCGTTATCAGTACTGGTATGCAAGCGAACATAACCCAGCAGGTCGGATTCATCAGGCATTGGATACGATCATTCAGGCAGAACCGATTTTTGATAAGATCTGTCAGCTGAAAAATAAACATTACCCATTTACCAATTTGGATCAACTGGCGAAAACAGCACTGGATGAACAGCTGATTTCAAGTGATGAATCGAATCTACTGATCAAGGCAGAACAAGAACGCCTCTATGTAATTAATGTCGATGACTTTGCACCGGAAACGTTAGCAGCCGGATCGTCTGACCGTCCGAAACAGGGAAAAACAAAGCGCAGCAATCGTAAAACTACCAGTTCGGTACAAGAATCCTAAGGTCAGGGATACAAGAAAAAGCGGTGTCCATAAATAAGCATGTCAATATAAAAGAATGCCAGTCAGCACCACTGACTGGCATTCTTTTATATTGACAGCGTTCCACAAATCACTCGGGACATCACGCTTATTTTTTCGGCATATCGAGCTGTAGTGATACTCCAGATTTTCTCGCTTTTATCTTGCGGACGACCATCCAGATGATGAGTCCCAAAATCAAAGCACCAATATTCCCTAGCGCAATGTAAATCAGTTTCCACTGTCTTGCAGACTCCCGCTGTTGCAGTATCTCTTCCTGCTGTTCCTGCTTAACTTTCTCTGCAAGGGCTTTCTCTTGCATGAGACGCGTCTGCTCGATATTCACATCTTCCACAACACTATATGTATGTACAGGGATTGGGAAGACAAGCGGCCGTTGAGAGTTGGCTTCCGTCGCATAGACTCGGCCATTCCATTTAAAGTTACCCACTTCACCATCGTTAGGAATCGCCAGTTTAACGGTCAGCGATTCCCTACCGGATTGCCCTTCGGCAGTAAAATGGTTGTCATACCGATCCCAGTGATCGACATGAGCCACCAGCGACCCTGGTTTGATCGTACCTTCTAGCCCGGAAAACACCACTTGATGAGGCTGATCATCAGCTCGGGACTGAATAAAAGACGTGGTAATCGGTGATGGATAAACCAGCACTTCTTGTTCCTGCGCGCGTAAAAAGACGCCATTCCCCGAGGTAATCCGTGCCCGGTATCTTCCCGGCTCAGAAAAAATGTTCAGTTTGACGGTAAATACACCATCGCCGGGTTTCTCATCGAGCCCCCGACCATCATCGGAAAACTCACCGATCACATCAGGTTTCGGGCGCGCTTCTTTGACCAGTTGTTCTTCATTCTCGATATATTTGGTAAAGGTCACTTTCAGTTTCACGCGATCCAAAAAATCACGGATCGTTAACGGCTTATCATCGGAAGTCAGTCTGGCGGTAAACTTAATATCTTCGCCCTGATATAACCGTAACGGGAGCTTATCGGTGGTCAACGCCAGATTAGAGATGAGTCTGATATTATTTTTGGGTGTCACTTTCCCTACCGCTTGCCAAGGACCGGGCATGGGCTTATCAATCGAGATAATATCCATTGAGGGTTCTTGATACCAACGGACATTTTCAGGATGCTGCCATGAATAGTATTTAGTGCCATCTGGGCGAACTAACACCACAGGTTTCGAAGGTTTCTCACGGTAGATGACGAAAGTAATCTGACTGATTGTCGGATCCACCCGAACGCGATTATCCAACAAAGACACCGGAGAATTTGTTGCAGCATAACTTCCCAGCGATACCCATAGCCCGATAAAGATCGTTAACACCCGCAACATATATATTCACTCTCCTACTGACGCCAAAGACAGCTGCCATTTTTTTCAACTAAATCTAAACGATCTTGATGTGCTTGTATTTCATCGGCAGTTGCGCTTAAAACCTTTAGTGATTTTCGCCCGGTGGCAACTCTGCGAATGGCTTCACTGCCATCTCCGGAGCTTTGTCCTGCCGAAAACTGCAATGAGGTCTGCCCACCGGTCATGAACAGATAAACGTCAGCAAGAATCTCCGCATCGAGCAAAGCCCCGTGCAATGTTCGATGTGAATTATCGATCCCATAACGTTCACACAACACATCCAGATTGTTCCGCTTACCGGGGAAAATCCGTTTGGCCATTGCCAACGTATCGGTCACCTTACAGTACTGTTCTGTTTTACCGATGTCGGCATTGAGCTTAGCAAATTCATAATCCATGAAGCCGACGTCAAACGGTGCGTTGTGAGCGACCAGTTCAGCCCCGCGAATAAATTCCAAAAAAGCCGAATGGACATCTTTGTATTCCGGTTTATCGACGAGAAATTCATCGGTAATGCCGTGAACTTCAATTGCTTCTGGCTGTATTTGGCGATCCGGTTTGAGATAAACATGAAAATGTCTGCCGGTCAGTTTACGATTGATGATTTCAACCGCACCGATCTCAACGATTCGATGTCCCTCATAGTGTGGACCACCATCTTGGTTCATACCTGTGGTTTCCGTATCGAGAACCACGATACGATGTATTTCAGAATTGTTGCTAGTATTCATTGGGATAACTGTGTCAGACTATATTGATTCAATCACTGTGGCTTATAGTATCAAATCATGGCGAAACAGGTGGAAATTTTCACAGATGGTTCTTGTCTCGGCAATCCGGGACCGGGTGGATATGGCATTGTTCTGCGTTATAAAAGCACTGAAAAAAATCTGTCTCAAGGCTTTCGGTTAACCACAAATAATCGGATGGAAATGATGGCGGCAGTTGTCGCACTGAAAAGTCTCAAAGAACCCTGCCAAGTCATTTTGACAACAGACAGTCAGTACGTCCGACAAGGGATTACCCAGTGGATTCATAACTGGAAGAAGAAAGGCTGGAGAACCGCAGATAAAAAACCCGTTAAAAATGCAGACCTATGGCAAGCACTGGACAAAGAAACTCAGCGACATAGCGTTGAATGGCGTTGGGTCAAAGGCCATGCCGGTCACCGGGAAAATGAAATTTGCGATGAACTGGCTCGTACAGCGGCTGAGTCACCAACCGCTGATGATGAGGGATATCAACCGTAACCGCTCACTCAGAATGGGTACGGTAATTGATCCGAACCGGGCTGAGCGGGCGTTTGAAACGCCAGTGCGGTTTAATCAGCTTCAACGGATAGGTTCTTTTTCTGGCAACGATAAAGTACAGGCTACCGAAAGTACGACAGCTATCACTGATATTATTTTCCAGCCAAGTCCAGAGTGGACGGTAATTCTGAACCGGAAACAACGCATACCGTTCGCATTCAAGCACTTGATAGTTCAAAACGCCCAGCCAGTCACTGATACGGCTGGGCGTGAACATCCGCCCGCTCCACGGCAAATATTTCTTGCGCCACGGTAAGATACTCGCACATCCGGTCAGACTCATCGGATTAAATCCGGTCACAATCAGATAACCGTCATCAACCATCACCCGATCAACTTCTCTGAGCATGCGGTGCGGATCGTTACAATAATCGAGCTGATGCGCCAAAATCACCACATCAATACTTTTTTCCAGAAAAGGTAAGTCATACTCATCTGCAATGAGTGTATGTAATGGGTTTTCTATATCCAAATGGACTTGATGTTGAATATTTGAAAGACTACTGGCAAGCTCACAACTTAAACCGCCCAATTTCAGCATATGATAACCAAATAATTTCGGCCACCACTCATCTAACCGGGTTTGGATCGACTCACTGACCCATTGACCATTCTTCAACTGGTTCCAAGAGTGTGGCTTATCGATTTTTTTTTCACTGCGTGCCGGTTCCATGACTGCCCCGCTACAATAAGCTCAATAAAAAGAAGGTGAATGGAGATAACTCATGTTAAACATCAAAAGCATACCTGCATTTCGCGATAATTACATCTGGCTCATCCAAAATAGAGATCAACACTGTGTCGTTGTTGACCCCGGTGATGCTGGCGTTGTCATTGACTACCTGACATCCAATCATCTGACTTTAGATGCAATCCTCATTACACACCATCATGCCGATCATGTAGGTGGCATCAGTGAACTTGTCCGTCACTATCCTCATATTCATGTTGTCGGTCCGGCCAATGAAGCAATCCCCGGTATCACTCATCCCGTCTCCGGTGGTGATCAGATTGAAGTATTCGACCATATATTTCATATCATCGATTTAAAAGGGCATACACTGGGACATATTGGCTATTTGGGTGAATCCGAAGTTTTCTGTGGTGACACGTTGTTTTCTGCCGGATGTGGCCGCCTGTTTGAAGGGACTGCGGAAGAGATGTGGCAGTCATTACAGAAATTGAGAGCTTTGCCAGAAGAAACCAAGGTTTACTGCGCCCATGAATATACAGCCAGCAATATTGCCTTTGCATTAGCCGTCGAGCCGGAAAACCCAGCCTTACAGGCATATCGCGATACCGTCAATCGCTTGCGCGCCCATCATCAGCCCACCTTACCAACAACCATAGGGCTAGAGAAACAAATTAATCCTTTTCTACGCCCGGAACAGGCTGAAATTATTAAATCCGTCTCAGATAGGAACTCTGCCCTTGATCCACTCTCTGTTTTTACAGTATTACGTGAGTGGAAAAACGAATTTTAACACTTCCGCTCTTGTCATCGTTATCCTGAGACAAGTATCATTACGGGCTGCGAAAAAAGGGCTGCTATTAATTTATGAGAATACATATCAGTTGGGTGCTAATGTTGTTAGTCACCGGATGTCAAACCACCCAACCGTTTGAACAAACGAATGCTTCCGATCCGACCAACACACAGTCGCCTGAGCATTCAGAAAACGCAGCCGCAAAGCCGCCTGCAACGTTCCAGACGGCTGTCAAAGAACAGAAGAAAATACCCACACCACAGGAACAAACGGACTTGTGGCAACGTATTATTATGCAGTTCCGTCTGTCAGTGCCGGATCAAGCATCGGTAAAACGGTATCGGGCTTGGTATCTCAGACATCCCGGACATATAGAAACCGTCGCCCAAAGAGCAACTCCATTTCTCTATCTGATCACTGAAAAGATTGAACAACGTCATCTCCCACTTGAACTCGCTCTGCTCCCCGTCGTCGAAAGCTCATTTGACGCCTTTGCCTACTCTTATGGCAGAGCCGCCGGCTTATGGCAGTTTGTGCCTTCAACCGGGAAAATATATGGTCTGAAACAAAACTTTTGGTATGACGGACGGAGAGATGTTGATGCAGCAACCGACGCAGCGTTAGATTACCTTTCCTACCTGAACAAGAAATTCAATGGCAATTGGAATCATGCCATTGCTGCCTACAATAGTGGCAGCGGCCGAGTCTCCTCCGCGATTCGAAGAAACAAAAGAAAAGGGCTGCCAACCGACTTTTTCTCATTAGATTTACCCAAAGAGACCAGTAGTTATGTCCCTAAACTGCTGGCATTGGTCGATGTCATTGCCCATCATCAACAATACGGTATTGAACTTCCACCGATTACAAACCAACCCGTACTGGCTCGCGTCGATCCTCAGAAGCAGCTCGATCTTGCCGTTGCAGCAAAGTATGCCGGCATCAGTGTCAGAGAACTGCAGAGCTATAATCCAGCGTTCAATCAATGGGCGACATCACCGAATGGTCCATATAACTTACTGATTCCTGTTGATAAAGTCAGTGTATTTGAACAGGCCATCGAGGCCGATGACGGAAAAGGAATGAAACTGATCCGTTATCAGGTTAAGTCCGGTGATGTGTTGAGTACCATTGCTCAAAAATACAATACGACCACAAAAGTCATTCAAACAGTGAATCATCTTGATGGAATGCTGATTCGTGTCGGACAGTATCTGATGATTCCAACCTCAGTCAAAGACGAAAAAGCCTATACACTCAGTATGAGTAATCGACTGGCGAAGATTCAGTCCAGAGTCAGAGGGCAATATAAGATGACCCATCGTGTTCGCTCAGGAGAGAGTTTATGGACGATTGCCAAACACTACCATGTCTCCCATCGGTCTCTGGCTAAATGGAATGGGATGAGCCCGAAAGATCCGCTCAAGATTGGCAAATCTCTGGTGATCTGGAAAAAAGCCAGCGATGGCGCAATCATCCGGACCTTATTTTACAAGGTTCGCAATGGTGATACCCTCAGTGGCATTGCCAATAAATTCAGAATTAAAACATCCGATATCATCAAGTGGAATAGCCTGATGGGAAAAAAATACCTCCAACCCGGCCAGCAGTTGAAGTTATATGTCGATGTAACCAAAGTCAGCGTTTAAGCACAACAATCGCTTTACCGGAAATTCCACCACTCCGGTAAAGCGCTTTTCATTGATTCTCATTGAATAAGAACAAACACTCGCTTCAAGAAAATACACTAGTGCGGTAAAGAGAAAGAGACCTCAATCGGATTATGATCCGATGCGGTTGTCTGTATCACACTGGCCTGATTCAGAATCAGCCCTCGGTAAAAGACATGATCCAGCGGATGAGAAAGGAACTGTTTACGCTGGTCATGCGTATATTTCACTTCCTGCATCGATAATGAGGCCATCATCTGATTGACCAGCTGAATCCTCGCATCACTCCAGCTATTAAAATCACCGGCAAACAAGATCGGCCCTTGATGAGAGGCCAACGTTCGCGTCAATTGTTGCAACTGCTCCTGAAATGCATCGATCCCAAGAGAAAAGTTAATGGCATGGACATTCACCACCGCCAGCGTCTGTGCCTGAGGTTCACTTAACTGATAATAGGCAACCAAAGCCGATTTAGGCAGACGAATCAATGGCTCATCAGCAGTATAAGCACAAGCGGAAATAGGGAGTCGCCTTGCAATATTCATCACGCCAGCAGACTTGTTGAAAACAGAGAAAGCCCGAACCTGCAATGCCGACAAATCTTGTTGCATCAGCCATTGATACAATGGCGAACCAAAACTAGATTCCTGAAGCAAGATCAATTGTTTGTGTTGACTATATTGAGTCAGTGCCGGCTCCCAATCGGAGCGGTTCTCTTTATAGATATTCCAGACCAAAACATTCAACGACCCTTGAGCGTCAATCGCAGCAGCCGTGTGACGATTCTGATAACATTGCCCATCAACAGCCGGAGCGGATGACGTTGAAGGCACTAATGCCATCAGTTGTGGTGAGTCAGGGACTTGAAAAACAATCGTCGCGCCTAATCCAGAGAGGAATAGTAAGACAGCAAAGATGATCGCCAATCTTTTTTTCATGGTGTATTTTCCGGAAAATAATCAAAGAATAAAATGGCAGGAATAAAACAGTCGTTGATGACATCGTTCATAAACTAAAGAAGGAGCCATCGGCTCCTTGCTTTCATTCGGTTAGATAGCGTCTTCGTCTTCTTCACCTGTGCGGATCCGAATCACTCGCTCAACATCGGCGATAAATATTTTGCCGTCGCCAATTTTGCCGGTTTGTGCCGTTTCAATAATGGCATCAACACATTTATCAACAACATCACTGGATACAACAATTTCCAGTTTCACTTTCGGCAAAAAATCCACCATATATTCAGCGCCGCGATATAACTCAGTGTGACCTTTCTGACGTCCAAATCCTTTGACCTCTGACACAGTCATCCCCGTAATCCCGACATCGGCAAGCGCTTCCCGAACATCATCGAGTTTGAACGGTTTAATAATAGCTTCTATCTTTTTCATGTTCATCCTTTAAACTTTATGGGTTACAGGCATTATCAATTACCAGAAGAAAACATTCAACAATCCCTCAACTGATAAGCAATCATCGCGCCAGTATGAAACGAATAGATTAATCATATACTCTTGACATCATCCTCGCCCTGCACCTGAGATTCGATTCATCCGAATCAACCTCAAACTAGCACAATCAGGGACCTGTGCAATACCATCAAATCGCATGACCTCATCAATGACACATCTTCCGGTCACTCTGGTTTTGGCAGTGATGTGACAGTGTTTACGTGTCAGTGCTCCAAATCAGCTCATAGTCTGAACCAGAAAAGTGCTCATCAACAAACAAACCCGCCACGGCTACCACCTGTTGCCCGCTGATTAAAATCGGCATTCTTCGCCGTCGCCAACTCGGAATTCGGTATTCTTGAAACAGTTTCTTCAATTTGTGTCGCCCCTTTCGCCCAACGGGAGATGCGACCAGCCCTTCAGGATTAAAGCTCACCCAAAGCGGCGTAGACAGACAACGTTTATCCAGCCCGAATTCAACTGGTTTCTCCGTCGTGCGCTCAGTCAATAGAGTGCTTTCGGTTAAGGTTAAGGTTAAGGTTAAGGTTAAGGTTAATAAAGTACCATCGGTTAATGTTAGTGTGCCCAGCCCGTCAGGAAGTTCAACCGGATGATTAAATTTTATCTGACATTGCCAATCCCTGATATCCGCATAAACAGGAACATAATGGAGATAACCGTCAAAGCGACGCACTTCATGATTGCCGATACGACAACACGGATTGGCATCTGATTTAGCCAGCAACACCTGATGACAGATCTGTTCCAACTGCACCCGACTCGGCATCTGATGTTCAAACTGATGGAACCACATCCGTAATATCTGTGCCCGCACCGCGTCTCCACAATCTAATAAGCAACGGACCGACAAACGATTGTCCGGCTGCAGCGCGGCTTGAAAGCGCTCTTGGAGTAACTCATCCAGTAAGGCTTCTTGACTGGCACATAGCTCGGCACTGCGTTGTACTGCTTGCGGGAAATGAGGCCAGCGCGCCACCAACAAGGGCATCACCTCATGGCGAATAAAATTCCGGTCAAAGCGAATATCCTGATTACTCTCATCTTCAACCCAGCTTAATTGATGCGTATTGGCATACGCCTCAATCTCTGCTCTGGAGCAATGCAATAACGGACGAATTAACCGTCCTTGATGAAATGGCATTGATGCCGCCATCCCCGATAAGCCTTTCGGGCCACTTCCTCGCTTGAGAGCCAACAGAAACGTTTCCAGTTGATCATCACGATGTTGTCCGGTCAGCAGCAGATCACCTTTGTCGATATAACGCTCTAATGCCTGATATCTTGCTTGACGAGCCGCCGCTTCCAAACCTTTACCTTGAGTATCGAACTGAATATATGCCACCTGAAAAGGCAATGCTTCTTCTGTACACCACTGCCGGCAACGTTCAACCCACTGGTCAGCAGACGAGCTCAGTCCGTGATGGACATGCACCGCCATTGCCGGACATTGATTGTCCCGCACATAACGAGCCAACAGGTGGAGCAAGACACGCGAATCAATACCACCACTCAATGCCAGAACACATCGAGCCTGTGGTGATTGAATATGGGTGGTCATAAACCGAGAAAAATCGTGATAAAGCATCAAAATCGCATTTCAAAAAATCGCTGGAGGATGTCAGTGTACCTTGGGCCTTTGCTGGTGAAAACCTGAATTGACCTCAAGATAACGACGAGTAAACAAAAGGGAGATCCAATTCGGATCTCCCTTTCAATCGTAATCAAATATTCGGTACAACAAAGCGCATTCGTACCATCAATTGAGCTTAACAATAACCGTAATTCATGAGTCGCTGATAGCGGCGATCTAATAAAACATCCTGCTCAAATTGACCCAGTTCCTGAAGCTGTCGTTGCAACGTCTCTTTCATTCGTTGTGCAATTTGCTGGGGATTGCTATGCGCCCCACCCAAAGGTTCTTCGATAACCTCATCAATCAGTCCCAGCTCTTTTAATCGTGGTGCAGTGAGTCCCATAGCTTCAGCCGCTTGAGGCGCTTTATCTGAATCACGCCACAAAATAGAAGCACAGCCTTCAGGAGAGATAACCGCATAAGTTGAATACTGCAACATGTTGACATAATCACCAACACCGATAGCTAAAGCGCCACCGGAGCCCCCTTCACCAACCACATTACAAATAACCGGCACTTTTAAACTGGACATCACTTTCAGATTGGTCGCGATCGCTTCTGATTGCCCGCGCTCTTCAGCACCGACACCGGGATAAGCACCAGCCGTATCGATAAACGTAATAATCGGCAGGTTAAAACGCTCCGCCATTTTCATCAAACGCAGCGATTTACGATAACCTTCAGGTTTTGGCATTCCAAAGTTACGCTTCACCTTCTCTCGGGTTTCACGGCCTTTCTGATGACCAATCACCATCACAGGTTGACCATCCAGACGCGCCATGCCACCAACAATTGCTTTATCGTCAGCATAAGCACGATCACCGGCCAGTTCATCAAAATCAGTAAAGACATGTTTGATGTAGTCCAAAGTATACGGACGCTGAGGGTGGCGAGCTAATTGAGCAACTTGCCACGCACCTAAATCATTAAAGATTTTTTTCTTCAGCTCGATGCTTTTATTTTCTAGCTGTTCAATCTCTTTATCGAGATCGACTGAGGTACTCCCACCATGACGAGAGACATCTCGCAACGCTTCAATTTTCGCTTCAAGTTCTGCAATTGGTTTTTCAAATTCTAGAAAATTCAGGCTCATCTACCGATCCTTTTTGACTCAGCTTTCTTTATTTTCAGCTGAATTTAGTTAAATTCGAGTTCAACTTGGCCGGGGCCAAGCAGTTGTTTCAGTTCATCCAGCAATGTATCGTTCGGCGTCACTCGCCATTCTGTACCCAAGGTCAATTTCGCTCTGGCATCAACCCGTTGATAATAAATATGTATCGGTACACTGCCGGAACGGTGAGGTTCCAGAATACGGCTGAAACGCTCAAAAAATGGTTCATCAATCTGTGTTTGAGTGATTGATAAAGACAGACTCTTTGCATATTTTTCTCGTGATGAATCTAAATCCATCACTTCGCGGACGGTCATTTTAAGCCCACCATTGAAGTCATCAAAGCTGACCTGTCCATTTAGGACCAGAATTTTATCTTTTTCCAGCAATTCTGCATACTGTTCCAGCGCATCAGAGAACAACATCGCTTCTAACCGACCGGAACGATCATCCAATGTTAATATCCCGATTCGCGAGCCTCGCTTCGTCGTCATCACCCGTGCGGCAATCACCAATCCCGCCACTTTTAATGATTGATCGCGTCGCGTTGGCGTCACATCCTTTAATCGACAATCAGTATAATGAGTGAGTTCCTTCAGATACGCATTGACAGGGTGTCCGGTCAAATACAGTCCTAACGTATCTCTTTCACCTTCAAGCCAGACTTTTTCCGGCCATGGTGTCACTTGGGTATACCGTTGTTCTACCGCTTCCGGTGCATCGGTCAATACACCAAACATATCTGTTTGGCCAAATGATTCAGCCTGACGATGCTGGCTGGCCGCTTTGACCGCATCATCCAGAGAGGCCATCATTGCGGCGCGATGTGGTCCAAGACGATCAAGCGCACCGGCATAGATCAGTTTCTCAATAACACGCTTATTCACCCGTTTGAGATCTACACGTGCACAGAAATCAAACAAATCTTTAAAATGTCCGTCAGCGTTACGGGCTTCGAGAATAGCATCAATCGGGCCTTCACCGACACCTTTTATCGCCCCGATACCGTACACGATAGCGCCCTGATCATCGACATTAAACCGATAAAGCCCCGAATTAATATCTGGTGGTAGCACCGCTAGGTTCATACGAATACATTCATCGACCAAACCGACCACTTTTTCGGTATTGTCCATATCCGCAGTCATCACTGCAGCCATAAACTCCGCCGGATAGTGCGTTTTCAACCATAACGTCTGATATGATACAAGAGCATACGCTGCTGAATGCGACTTGTTAAACCCATAACCGGCAAATTTCTCTACCAAGTCAAAGATTTTCATCGCAAGTTCGCCATCAATACCGTTATTGATCGCACCTTGCTCGAATACCGCCCGCTGCTTCGCCATTTCCTCCGGCTTCTTTTTCCCCATTGCGCGGCGCAACATATCTGCACCACCCAGAGTATAGCCAGCCAGGACCTGAGCGATTTGCATGACCTGTTCCTGATAAAGAATGATGCCATACGTTGGCTCAAGAATTTCTTTGAGCGATTCGTGCTGCCATTTTTCATCAGGATAAGAGAGCGGTTCACGCCCATGCTTCCGGTCAATAAAGTTATCAACCATTCCTGACTGCAAAGGACCGGGACGGAACAGCGCCACCAATGCGATAATATCTTCGAAACAGTCCGGCTGAAGTCGTTTAATCAGATCTTTCATCCCGCGTGATTCGAGCTGGAACACCGCGGTTGTTTCTGAGTTTTGCAGATTCCGAAATGATTGGGGGTCAACAAGCGGAATCGCTTCGATACGAACCGGTGGCTCTCCTCGTTTTTCTAACCGTGGATTGATCAGACCAAGCGCCCAGTCGATAATCGTCAGTGTACGCAGCCCCAAAAAGTCAAACTTCACCAGCCCCGCAGTCTCGACATCATTTTTATCGAACTGAGTCACCGGATAGTGACCTTCCGGATCACAATAAATAGGGGAAAAATCGGTAATCGTGGTCGGTGAGATCACTACCCCACCCGCATGCTTACCCGCATTTCGGGTACATCCTTCCAGAATGCGACACTTGTCGATCAGCTCTTTGACTTCTTCATCGACATCATAGAGTTCTTGCAGCGCCGGCTCAGCTTTAAACGCTTTTTCCAGAGTCATCCCCGGATCGGGCGGCACCAGTTTGGAAATTCGGTCCACGAATCCAAATGGATGTCCTAAAACCCGTCCCACATCACGAATAACCGCTTTTGCAGCCATGGTACCGAAAGTAATGATCTGAGAAACGGCATCTCTTCCGTACATCTCAGCAACGTGTTCGATCACCCGGTCACGTTTATCCATACAGAAATCGACATCAAAGTCGGGCATCGAGACCCGTTCCGGGTTAAGAAAACGTTCGAAAAGCAGGTCATATTCCAGCGGATCCAAATCGGTAATTTTCAGAGCATAAGCCACCAAAGAACCGGCACCAGACCCCCGACCGGGTCCCACCGGAATATCATTATCTTTCGACCATTGGATAAACTCCATGACGATCAAGAAATAACCGGGGAAGCCCATTTGGTTGATCACATCAAGTTCAATCTGCAAACGCTCATCATAGGCAGGTCGTTGCTGCTCTCTAACTTGTGGATCAGGAAAGAGGAATTCGAGTCGTTTTTCCAGCCCTTCCTGTGACTTTTTCACTAAAAAGTCATCAATATTCATCCCTTCCGTGGGGAAGTTCGGTAAGAAATACTCGCCTAACCGTACCGTCACATTACAGCGTTTAGCGATTTCAACGGTATTTTCCAGTGCTTCGGGGATGTCTTTGAACAGCTCACACATCTCATCTTCGCTACGAAGATATTGCTGTTCACTATAATGTTTGGGTCTGCGAGGATCTTCGAGCGTATAGCCATCATGAATCGCTACTCGAATTTCATGCGCATCAAATAGATCCCGACTTAAAAAGACAACTTCATTGGTCGCCACAACCGGTAAGTCATATTGTTCTGCCAGTTCGATGGCAAAATGCAGGTAGGTTTCTTCGTCAAGACGCCCAGTTCGGAGCAATTCAAGATAAAAACGGTCGGGGAAATGAGTCTGATAAAAATCGACATACTGCTCAACCAGTTTCTGGTTGCCTTTGAGTAAAGCCTGTCCGATATCACCATTTTTACCACCAGACAGAACGATTAAACCTTCCGAATGTTCAGCCAACCATTCCTGATCGATCACTGGCTGATGCTGAATATGCCCACGAAGATAGGCTTGTGAGATGAGCCACGTCAGATTCTTGTAGCCAGTATTATTTGCTGCCAACAACGTCAGACGAGTCAGATCATCACCGAATGCTTGCGAACGGACTGAAAAATCAGCACCGATAATCGGCTTCACGCCAGAATTATGGGCCGTACTGTAAAATTTCACTAACCCGCATAGGTTGGTAAAATCGGTTAACGCCATCGCCGGCATTCCCATCTCTGCAACCTTCTTGACTAAAGGAGGCACTTTCGACAGCCCATCAATCATAGAAAAATCACTATGAATTCTGAGATGGATAAATTTAGGGTCAGACATGTTGATAAATATCCTGTTCAGACACGGTAAAAAACCACCGTATCCGTCTGTAAAAACGCGATAACCAAATATTGTACGTGATTATCTATCTAAGTCCAAAATACGTCGTACAGGCTTGAAACTTCTGCGATGCACATCAATCACCCCATAACGTTCAATCGCTTCCAGATGCGCTTTGGTGGGGTAGCCTTTATGCTGTGCAAATCCATAGTTTGGATATTGCTGATCTAACAGAATCATTTCCTGATCCCGGGTGACTTTCGCCAAAATCGAAGCGGCACTAATTTCAGCCACTCGCAGATCGCCTTTGACAATAGCCGCTGCCGGAACAGATAAGGACGGAATCCGATTACCATCGACCAAAACAAATTCAGCCGCAACCGGCAGCGCACGAACAGCTCGCTGCATTGCGACCATCGTTGCCTGTAAAATATTTATCTGATCGATTTCTTGTGCAGAGCAACGCCCAATCGCCCACGCAACTGCTTTTTCCTGAATTTCAGGAAAGAGTGCCAATCGTTTCTTTTCAGATAATTTCTTCGAGTCGGTTAAACCCGAGATCGGTCGGGCCGGATCTAAAATAACTGCGGCTGTCACGACATCGCCAACGAGCGGCCCACGACCAACTTCATCCACACCGGCAAAACGCTGATAACCGAGCGGGTATTCAAAAGGAGGGAATTCGACGTTAGCCATTTACAATCGCTCTATCAAGTTTAAAACTGAGTTAGCTGCCTGTTTGTCTGCATCTTTGCGGATTAACTGGTGAATTTCTGTGAACTTACGCTGCATCAAAGAATTATCACCATCAAATAAAACACAGACTTCTCGGTATAAATTCTCCACCGTACATTCATCCAACAATAATTCTTTCACGATCTCTTCATCGGCAAGGATATTCGGCAACGAGACATATTTGGTTTTGACCAAACGCTTCGCTAAGAAATTCGTCACCGCATTAAATCGATAACCGACGACCATAGGACGATTCACCAGCATACATTCTAACGCGACGGTCCCGGAAGCAAGCAGCACAGCATCCGCAGCAGTAATGACGGTTCTCGCCGTACCGTTCACCAGCACAAAATCTAATTCAGGGGCAATTTCCTGCCACACCGCTTCAAATTGTTCACGTCGTTTATCGTTCACCAATGCCACAACAAATCCTAAATCGGGATAGCGCTGACGAAGTTTCCGACAAGTTTCAATAAAAGGGCGACATAGCATTTTCAGTTCGCTGCCCCGACTACCGGGCAGTACGGCTAACCAACGTTTTTCAGGATCCAGCCCCAATGTTGCCCGAGCTTCGTTTTTATCCGAAGCCAGAGGAATCGCATCCGCTAATGTATGGCCGATAAATTCACACGGTACGTTAAACCTATCATAGAAAGCTTTCTCAAACGGAAGAAATGCCAAGACCAAATTTGTTGCCTGAGCAATTTTATAAATACGCTTTTGGCGCCATGCCCAAACAGAAGGACTCACATAATGAACGGTGGTAATACCGGCATCTTTCAAATTACGCTCCAGACGCAAATTGAAATCCGGTGCATCAATCCCGATAAAAACGTCAAGGTCAGCGTCTTTAAAGTAACGAACAAGGTGTGATTTAATCTTAAAAAGACGAGGCAGCCGTCCTAAGACCTCGGCTAATCCCATGACGGCAAGTTCTTCCATATCAAATAGAGATTCACAACCTAATGCTTTCATTTTCGGGCCAGCAATCCCCACAAAATGAGCATCAGGATACTGTTCTCGAATCGCTTTGATCAGTCCTTCACCCAGCGTATCGCCTGATAACTCACCGACCACGATACCAACCTTGAGCGGCTTACTTTTATCCAACATTATCGACTTTGAATCCCTAATAGACTGTATTGATGAACCAATAAAAAAAGATCGCTCAATTCAAAGCGATCTTTTTGCTAATTGTGTACCAATCAACGGATAATACCGCGTACAGACTGAACCAGAAAATCCAGAAAGACCTGAACAGCGGGACTTAATTGTGCTTCTTTTGCAATTTCCGTTTTTGCTTCATCCAGCTTGAGACCGCTGCGGTACAATAATTTATATGCACGGCGAATTGCATGAATATCAGATTTTTCAAATCCGCGGCGTTTCAAACCTTCAATATTAACACCGAATGGAGAACAGTGGTTTCCCTGAGCTGTAACATAAGGCGGCACATCCTGAACAACAATTGAACCACCACCCAACATTACATGTTCACCAATATGGCAAAACTGGTGAATCGCACACATCCCGCCCACAATCGCGTAATCACCAACTTTTACATGTCCGGCAAGTGTTGCATTATTAGCAAAAATACACCGATCACCAACGATACAATCGTGTGCCACATGCGCATTGATCATGAACAGATTATCACTTCCGACTTGCGTGATCCCCTGATCCTGTACAGTTCCCCGGTGCATTGTGACACTCTCACGAATCGTGTTGCGATCACCAATCACCAGTTGTGTTTCTTCACCTTTGTATTTTAAATCCTGGCAATCTTCACCTATTGAAGCGAACTGAAAAATACGATTATCCTGACCGATTTTCGTCGTGCCTTTGACAACGACATGGGACAGTAACTCGGTTCCATCACCGATTTCCACATTGCCTTCGACATAACAAAATGGACCGATTTTTACATTCGCACCGATCAGAGCACCATCTTCAATGACTGCTGTAGGGTGTATCTGAGCTGTTTCATGAATCATACTAAAACTCTCTGCGAGCACATTTTAGCTCCGCCGAACAAACGACTTCACCATCAACTTTTGCCACTCCGGTGAATAGTGCAATTCCCCGACGATCTTTCAGGAACTCCACTTCAACGATTAATTGATCTCCCGGAGTAACCGGTTTGCGAAACTTCGCATTATCAATACTAGCAAAATAATAAAGCTCATTCTCTTTAGGCGCACCAAAACTTTTAAATGCAAGTAAGCCGGTCGCCTGAGCCATCGCTTCAAGAATCATGACTCCCGGAAACACCGGTAATTGAGGAAAATGTCCGGTGAACTGAGGCTCATTGAATGAAACATTTTTCAAGCCGACTAAATATTTCCCTTCCTCATAATCCATCACGCGATCAATCAGCAAAAATGGGTAACGATGTGGAAGGAGTGTCTGAATCTCAGTGATATTCATCGTCTTATTTTCAGTAGTCAAAGTCATATTCCTATATAAATCAATAAAAACTAAAATGGGTATTGCCAACAAAAAAGGCTCACACGATGCGAGCCTTTCTCTATATCCTTCCCCGCTCAATCAAATTCGGCTCAGGATACATCGCAGAATTAAGATTCCACTTGTTGCTCCAACTGTTGTTCAACGGCTTTCAACCGTTTATGCATATCTTCAATCCGAAGAACCCGGGCTGTCGTTTTACGCCACTCTTTATTCGGTTGAAGAGGAATCCCTGAAGAATAGACACCTTTCTCAGGCAGACTCCGCATGACCATCGCCATGCCGGTAATCGTGACACCGTCTGCAATCTCAATATGCCCATTGATAACTGAAGCACCACCAACGACACAATATTTTCCTATCGTTGTACTTCCGGCAATAATCGTACCACCAGCCATTGCCGTACCATATCCGATGTGCACGTTATGTGCGATCTGCATCTGATTATCAAGGATAACATTTCCTTCAATAACCGTATCATCGAGTGTTCCCCGATCAATTGTCGTAGACGCACCGATTTCAACACGATCACCAATTCTGACGGTCCCCAACTGAGGAATTTTAATCCATTCCCCTTTTTCGTTGGCATAACCAAAACCATCAGAACCGATAACGGAACCCGATTGAATCAGACAATCAGAGCCGATCACCACCCGATGATAAATACTAACATTCGCCCATAGACGGGTATTGTTACCAATCTCTGCATATTGCCCAATAAAACAGCCGGCACCAATAACAACATTATCACCCAAAACGACACCGGATTCGATGACGGAATTGGCGCCAATCGAGACATTACTTCCCAGAACAACATCTTCAGCAATGACAGCAGATGCAGCAATACCTGATGCAGGTGGCGGTGTGGTATCCAAAGCTTGGGCCACTTTTGCAAAAGCAACATATGGATCACTCACGACCAATACATTCTTTGGGCATTGCGACTGATGAGAAGCCTTGACCATGATTACCGATGCCTGACAGCCACCTAAATGCTGTGCATATTTCGGATTCGATAAGAAAGTAATATCACCCTCTTTTGCGGTATTCATCGGGGCGACGGCCTCCACCGTAACGGTTGGGTCGCCAATTATTTCACCATTGGTGATATCTGCCAGCTCGGCTAATGTCAGTTTTACCATCATATAATTATTTCAACGCTTTAATAACCTTGTCTGATAGATCATATTCGGGTTTACCATATTGCATAACCTGAGTATCAATGACCATATCAAAATCTTCTTTCTTAGCAATTTTTTCTACCGCATCATGAATGATTTTCAGTAGTTTGCCCTTTTCTTCTGCTTCTCTCTTAGAAGAGGCTTGTTCTAATGCTTGCGATTTAATTTTAAACTTACTATCAAGCTGTCCAATTTCGATGCGAAGTTTCTCGACATCACTTTCACTCATTAATGAACTGTCTCTTTTTAGTTTTTCAACTTTCTTTTTGGCTTCATTCCGAATGCTTTGTAACTCAGCAGCTTTATCCTGAAACTCCTGCTTCATTTTTTGCAGAACAACCTCTCTTTGAGGAAGCTGTTGGAACACTTTGGCAGTGTTGATATAGCCAATTTTCTGCGCAGCTTCGGCTGCCAGACTAAAACATGACATGCTCAAAACAGCTAAACCAACACTGATCGCTTTGATATGATTCCTCACCATTAATATCCTCATTTTAGAAAGTTTTACCTATCGTGAAGGAGAAGAATTCTTCATCATCTCCTTCATATTTCTTAATCGGCTTAGCAATTGCAAACACAAGTGGCCCCATTGGAGACATCCACTGCAATGCAGCCCCATACGACGAGCGGTACTTCGTCGGATCAGAATAATCATAATAGTATGCGTTACCATAATCTGAACCACGATCATGATAATTAAATTCAGTATCCCAAACACTCGCCATATCATAGAAAACGCTGGTCCGTACCTGATTCTGAGCCTCTTCTGACACAAACGGTGTCGGCACAATCAACTCGGCACTGGCTTGCATCATCGCATTACCACCAACCGATTTATCCGTTGCTGTTAATGTACCGTTGTTGCTATCGGCAAAGCTTTTAAAGACAGCTCTTGGGCCAGCCGAGTTTGAACTAAATCCTCGCAAAGTGGAGAATCCACCAGCATAAAAGTTCTCATAAAATGGGTAAAGGTTATCATTATCACCACTTTTCCCATAACCATTTCCGTAACCCAGTCTTCCTCTGAGCAGCAAGGTAAAATCGTGCTGTTTCGTCAGTGGGAAGTATTGTCTGACATTATATTGAGCCTTGAAATACTGAGTATCAGACCCCGGAACCGTGATCTTATAAGAAGCACGTTGATAATTTCCTTCCGTCGGGAAATAACCTTTATCGAGGTTGTTGCGTGTCCAAGTAAAATCGAGATCAAAATCGTCAGTCACAAAATTAACAGTTGACCCCGTATTTGCATCGATTCCCTGAGACATCAAGAACTTTTCAATCTGTAAATAAGGAGACAGATTGCCAATCATGTTATGTGTATATCCGATACCAAACGCAAAACGGTTAAGTTCATCGTAAGGGAATCCCCATGTCAGACTGGTGCCATAGCTCTCATTGGTATAATCAACAATCCCGGCTTCCGACGCTTCAAATTCATTATAGAAAATCTTGCCTCCTAAGCTAACGCCATCCAAATTCCAATAAGGATCGTTATAGCTCAAAGTGACATTCTTCTGATAATCATTAATTGTCGTTGTAATACCAACGCTGTTTCCGGTTCCCAGGAAGTTTTCTTGTTGTAGTCCGACCTGAAAACTCATACCTGATTCGGTACCATAACCGATACCGAAATTGACACTACCTGAATTGGCTTCTTTGACGTTATAGACCAGATCGACCTGATCATCACTGCCGGGCACCCGAACGGTCTGTACATCAACCGTTTCAAAAAATCCCAGACGATTCAAACGTGTTTTACCGGCATCAATCGATTTAGAGTTCAGCCAACTACCTTCCATCTGACGCATTTCACGGCGAAGTACTTCATCTTTAGTGACGGTATTACCGACAAAACGAATGTCTCGAACATAAATCCGCTTTCCGGGAGATACTTGAACCACAAGAGAGACTTCTTGCTTGTCATCATCAAATTCAGGGATGGTTCGTACCGTCGGATAAGCATAGCCCGATTCACCAAGGATTTTCTTGATACTGCTTTCCATGGCTGTCACAGAAGAGCCTTTGTAGATATCTCCTTTTTCAAAAGGTACCAGCGTCTCGAACTCTTTTTCTTTGCCGATAAGGTTACCTCTAAAGGATACCTTTTTCACGGTATAAGGTCGGCCTTCATTTAAGTTCAGGGTAATATAAACACCCTTCTTATCAGGAGAGATTGAAACTTGAGTCGAATCAACCTGAAATTTCAGATACCCGCGATCAAGATAAAACGACTTGAGTTTTTCCAAATCACCAGCAAGGATTTGCTTTTGATATTTATCTGAAGATAAGAAATTCCACCATGAGACATCGGCATTCAGATCAAATCGTGCCAGTAACTCTTCATCACTGAACACATGATTACCAATAAAATTGATCTGCTGAATTTTGGCTGAAACACCTTCGGTAAACACAAATTTGAGGTCAGCCCGGTTACGCGGCAACGGTGTGACAACCGCCTTTACTGTGGCATTGTATTTTCCGACACTATAGTAGAAATCTTCCAGACCTTTTTCGATGTTACTCAGCGCAGTCCGATCAAGCGCTTCGCCAACCCGCACACCTGATGCTTTCAGGTTTTCGGTCAACTGTTCATCTTTAATGGCTTTGTTACCGGAGAAAGAGACACTAGAAATTGTTGGTCGCTCTTTGACTTCAACAACTAGCGTTCCCTTATCCCGAAAGACCCGAATATTTTCGAAGTTACCGGATGAATAGAGTGCCTTAATTAAATCGGCAATGTCCTGAGAGCCAACCGTGTCTCCGACACGAATAGGCATTTTCAATAATGCAGCACCAAGCGTAACACGTTGCAATCCATCAACTTGAATGTCCTGAACAACAAACCGCTCGGCACCGTAAACAGACATACTGCTGACAAGCACTGTTGTCAGGATAAGCTTTTTTATCGCCATCGTTATTCTAATTATTCCTTTGTACAACCATGCCCAATCAATGCAGATTCATCACAGGCGTGTAAAATCATTAAACATGGCGATTGCCATGAGTGAAAAAATAATTGCGCCACCGATTCGGTACCCAATCTCTTGTACCTTTTCCGGAACAGGATGTCTGGTAATCGCCTCAATTGCAAAAAACATCAGATGTCCTCCATCCAACATCGGAAGCGGCACTAAATTGATGATTCCTAGGTTAATGCTAATTAATGCCAAAAATCCTAAGAAATAAACCAATCCATATTCTGCTGTTGTTCCTGCCCCTTTCGCGATAGAAATCGGCCCACTTAAATTATTCAGTCCGACATCACCAACCAACAGTTTTTTCAACATGCTGAGGGTCAGATTAATCACTTGCCCCGTTTTTTCAACGGCCTTCGGAACAGCCTCAAAAACACCGTACTGTAAATTATAGCGATAATTTTCCGGCCACTGCCCCACTGTCGGAGAGATTCCTGCAAAACCGATGGTTCGCCCATCAGATAATGTTTTAGCGTTCGGAATCATTGTGATATCAAGATACTGTCCATCTCTTAATACCGACAGTTCCAGAGGCTTATTCGGACTGCTTTGTACCGACTGAACCAACTGTTGCCACGAAGACACGTCTTTACCATCGATAGTGACAATCCTATCACCTTTTGTTAATCCGGCGACAGCGCCTGCACCTTCGTCAATCACCTGTTCCAAAACCGTTGAGACCTTCGGTGAATATGGCTTAAAACCAAGAGCCTTCATTGGAGACTCTTTTTCTGGATCAAAGTTCCATGTTGACAGGTCGAGATGCAAAATTTCTTGGTGACCGATAGCATCAGGTTCACGAACCGTGAGGGTCATCTGCGCATCACCAATATGAGAAATGAGAGCCATATTGACCGATTCCCAATTCCCTGTTTCAACGCCAGACACCGACTGAATTTCCATACCGGAACGTAATCCGGCATCCGCAACAATCGATGTCGGGGCGACTTCACCGACGACCGGTTTTACCGCAGGAATACCGATACAATAAACGGCCCAATAGGCGAAAACAGCAAACAGAAAATTAAAGACTGGTCCGGCGGCAACAATTGCGGTCCGTCTCCATAAATTTTTCCGGTCAAAAGCCAGATGTTGCAAGTGTTCAGGAACATCAGCCACCCGACTATCGAGCATCTTCACATATCCCCCTAACGGGATCACTGAAATGCTATATTCAGTTCCATCTTTGGCGATCCGACGCCAAATCGAGCGTCCAAACCCAATTGAAAATTTCTCGACCTTGACCCCGCAGCGCCGTGCAACCCAGAAATGACCAAATTCATGAACGGCAACCAGTATGCCTAATGCCAGAATGAATGAAATGAGGTTCCACAGAATACTGTTCATAACGAATACTCTTTGACTAATTGCTGTGCCGATTGTCGCGCTATCTTATCGATCTCCAGTAAAGATTCCAAATTCATGACAGAAGATGCGCTTGCTGTTGCACATACCTTCGACAAAACGCGCTCATTAATCACAGCAATATCTGTAAAACGAATCCCACGATTTAAAAATGCATCAACAGCAATTTCATTCGCGGCATTCAGCGACGTCGTCGCGTGTTGCCCCTCGTAACAAGCATCAATCGCCAACTGTAAACAAGGATAGCGCGCCATATCAGCCTGCATGAACGTCAGCTCACTCAACTGAGAAAAATCCAATGGCGCAACGCCCGACGAAAGCCGCTGTTCAGGATACCCCAGCACATGAGCAATCGGTGTTGCCATGTCTGGCTCTCCCATCTGAGCAATCACACTCCCATCACGATACTGAACCATAGAATGAATCACAGACTGAGGATGAATCAGAACTTTAAGCTGATCGCGCGAAGTATTAAACAACCATTTCGCTTCGATATACTCAAGCCCTTTATTCATCATTGTGGCTGAATCAACAGAAATTTTAGGCCCCATAGACCAATTAGGATGAGCGATGGCCTGTTCTGGCGTAACATCAGAAAGAGTATGGATCGGGGTATAACGAAATGGCCCGCCAGAACCGGTTAACAAGAGATGAGAGATGCCACTTTCGGCCAGATTGCACCGTCCTAAAACTTGTTGGCAATTCGAAGGAAGTGATTGAAAAATAGCATTGTGTTCACTGTCAACAGGAAGCAACTGAGCTCCGTACTCTTCGACAGCATTGATAAATAACTGACCGGACATCACTAAGGCTTCTTTATTTGCCAGTAACACCCGTTTTCCAGCTTTAATAGCAGACATTGTCGGTAGCAATCCGGCAGCACCAACAATCGCAGACATCACTGTATCGACCTCATTAAGCGCCGCAACGTCACACATTGCCTGTATACCGGACAAGACCTCCGTCTTCACGGCATCGGTCTGTAAACGCAACCGCAGTTGATGAGCGGCCTGCTCTGATGCCATCACAGCATATTGTGGTTGCCAACGACAGCACAGTTGATACATTTTCTCAACATCACTGCCGGCAACTAAAGCGACGACAGAGAATCGTTCGGGATTTTCTTCCATGACCCGAAGCGTACTGGCACCAATGGAGCCTGTAGCGCCTAAAATAGTTAATTTACGCATAAAAGAAATCGTATCACTCTTTTGGGACATCATTGCAAAATCCGAACAGCACCAGCGACCAACTCAACTACACCTGAAAGTACAGGAATGCAAATACAGGAAATGCGGCAGTCAAACTATCAATGCGATCTAAAATACCACCATGCCCGGGAATAATATGACTACTGTCTTTGATTCCTGCGACACGCTTAAACATACTCTCGACCAAGTCACCGAGTACAGAGAAAATAACTGTCAATAGAATTGTCACTAACATCATACTCGTACTTGAAAAGTGCAATTCAAACCATTCCACCAATCCAAAAGCAACGAGACATGCAGCCACAACCCCACCAATTAAACCTTCGATGGTTTTATTCGGGCTCACTTCTGGTGCCATTTTATGCTTGCCAAAAAATCGGCCAGAAAAATAAGCAGCACTATCTGCCACCCAAACAATCAGACAAACAAAAAGAACCAGCTTTGCACCGTGGTACGGGTCAACGGATAATCCTTCCGTTCTTAACAATAAAACACTCCAGAAGAATGGAATGAGTGTGAGTAACCCAAATAGATGTTTGAGTCCTTTCGAATGCTCCCAAAGTGGTCGGGATTTTGGATAAGAAACAGCAAGATAGCTTGCGATAAACCACCACAGAAAGCCACTCCATAACAGAGCTTGGTAAGGCAGCGGGAGAGCATGATTCATCGAAAAGTTTTCAGGCAAACACCACAAACTAAAACCACCGATAAAAACGGCTGGCAGCAGCGAAATAAGACGAGCATCTAAACTAATAAATTGTGTCCATTCCCAAAAACCAAGCAACGCTAACAGAGCCAATGCAGCGATGAAAATACTCAACGGTAATTTAAAAATCCCTAATATAACTAGGGGAGCCAACACCAAGGCGGTAATAATTCTCAGCTTCAAATCCTGAACCTTTATCTTTTATCCATCATTGCTTTAATTTGTTCACCGGTGCACCCGAAACGTCGTTCACGATTCACAAACCAAGTCATTGCTTCAATTAAGCTTTCTTCATTAAAATCAGGCCAAAAAGTCGGCGTAAAATACAACTCAGCGTAAGCAAGTTGCCACAACATAAAATTACTGATCCGGCATTCACCACTCGTTCTAATCAACAAATCAACATTTGGCAAATCAGACATCGTCATATGTTGAGCCAGGATATTTTCGGTAATGTCAGATGGCGTCAAAACGCCTGTCGCAACTTTTTCAGCGACTTGCCGCGCGGCTTGAGTTATATCCCATTGACCACCATAGTTGGCTGCGATATTCACAACCATTCCAGTATTCTGAGCCGTCAACATTTCTGTCTGAGCAATTTTATCCTGTAAGCGAGAATTAAAGCGAGAGGTATCACCAATGACCCGTAATCGGAGATTATTTTTGTGAAGTTTCTTTGCTTCTGTAGACAACGCTGTAATAAATAACTCCATCAACACCCCGACTTCATCTTCAGGTCGTCGCCAATTTTCGCTACTAAAAGCAAATAAAGTGACCGCCTGAATGCCAAGTTGGGCTGCTGTCGTTATCGTTTTCCTTACCGCTTTGACACCATTTTTATGTCCAAAAACCCTCGGTTTTCCCCGAGCTTTAGCCCATCGTCCATTACCATCCATAATAATAGCAATATGTTGGGGAAGTGCTTCAGACGAGAGTTGTGATTTTTGCATAAGAAACGAATTGATTTTCAATAAAATATGTCAAACAAAAAGGCGCTGTACTGGTTTTGCGCAGCGCCTCAATTATATATGGAAAGACCAATTAAACTTCCATCAACTCTTTTTCTTTCGCAGCAAGAACATCATCGATATTCTTCACCGCAACATCAGTCAATTTTTGGATGTCATCTTGGGCTTTACGTTCTTCATCTTCTGAAATTTCTTTATCTTTCAATAGATTTTTCAGCTCAGTGTTAGCATCACGACGAATATTACGTACCGCAACCCTACCACCTTCTGCTTCTCCGCGAACAATTTTAACCAAATCACGACGACGTTCTTCCGTCAACGCTGGCAGAGGAACGCGAATGACAGTACCGGCAGACATTGGGTTTAATCCCAGATCAGACATCATAATGGCTTTTTCTACCTTTGGTGCCAATTCTTTGTCAAAAACTGTAATCGCAAGTGTTCTTGAATCTTCGGCAATGACGTTCGCAACCTGATTCAATGGTGTCGATGCGCCATAGTATTCTACGGAAATGCCAGAAAGCAAACTGGGATGGGCTCGCCCTGTACGAACTTTAGATAGGTTATTTTTGAGCGCGTCTACACTCTTATCCATTCTCTCTTGAGCGTCTTTTTTGATTTCATTAATCACATTATCACCTTAATTCTTACTCAACCTATAAAGATTACAATGAAGCCTTGTTGTTTATGAGTGTCCCTTCAGCTTCACCCATCACAATACGACGCAGAGCTCCGGGTTTATTCATATTAAAGACTCGGATTGGCATTTGATGATCTCTGGCAAGCGTGAAGGCTGCCAAATCCATGACCCGTAGTTCCTTTTCAAGGACATCGTTATAAGTCAGCCTATCATACAGTTCTGCATCAGGGTTTGCTACCGGATCCGCACTATAAACACCATCAACTTTTGTGGCTTTGAGCACAACATCAGCTTCAATTTCAATACCACGTAAACATGCAGCAGAATCGGTTGTAAAGAAAGGGTTACCGGTTCCTGCTGAAAAGATCACCACGCGTCCCTGACGAAGCTGACTGATCGCATTGGCCCAATTATAATTATCACACACACCATTCAGTGGAATAGCAGACATGACTCGGGCATTGACATAAGCGCGATGCAGTGCGTCACGCATCGCCAGCCCGTTCATGACGGTTGCCAGCATCCCCATATGATCACCAACAACACGATTCATCCCTGCTTTGGCAAGTCCTTCGCCACGAAATAGGTTGCCACCACCAATCACAACACCGACCTGAACGCCTAACTCAACCAGTTCTTTCACTTCCTGAGCCATCCGATCAAGCACGGTCGGGTCAATACCAAAGCCTTGCTCACCTTGCAGAGCTTCACCACTGAGTTTTAACAAAATACGTTGATATGCAGGTTTCGGATTCGTTGTCATGGTGTTTTACCTTCTCAAGAAAGTTATTCATCGATTAATGGTCATGAATAGATGCTTGCAGACAATTATAAACACATATTCATCACAATTAATGATGGTTTCATTCGTGAAAAGACCGTAGCAATAGCCACGGTCCTTTTAATCGCTTCACGAATCAGAAATTAACCTTTCTGAGCCAGTGCAACTTCTTCAGCAAAACTTAGGCTTTCTTTCTTTTCAATACCTTCACCGACTTCAAGACGGACAAACGCAGAAACAGAAGCACCTTTTTCTTTCAAAATTTCGCCGACGGATTTCTTCGGTTCCATGACGAAAGCCTGACCGGTCAGAGAGATTTCGCCTGTGAATTTCTTCATCCGGCCTGTAACCATCTTCTCTGCGATTTCTTTTGGCTTACCTTCATTCATTGCGATTTCGACTTGAACGTCACGTTCTTTCGCAACAACATCAGCAGGTACATCGTCCGGTGTCACATACTCAGGGCTAGATGCAGCAACGTGCATTGCGATGTGCTTGAGTGTTTCAGCGTCACCTTCACCAGCAACAACAACACCAATTTTTTCACCGTGGCGATAAGACGCGATCGCTGAACCTTCAATATACTCAACACGACGGATAGTGACGTTTTCACCAATTTTTGCAACCAGTGCAACACGCGTGTCTTCAAATTTAGCCTGTAGCTCTTCTACAGATGCTTTAGAAGCGAGGGCTTCAGCAGCCACTTCATGGGCAAATGCGCTAAAGTTTTCATCTTTCGCAACAAAGTCAGTTTGGCAGTTCACTTCAAGAAGAGCGGCAGAGCCTTCACCTTCTTTGATAATAATAGTACCTTCAGCTGCCAGATTACCTGCTTTTTTAGCAGCTTTAGCAGCACCACTTTTACGCATGTTTTCGATTGCAAGTTCAATGTCGCCGTCTGTTTCAACAAGCGCTTTCTTACATTCCATCATACCTGCGCCAGTACGCTCGCGCAGTTCTTTTACTAGAGCAGCAGTAACAGCCATTCTCTATTCCTCGATTGATTCTGGATATGGTAAAAATTAGGGGCCAGTTTGCGGCCCCCAATGTTAACTATAACCTAGTCGATATGTCACGGATGTTGCACATCAGACTAAGTGTGACTCAGAGCCGCAATTATTCAGCTTCTACGAAACCATCTTTTTCAGCAACAGCAACAACGTCTTTGTTACGGCCTTCGCTGATAGATGAAGCAGCAGCATTCAGATAAAGTTGAACTGCACGGATTGCATCATCATTACCTGGGACAATATAGTCAACACCATCTGGATTAGAGTTCGTATCAACGACTGCGAATACAGGGATACCCAGATTGTTCGCTTCTTTAACTGCGATGTGCTCGTGATCAGCATCGATGATGAACAGAGCGTCTGGTAAACCACCCATATCTTTGATACCACCAAGAGATTTCTCGAGCTTCTCCATTTCGCGAGTACGCATCAGAGCTTCTTTCTTGGTGAGCTTGTCGAAAGTACCGTCTGTTGATTGCGCTTCAAGCTCTTTCAGACGCTTGATTGACTGACGAACGGTTTTCCAGTTCGTTAACATACCACCTAACCAGCGATTGTTAACATAGTATTGGTTGCTTGCTAATGCAGCTTCTTTTACAGATTCAGATGCAGCGCGTTTTGTCCCTACAAACAGAACTTTTCCTTTTTTCTCACCGATTTTTGCCAGCTCAGCCAGCGCTTCGTTGAACATTGGAACAGTTTTTTCTAGGTTAATGATATGAACACGGTTACGAGCACCAAAAATGAAAGGCTTCATTTTTGGGTTCCAGTAACGAGTCTGGTGACCAAAGTGAACACCAGCTTTCAGCATATCGCGCATTGATACAGTTGCCATATTTTCATCCTCTATGGGGTTAGGCCTCCACATCCCCCATGCATCCGACCTTTGAACAATTTCAACAAAGGCACCCCGGAACACGTGTCGGAATGTGTGTGATTTAAAGAAGTAAATGGAAGGAATGCAATCTGACTCATACCTCTGTGCGAGATAGGAATCGACTCTGTCATTCCGGCGCGCTTTATATCATATTTTACGGCTGACTGGCTAGAAAAAAATATCATCTCCCACAGGTGCACCGCTTGATATTCAGGTTTATCATGTTACATCGATGTTGTCAGCTTGCGCTCCTGCCAGCGCTTGTTAAAATAAGCTATCAGTACAATACAGTGCCCCCAAATAAAATAGAGATTACCGATGTCTGTAAATATAAAAACCGCAGAAGAAATAGAGAAGATGCGTGTTGCCGGCCAGCTTGCGGCAGATGTACTCGAAATGATTGAACCTCACGTCAAACCCGGTGTAACGACAGAAGAACTGGATCAAATCTGCCATCGGTACATCACAGAAACACAACAGGCCATTCCGGCGCCACTTAATTATCATGGCTTTACAAAATCCATTTGTACGTCCATTAATCATGTGGTCTGTCATGGTATTCCGGCGACTGAAGATAGTACATACGGTCAAATTCAGCGCCCGGCAGTGCTGAAGGATGGCGATATTATCAACCTCGATATCACCGTGATAAAAGACGGATACCACGGTGATACCTCCAGAATGTTTTTGGTTGGCGACGTCTCTCCGGCAGATAAGCGTTTGTGTATGGTGGCACAAGAAAGCCTTTATCTGGCAATGAAATTGGTGAAACCCGGCATCCAATTGGGTGAAATCGGTACCGCGATTGAAAAGTACATCAAAACGAACAATAAAAATAATCCACGAATGAAGTTTTCTATTGTGAAAGATTACTGTGGTCACGGTATCGGGGCAGGATTCCATGAGGAGCCACAGGTTGTCCACTATAAAAACGGTGATAGAACAGTCCTGAAACCGGGGATGACATTTACTATCGAGCCGATGATTAATGCGGGTAAGTTTAGCTGCCGCTTGGATGAAGAAGACGGTTGGACAGTCTATACCGCAGATTGCAAAAACTCAGCACAATGGGAACACACACTTCTCGTCACCGATACGGGTTGTGAGGTGCTCACCTTACGCAAAGACGAAACGATTTCCCGTCATTTACACAATATCTAAATCAGAAATCAGCCTGCATGTCATGTCGTAATACCCTCTGACATTGCAGGCACCTTTCTCCTGCTCAGAATTGATACGATTCACGACTCAAAAGACTATAAAGTTGCCTCATCATGACTGCTTTTTTCCAATTGGACGCAAAGGGAAAAGGTAGGCTTCTGAAGGTATCTTTGATAGATTCATATTTATAAACAAGATGTATACCGCACGGATGCTACTAATATGCATGTTCAATCCCCACTCACACTACAAGATGAACAACTGACACTCGCTTCGCTGAAAAATCAGCTGGAAATGTTTGCCGATGAGCAAAAACAACAGTTTCTGAATTCGCATTCAGTACTGGATCTGGTTTATGGCCGAGCAGAATACATGGATCAATTGCTACAACGTTTATGGCAGTCTTACAATTTTCATCAGATCGATGAACTCACGCTGATTGCTGTGGGAGGTTATGGCAGAAAAGAACTTCATCCGTTGTCAGATATTGATATTTTAATTCTTTCCAAACAAAAACTTTCGCCCCACGTTCAGGCACAGATCAGCAAATTCATTACACTTCTCTGGGATTTAAAACTCGAAGTCGGTCATGCCGTCAGAACCATTGCAGAGTGCAGTCTGATTGGCCGTGAAGATTTAACCGTCGCCACAAATCTACAGGAAGCCAGAATGCTCACTGGTTGCGAAGAGATATTTCATCAACTCAAACTCATCATTCTGTCAGAGTCATTCTGGCCGACAGAGACGTTCTACCGAGCCAAAGTTGAGGAACAGAAAGCACGCCACGCACGCTATCACGATACGACTTATAATTTGGAACCCGATATCAAATCAACGCCCGGTGGATTGAGAGATATTCACACGCTCAGTTGGATAGCCAGACGACATTTCGGAGCAACTTCATTATTCGAAATGAGCAGCCACGGTTTCCTCACTGATGCTGAATATCGGGAGCTGGCCGAATGTCAGGAGTTTTTATGGCGGGTACGTTTTGCGCTGCACCTAGAGCTCAAACGTTATGATAATCGCCTAACGTTTGCCCATCAGGCTCAAGTTGCCGAACATCTGGGGTTTCAGGGAGAAGGCAACCATGCTGTTGAGATGATGATGAAAGAGTTTTACCGCACGCTTAGACGAGTGGCTGAACTCAATAAAATGTTACTTAAACTCTTTGATCAGGCGATTCTGGATGAAGAAGATGCCTTCCTACCGACTATCATCAATGACCATTTCCAAAAACGAGGCAATCTGATCGAACTTCGGACCGAAGGACTTTTCCAACAATCTCCGGAAACGATTCTGGATATGTTTATCCACATTGCGAACGATTCTCAGATTGAAGGCGTTGCCCCGGCGACCATGAGACAGCTTAGAACAGCCCGACGCCGACTCAGCTACTTTTTACACACGCTGCCTTCAGCCCGAGAAAAATTCATGGAATTAGTCCGGCACCCGAATGCTCTGACCAAAGCTTTCAGCTTGATGCATCGTCATAGCGTCTTATCCGCGTATCTGCCGCAATGGAGTCATATTGTCGGACAAATGCAGTTCGACCTCTTCCATGTTTATACTGTCGATGAACACAGTATTCGTTTGCTCAAACATATTCGGATTTTCAGTGATCCCAAAAATCATGAACATCACCCGATCTGCTGTGAAGTTTACCCTCGCCTGCAAAAGAAAGAGCTACTGATTATCGCGGCAATTTTCCATGATATCGGTAAAGGACGTGGCGGTGACCATTCAGAAATTGGCGCGGTCGAAGCCTATGATTTCTGTATTGAACATGGTTTATCAAAACCCGAGGCAAAATTGGTATCATGGCTGGTGCAAAATCACTTACTGATGTCGGTGACGGCACAGCGACGCGATATCTATGATCCAGAAGTAATTATCGAGTTTGCGAAAACAGTGCGTGATGAAGAATATCTTGAATTTCTCGTCTGTCTGACCGTTGCGGACATCTGTGCAACAAACCCAGAATTGTGGAATAGTTGGAAAAGGACCTTACTGGCGGAACTGTTTTATTCGACCCAACGGGCACTCCGCAGAGGTCTGGAGAACCCGGTAGATGTCAGAGAGCGAATCCGACACAACCAGCAACTCTCTTCGGCTTTATTAAGAAAAGAAGGCTTTAGTCTGCAAGAAATTGATTCGTTATGGCAACGTTTCAAAGCAGACTATTTCTTACGCCATACGCATAAACAAATCGCCTGGCACTGTACGCATATGTTACGCCACCAGATGCCAGATGAACCGCTGATCTTAATCAGTAAGAAAGCCACCCGTGGTGGCACTGAAATTTTTGTTTATACCAAAGATCAACATGCACTGTTTGCCACAGTTGTTGCTGAGCTTGACCGCAAAGGCCTAAATGTTCATGACGCTCAGATCATGACCAGTAAAGATGGTTACGCACTGGATACATTTATGGTGCTGGACCAAAATGGAGATACCATTGATGCGGAGCGCCATCAAACACTGACATCTCATCTCCACCGAGCGATCGGACAGGGAACGCCAGCCCTGCATAAAACCCGTCGGACACCCAGTAATTTAAAACACTTCACGGTCAAAACGCAGGTTGATTTTCTGCCGACTAAAAGTAAAAAACGCACACTCGTTGAATTTGTAGCACTGGATATGCCTGGGTTACTTGCGACGGTCGGTGCAACGTTTTCTGAGCTGGGATTTGATATTCACGGTGCCAAAATCACGACCATTGGTGAAAGAGCTGAAGACTTATTTATCATTACCAGTGCCACACACGGCAAGCTAAGCATTGAAGAACAGGAAAATCTGAGACAGGTTTTAATCGGAAATGTGGATGCACTCATGCCCCACTAAGTGGGGCTATCGCACCACAAACTGGGTATCAATAGAGCGATCTATACCACAACTTTCAATGCAAAATAGAAACATACGCTATCTCAACCGAGAAGAGGCTGATACATTGATATTATCACTAGCCATCGGAGAGATAGCCTATGTTCCCACACCTCAGTAATCTGGGAATCAATGATCCCACCCAAATAGAACGCTACACCGTCCGTCAGGAAGCCCTGAAAGATGTGCTGAAGATTTATTTTCGTAAACAAAAAGGAGAGCTGTTTGCGAAAAGTGTGAAGTTCAAATACCCGAGACAAGTGAAAAATGTACTGGTCGATGGGGGGAGCCATCAATACAAAGAAGTCACGGAAATCAGTCGTAATCTCACATTAGTCATTGATGAACTCAACCACATCACAACGCCAGAGCAACTCTCCGAACAAGATCTGAAAGAGAAAATACTCAGTGATCTGCGCCATCTGGAAAAGGTCGTCACCAGTAAGATCCACGAAATTGAAAATGATTTAATGAAATTAAAATGATGGGTGAGGTTCCCGGCTGGGAACCTTACTTTCACGACGACCGTGTTTCAGCCAAACCACCCGATACCAAAACCGATCCCCGCAAGCACAATCCCGGCCATTACACCGGCGAGTACGTCATCAATCATGATGCCGAATCCCCCGGCAACATGCTGATCCAGCCAGCGAATCGGCCATGGTTTAACCATATCGAAAAAGCGAAATAATACAAAACCAAGAGCGATCCACGACCACTCGCCACTCCCCTGAACCATATAGGGAACAACTAACATTGTGATCCAAAAACCAACAAATTCATCCCAGACGATCGAACCATGATCATGAACACGCATATCATCTGACGTCCGCTGACAAATTTTTATACCAATCAGCGCGGCAAAGAGAGTGATGGCTACATAGATCCCAAATGGCAGTTGAGACAACAATAGATAGAATGGAATTGCGGCCAGCGTCCCCATTGTGCCGGGAATCACCGGGGATAAACCACTGCCAAATCCTGTCGCCAGTAAATGCCAAATATTACCAAGGTGCAGCCGTTCTGTGGGTTTCATCAATTACTTCTCCTGCTGAAAATGATCATAACCGGCTAACTCCCACGACAAGGGATCACCTGCATGATGTAGTTCCCACTGTCCTTGAGACCGAATCTGTCCAATGCAAGTCAACGGTGTATCACAGTGAGAAAGCGCACTGACCAGTGAGCCTTGATTCTCCTTCGGAACGGTAAAGCAGAGTTCGTACTCTTCGCCACTTGTTAATGCATATTGCTGTGCTTTAACCATATCACCGCCCACGTACTGTAACAGCGCTTCAGAAACAGGAAGGCGACTCACGTCAATACTGGCTCCCACCTCTGACCCCGTCAGAATATGTCGGATGTCACTAATCAAGCCATCAGATATATCGATCGCGGCTGAAGCCTGTTTTAACAATGATTGTCCGGCAAGAATTCTGGGGGTTGCAAAGTAATGACGCTTTTCTAGCTCCCGACCCACATCATCAAGTATTTGCTCCGCAGATAAAATCAGTTCTAACCCAGCTTTACTATCTCCCAGCGTTCCAGTCACATAAATCCAGTCTCCGACCTTTGCGCCATTGCGAGTTAGCGCATGCGCTTCTGGCACGAAGCCATGTACTGTCAGCGTGATACTCAGCGGCCCTCTGGTGGTATCACCACCGATCAATTGAATATTGTAGTAACTTGCTAACTCAAAAAAGGCATCACAAAACCGACTCAACCACACTGAATCCATTTCAGGTAGCGTCAAAGCCAGCGTACACCATGCTGGTGTAGCCCCCATCGCGGCCAAATCACTTAAATTAGACACTAGGGCTTTATGTGCGATCCAAGCCGGGTCAACGTCAGGAAGAAAATGAGTCCCGGAGACCATCGTATCTGTACTGATCGCAAGCCGGACTTGCTCGGGTACTTTTACAATCGCGCAATCATCGCCAATACCAAGCTGAACATCTTTACGCTGTGTTTGTCGTTGCTTAAAGAAACGATCAATTAAACGAAATTCACCAGTCATAAATTTTTCCCGAATATGGAGAGATGTATATCATGCACATAAAAAAGGTCAGCTCTCGCTGACCTTCTTATTTTAATCGCTTTCTATGTCTTACGAACACTTATTTCTTACGAACATGAGGTGCTGCTTTATCCAGCACACCATTGACAAATTTATGGCTATCTTCTGCTGCAAAAGATTTTGCTAATTCAATGGCTTCGTTTATTACGACTTTATAAGGCACATCTCCGCGACGCGTCATCTCATACATCGCCAAACGGAGCAAAGCAAGTTCCATCATATCCAGATCTTGCATCGGACGAGAAGCATAAGGACGAATTTTGCTGTCCAGCTCAGTGTGGTTCTGCACGACACCGGTGAGCAAATCTCGAAAATACTCAACATCAGTTTCAGGCGCGCGAAGTGCCGGCTCCGTTGAGCGATGCTCTTCATCATCATATTTATCACTAGAGAGAAACTGAGCCTCAATTGTTGAGACATTCTCACGGGTAATTTGCCAAGAATAAATAGCCTGTAAAGCAAACTGGCGTGCATTACGACGTGCGGCTGGTTTCACATGAGCCCCCATTAGGAATCAATTGCAGAAAGAACATTAATCATTTCAAGTGCGCTCAGTGCAGCCTCTGCACCTTTATTACCAGCCTTGGTTCCTGCGCGTTCAATCGCTTGATCGATGGTATCAACAGTCAAGACACCAAAAGCGACAGGTAAGCTATACTCAAGAGAAACCTGAGCTAAGCCTTTATTACACTCATTACAAACATAGTCAAAGTGCGGCGTTCCGCCTCGGATCACTGTCCCAAGAGAGACGATCGCATCAAACTGACCGGTTTTTGCAACTCGCTGCGCGACAAGCGGCAGTTCAACGGCACCCGGACAACGAACAACCGTAATATTCTCATCACTTACCTGACCGTGACGTTTCAACGTGTCAATTGCACCGGAAAGTAAACTTTCATTAATAAAACTATTAAACCGTGAAATGACAATCGCAATTTTCGCGTGAGGTGCCGGGAAACCTCCCTCAATCACTTTCATAAACTTTCCTTAAAACTCTGTTGATCAGCGAGAATCGGCGGATTCTAGCATAGTTCCATGATTAATTTCTAATGGTATTTCTGAAGACGCAGGGAAACAGATTGCCTGTTTTCATCCGAGCCTCTCCCACTCAGATGACTTACTGACTGATATATTCCACAACATTCAGTCCAAACCCACCCAATGCATGATATTTTTTATTCGCGGATGAGAGCAACTTCATATCGGTGACGCCTAAGTCAGCAAGGATTTGCGAACCAACACCGACACGACGGGATGTCCCTTGTTTTTTTGCCATTGCAGGTGCTTCACCTTTATCCTGCAACTCAAACATCTTGACCCGATGAATAATCAGTTCCGAAGACTCTTCATTGCCGAGCAGAACTAACACTCCGCCTTCAACACTAATACGTTTCATCGCATCTTCAATACTCCAGCTCCGATCGGTATTCCGATCACTATGAAGTACATCCGTGAACGTGTTAATCAGGTGAACCCGGACCAGAGGAACATCCTGACCCTCCTTCTCTTTGACTAATGCATAGTGAACCTGATTATCGATGACATCACGATAAGTGATTAAATCGAATTCACCATGAGCGGTTGGCAACTGACAAGTCGCAACACGCTCAATGGTGGTTTCCGTGTTATTTCGGTATTCAATGAGGTCAGCAATCGTCCCTAGCTTAATTTGGTGTTTCTCTGCAAAGACTTCCAGATCTGGACGTCTTGCCATACTACCGTCTTCTTTAAGAATCTCGACAATTACCGAAGCAGGCTCCAAACCCGCTAATCTTGCCAAATCACATCCGGCTTCCGTGTGTCCGGCGCGAATCAATACGCCACCATCTTGAGCAGCAAGCGGGAAAATATGACCGGGTTGAACAAGATCAGAAGCCTTTGCATCAGATGCAACCGCAGCCTGAACCGTCCGGGCACGATCTCCGGCTGAAATCCCTGTGGTAACGCCTTCAGCAGCTTCAATCGAAACCGTAAAATTGGTGGTAAACTGGGCGTTATTATCTTGAACCATCGGTGCCAGTCCCAAACGCTGACAACGCTCTTTAGTCATCGTCAGACAAATCAGCCCCCGCCCATGCGTTGCCATAAAATTAATCGCTTCTGGTGTAATATGCTCTGCGGCAATAATCATATCACCTTCATTTTCACGATCTTCATCGTCCATCAGGATAACTATTTTACCCTGACGAATATCTTCGATAATTTCTTGGGGGGTGCTAATTGCCATCGTTCTTATCCTCGGTACTGAATTTAGTCTATTGTGCTGTACGATGCTTCAATGCAACCGCAAGCAACAAATTGTTATCATTCAAGCAAAACCATTCTGCTGCAAAAATTCTAAGGTCATGGAAGTGCTCTGCTCACCCTTATCGGGGGCTCCGGCACTCAGTAAGCGCTCCAAATAACGAGCCATGACATCGACCTCAAGATTTACCTGTCGGCCGACCCGAAATGCGTGAATGGTGGTTTCTGACGATGTGTGGGGAATAATCGTCAGTTTAAAAGCGTTGTGGCGTAATGCATTGACGGTCAGACTGATCCCATCCACAGTGATAGACCCCTTTTCCGCCACGTAACGGCAAATGTCTTCCGGTAAAGCAATCCAAAATTCAATCGCTCGGCCAACCTGAGCGCGCTCAATAATCTCACCGACCCCATCAACATGTCCGGAAACAATGTGTCCGCCAAACCGAGTTGTCGGTAACATGGCTTTTTCCAGATTGACTCGATCGCCCACTTGAGCATGGGCAAAACTCGATTTATTGAGTGTTTCCAACGATAAATCAGCGGTATAACTTCTTTCCGTCAGCGCCACAACCGTCAGACACACGCCGTTGGTCGCAATGCTGTCGCCCAGTTTTACGTCTGACATATCCAGAGAACCGACTTCGACCTGAATGGAAACATCTTCACCTTTCGGGGTAATCGCGGTGAGCGTCCCGATAGATTCAACAATACCAGTAAACATGGTGTTACTCTTATATTTGTACGTTGGGGGAATGATACTGCGGTATCACAGTCATACGAATGTCGGGGCCAACCCGAACCACATCAGCGATATCGAGCTGAAATACATCTTGCATCGATTCAAAACCAAATTGACCAAACAACCCTCGTCCGTCACTGCCCATTAATTTGGGAGCCAGATAGAGAATAATTTCATCGACTAACTGCTGCGACAACAATGCCTGCGAGAGTGTCGCCCCGGCTTCAACCCAAAGATGATTGATTTGGTGCTTGTCAGCTAATTGGCATAGCAGAGCACGGAGGTCGAGTTTTCCTGTTGAGTCAAGAGCGACACAAATATCTGCGTCATCCTGCCCCACGGTCAATACCGCCCCGTCACCATCATACAGTTTCAGCCCGGCATGTAAGCGGTGATGCTGATCTAAAATGATGCGTACCGGTTGACGAAGTTCAGCCAATGGATACCTCTGACCAACCGATTCAGGGAGCGCTTGATGCCGAACCGTCAGGGCCGCATCATCTGCAATCACCGTTTGGCTGGTTGACAAAATTGCACTGGCTTTGGCCCGAAACTTTTGTACATCGGCCCGGGCTTCCACAGACGTGATCCATTGACTGACACCGTTTGCTAAAGCCGTCTGCCCGTCAAGGCTAGCTGCCATTTTCAACTGAACCCATGGCATTCCGGTTTTCATGCGTTTGAGGAAAGCAGGATTGAGTGCGTTTGCATCGGCTTCCAGTAATCCAGTCAGGACTTCAATGCCTGCTGCTTGCAGCATTGCAATCCCTCGGCCGGCCACTTGTGGATTTGGATCTTGCATCGCACAAATGACTTTAACCACACCCGCCTGAATCAAGCCTTCAGCACAAGGAGGCGTTCGACCATAATGAGAACAAGGTTCCAGCGTAACGTAAGCCGTTGCACCTTTCGCTTGCGCACCCGCTTGCCGTAGCGCGTGAACTTCCGCATGAGGCCCTCCAGCCTGCACATGATACCCTTCCCCGACAATCTGACCGGCTTTGGCGAGCACACAGCCTACATTAGGGTTGGGAGTCGTGGTGTAAACACCCCGCTTTGCTAATGCGATCGCTTTTGACATCATTTGATAATCAAACGCGCTAAAAACACTCATCAATACAGCCTTCTAGTCTTCCAATCTGGCAATTTCTTCACCAAATTCCCGAATATCTTCGAAACTCCGGTAAACCGAGGCGAAACGAATGTAAGCAACTTTATCAAGCTCTTTCAGCTGTTCCATCACTAAGTTACCAATCAAGTCACTCGGAACTTCTCGCTCACCCGTCGCTCGCAGCCGCGACTTAATCGTGCTAATGGATAGATCAATAGAATCAGCACTGACGGGCCGCTTTTCCAACGCCCTCAGCATCCCATTGATCATTTTATCCTCATCAAATGGTTCACGGTTACCATTTGACTTAATCACTCTGGGCATGACCAACTCTGCGGTTTCAAATGTGGTAAACCGCTCATGGCAAGCCAGACACTGTCGGCGACGACGTACTTGGTGTCCATCGGCAACCAAACGCGAATCGATGACTTTCGTATCATTTTCCGAACAAAAAGGACAATGCATAACACCTCCACTCCAATGAGAGTGAGTTTAACGGAATTGCTAACCGGAGGGAAAGAAAAAGGGGCAAAAATGCCCGCTTATCACACAATCCATTTGATTCATCTAAAAATATCAACTTCTGGACAAATAATCGGCTCGACCGACCCACTTATAGCTGGTGAGTTCTTCGAGTCCCATCGGTCCTCGGGCATGTAATTTCTGCGTAGAAACAGCGACTTCAGCACCTAAACCAAACTGTGCACCGTCAGTAAAACGCGTTGAAGCATTGACATACACCGCAGCAGAATCAACAGCATTAATAAATTGTTCAGCATGATCGAGTCGGTTGGTCAAAATCGCATCCGAGTGACTCGCATGATGCGCTCGCATATGTTGAATCGCTTGCTCGATATTCTCCACAACTTTCACACCCAGCGTATAACTGAGCCATTCGGTATCAAAGTCACCGTCCTGAGCCGCTCTCAGAGATGCTGCGCCCGTCAGACCAGCCAGTGCTGATGCATCGGCAACAAAAGTCACCTTATCACTCAAACGTTGCACCAATTGGGGTAAAAACTCAGCGGCAACCTGCTGATGAACTAATAATGTATCTAAGGCATTACAGGCAGATGGACGCTGCACTTTGGCATTTTCAATCACATCCAGAGAGCGATTTAGGTCAGCACTAGCGTCGATAAACATATGGCTGATACCAAATCCACCAATAATCACGGGGATTGTACTATTTTCCTGACACATTTTGTGTAGTCCGGCACCACCGCGTGGAATAATCATATCGACGTATTGATCCAGTTTCAGGAGCTCACTGACCAGAGCGCGGTCAGGATTTTCGATATATTGAACCGATGCGGCCGGTAACCCGGCTTTTTCCAATGACAATTGAATGACTTTGACCAGTGCCATATTTGAGTTGAACGTCTCTTTTCCGCCCCGCAATATACTCGCATTACCGGTTTTCAAACATAGCACGGCAATATCGATTGTTACATTGGGACGCGCTTCATAAATGACACCGACAACCCCCAACGGCACACGACGACGAGAAAGAGACATGCCATTTTCCAGAATACGACGATCCATTTCTTGACCCACCGGGTCCTGTAAACCAACCACATTCCGTACATCACTGGCAATGCCGGCTAAACGCTCAGTGTTGAGTAATAACCGATCCAACAAAGCCTCGCTTAATCCTGACTGACGCCCTTGCTCAATATCTTGTGCATTCGCTGCCAAAATTGCATCACGGTTTGCTTCCAGCTCATCGGCAATAATGGTTAAAGCCCGGTTTTTCTGTGCCGTTGTTGCTGTTGATAATTGGAAAGCAGCTTCTTTCGCAGCTTTTCCCATCGATATTAGATCCACGCTATGCTTCCTTTTTATTCCTGAATCACGACCATATCATCCCGATGTACAACTTCGGAACCATAATCATGCCCCAGCAGTTCATTAATTTCTTTACTATGTTTTCCCTGAATAATCTCTAGATCCTGACTGGAATAGGAAGAAATCCCTCGGGCGATCACCTGCCGTGACTGATTGAGAATAATGGCCACATCACCTCGGGAAAACACACCATAAATACCGATAATCCCTTTCGCCAGCAGGCTACTTCCCTGAAAAACAACTGCGTTCACGGCGCCATCATCAATCATAATTTCGCCAGATGCTGCCGGCCCGGCCAGAATCCAACGCTTGCGATTCTCCAACGCTTCTTCCAATGGTAAGAAACGCGTCCCTTGAGGATGTTCGCTCAATGAATCCGAAATCACATTTGGTGCCCGCCCTGAAGCAATAATCACTTCAATACCAGCCCGACGAGCAATATCTGCGGCTTGTAACTTAGTTGCCATGCCGCCAGTACCGAGTGTCGTACCGCTTCCCCCTGCAATTTTCCGCAGCGTATCATCAATTTTTTTGACTTCCCGAATCAACTCAGCATTTGGATCTTTACGCGGGTCTGCTGTAAAAAGTCCCGATTGATCGGTTAAAAGCAGAAGTTTATCTGCACCACATAATATACCGACTAACGCGGATAGGTTGTCATTATCACCCACTTTAATTTCAACGGTTGCGACAGCATCGTTTTCATTCACGATTGGAATAATGTCATGGGCGATTAACGAATTCACGGTATCTCGTGCATTTAAAAAACGTTCACGATCTTCTAAATCAGCACGAGTCAGTAACATCTGACCGATTTTGAGATCGTAAATCGAGAATAGAGATTCCCAGACCTGTATGAGCTGGCTTTGACCGACGGCTGCCAGCAATTGCTTACTTGCGATCGTATTCGGCAATGCCGGATAGTCAAGATGTTCCCTTCCGGCAGCGATTGCCCCCGAAGAGACTAAGACAACTGCATGCCCTTGCCGCTTCAGCTCAGCACACTGCCGGACAAGCTCTACCATTTGTGCCCGATCAAGCGCTAGCGTCCCGCCAGTCAGAACACTGGTTCCCAACTTGATAATAATTGTTTTTGATTGTCGTTCGTTTTCAGGTTGTTCTATCGCCATCATCAATCATACGATCTAAGTAGAAAAGGAGAGATTCTTTTTAGCAATCAAAAGGGCAATTCACAAGTAGAAAAAGGTGCAACCGCACCTTTTTTAACAGAATGAGAAAATAAGAGGAGAATTATTTATCGACTAACAGAGGATCGCAGGTGACTAGCGCATAGCCAAATTTATCATTGAGTAACGTTTCAAGCTTTTCGTGGAACGCTTTTTGAGTTCGATGAACTTCTGCTAATGCCTTAGGTTGAGGCTCTTCAAGGACCCAGTTTCCGACGTGATCATATCGCCCAATCGCATATTTTGCTTCAAACTGCTGTTCATCCGTGTGTGATAATGACATCCACCACCCCCAAAATTCCCTCACTTCCGGTGATTTTTTATCATCGACGCAAACAGCCAAACAATCAAATTGATAAGTGCCACTCTGATACTGTTCTTCTCTCAAATATGGACCTAACAATTTAAAGGCTGCATTCAGTCGGTGGTAGGTTGGTTCCTTGCTCAATCCTGGCATTTCAGCACTCCTTTTTTACAGAATTGCATGTCACTTTAAAACTCAACAAAGCGCATATCTTGTACATAAAATAGCACAAAAATTCACTGAATCAGTTCATCTTCTAGCCAGTTTATCGCCAAATCGAGGGCTTGCTCATATCCGTGAAATAATGTCTTTGACTTAATCTCTTTTGCCTGCCCGCCAACACTATAAGTTGCAACCAATCGATTATCTGAAGGCGGTGATACCGGATCGCCCTCTAATCCCAAAGCCAAGATAGGCGTTTTTGTTTTTCTACCGGAAAGAAACCCTTGCGCTTTCAGTGACCACGCTCGCAACTGCATGGATAGACTGTCAATATCGACCACATTTTTCCCTAATCGAGATGCCAGCACATCCAAATACATCTTCGGCATCCGTTTTAATTTTTCAGGAGAAGACAGAATATCATGCACGGGTGCTCCCAAAACGATACAGGCTTTGATTTTATTGGATTCAATAAATGACAGTCGGACCATCGCGTTGCCGCCAAAACGAAAACCGATCAATCCGACACGATGGTGATCAACCCAGGGCAAACGAGCCAGTTGATTCAGCACAGTTTGGTGGAGAACGGAGGTATCTTCGGTTAAAGGCCATTGCGAGTTGTATCCGATAGACGGCATGTCAATCGTCAACATCGCAATATCCCGATGTGCCAGATAATCTCGGAATAAGCGCCACATATCGGTTTGCAGACTATCAAGACCAGCCGTCACAATGACAACGGGCTGGGGACGCTCGGTATGTGATAAATGCAGATGAGCAATAATGTTCTTGTTCTTATACGGAAATTCTAATTGTTTCACAATGTATCCGGAACGTTTCGCGGCTTCCGTATAAGCGGTATTTGCCAATGCCTGAGCCTGAATAGCAAGCGTGTCATTTTTCAGATGAGGATATCCGGCGATACTAAAACATAAGGACGCAGCAAACATTCGCTCAGCTGAGGCTTCGCCCTCAAGCCGAGCGGATTCATGTTGATAACGGGTACCTAATTTATTCCATTCATAAGCCCAGTTTCCTTGCCGATATCCCATCACTGTATCCAGCCATTCATCAACAGTTCTCGAATGTGATGAAGATGCGATCCGCGCTAAAACTTCTTCCTGATCAATCGAATCAATGCCCTGCCATGCCCATTGCATTCGCCTTAATGTCCGATACCAAGCGCCCTCAATTTTCTGAGTCACAAACCCTTGACTACTTGACATGTACTGGGTCAATGCAGAGGTTTCCTTCGCCTGTTTATGGTTATCAAACAATCGCTCAGAAAGGTTGTCACTGTTCTTGTTACTCTTAAACATAAATTGGGACCACTTCGAAAAACGTTTAAATTCACCAAAAAAAAATGGCCCATAACAGGACCATTTTCTCAAATTAGTATCAATTCATACGAAAAGATCTATTTCAGCTTACGATTCACTGGCTCAACATAGGATAGTACAGTATCCCAAGGTTGTTCAATCCATGTATCCTGAGCCACATCGACGATGTATTCATCAACTAAATCTTTACCGGCCGGTTTGGCGCACACGGTCACGAGTTTAGCTTTTGGGTACAACTCGCGAATTTTACGTGCGGTATCACCACTATCGACCAAGTCATCAATAATCAAGTACCCTTCACCATCATGCTCAGGGGCTTTCAGCACGCTCATATCACGCTGATGGTCATGGTCATAGCTGGAAATACAGATCGTATCAACGTACCGAATACCCAATTCTCGGGCAAGAATTGCTGCTGGCACAAGTCCACCGCGACTCACCCCAATCAGACCTTTCCACTGTTCTGCAGGCATTTGGCGCTCAGCAAGTTGACGACAATACATCTGCATATTATCCCAGGTAATCAGGAATCTTTTGCTCATTGTTTTCTATCCAATTTTTTATCTAAAATCTAAATTCGTTAACCTGCGATATATTTTACAACAAAAATCGCAGCCATGAACCACACGCTGAGTGAAACATGACGGGCTTTACCACTTAAAAGTTTAATCACCGCATATGAGATAAACCCTAAAGAGATACCTTCTGCAATTGAAGATGTAAGAGGCATCATTAAACAAGTCACAACAACGGGGGCAGCCTCTGTGAGATCACGCCAGTCAATACCAACCAACCCTGATAGCATCAGAATAGAAACATAAAGGAGTGCACCAGCGGTTGCATAGGCGGGAATCATCCCTGCAAGAGGCGCAAAGAATAAAGCAAACAGGAAGAGAATTCCAACAACAACAGCAGTCAATCCTGTTCGTCCACCTGTCGCAACACCAGCAGCACTTTCAATAAAAGAGGTCGTATTCGATGTTCCGAACAATGCACCCGTAACTGTTGCTGAAGAATCAGCCAATAACGCCCGGTTCAGACGAGGAATTTTTCCATCTTCACCAATTAGATCTGCTTTTTGAGCGACACCGACTAATGTTCCGGCAGTATCAAACAGATCCACGAACAAGAATGCAAATACAACCGAGATCATCCCAACATCTAATAACGCTGAGAAATCGAGCTGTAAAAATGTCGGAGCAATACTTGGTGGCATCGAAACCACACCGGCCCAGTGAACATCACCAAGCATCAAGCCAATGGCACTGATCGCCAGAATAGAAATCATCACACCGCCTTTTACGTTGCGATAAACCAGAGCGATAGTGAGAAAGAAACCGAGAGCACCTAAAACACAGTGAAGCGAGGTAATATTGCCAAGAGAAACCAGTGTGGCTGGATTATCAACGATGATACCTGCATTTTTTAATGCAATAAAAGCAAGAAATAAACCGATACCCGATGAAATGCCGGTCCTTAAAGACATCGGAATTGAATTGATAATCCATTCTCGAATCTTGAATAAACTCAGTATGATGAACAATACGCCTGAAGCAAATACCGCAGCCAAAGCAACCTGCCACGTATACCCCATGCCAAGCACGACGGTATAGGTGAAAAAGGCATTCAGCCCCATCCCCGGCGCCAGCGCAATCGGATAATTCGCGATAAATCCCATGATGAAGCAACCAACAGCTGCCGCCAAACAGGTTGCAACAAAAACGGCGCCACGATCCATTCCCGTATCGGCTAAGATCGCTGGATTAACAAAAATGATATAAGCCATGGTCAGAAAAGTCGTGATTCCCGCAATGACTTCTGTTCGCATGGTTGTGCCATGTTCACTCAGTTTAAATAGCTTCTCGAGCATGATAGTTCCTGTATAGATTCAAGTAAACGGTTGCGTAAACGATTGGGAGGCGATTATAGAGAGTAAAGACGGCAAATTCTAGCGTAATTCATATAAAAACTGACCTAATAGTCAGTTTATGAAACCTTGCAAATATTCCGATTTACGTAACAAAAGTCATCAAAAATGCACTGGTCATCTTCATCACTGACAGCGTCAGGCCAGCCAATACCATGCGAAAGGATAAAAAAACGCCACTTCACATGAAGTGGCGTTGGAAAGGGATTAAAATCTTCCAAAAAATTAGGGGTGAACAAAAATGTCCGAGCTGCAAGTTTCCATCGTGTCCAATTCTACAACAGACCATCAGAGCAAATTGGTCTAGTCTGAGTCCTGAATCTCCCCCCCATCAACTTCGCAGGGGAATGCTTCATTCAGGCAACTCAATAAATGGGTTAAATAGAAGCATCGCAAACACTGTTGAATATACCATAAAGAAAATTTATTACAATAATAACGTAATCAAAACCAAATAAAGTGAATTGAGACACTTTTTATTGAGATTTGTGTAATTTAATTACCAAAAACAAACCAAACGATGAAAATTTATTCCTTAATCACAACAGTTATAGTCAATACAACTCATATCTGATTTTTTAAAAAAACATGTCTCATGCTATCCCCTGCATGATGAGGGTGATATTCTCTTGCTATCGACTGGTGCGCATGGTCTTCAGTACTCTCGATTTCTTAAGTACAGACGATTTCTCAAGTACAGACGAATTCTTAAATACAGATGAAACATGAAGCACCAACTCAGTTTAATTTGATCCACTTTTTATCAACCACATTGTTTTTCATCAACCATATTGTTTTTTCATCAACCATATTGTGGAACAGGAGTCTTCAGTGTCAGAATTCCAATCCGAAATTAGTCATCTCTCACCATCTCTCGTCTGGACGTTTTTCGATAAAATATGTTCTATCCCACACCCTTCATATCATGAAGAAAACTTAGCTCAATACATTATCGAGTGGGCCGAGGAACAGTCACTTGATGTCAGACGTGATCCGACGGGTAATATCTTTATTAAGAAACCAGCAACATCAGGCATGGAAAACCGCAAGGGTGTCGTGCTACAAGCACACTTGGATATGGTGCCACAAAAAAATGAGGAGACCGTACATAACTTCGCACAGGATCCAATTCGTCCTTATATTGATGGTGACTGGGTCACCGCTCAAGGCACCACTCTCGGCGCAGACAATGGGATCGGGATGGCAACTTGCCTTGCTGTTTTGGCTTCAGACAATATCCAACACGGTCCTTTAGAAGTACTGTTAACGATCAATGAAGAAGCTGGTATGACCGGTGCATTTGGTCTGGAGCCGGGTTATCTGGAAGGAGAAATCCTGCTGAATACCGACTCTGAACAGGAAGGTGAAGTTTACGTCGGATGTGCCGGAGGCATTAACGGCTTGCTCGCTTTTGATATTGAACGCAGTCAAGTTCCGGCAAATCATGTGGTTCGCAAACTCCAGCTTAAAGGTCTCAAAGGCGGCCATTCTGGTTGCGATATCCATCTCGGCCGAGGCAATGCTAATAAACTATTTGCTCGTTTTTTGGCACAACATGCCGAGCCTCTGGCGTTACGATTGATTGATTTTCAAGGCGGCTCACTGAGAAATGCCATTCCTCGTGAAGGCACTGTGACCTTATGCCTCCCTGAAGAAAATGTCTCCAAACTGACTGAAGCATTCCAACATTTCACCGCAACGATTCGTCAGGAGCTGGAACAAACAGAAGGCAATATCATCACCGAATGCCATGACGTTGAATTGGTTCCGGAGCAGCATCAGGTAATGGATTTACCGACTCAGCAACGTTTCATTGCAACACTCAATGCAAGCCCCAATGGGGTGATCCGTATGAGTGATGATTTTCCTGGTGTGGTCGAAACGTCACTAAATCTGGGGGTCGTCAAAACTGATGCTTCAACTATTTCTATCCTCAGCTTGGTCCGTTCTTTAATCGACTCCGGTCGTCAACAGGTAGAAAGCAGTTTGAGATCAATTGCCGAACTCGCAGATGCGACAGTCGATTTCTATGATGCTTATCCCGGTTGGAAGCCTGACACGAATTCCGCCATTATGGCTATCTTCAGAGAGCAGTACGAAAACATCTATGGTCATAAACCGAATATCATGGTAATTCACGCAGGCCTCGAATGTGGCTTATTTAAGCGCCCATACCCAAATATGGATATGGTGTCGTTCGGTCCGACGATTAAGTTCCCACATTCCCCTGATGAAAAAGTGCAGATCAGCACGGTTCAGCAATTCTGGGAACAAATGATCGTTATGCTGAAAAGCATCCCTGAAAAAGATTAAGTCCAATATGCCGTAGCGGAAAGAATCGTGTCCGCTACGGTGACCCTATTTTATATGGCGTAAATTCAATCAACCTATCCCATTGAAAACAAAAATTATTTGGTGGCAAGCTTCCATGTTTGGCATCTATCATGATTATTTATCGTCACGGATAATTTTTTTATTCGCTCAATACTGAAACTGCTGGTAGTGTTCCCTCAGGCAACGTTGCATCTGTTTAAAAATTAAGCGCATTTCTGTCTAAGGTTCACCCTAAGAGCTATGATTGTTGATGGGGGGTAGCCTTACAGGAATAAAATTGCCCAGCGCCTTTCCTATCGATTCACGTCTATTAATCGAAGAACACAAAAGATGAATGAAAAAATTATGATTGGCTGGAGAGAGACTCTCAGTCTCCCAGACTTAGGAATTCCCGCGATCAATGCCAAGATCGATACTGGCGCAAAGACATCGTGTCTCCACGCATTTAAAGTGAAAGCCTTCAAAAAAGAAGGCGTACAATGGGTGCGATTCTGGTTACATCCCCGTCAAAAGGACGATTCGGAAATTGTCATTTGCGAAGCGCCAGTGATCGATCGACGTATCGTTAGAAACTCCGGTGGCTATGAGGAAAAGCGTTATGTAATCCGCACAGAGATCAAGATTGGTACGGAGCAATGGCCGGTCGATATTACACTGACCAATCGTGAAAATATGGCATTCCGAATGTTACTAGGCCGGACAGCGATGCGCCCAAAAATTATCGTTGATCCGGATGCATCATTTCTACTGACCTCTGGTGATAACGTATGAAAATTGGCATTCTTTCGAGAAACAGCTCGCTTTATTCAACTCAGCGACTGATTGAAGCGTGTAAAGAGCGGGGACATGACTACAAAGTGATCGATGCCTTACGCTGTTACATGAATATCAACTCAGAAAAACCAGAAATTCACTTTAAAGGAGAACAGTTGTCTGAGTTTAACGCCATCATTCCACGTATCGGTGCCTCTGTGACCTTTTACGGCACCGCAGTCTTACGTCAGTTTGAAATGATGGGGGTTTATCCGGTCAATGAATCTGTCGCAATCAGTCGTTCCAGAGACAAACTTCGTTCCATGCAATTACTGTCCAGAAAAGGCATTGGTATGCCGATCACCGGATTTGCCAGCAAACCCGATGATATTAAGGACTTATTAAACATGGTTGGCGGAGCGCCGGTTGTGATCAAACTTCTTGAAGGAACACAAGGAATTGGCGTCGTTTTAGCAGAAAACCGCAAAGCTGCGGAAAGTGTGATTGAAGCCTTTATGGGGCTCAAAGCAAACATTATGGTGCAAGAATACGTGAAGGAAGCCGGTGGTGCTGATATCCGCTGTTTTGTGATCGGTGATAAAGTCATTGCATCAATGAAGCGTCAAGGCGCTGAAGGCGAGTTTCGTTCAAATCTGCACCGTGGCGGGACAGCAACACTGATCAAGATTTCTCCTCAAGAAAGAAAAACAGCCATTGATGCAGCAAAGATTATGGGACTCAATGTTGCCGGTGTTGACCTACTCCGCTCTGCTCGTGGCCCACTGGTGATGGAAGTCAATTCATCTCCCGGTTTAGAAGGTATTGAGAAAGCGACAGGTAAAGATATCGCAGGCATGATCATTGAATTTGTCGAGAAGAATGCGCTTTTGAAAACAACAAGAACACGGGGACGAGGATAATACTCCCCCTCAAGAGCCATGTGACAGGCTCTTGAGGGGATATCGGTAACGGAAGGAACATCGATAACGAAAAGTAGTCACTGACATTAAAAGACAAATAAAATCTCAAGTTCCCTCTTCAACTAAGAAAATAGAGAGAACCACATCACAGCAACAACAAAGAAAGGGCAAACATATTTAATATATGCCGGCCATAAACGTCCAAACCAATGTTGAGATACGCCCGGAAAACCATGCTGAAGTTCTGTAATTTTAGCGCGATGACGCCAAACCCATCCCCCGAACAGACAGAACATCAGGGCTGCAAGCGGCTGTAGATACTGCGTCGACAACATGACCACCAATCCAAAAAGTGCCGAGAAATGATAGAGCACCACGACACTCAACAGGGCAATAACCGCCCCCAGAGCCCAAGTTGTACTATTTCGGCTGGTATTCCACCGCTCACTCACAAGCGTAACCGGACATTCAAGCATTGATATTGATGACGTCAGCGCAGCAATCGTCAATAACAAAAAGAAGACGATAGCAAAAAATTGCCCGAAAATTCCCAAACTCTCGAACATCATAGGTAGTACACGGAAAACTAAGGTATCGGAATTGAGTAAGCTTCCATCCGCCGCATAAATTTCAACGCCTTGTTTCATTGCCACAAACATTGCCGGCATAACAACCAATCCCGCGATGAAAGCAACGCCGGTATCAACCAGTGTGACACTCAACGCCATTTTGGGAAGATTTTCTTTTTTACTCAAATAGGAGCCATACACCAGCATCGAGCAGCCACCGATTGTCAGCGAGAAGAACCCTTGCCCCATCGCAGCAAGAATCAGGTCTTTATTCCATATTTTTGTGAAATCAGGGATCAGATACTGCTTGAGCCCTTCAACGGCTCCGTCTTGCATCAAAATATAAATAAACAATACGGCAAAGAGAGCAAACAGAGCAGGCATCAAACGTGTCGACCATTTTTCGATGCCCTGCTTAACCCCCCCCTGAACAATCAGAATTGTTAGAACATAGAAAATCACGGTTCCGAACAAGTTGCGCTCAACAGAGAAACCTTCTAACCACTGGGATAGTTCTCCCCAACCCAATAACTGACAGAAAGCGGCCAGAAAGAAACAGATGATCCAGCCCCCGACAATACTGTAAAACGCAAGTACGGCACAGGGAACACTTAACCCCAACCACCCCACACCCACTGCGAATTTCTGAGCTTTCGGATCAGAAGAAAGAGCACGCATACTATCAACTGGATTCGCTTGACCGTGGCGTCCAATTGCCATTTCAACAACCAACATCGGAAATGCAACAAAAGCAATCAGCACCAGATAGACCAACAGGAAAGCACCGCCGCCATTACTGGCAACCTGAGTCGGAAATCCCCAGATATTGCCCAAACCCACCGCAGCACCGGAAGCGGAAAGAATAAAACCAAGTCGAGACGCGAAAAAATCACGCGAAGAAGATTGTGCCATACCACTTATACAACATATCAATAAACTAGTTGATGAGTACAATAATCAAAAAATTGGCTTTTCACAATCAAAAAAGTGTATATCCGATATGCAACGCTCAAATGTTCCTATATTCAACTGTAAATAAACATAAACAAACAATAAGTCTCTATTTTCATCCACCAATGAATACAACATTGTGAGTGGCAACAATCGGTGGTAACGCTGATTACTGTAAATTACCAATCAAAACTCATCTGCTCTTTTTCACTTTGCTCGACATTCAGTCCAACTGACAGACCGATAAGACGAATCCCTCGACTTTGTTGTCTCAACAATGCATCTCGCAATAATGCAGTGAAAAAGTCTTTATCTAATGTCTGTTGTTTATGCTCAACTGTCGTTTGCTTAAAATCATCAAACTTCAACTTTATCCCTTGGCGGATGATTTCCTTTTCCGGGGATACTTTTTCGAGTCGAGTGACTAAGTCTGGATATAGTCGGTCAATCACCGCTAAGCATTCTGCTTCCGTATAAATATCTGCACTAAATGTCCTTTCAACACCGACGGATTTTCTCACTCTGGAAACGTCAACGGTTCTCTTATCGATGCCGTGGCATCTGTCCCATAGCGTTTGACCAAACCGGCCAAAATGTTTGACCAGCAGATGATGTTCATATGCTTTGACATCCTTGCCATAAAACAGACCTAACTTGTGTAGTTTTTCTAATGTGACTTTTCCTACGCCGGGAATTTTCCCCAGATCCAACACTTCAATAAAAGAATGCAACTCGCTCGGAGGAATGACACAAATCCCATTTGGTTTATTGATATCTGAAGCCACTTTCGCAACGAATTTAATCGGGGCAACCCCTGCACTCGCGGTTAAATTCAGCTCAGATTCAATGGTCTTTCTGATATCTTGAGCAATCAACGTCGCAGAGCCTTGAAACAACTTGGTATGTGTTACATCCAGATAGGCTTCATCTAAAGACAGTGGTTCAATCACATCGGTATATCGGGTAAAGATTTCACGGATTTGCTGAGAAACCGCTTTGTATTTCTCCATGTTTCCAGAAATCACCGTCAGATGCGGACATAATCTGAGTGCATGAGCAGTTGGCATTGCTGAACGAATACCATATTGACGCGCTTCATAACTACAAGTAGAGAGAACCCCGCGTCCAAACTGAGACCCTCCGATAGCCAATGGAATACCTCTCAGGCTGGGATCATCTCGCGCTTCAACCGCTGCATAATAACAATCAAGATCTATGTGAATGATTTTATTCGTCATCGTCATTCTCGATACTGAGTCACGTGTATTAAATTGGCTATCAAGCAGCATAGATATGCTCTGCCAGTCAATCATGAACAATATATACTGTTATTATATACAGTATATAGTTTTTCAGAGCCTCTTTTAAGTCATCATCAGTAAAAAACTGATTGATGAAATGTCAGAAGGGAGTACGTTCCGCCACTATCGAGATGGATATAAAAATTCTGTCGTATACGCTGAACATGATAAAGGCGGGAATCGCCCGCCTTTATCATAAGTTTACAGAGTGAGTTCAATTAAAATTCAGAGCAAGGTTTAGACCCGCGTTTCAACAACCGAATTCGTGGCAGTAACAAACCGGTAATCACAATCACAATCCCGAGTAACTGTAACTGAGTCACAGCTTGACCAAACATAAACGAAGTGAGCACAGAAAAGATCGGAACAAAGTTGAAAAACAGTGCAGCATCCGCAGAGCCAAGCTGACGTACGCCGTTTAACCACAGTAGATAACCCGCAACTGTGCCAAACACACCAATATAAACGATTTCCGAGATCCCCAATGCTGAACTCTTCCACAATTCAGTAAACGGAGACACTTCCGGAGATATCAGACACATAATGCCAATCACCGAAGCGCCGCTCAACATACCGATAAAGGTATAGGGAATCATAGGCATCCAGCGACTAATCCCCTGACTAAAATATGTATAAAGACTCCAAGCAAACATTCCACCAAAGATCAACTGATCACCGTGATTGATCTGCATGGAGAGTAACGTGTCAAAATGCCCATTGGTGAGCACCATCAATACCCCGGCCAAACTGACTAGCAGACTTAAGCATTGTACAAAAGACGGTAAAGTACGCTGTGCTACACTCGCAATGAGAGATGTCATCAATGGGCTAAGCGCCATAATGAGTGAACCGTTGGTCGCATTGGTGGTTGCCAGACCGGTAAACAGACCAAGATTGAGGCCACCAACCCCGATAATACTAACCGAAATAACCCAACTCCACTGAAATACACTCAAGTGCATTGCTGGCATACGTTTAACCTTGAGATACACCGCCAGACATGAAGCGGCAATAATAAAGCGCCAGAACACTAAAGTGAGAGCATGCACCTCACCTAACGCATGTTTACCTACGGGAAAGCTGCTGCCCCAAAAGAAGGTACAGATAATGAGAAGGACAACCGCTTTTATGATTGAATTAGATTTCATCGTTACTCCGACTGACTTGCCAAGACTTATTGACTAGTGTATTAATTTCAATAATTAGATAAACAAGCAATTTTAAGACGGTAAATACCAATAATGAAACCTAGCTATTCGTTAGACGACCTGCGCTGTTTCTGTACTGTGGCACGAGCAGGCAGCTTCAAAGATGCCGCTCAGTCTTTGGGAATGCCCCTCTCCACGTTAAGTCGTCGTATTCGTCAGTTAGAGACGGATTTACAGCTTCGCCTACTCAACCGAGACGCTCACCGAGTGTCGCTGACTAGCACCGGTGAACAGTATTTTCAGCGCTCCGCCATGCTGTTTGATGAACTCAATGATATTGACGAAGATCTACATCGGGATAAATATCAGCCACAGGGAAAAATCCGGATTTCCGCGCCAATCAATGCTGGCTCACAGTTTCTGCGAGACATTTTTTATGATTTTTTACTGCAATATCCAGATATTCAGTTAGATCTGAGTTTTTCCAACTCTCTGATTGATATTGAAGCGGAAGGGATGGATGTGGTGTTTCGAGTCGGAAACCCAATCGTCGACAACTGGATCGCGAGACCGTTAAAGCACATCCACTTTATTTTATGCTCTCATTCCGATTACGATATTTCCGACATAACTACACCAGAAAGGTTGTGTGGTCATCCAACCATCATTTGTCGTCCAATAATACCGTGGCAGTTAGTACACAAAGAAAGTCATGAAACATTTGATTATCACCCGCAGAAAGGAGTCAGACTGGAAGTAGACGAGATTTTGACGCTGGTTCACGCCATTACGGCAGGGGTCGGGATCGGATACGTACCAGATTACTTTGCACTACCGATGATAGCTCAGGGTGAGATCAATCATGTGTTACCTGACTGGCGCAGCCAAACTCGCACACTATTTATGCTATATCGCGATCGTGACAACTTACCCATGCGGGTACGCTTGTTCATCGAATTCGTCATCAAACATTTTGATGAGCGAACTCACTAAAATAAAAATCACCTGCTCTTGCTTTAGCGCCTGCTATTTCTAATGCGCATGATGACCTCGGCATCACCCAGTGGCCATGGATGCAAGGCTATTCATGGATACCCAACGGCCCACATTCGCACACTGGGGATGGATATCCTTTATCATCTAATGGTTCGATATAGTTGGTTATACGACACGCGAACTCGACGCAAAGTGTGCCGGAATCAAAGTGTTGACAACCCAGCTCGTTAGAACTTCGGTTTGCCTCATTTTATAAAAGGATAAATTCTAATGTTCAATTTCCCACGACTTGGGGAAGATTGAACATATCAAGTTGCTTTCAAGTTCTTATCCCCAAGTCCTCAAGATTGCTTTCAACTTAAAGCGTCTTTTTATAACACAGCACCTTCCTGAGCATAACGTTTCATGCTGACCGTCTCAGGTGTTATTGATTCGTCACAGCCTCAGAATATCTCTTAGAATAGCCATCATTAGCAAAAATGCTTAACTCAGAATAGCGCGATTTGTTCCCCACAACGGGGAGGTAATCGGAAATGACTGCTATCTAATATACCTGACTCACGCCGATCGCCCCCAGATTTACGCCTTGCCAGATGAAAACGTTGTCGAATGAAATCAGCATAAACACCACTGCCGGTCATTCGTTTACCAAATCCGCCTTGATAAAGCTGTCCGCCATGCATACTACGAAGATGACTAAGAACTCGCTCAGCCCGTAGCGGGAAATGTATGTTTAACCAATCTTCAAATAAAGGAGCAACTTCATGAGGCAAACGTAACATCACATATCCAACACGCTCAGCACCAGCTTCAACACTCGCCTGTATGAGAGTCTCCATTTCATGATCGTTAATAAATGGGATCACTGGTGCGATCATCACGGTCACTGGTATATTTCTCTCCCTCAACGCACGAATCATTTTCAAGCGGACAGATCCAGGAACGGCTCTTGGTTCAAGCCTGCGCGATAAGTCATTATCGAGCGTCGTCAAACTAACGCCGACATGAACCAGGTGTTCTGATGCCATCGATTGTAATAAGTCGATATCTCTCAAAATCAGAGAGCTTTTCGTGATCAACGAAATTGGCTGTTTATATTCATAGGCAATATTCAACAATTTCTGAGTAAGCTTTAGCTCTTTTTCTATGGGTTGATAGGCATCAGTATTAATACCAAGCGCGATGGGTTGGCACTGATAATTCGGATTTCTGAGTTCTTTTTCAAAAATCTCAGGAGCATTGATCTTGGCTGTCAGACGTGTCTCAAAATCAATGCCGGGAGAAAGATCCAGATACGCATGTGTCGGCCGAGCAAAACAATAGATACAACCATGTTCACAGCCTCGATATGGATTCACTGAAAGTCGAAACGGGACATCCGGTGATTGGTTTGATGTAATCAAAGTCTTTGCGTATTCGTAGCGAACCTCAGTATCCGGTGAAGATACTGAATGAAAATCATCCTCTGTTTCTACAATACGGACGTCAAAACGCCCGGGGATAGCTGACATCGTTCCACGATTTTGAAACCGTTTCCCTGATACATCGCGTGACATAACAACCCACAATACTGTTTATATACACAGTATATGATAAGCAATTTTTCTCTAAATCGCGATCTAATTTTTGTTATGCCTGACACAACAGACATTAGAACCGGTAGACGAACTGACAGATAGAGACTGGTCAGAATGGGAAGAATGGATACTTTCGAAACAATCGAGGACGATATATCAGTCAGAAGAGAAATAACGAAGTCAAATAGAGAAATTTAGGCAGGATGCCGCTCTCAGCATCGAACCGTTAAGAGCAGCATAAACATCGGCAAAGCCAGATCAATTAAACAATACGGTCTTTGTTCCATTCAGCTAAACGATCAGCTCTAGCCACCGCTTTGGCTTCACGCTTCTTGCGAGCATCACAAGGCTCTGGACAGTTGCAGACTTTTTCAATACCGACAGCCCCCAGACCACCACAGCTACCACTCACCATTTTCTTTTGGAATATATATCCAACCGCCATCGCTGTAATCACAACAACAAACATTGCAAAAGTGATTAGGAAAGTACTCATATTTATACCTCATTCACGGTTTAAACAGGCGGGAAGCCTCCAAAGAGAGCTTCTTTGAACCAAAAATTTCGTTTCACCAGCCACACAACTTTAGTGATTCATCCACAAGCGAGTCACCTCCCCTGCTTTTACCAAATACCTAAATCTCAACAGCAACAAATTTTGTGCCGATAATCATGGGAAACTCTGTCATTAACCATAACAAAATACAGCATTTAGATAAAACAATGGCTGACTTTACAGTCAGCCATATCGTACGGGGAATGAAATGACAGCTTAACCGCCAAAGTCATCAAGAAGAATATTTTCTTCTTCGACACCCAGCTCTTTCAGCATGTTAATGACAGCAGCATTCATCACTGGTGGCCCACACATGTAGTATTCACAATCTTCAGGTGCTTCATGCTCCTTCAGATAGTTCTCATACAGAACATTATGAATAAAGCCGGTATAACCATCCCAATTATCTTCTGGTAATGGATCGGACAGCGCACAGAACCACTTAAAGTTGTCGTTATCTTCTTGTAAAGCATCAAAATCTTCTACATAGAACATTTCACGCTTCGAACGTGCACCATACCAGAAACTGATCTTACGCTGAGACTTCAGGCGTTTCAGCTGATCAAAGATATGTGAACGCATTGGTGCCATACCTGCACCACCACCGATAAAGACCATTTCTGCGTCGGTATCTTTGGCAAAGAACTCACCAAATGGACCAGAAATTGTAACTTTATCTCCCTCTTTCAGAGACCAGATATAAGATGACATTTGACCTGGCGGTACATTTGGATTATTCGGTGGCGGCGTTGCAATCCGAACATTCAGCATAACAATGCCAAATTCTTCAGGGTAGTTTGCCATCGAATATGCCCGAATGATGTCTTCGTCAACTTTCGACTCGTAACGGAACAGATTAAATTTTTCCCAGTCAGAGCGATACTCTTCAGGAACATCAAAATCTGAGTACTTAATATGGTGCGCTGGCGCTTCAATCTGGATATATCCACCCGCACGGAACGGTACAGATTCACCATCAGGGATTTGTAACTTCAGCTCCTTAATAAAAGTCGCTTTGTTATCATTAGAGATAACAGTACAGTCCCATTTTTTCACCCCAAAGATCTCTTCCGGTAATTCAATTTCCATATCTGCTTTTACGGAAACCTGACATGCCAGACGCTCACCTTCACGAGCTTCGCCTTTGGAAATATGGCTTAATTCTGTAGGAAGAATGTCACCACCACCGGATTTAACTCTTACTTTGCACTGGCCACAAGAGCCACCACCACCACAAGCGGATGATACGAAAATACCAGATCCCGCCAGTGCGCCCAGAAGTTTACCACCCGGGCTCGTGACGATCGCTTTCTCAGGATCGTCATTAATTAGAATCGTAATGTCACCTGTTGGAACAAGCTTAGATTTGGCGAATAGAATCACCAAAACTAAAACCAGTACAATCAGAGTAAACATCACTACACCAAGAATAATGTCCATTGACTATTCCTTATTGCTGCGGTTTACCCGACTTACAGTTGAACACCAGAGAATGACATAAAGCCTAACGCCATCAAACCGACCGTGATAAACGTGATACCAAGACCACGTAACCCGGGAGGAACGTCAGAATATTTCATCTTCTCACGGATACCTGCAAGCGCAACGATCGCAAGCATCCAACCAGCACCGGAGCCAAAACCATAAACAATTGACTCAGCAAAATCATATTCGCGTTGTACCATAAACGATACACCACCAAAGATCGCACAGTTCACCGTAATGAGCGGTAAGAAGATACCCAGTGCGTTATATAAAGGTGGGAAGAAACGGTCAAGAACCATTTCCAGAATCTGTACTAACGCCGCGATTACCCCGATGAAAGTGATGAAGCTCAGGAAAGTCAGATCAATACCATCAACCAGTGCATTTTCTTTCAAAACAAGGTTATAAACCAAGTTATTGACTGGCACGGAAATGGTTAACACAACCGTAACGGCAATTCCCAAGCCAAATGCTGTTTTGACTTGTTTTGAAACAGCCAGAAACGTACACATCCCCAGAAAGAAAGCCAGCGCCATGTTTTCCAGGAAAATGGATCGTACGAGTAAACTAATATAATGTTCCATTGTTCCTTACTCCTTCGCTTCCACTTGTTCTGGTTTGAATACACGGATGCCCCAAATCAAGAAGCCAATCAAGAAGAATGCAGATGGAGCAAGTAGCATCAAACCGTTTGGTTGATACCAACCACCATTATTCACTAATGGCAGAACTTCCATCCCAAAGATTTTACCCGAGCCAAACAACTCACGGAAGAAACCAACGCTGATCAGGACAAAACCATAACCCAGACCATTTGCAATTCCGTCAATTAAAGAAGGAATTGGAGCTTCTTTCATCGCAAATGCTTCAGCTCGTCCCATAACAATACAGTTCGTGATGATCAAGCCAACAAAAACTGAAAGTTGTTTGGAAATCTCATAAAGGTATGCTTTCAAAACCTGGTCAACCACAATTACCAACGAAGCAATAATTGCCATCTGGACAATGATACGCACACTGTTAGGAATGTGATTACGAATCAATGAAACGAAAAAGTTAGAAAGCGCGGTTACAAACATGACCGCCAACGTCATAACAAATGCTGTTTCAAGCTTCGTTGTGACCGCTAGTGCGGAACATACGCCAAGAACCTGCAGTGCAATTGGGTTGTTGTCCAACACCGGTCCTAACAGACTCTTTTTCAGATCTTTCACAGTAGACATTAGTTCAGACCTCCGTCACGGACTTTTGCCAGGAATGGACCAAAGCCCTTATCACCCAGCCAGAAGTCAAATTGATGCTGGACGCCTGCACTGGTCAGAGTTGCACCTGACAGTGCATCAACGCCATGTATCGATCCTGCAGGTGCACCACCTTTGACGATCTTAATTGCTGGTTTGTGATTTTCATCATAAAGCTTCTTACCAACAAACTGTTTACGCCAGTTTGGGTTTTCCACTTCACCACCGAGCCCAGGGGTTTCACCTTGCTCATAGTAAATGATGCCATCAACCGTATTACCATCTGTCTCTACTGCGACAAAGGCATACATCATTGACCATAGCCCCTTACCATGAATTGGCAGGATCAAACGTTGAATTTTGCCACCCTGCTTCACAAGATAGACCAAACCATAATCCGCTCTATAACGAATTTGTGCCGGGTCTTCAGATGTAGTCAGTTTCAGAGATTGTGATTCATCTTTTGAAGCTGCACGTTGATCATAGTCAGACGCGGTTTGCCCCTCAGGAGTCTTCTCAACAAATTCACCGGTTTTAAAATCGACCAGTTTCGTTTCGATATATTGCGTATAAAGTTCTTTGATACTACCGGATGACATATCAACACCGGAGACTTCCAGAATCTTTTCCTGCTTATCCAAAACTGCATTTATTTGTTGCTTACTACGCAACCCTACAGCTGCCGTTGAAACGATGATTGAGCACACTAAGCTCAATACGATAACAACAAACAACGTTTTCTTAATGCTATCGTTATTGTTTGCCATAGCGCGCTAATCTCCGTTTGACATTCTTTTCAACGACAATATGGTCGAATAATGGTGCAAAAAGATTCGAGAACAGAATCGCCAGCATCATCCCTTCCGGATAAGCTGGGTTTACAACACGAATCAAAACACACATTGCCCCAATCAACATTCCATAAGCCCATTTACCTTTATCAGTAAACGATGCGGAAACGGGATCGGTCGCCATAAAGAACATACCAAAAGCAAATCCACCAAGAACGAGGTGCCAATGCCAAGGCATATTAAACATTGCGTTGGTATCTGAGCCAATTACATTGAACAGGGTTGAAAGCGCAATCATACCGATCATCACACCACCGATGATTCGCCATGAAGCAATTCCCATGTACACGATAAAAGCAGCACCAATCGCAAGCGCTAATGTAGACACTTCACCAATCGAGCCTGGAATATTGCCAAGGAATGCATCCATCCAAGAGATAGTCGCACCTGTGACATTATTGACCAATGCACTATGACCACCCTGAGACCACTGACTCAGTGCAGTTGCACCAGAGAACCCATCGGCAGCAGTCCAAACTACATCACCGGAGATTTGAGCCGGATAAGCAAAGAACAGGAATGCGCGGCCAGCCAATGCTGGGTTGAGGAAGTTACGCCCCGTTCCACCAAACACTTCTTTACCGACAACAACACCAAAGGTGATCCCTAACGCGGCCTGCCACAAAGGCAGAGTTGGCGGAACAATCAGTGCAAACAGAATTGACGTCACAAAGAAACCTTCGTTGACTTCATGTTTCCGCACAATACAGAACAAGACTTCCCAGAAACCACCGACAATAAAGACGGTCAGGTAGATCGGAAGAAAATATGTGGCACCAAGCAACATCTTGCTGCCCCAACCAGCCGTATCGGCCATTAGGGTGCCACCCAGTAGTTCGGTAAACCAGTAATGCCAGTTGCCATCAATCACGCTTAACAGTTGTTGACCCTGATAAAGATGATTCAATGCAGCAATCGCCTGACCGCCAGCGTTATACATTCCCCAGAACATTGCAGGGAAAACTGCTAACCAAACCATGATCATAATGCGCTTTAGATCGACGCTATCACGAACATGTGAGCTTTTTCTCGTCACCGTGCCTGGTGTATAGAAGATTGTCGCAGCCGCTTCATACAGCGCATACAATTTCTCATACTTGGCACCCGGTTCAAAGTGATGCTCAATGTCTTCAAGAAACTTTTTAAGACCCATGGAAATTACCCTTCCTTCTCAATCTTGTCGAGACACTCACGGAGTAACATGCCGTACTCGTATTTGCCTGGACACACAAAGGTACATAGTGAGAGATCTTCTTCATCGAGCTCTAAAATCCCGAGACGCTGAGCACTGTCAGTATCACCGGCACAGATATCACGAAGGAGCAATGTCGGTTCCATGTCAAGTGGCATTATTTTTTCATAACTGCCGATTGGAACCATCGCACGCTCACTACCATTTGTGGAGGTTGTCATATTGAAAAGCTGGCCTTGGAAAAGGTGTCCAAGGTACGAACGTGTGACGGAGAATTTATGTTTACCGGGAACTAACCAGCCAAACAATTCTTTCTCACGACCTTCACGAAGCACTGAGACTTGAAGATGATAACGTCCAAGATATGCATGAGGACCACTGGCTTTCACTCCGGAAAGGACTGAACCAGAAACCACACGGACTTCTCCGGGCATAATTTCGTTATCGATCAATTCGTCTAAGCTAGCTCCAATCGTCGTACGAACCAGACGTGGTTTATTCACAACCGGTCCAGCCAGAGACACAACACGATCAACGTATAACTCTCCGGTCAAGAATAGATGACCGATAGCAATAACGTCCTGATAGTTGATACTCCAAGCCACATGGTTGAGATCCACAGGATAGAGGAAATGCATGTGTGTTCCGGGCAATCCAGCTGGATGTGGCCCTTCGAATACATGCTCTTCCACGTTCGATTGAGCGGAACGAGGTAAGCTCTTACCTTGTTTACAAACGTAGACTTTACCTTCTGTCAAAACAGATAGAATGTCTAAACCTGCGACGAAAGCATCTGATTGTTCATTAATAATCAGTTGTGGATCAGCAGCCAAAGGATTTGTATCTATTGCAGTTACAAAGATAGCTTTGGTTGCAGAATCGATAGCAGGAACCTTGCTAAAGGGACGAGTACGTAACGCAGTCCACATGCCGGAATCAACCAGCTGTGTTCTCACTTGCTCGCGATCCAAGCTTGCAAGTTGACTCGCGTCAAACTTATCGAATGTCACCTGTGCATCACCAGCAACTTCAATCACAACGGATTGAAGCACTCGTTTTGCACCACGGTTCACTTCGATAACTTTACCGCAGACCGGTGAAGTAAATTTAACCCCCGGATTCTTCTTATCTTCAAAAAGAATTTGAGCTTTCTTTACTTCATCACCTACGCGGACATGCATCGTAGGACGCATACCAACGTACTCTTCGCCAAGCAAGGCGACTTTGTTGATGGTTTTACCATCACTTATCACCTGGGAAGGAGTTCCAGCAATAGGAAGATCCAATCCCTTCTTTATTGTAATCATACGCACTTGCACTATTTTATCGGGAAAAAGATTCTTTAAAATTCTGTAAATAATTGGCTTTGTTTAGTGATTCAAATCGAGGACAAACACCGAAAAAACACTAAATAAGCCCTAGACACGACACTGGTATCCAGCCTTGATTCTTTTTTACAACAAGGTCATAACACCCTATTTCAAACAGGCCTCTTACTCATTTGAGGCATATTATCAGACATGGGAGTGTACCATCTTTTAGGCATTTGATGCCATGCTCTAAGCTGCTTTTCTTTCTTCATTCGGGTACAATATAATGCAAAGAATTATCATAATTTTGACGAATAGCACACTTATCTCAAGTCGTTTCAAAGATGTATATTTTTAGTAACATGTTGTTTAATCAGATAGATAGAATGATCAAAGCATAAACGGCCATAACAGAAACAATCATACCTCATGATCGTCAATCCACTCAGCTCGCCATCGTTCAGCTCTCTTTATGACCACCACCATGACACATCGGGCTATCAGGCGCCTGAGAATTCTGTCGCCACTGCTCAGGTGTATAAGTATGAATCGACAATGCATGAACCCGACCGGCTAATTCATCAGCTAAAACCTGATTCACTGCTCGGTGCTGTTCAATTAAACGCCGTCCATCAAACGAGGGGCTGACAATTACAACTTTGAAATGGCTTTCGGATCCAGCCGGCACATTGTGCATATAACTTTCATTAAGCACTTGCAAGTACTCAGGCTGGAATGCCTGATGTAACTTCGCTTCAATTATTTCTTGTATCATGTACTTTCTCTCTTCGAGATCACCGGAAAAACGTGTTGAGCACAGATAAAAATGTTCCGGTGAACCTGTGGCGACATATATTACTACTCTCTGACGTTCAGAAAAAGGTTTCAGTTTCTTGTTTGTGCTGCATTTGCGACAATAATCGACAATTTAATAAATCGACACTCCTGATTGAAAACGATGAAGACAGAATTATCATTAAACGAACGAACGCTGACACTGCACCGCTACCCTGAGCAACATTATGAAAATCTACAGGCGTGGGATGCCGGAGACGAGTATCTCATTCGTCATGTTGAAGCAATGTCACTATCTCCCGGCAAGCATATCTTGATTCTGAATGATCATTTTGGCGCACTGTCATGTTGGTTTGCTCAAAATCATCAAGTCACCCTGATGAGTGATTCATATCTGTCCCATCAAGGAGTACAACAAAATTTGGCCCGGAACGGTAACCACGCGATCACCTGCCTGACAACGATCGCTGATCTACCTACCGATATTGATTTGGTTTTGTTTCAGTTACCTAAAAATAATCGCCACCTTATCTGGCAGCTCAGTCAGCTCCGCACTCATCTATCAAAAACCTGTCCTGTGATTGCGGTCAACAAGGCGAAAGATATCCATACCTCAACATTACAACTGTTTGAGAAATATCTCGGCACCACTCAGACGTCTCTCGCTTGGAAAAAGCATCGCTTAATATTTGCCAATGCGGATGCTCCTCTCCAAGCAGTATCTCCGGAACTGATATGGGACGCAGCAATTGATCACCAATCGATCCGATTAGTCAATCTGCCCAATGTCTTTTCCGGAGAAAATCTTGATCTGGGAGCGCGCTTTTTCCTTGACCACATTCCAGAAAAACCGAATTGCAAGCACATTATCGATTTGGGATGCGGTAATGGTGTGCTCTCTATCAAAGCGGGACAACAGAACCCGCAAGCGGCTTTAACCTGTATCGATGAAAGCTTTATGGCCGTCGAATCAGCCCGAAGAAATTTAAGTTATCACTTCGGCAACCGCGCAAATATGCAGTGCATCGCTAATAATTGTCTGGATGGTTTGGCGCCCGCATCAGCTGATTTGATTTTATGCAACCCACCTTTTCACCAACAGAATGCCATTACTGATCATATTGCCTGGCAGATGTTCTGTGATGCAAAGCATGTTCTGGAAAAGAGAGGGGAATTATTAGTGATCGGTAACCGTCACCTCGGCTACGATGGAAAACTCACAAGAATATTTGGAAAATCTAACGTAAAAACTGTCGCGATGAACAAAAAATTTGTTATCTTACAGGCAACTAAATCGTGAACAGCTAAACTTCTGACCATCGATGTCGGAGAACGGAAGCACGAAGGATAAATGCTGAAAATGAAGTGTTTATCACTCTACTTCTCAATATTGGCTCACTCACGAATCGTATAACGTTTTTACACAAACCTAGAGTTCCATACAGACTTGGTTTTCCATACATATCTGTTAATGTGATTACTCGATTTTGAACAAGGAACCACTCATGAAAAAACTGGTTATTGCAGCGACTGTCGCACTGCTTGCCGCCTGTTCAGGCCCACAGCAGCAACAAATCAACTTTGCCCCTCAGCCGGCCCTCAGCCAGAGTGATATTGTGAAAGGAAAAACTTTTACCCTGATGAGTAAAGATGTCAGAACCTCTCAATATGTTGCGTTAGTTGATAGTGGCCGTGCACATATCGAACCGGTTCATGCGCGCCAAAATGTGCGTATCGCGATTGAGAATGCGTTGTCACAACAATTTTCTTCTCAAGGTTTTACAACCAGCGTCAATAGCGAAAACTCAGTGACGGTAGAGATCCAAGAAGCACTCGTTTCAGTGAAGCATTCAATTATGGAAAGCAAAATGAACGCAAGTGTTGTTCTTGAAATCACGGCAGAAACGCCAACCGGAAAATTAGTCAAAACTTACCATGGTACCGCAGAGAAAACGTCAACATTTAGTGCATCGAATGATGATATCGAGATGGTCTTTAATGATGTCGTCAACAATGTCCTGAAAAAGATTGCCCAAGATGACGAGTTGAAAAACTATATGCGGGAGCACTTTTAATGCGTCGGTATCGCTTCTCAGCCATACTGGCCTGTTGCTTTTTTTCACTGTTTAGTCTCGGCGCTTCGGCGTCCCCCAGTGTGGCATTTGAAACCACACTGGGTTCGTTTACCATCGAATTGAACAGCGAACAAGCACCGGTCACAGTTAAAAACTTCCTGCGTTATGTTGAAGATGGCAGTTACGTCGGCAGTATTTTTCACCGGGTCATTCCCGGCTTTATGGTTCAAGGGGGTGGATTCAGTACCCAAATGGAACGGCTGAAAACTTACCCGCCAATCGCCAACGAAGCCAATAACGGTTTGTCCAATCAAACCGGAACCATCGCAATGGCCAGAACTCAGGATCCAAACTCCGCTACCCGGCAATTTTTTATCAATCTGGTTGATAATGACTTCCTCAATTACGGAAAGCGGCCACCAGGTTATGCAGTATTTGGTCGGGTCACGGCAGGGTTTGACGTGATTCAAAAGATTGGTCAGCAAAAAACGGGCATCCAGAAATATATGAAAGATGTTCCCGTAGAGCCAATTATTATCACACGTGTTTTTGTTGTCCCTGAAAAAGACACCACAGCAACGACATCAACAGCACAATAGAGGTTTATTCGTTGCAAAAATCATCCTACACGTGGAAATCCACTGTTCAGAGTTATTTCGATAAACGTTTAGCATGGGTTCTCATGCTTGGATGTTCCAGTGGATTTCCGTGGGTATTAATCGGTTCCAATATGTCCGGCTGGCTAAAAGATGCTGGATTTACCAATACGGATATTGGTTATTTCAGCAGTATTTTTGTCGCCTACTCAGTCAATTTTTTATGGTCTCCTCTTGTAGACCGAATTCATATCCCACTGGTGAGTCGGTGGCTCGGGCAACGGCGTAGCTGGATTTTTGTCTGCCAATGCATCATTTTGTTGTCCACACTGGCAATTGCTTCTTTTTCCAATCCCACCACCACTCATTTTATGATGACCTACGGGATTGCACTGGTGATCGCATTTGTCTCAGCGACTCAAGATATTGCGATTGATGCTTTCCGGATCGACACCTTCAATAAAGCTGAGGAATCAAAGCTACCTCAAGCTTCTGCAATGGCCGTTATCGGTTGGTGGACGGGTTATTCTCTACCGGGGTATCTGGCATTTACCAATGCCGATCAATATGGCTGGAATACGGTTTATTTTGGGATGGCCGCAGTCATGGTTGTGCTGATCATCTTCACACTGATGACCAGAGAACCCGTCACCCACCGGGATCTTTTGCAGCAAAAAGCGGAAGCGCGTCACCATCAGTATATTGAATCGCCGGCTCTGCTATGGCTTTCCGTTACCGTGGTCGAACCGTTTATTGATTTCTTCAAACGAAATGGCGTTCGGGTTGCATTAACAATTTTACTATTTGTATTTTTGTTCAAAATTGGCGAAGCGTTTTTGGGCAAAATGTCGATTTCATTTTACCGAGAGGTCGGGTTCACCAATGAACAGATTGGTTATTATTCGAAAATGATCGGTTGGTGGACAACGATGTTCTTCACGCTGATCGGGAGTATGGTGACAGTACGATTCGGGATTGTGAAAGGCTTGATGATCGGCGGAATCGCCATGTCAGCCAGCAATCTAATGTTCTCATGGATTGCGCAGGCAGGCCCGAATGAACACCTTTTTCTCGCAACGGTCATCGTCGATAACTTTACCACGGCTTTTTCAACCGTCGCATTTGTCTCGTTCCTCACTTTAATGACCGGACAAGCTTTTTCGGCAACGCAATATGCGCTATTAGCGTCTTTAGGCAATGCCGGGCGCACCGTCCTCTCATCATTCAGTGGCGCGATGGTCGATTATCTTAACAACTGGCCGCTATTTTTTGTCCTGACTGCGGTGATGGTTGTCCCGAGCCTGATCATGCTTTACCTGCTCCGACATTACTTTACGGATCTGTTGGAAAAAGCAAAAGCATCCAGAAAACAAGATTGCATTTAAATCAGGCTTGATTAGACTCGCTAATCGTTCGGAACAAATCAATGAGCCCCAATAAAGCATGAATATTCTGGTGATTGGCCCGGGAGCGATTGGCTCGCTTTGGGCCATCAAATTACAGCAAGACGGACATCAAGTCGCAGTGTTTGGCAGGCAAACCGAATCTCACTATCAGTGTCAGTTCGGTGAACACAGCTATACATTCCGCAACCGGCAGATCAACGATATCAAACACGCTGATCTCATTTTGGTAACCGTCAAAGCCTGGCAGGTCACTTCGGCCCTTCATTCACTGGCCCATCAGATCAATCCAGACACCATCATGATGCTCATGCACAACGGAATGGGGACGGTTGAGTCAGTCAGAACCTTATTACCAACCAATCCAATCATTCTGGCGACGACGACACATGGCGCTTTCAAGCCATCGTCGACACAACTCTTCCATACCGGACAAGGTGAAACCTTAATCGGTGCTGCGAATGAGCAAGGTCATCGGTGTCAGTTTCTGACTGATGTCTTAGAACATGCATTTCCCGAGGTTCACTGGCACCCCCAGATCGAACACGCCCTATGGCGCAAACTTGCCGTCAATTGTGTGATCAATCCCCTAACCGCCATCCATCAATGTCCGAATGGCAATTTAGCACTTCCCGAATATCAAGCTGTCATCTCTCGTCTGATCGCGGAAGTGGGTACCGTCATGGCAGCTGAGAACATTCCGGTTCATCTTGAAGAGTTAACCACTCATATTGACCGAGTCATCACTGCAACAGCGGAAAATAAGTCGTCGATGCATCAAGATGTTTACCACCGGAGAAAAACTGAAATAGACTTTATTACGGGATATCTGCTCAGCAGTGCGAAAAAGCATAGAATTGCAGTCCCAGAAAACGAAGCCTTATATCAGCACATCAGGATATTGGAACAACAGTGGGAGTCACTCATATGAGTTATAACATCTTAGTACCAATTGCGACCGGCAGTGAAGAAATCGAAGCGATCACGATCATTGATGTGATGGTTCGGGCGGGTTATCACGTGGTCATCGCCAGTGCCGATCCGACAGAACAACTGGTAATGAAAGCTTCGCGAGGCGTGATGTTGACCGCAGAAACACCGCTTCGCCACGTCATAAACCAACCGTTTGATGCGATTATTCTGCCCGGCGGTCTCACCGGTGCAGAAAACTTCCGCGATAATCCGCTCCTCATTGAGCAACTCAGACAGCAAAAACAAGCCGGTCGTCTGGTTGCTGCGATCTGTGCTGCGCCGGCAATTGTATTACAGCATCATCACCTGTTCCCTGAAGCTCAGTTCACCTGCCACCCGAATTTTCAACAACAGATTCCCGATGCTCAGAAAAGTACACAACGTGTGGTTTACGATAGCTCAGCCAATTTGTTAACCAGTCAGGGGCCGGGAACCGCCTTAGAATTCGCTCTGGAATTGGTTCGTCTGCTCTCCGGAGAACAACACATGTGGCAGGTCGCTGAACCGATGATTCCGCCGGCTGAGATTACGCCAGTTCAACCGCTTAATACTTAATGAGTCGTAACCGTCATGACATTTGATATTTCGTCCGTTCGCCAACAGTTTCCGTCGTTAAACGATGCTGCTTATGTCTATTTGGACAGCGCTGCAACCACGCAAAAACCACAATGCGTAATTGACCGATTGTCTCACTATTATCAGTATCAGAATGCCAATGTTCACCGCGGTAGCCATCATCTCACTGCCGAGGCGACCCAAGCATTCGAACAAGCTCGCTCATTGGTTGCCAACTTTATCGGTGCGGCCTCCGAACAGGAAATTATCTGGACAAGGGGCGCAACAGAATCCTTAAACCTGATCGCTCAAAGTTGGGGAAGAGCGAACTTGAGTGCAGGTGACGAAATTTTAGTGAGTGAAACCGAACATCACGCGAATATCGTGCCGTGGCAATTAGTTGCGGAACAAACAGGCGCACGGGTCGTCAAGATCCCGATGACGGCACAGGGAGAGTTTGGCTGGGAGGCTTATACACAACTGCTCAATGCCAAAACCAAACTGGTGGCGGTTGCGCATATGACCAATGTCACCGGTACTCGGCTACCGCTAGAAGCGATTATTCCGCTGGCTCATCAGACTGGCGCTGTCGTCGTGGTGGACGGAGCACAAGGGATCGTCCATGAATCAGTCAATATGATTGAAATGGACGCTGATTTTTATGTTTTCTCCGGTCACAAACTGTATGCCCCCACCGGCATCGGCGTTCTGTATGGCAAACAGCACTTGTTGGATGCCATGCCACCTTGGCAAGGTGGCGGCAAAATGGTCGAGAAGGTTTCTTTTGAGCAAACCACATTTACCGGATTACCCGGTAAATTTGAAGCGGGAACCCCCAACATCGCCGGTGCCATTACGCTGGCTGAAGCCATTCGCTGGTATCAGTCTGTTGCAGTCGAAGACCGGGAACAGCATCTGCACCAGTTACAACAGTTGGCCTATCAGGGATTAAGTCAGTATGAAGATGTGCGGGTCATCGGATACCAGCCCAATGCCAGTATTCTCAGTTTTGTCGTGGAAGGTGTGCATCATCAGGATGTTGCCACGCTCTTGGATCAACAAGGCATTATTGTCAGATCGGGCCATCATTGTGCTCATCCTTGTATGGATGCGTTTGGCATTCAAGGAACCATTCGTCTGTCTTTCGGGATATATAACACCATGGCGGATGTGCAAAAGTTTATTGCCGCCTTGGACAAAAGTCTGAGCTTTTTCTAACCGCAGCGTTTCGCACACAACACCGAGTGACACGCTGCCAGTCTGTCAGCGCTGACTCAGTGTCTGGATTTGCCGGACGATAGCGCGAAGGCCATTGCCCCGGGATGGGCTGAGATGATTTAACAATCCTAAGCGGGAAAAATAGTCTTCGATAGGGAAAGCCGCAATCGCATCACCCGTTTTCCCTTGATAAGCCGCCATCACAATCGCAATCAATCCACGGACAATTCTGGCATCGGAATCTGCACAAAAGATCCACTGTTCCTGTTCCGATTCCGCCACTAACCAGACATGACTCTCGCAGCCCGAGACCTGAACGCGTTCGGATTTCAAATCCTCCGGCATCGCGGGTAACTGTTTTCCCCACTGAATCACTTGGCGATACTTATCTTCCCAGCCGTGAAGGCTTGCCATGATTTGCTGCACATCGTCAGCAGTGATTTCTCGACCAAATGGCGACAACGGTAAATTAGACATCATATTATCCTTCCATCACTGTTGATATTTGCGGATCAGTTTTTCGACAATTTTAGCGGCTGCCACAAAGCCGAAGCTTGCAGTGACCATGGTTGCGGCACCAAACCCCGTGGCACAATCCATCCGCTTCGGACCTTCGGCCGTCGATTTCATCGCACAAACCGAGCCGTCAGCCTGCGGATATTTTAATTGCTCGGTCGAAAAGACACATTCAATACCAAACTTTCGCGCCGGATTTTTTGGAAAATGATAGTCTCGCCGTAAACGATCTTTCAGTTTCTTCGCCAGTGGATCCTGAATCGTCCGGGTCAAATCCGCCACCTGTATCTGGGTCGGATCGACTTGCCCACCGGCACCACCCACGGTAATCACTTTGATCTTATTGCGGCGACAATAAGCTAATAATGCAGCTTTCGCTTTCAGGCTATCAATCGCATCCAACACATAATCAAATTCGGGTTTCAGATACAAATGTTGGTTGTCAGGAGAGATGAAATCATCAATCAAATTGACGCGACACTCAGGGTTAATCAACCGGATTCGCGCCGCCATTACGTCGATTTTGCTTTGACCAACCGTCCCCTGCATCGCATGGATCTGACGATTCACATTAGTCACGCATACATCATCCATGTCGATTAAAGTCAGTTCACCGATACCGGTTCTTGCCAACGCTTCCGCCCCCCATGAACCAACGCCACCCAGACCAATGACACAGACATGTGCCGCACGGAGAATCTCAACCGCATCATGACCATAAAGACGGCGGGTTCCGCCAAAACGCTGGTTGTAATCATCAGAAGCCGGCGTATCTAATTCACGCATTACATTCCCCAAAGTCAAAACCATTTTGCCAAAGTATCTTGAAAAAGAAAGAGTGCGATTTATACGCACTCTTGCTGCAAAAGTCTAGAAAACCATCCGGAAACTATTCTAATTTTTCTGGCGGTAAAGCCCACGGAGCCTGCGTCGGAGAGTTTTCTAATCCCAGTTTCCATACGCGTCCGAAATGACGGTAATGACCGGCAGCGATCCCGGCTCGTTCACCCATACCATGATAAAGATCGAGATGGTTATCTTTCACCGCACCGCCGGTATCGAGCACAATCAACAATCGCAACTCATGTGTTCCACTCCAACTGCCATCCGCATTGAGCAATGGAACTTCGGCCAAGATCGGCGTTCCCATCGGAAAAATCCGTCGGTCCCCGGCAACCGAAGCCATCGGTAACAGTTGAATACCGGCAGAACCGGTTACTGGTGCCGCGGCTCTTGGCTCAAAAAACACATAGGACGGATTTTGTTCCAGCAAGGTTTTTACCTCATCTTCAGGATGCGTCATGACCCAGTGTTTGATCGCTTTCAACGACATTTTTTCACGCGGGATCTCGCCCTGATCGATCAGCACTTTGCCGATACTGATATAGGCTTTGTTGTTTTTTCCTGCATAGGCAAAATATTCCAGAGAATCGTCATCCCCGAAATGAACAAAGCCGCTGCCTTGCACCTCCATAATGAACGGATCAATCAGATTCGCGGAATAACCCAGTTCCAATCCCTGCCCGGTGAGTGCTCCTGCATAAATCTGCGCCCGGGTCGGACAATCGGCCTCACAGACCGGCATGGCATATAGCGGATAACGAAACACCTCATCAGGAGTATGACGTAGTTCAATCACTGGTGAAAAATAACCGGTAAATAAAACATTCCCCTGTTGATCGCCCCCTTGAAGCTGAGCCGCCTGAACCCCGTACTGTTGCAATTTCTCAGGATCGCCACTTTCTTGAATCCACTCTTTCAGATGCTGATAAAGCGGCTGATAGAGCATCGCCAGTGACGGAGAATTTTGCACCACCAGATCACTCTGGAGCGGAAATTCGGTAAAATCCCGAGGCGCATTGGAAGTAATGGTCTCTGTTCGGTTGAGATCATTTGATAATGTGCCGTCGAGATACTGTTGAGCACGATCGGTCGGGTGCACACACCCATTGAGTATCACAGACGCCAGCATCAGGCCCAATATTTTTTTCACAGTTCGTTTTCCATCATTTACGGTTGGCAAAGCATGACAAATTGATCCATCATCTGCAATCGACAGGACGGATATTTAAACGAAATTTATCAACTTCTGACGTGCAGACAATCATGGACGAAAAAGCAATAAAAAACACTTGCTCAACAATGAATAAAAAGTCATTATTTCAACATAAATAAACATGGACATTTTACTGTGAAAAACAGAAGTACTGCACTGGTTAAAGGCTTTCGTCAATCAACACCATACGTCAATGCGCACCGTGGAAAAACAATGGTCATCATGCTCGGTGGTGAGGCGGTCGCGGACAAGAATTTCACCAATATCATCAGTGATATTGCCCTGCTGCATAGTCTGGGAGTAAAGCTGGTCGTGGTGCATGGTGCTCGTCCGCAAATCAATCAGATTTTGCAGGAACAAGCATGTGCAACGCCCTACTATAAGGGCATTCGGATCACCAATGAAAAAGCTTTACCACTGGTCATGCAGGCCGCAGGTCAGCTCCAGCTTTCAATCACCGGAAAACTCTCCTTAAGCCTGAATAATACACCGATGGCAGGTAACCAACTGAATGTCGTCAGCGGTAATTTTGTCATTGCCCAACCTTTAGGGATTGATGATGGCATTGACTACTGTCATAGCGGACGGGTGCGCCGCATCAATATCGATGGGATCAACCGGGCTTTAGAACAAGACTCCGTCGTCCTGCTCGGCCCAATCGCCAGTTCGGTGACCGGAGAGTGTTTTAATCTTCTGTCGGAAGAGGTCGCCACGCAAGTTGCGATTCGTCTCAAAGCCGACAAACTGATCGGATTCTGTTCCGAACAAGGCATTATTGATGAACACGGCAACTCGATTGCTGAACTGTTTCCGGCCGACGTCGAAGCACTATTGAACCGAATGGAACCCGATCCCCAAGACGAAGAACAACAAGACATTCATACTGGCAGAGTCCGTTTCCTCAGAGCTGCGATTTCAGCCTGTCGTGCAGGCGTCCCTCGCAGTCATTTGGTCAGCTACAAAGAAGATGGCGCCTTGATTCAAGAGCTGTTCTCTTTTGATGGTATCGGTACTCAAGTCGTGATGGCCAGTTCAGAACAGGTTCGTCAGGCCACCATCGATGATATCGGTGGTATTTTCGATTTAATCCAGCCACTGGAAGAGAAAGGCATTTTGGTACGTCGTTCGAGAGAACAGCTTGAACAAGAAATTCATCGCTTCACCATTATTGACCGCGACGGCCTGATTATCGGTTGTGCTGCACTTTATCCTTATGTGGAAGAAAGCATGGCAGAAATGGCATGTGTCGCTATTCATAATGAATACCGAGATAGTAATCGTGGACTGATGTTGCTCAATCATATGAAAGGACAAGCGAAAAACATGGGGATCAAACATATGTTCGTACTCACCACGCATAGCCTGCATTGGTTCAGAGAACAGGGATTTGTCGAGATGGATGTGAGTTCACTACCAGCAATCAAACAAAACCTGTACAACTACCAACGCCGCTCTAAAGTATTGAGTCTCGAACTGTAACGAGCGTGGACGATCAGGCTTGGATAGTCACTGGTGCAATGAATCATATAGCGACATTCAAGCCCGTTTACTGTTTTACTGTTTATTGTTTATTGTTTATTGTTTATTGTTTATTGTTTATTGTCAGTCATAGCAAAGACTTAGGTTGCACTGAAACTGAACAGATAACAAACAGCTTTACTCTATTTTCAAATTGTGTAAAATTCACCCAATCAATTTAGAGATGTATTTTTTGAGATATGGATCACGGTATTTACTCAAAGTAAAAAGTAATGCAAGGATGCTTTTAGTCACTAAAATAGTCATTAAGAGCACAGAAATATGAGAACAGTTATCTGTAATTCACTTCAAAGCTTCTGGGACATGGGAGACCATCAGTTTTTAGAAGGTCATAATGTTCATTGTGTTTTTCCGATGAATGAACAAGTTAAAAGCTTTATTCTGGAATGTCAGTCTCGTTATAAAATTCGCGCCATCACATTCACATCAATCGTCCTAAATCGATAAATGATGTTCATCGATTTGCAAGCTAATTCCGGGCTTTTTCGGAATTAGCTCAAGTCGTCACTCCGCCATTTTTTCTCTTAAACCACTCACTCGCTGTGTTTTCACTCTGACAGCTGCCTGCAAGATTTTGGGGGACGTAAAGAGTGCCAACCGCTTTCTCGCCCGAGTAATACCGGTATAAACCAGCTCCCGCGTCAAAAGCGGAGTATGATCCGGTGGTAGCAGCAACAACGTAAAATCAAATTCGCTGCCTTGCGACTTATGGATTGTCATGGCATAAGCGGTTTCATGTTGAGGAATCCGGCTTGGCAGAAAACCTCGGACATGGCCGTCAAATTGTTCAAAATAGACCTTCAGTCGATCATCCTGAGGATCTCGCATACAGATGCCGATATCCCCATTATATAACTCAAGATGGTGATCATTACGGGTGATCATCACCGGACGACCTTCATACCACGGTTCATCACTTTTACGAATCAGTTGATGGCGACTTAAGGCTCGCTCCACTCTCTGATTAACACCTATGACACCAAAGTCACCTTCTCTAATCGCGCACAATAATCGACAGCGATGAAATAGCCGCAGCACATATTCCGCTTTTTTCTCAGGAGAGGTCCTCTCAGCGATTGCGGATTGATCTGCAATTGCGTGCAAGTAATGCGCATACTCGGCCACCAACGTCTGTAACATTTGATGATAGCTTTCACTATCCAACCCATGAATTTGCACATCGGCGTAGCTTTGTTGTGTTATCTGAAACAGCTGAGATACATCACCTGAATTCACCGCTTTGGCCAGTTGCCCGATCCCGGAGCGAGCATGGAAACGGTAACTTTTCTGTAATAGGCACAAACTGTCCGCCAGTGCCGGCACGTCTTGATGAGGAAGTGGTGAAGCAAATTGGTATCCCGTTAACCGAGCCAACTGAGTGATTTGACTCCGGCTATATCCCTGAGTCTGAAACGCACAAATATCGCCTAACACCGCTCCGGCCTCAACAGAAGCCAACTGATCCTTATCGCCCAGTAGCACCAAACGAGCATGATCAGGTAAGGCCATCAATAACTTATACATCATTGGTAAATCGATCATCGACGCCTCATCAACCACCAGCAGATCAACATGAAGCGGATTGTGCTGATGATGGCGAAACTCGGCACTATTCGGAATCGCACCTAATAACCGGTGCAACGTACTTGCCTGAGTCGGTATCAATGCTTTCATCTCCGTGGGAATGGTCAATCGTTCAACCGCCTGACCGATCGATTCAGTCAACCGTGCCGCGGCCTTTCCGGTCGGGGCAACCAGCTTAATCACCAGTTTCTGCTGAACCGCATGATTTTGACTCACCAATGCCGCCAGCAACCGTGCGACGGTCGTGGTTTTCCCCGTACCCGGCCCACCGGAAATTACGGCAAAACGGCGACTTAACGCAATCGCGGCTGCGACCTTCTGCCAATTCAGACATACCGATTCCGGCACCAACATATTTAGCCCCGAAAGTGCCGAACCACCGGATGCTTGCTGTAATAATTCATCAATCGACGTCCAGTCCAACGCAGATTCTTGAATAACATCGAGATATTCACAGACCAAACGCTGCCGCTCTCCCACTGACGACACCTGTTGTAGCGCCTCAAATAAGCTGTCATAGGGGCGGGGAAATAATTGATTTAACGTTTCAGCTAAATATTCAGTTTGTGCCGTATCGTTCAGAACGGGTGATGACAACCTCTGCAAGCGCAACGCCAACTGATGCTCATAAAACCAATAACGCTGGAGATAAAGCCGTTTTCCATCAAAAATCAGGGGCAAATAACTGCCCGGCTCGCCAATCAATGGGCAATGCGTCAGCACCGCCAACCAATCAAGTGATTCCACACAATCTCTGACCATGTGCAACTCAGCAACCGCATGACCGAATAATAATTGCGACCGCACCACTCGCCCTTCATCATCCACCAGTGGTACACAAATGTGTCCGCGACCCAGTTCATAACTCACCAGCGCAGCGAGCCATGCCACCGCAGCCTGATCCTGTGAGCACTGGTGAGCAATAAAACGGGCAAATTGTTGATCCAACGGACGAATCACACGTTTTTCAGCTAACGATGCCAGAGACTGAGCCAGTTGGATCATAAGTCGAGCTCCATTTGTCCTTCCTGCGTTGCACGCATATTGTCATCTTCTCCGGCAAAAAAACGGTCTAATGCATTAATCAGTTCAAATTGAGGGCGATGGGCAAATACCCCCGACGGGGTTTGTCCATCCATACCACGCAGAAACAGATAAAACACGCCACCAAAATGTTGCTCATAGGTATAGTCCACCATACGACTGGCTAAAAATCGATGCAGTGCCAACGTATAAATTTGATACTGGAAATCATAGCGATGTTCAACCATCGCAGCATCGAGATGAGAGGCGCTATAGTCTTCAAGCTGATTTCCCAAATGGTTTGATTTCCAATCCAGCACGTAATATCGCCCCTGATATTCAAATACGAGATCGATAAATCCCTTCAGCATCCCTTCGACCTGAGCAAAATTGAGCTCCCCGGCCTGAGCGGACAAAGCATCGTACCGTTTCAGAATCCGGTTCAACAGGGGGGAACGTAATTTATCAATCGGCAACAAAAACTCCATTTCAACCAAACGCTGCCGGGCTGGAATTTGCCCCAGACGCAATTTTTTACCATCTAAAGGTGTCTGTAATACATGCATAAGCATCTGTTGTAATACCGGCAGCCAAGACTCATCAATCGCAGCCGACGTCATCAACGTTTGTATCACCTCGGTATTTGCCGGACTGTCCGGAGCCTCGGTAAATTCAATCTGCTCAAACAAACTATGCAGAAATGTCCCTGATGTTGCCCCTTTCGGAAAGGTGAAAATCGTCTGTTCTTGTGGGTCGAACAGAGATTCATCCGCTTCTCCGGCCGAATCGAGATCGAATCCCGGAACTTCTTGTGTGGCATCGAGAAATGCATGATGGCCGGATTGTTTGACCAGATTGGAATAACTGGTCATGCGCCACGCCCGCTCAATCGGTTGTTGTTTCTGTTGCGCCGTTAACGTGTGTTGCGGTGCGTCAACTCGGGGCAAAGGCGACTCGGGGAGTTGCGGTGGCATGTCGATAACCGTGTGCCCTTCACTATCACACTGGGATGCAATGCCCTGCTGCAATAATTCGGCATCACCGGGTTCGCCCTGTTGCAACAAATAACCGATTGCAGATAAATGAGCGCTGCTCGCTCCCTTTCCTGAACGCCCTTTCAGCGGCGCGATCCCAACATAACAACCATAGATTGAACGCGTTAAAGCCACATATAACAAACGTAAGTCTTCGGCCAACCGCTCTTGTTCTGCTTTTGCAAGCGCTGCTTCTTGACGGGTGATATCCAGAACAATTCGATCCTGCTGCTCATCGTAGTAACGCGCCTCTTTGGCCTCACGGAAACTCATCACGAACGGGAGAAACACCAAATCATATTCGAGCCCTTTCGACTTATGAATCGTCACGATTTGCACCAGATTTTTTTCTGATTCTAACCGCTGGATCGACGTTTCCGGATGACCTCCCTGAGTCACATCAATCATCGACTGAGTCAGCCAGCGCAACAGACCATGATCACTTTCAATTTCGGCTCCCGCTTGCTGTAACAGTTCACCGATGTGTAAATAGTCCGTCAACAATCGTTCTCCGCCTTTGAGTGCGAGCCAACGCTCAGCAAGATGGCGCTGATAAAGCACCGACCGTAACATGGGCAGAATCCCGCGTTCTGACCAGATGGTACGGTACTGACGAAACTCCTGAACCACGCGCTCCCATAAGGACTCATTGCTATTCAATGCATCCAAATCCTGAATTGCCAGTCCGAACAAAGGAGAGGCCAGTGCAGCCCGGAGCGGGCGCTCCTGCTCCGGAGTCAACACCGCCTGCAACAAACGCTGAATATCCACTGCAATGTCACTGGCAAAAACACTCTCCCGATTCGATAAATAGACACTGGCAATATCCTGACGCGCCAACGCTTCTTTGATGAGTCGTCCTTCACGCCCCGTCCGAACCAACACTGCCATGTTTCCGGCCTGGATTGTTTTCGGTCCATTTTTGGAACAAAGGATCCCTGCCTCATCATGTGCGGCCTGTAGAACCGTTTGGATTTGAGCCGCGGTCGCATTTGCCATGACTTGTTCGTATTCACCTTTGGTCATGACGGAATCCGATTCAAGATCATCCGGCCACCAGTAAGTCATGGCAGGTTGCACTTGCTGATACAGTTGCCATTGGCGTTGCTGCGCCTCGGGTGGGCCTGCGACCTGAATGAACGGAATATCCGAATCATGGAGAAAAGGACTATCAGACGAGGCAAACAATCGGTTTACCGCATCGATCATCGACTGCCCGGATCGCCAGTTGGTCGCCAGCGTAAAATGGGAGCTTACCTGACGACGCGCTTTGATATAGGTAAAGATATCCGCCCCGCGGAACGCATAAATCGCCTGTTTCGGGTCACCAATCATCAACAAGCCACACGCAGGATGCGGGGCGTAGATATGGCTGAAAATATGGTATTGCAGCGGATCGGTATCCTGAAACTCATCAATCATCGCGACTGGATATAATGTGCGAATCCGCTGCGCTAACTGACCGGTGCTATCCAGATCCAAGGCTGATGAAAGTTGAGACAGCAAATCATCAAACGATAACCACTGCTGTTCCGACTTTGCTTTTGCCAACAAATGACGACAGCTGTCAATCGCATGTGCTTTCAAAGGTGCTTCAATTGACACCGGTGTTGCAAGAAACGTATCAATTGCCTCAAATAACGGATGCTCCGGTGGCGTACCGGTTGGCGTTTTCTCATACAACACTTGTTGCGAAAAACGAGACAACTGTTCGGGAACCCAGTAACTATACGTCTCCGCTTCCGCCCATTGAGACACTTGCCCAATCCACTGTGGCCGGAATTTTTTGGTGTACACGCGCTTATTGACATCCGATTCAGCAATACACGCATCAATATCAGACTGATACTGTCGCCATTGTGCCTTCATCTCAACGATACGCTGCAAGTTATCTTGATGTAGTTGTTCAAGGCTAGCATCCATCGCACTGACGGAAAGCGCTGGTGCCTGACCACTCAGATAAGCACCGATTTGTGCCAGTAAATCGCTTGGTGTCGGCCATAAGTGACGAACTTCGGCTGCCAGCTCAACCGACAGCGGATAAAACTGTCGTCGCCAATAATCCGCCACGACCTGCGCTTTGAGGCGGCTTTCATCTGTAATGAAATCGTGATGAAAGCGGCTCCCCGATTCAAACGCATTCTGAACTAACATTCGCTGACAGAATCCGTGGATCGTATAAACCGCCATCGTATCCATCTCTCGCTCTGCCTGCAGCAAAATACTGGCAGCTTCTGCATGATCAGGAATTTCATCGAGAAAGGATTGCAGCAGCGGGTCATCACTATGATGTCGGGCAAATGCCAGTCGGGCTTCATGAATCCGGGCACGAATCCGCCCTTTCAACTCGGCAGTGGCTGCTTCTGTAAATGTCACCACTAAAATCTGATCCACCCGCAGCGGTGCCGCATGGCGCACCTGTGCATCGCCATGTCCTAACAACAGGCGCAAATAGAGACCGGCAATCGTAAATGTTTTTCCTGTCCCAGCGGATGCTTCAATCAAACGCATCCCATGTAACGGAAATCGCATCGGTTCTAGCGGGATCATGCCATCAGATGCTGTGTGACTCATACCCGTTTGTTCTCCAAGTTAACTGTTGATTCAGCATGGTGGAGTGTGATCTAAGCAATATAATTGACATAAATCGATTCACGCTGCTTATACCTGACAAGAGAGTGAGATCTAACTCACGGATAACTAACCCTTTCATCATTAGTATCTCGCTCCAAGTTAAAGACATCCTCAGTTGAGTGAAAGACTCAACTCATAGAATAATGGTCCCTCTGACCTGTGGCCGTACAGCAAACACCCTACACAAAATAATGATTTTCTGGCGGCCACCACTTTCCTCTGTTCACCATCTCACGCTGATTTCATACTTACGTGATACCCTGAGTTTCATGATCCATCAGAGTCTGTTCTGACCCAAAGCATCGGGGGCAGCAGAATCTGTGCCGCATAAGAACGCACCGTCTGACTTAAAGCGTCTGACCACTGCGGCCAGACGCGGGCAATATAAGCATTTTGCCCTTCGCCACCAACCGCACTAAAGTCATTACCGATGAAGGCCTCTTGCATTTTTTTCGCGGCTTTTTCTTCATCTTCGTGCCATTCCCGCTGACGATTGAAACCCGCTTCAATCCCGGCCAACGCAACTTGCGGAAAATAAGCTAAAGGATGATTCATACCCTCAACGTAGAGACGGATGAACTCATCCAGATAGGCTTGGGCCTGCTGAGCCGCCATCGCAGGATAATAAAGGTGCTGAACGCCACTCTTGCGCTCATAACCGATAAGATGTGTCGGACATGATTCACCCATGACCGCAACAGCCAGATGATCCAGCCATGCAGATAAATAATCCTGCGCACGTATGCGGCCGACCCGATAGCGCACCAGACCGGATTGAAAATAGTCAGTCACCCAACCGAGTAATTGAATCGGCCGCTCAGCCCCCAACGCCGTGGTATAGAGATTAAGCTCACAGTCGGGCTTCGGCTGTTGACATAATTCGTCGATGACCTCAGTCAGTGCAAGCGCTTGTTCATAATGCTCGCGGAATTCAAGTTCACCGAAAGCTCCGATAGGGAGCTGTCCTTGTGCCCGCTTTGTTTGAATAAAATGCTCAACCTGCTGTGTTTCTGAGCGTTCTGCTGTCCCTCCCGAATGGTGCTCCGGCTCAGCGGCACTACGACGCGCACTCAGCAGGACTGCAACTAATTCCTTGAGCAGGTGATAACGTGCCAAGCCATTGAGTGAAAACGGTTCTTCATCCTGCAATGACACCAACTCATTTTCGAACCAGACACGCAAACGGCGATTGAAAAAATACTGAGCAGGCAAACGCCAAAAACGTTGTAACTCGACAAAGTCCAGTTCCAATGGAAATGTCACATCGGCAAAGAAATCAGGCAATTGTGCGGCTGCAGCGATTGGCTCGGGTAACACCGTTCCCGTCGCTGCCGGAAGCCACTCTCTGGCATAACTACCATGCGGACTGGTGAAGGCATCAGGACTATACGGCACCATCGGGTGAGACGAGGTCATTTGTTGTACCAGCCGATCTCCGGAGGAATCACTGGCGAGCGCTTGATCCCCGTCCAAACAATAATTCTGATGGCAATACGCCACCAGCTCACTCACCAAAACCGATGGCAAACTGAGACTATTATCTTGAACTGAACGTCCGACATAGCTGATATACAGACGTTCGCGGGCGGAGAGCAATGCTTCAAGAAACAGATAGCGATCATCGTCCCGGCGTGAACGATCACCGGGGCGCGCCTGCTCTGCCATTAAATCAAATCCTTCGGCCGGCACCGTTCGAGGGTAAACTCCGTCGTTCATCCCCAGTAAGCAAACGACTCGAAAAGGAATCGAGCGCATCGGCATTAAGGTACAGAAGTTCACTTGACCGGCGAGAAAGCGCTGACTGACTCGGGCATTGGATAACTGCCCGGTAAGGTAGTGATATAAAATGTCCGGTGCAATCGACGCTTCATAATGCGCATCCTGTAACTGTTCCTGAAGATGACTGAGCGTATCGCGGATATGCTGAAAGCTGACTTCCTCTTCCACCGAAGCAACAAAAAAGTTATCCAGCAAGGCATGGAGTAATTCACGCCATTCGGCAACCGACAATGTCTGCCGCAACTGCTGACGGTAATCCCGAATCCGACTGATAAACGCAGCCAGTTTGCCGGCCAACTCAGCGTCGAGGCCCTGAATCTCGTTATACGGCGCAACATTGTGACCATCCAGTTCCAGCATGGTTGTGGAATCGGACATCGCATAGCCAGCGAGCATTCGGTCAATCCCGAACTCCCATGTGTTTTGTCTCGTTGGCGGTAAATCGAACTCGCTCGCAGTCTGCTCATTCAGCCCCCAACGAATCCCGGCCGCTTCAACCCAACCCTTCGCCTGTAAAAATTCGGCTTCATTGATATCAAACCGTGCCATCATCGTCGGGGTTTCCAACAATTCGAGTAATTCCGAAGCGAGACAGCGAGAGCGCGGTAACTGAAGCAACCGCATGAACGCCTGCAAAACCGGGGATTCTTGATCCGCAGTGCGGTCAGAAATTGAAAATGGAATATAGCGCTCAGCGGATGCATTACCGAAGACAGCTTCAATCACCGGACTGTAGGTATTGATATCGGCAACCATCACGATCACATCCCGGGGCTTGAGATCAGGGTGACGGTCAAACAATGACAACAGCTCATCGTGCAGGACTTCCACTTCTCGCAGCGGACTATGACACTGATGAATCGACAGAGAGTCATCATTGGTATTGATCAGTTGCTTGTGCTCACTGGAGGTCAGAATCTGATCATTCTGATGTTCTTCGAGATGGAGAATATCGGCCTGAATCTGATGTAATAGCGTATCTCGGGGCGTTTCAATAAAAAACTCATGTTCTTCACTTTCAATCTGCGACAGCAGGTAGAGGTTATCGCGCCCAAGTTTCCCCATTGACGCCAGCAAACTATTCCCGACCGCTTGCTGCAAATGCAGTTCATCGTCAAGATTGGCGTCGATTCCCCCTTTTAATGGCGAGCGTTCGCCACCTGTAACCCATTGGCCTTCCTGTAATACAACCTGTTTACGCTTCAGACTCGCAACCCGGGCCAGATACTTTCGATCACGGATTTCCCCCCAATAATGCTGACACGGATTGGTTAACATCAGGTGGACATCGGTCTGTTCCCCCAAAGCTTGGAGCGCGTCCAGATAACGAGGTGGCAGGGCCGTGATACCAAAAATAAACAACCGCTTGGGCAAAATGCCGTCAGGAACCCGGGTCTGTTGTAACTGTTCGATGAACTGTTGATACAAGTTGCCGCGGTGATAATGCGACTGCCCCAACTGCTTGGTGTCCTCAAACAACCGTTGCCACAATAGTGGTTGCCATGGATGGCGATCAGCCAGTGATTCAATCGCTTGATCAGCTTCCCAACGCTCAATCCAGTCGGGGCGATAAACCAAATAGCCATCGAAGATATCGGCAATTTTTTCAGCCAACTGGAATCGTTTCAACGCTGAATTGTCATCCGCCAGATACTGCTGTAACGGCATGAATTCGGCTTGATCGAGCATTTCCGGTAAAAGTCGCATCAACTTCCAGGTCATCGCTTCTTTATTGAAGGCACTCCGCTTCGGGACATCCGGTAACACACGGGAAAACATCTCCCAGATAAATGTCGCCGGCAACGGAAAATCAATGTTAGCCGTGATGCCAAGTTCCTGCGCTAGCGCCATTTTCAGCCACTGCGACATCCCCGGACTCTGAACCAAAATTTGCTCGGCTTCAAACGGGTGAGTCAATGGATCACTTTGAATTAAATGAACCAGCAGGATCTTGAGAGTATCAAGTTGATTTGAATGATAAACAGTAAACAAGTGTTATCCGGATTGAGAAACCATCATTGTTGACTAGATTAGCATATTGCCTGTTCGCTTTCCCATGTCACTGACTTGAATAAAAAGATAAAATGTCGAAAGATGTAGATTCTTATCCGTTGAGAACTGAACCCAATATGCTCACTCATATCACCCTCCGGCAATTGCACATTTTTACGGTGGTTACCCGTAACAATACCCTCACAGAAGCCTCCGAAGAGCTATTTCTGTCCAAAGCAGCCGTGAGTATGGCGCTCTCAGAGCTGGAGAAACAGCTGGGACATGCGTTATTTGACCGGGTGAATCATCGGCTGATTCTCAATCAGGAAGGCCGAAAGTTGCTTCCCTTAGCGGATGAACTATTAATCCGGGCCAATAACATTCCGCTATTATTTGAGCACGAAAACCGGCTACATGGTCAGTTGCGGATTGGCGCCAGTGATACCATCGGCAATCAAGTTGCGCCTTATCTTCTGAGTCACTTCCGGCAGCAATATCAGCACAGTACACAAACATTATTTATTTCTAACTCAGCGCAAATTTGCCAAAAACTGATTGATTATGAGCTGGATATTGCCCTAATCGAAGGAAAAACGTTACATCCGACCTTAGTGTCCAAACAATTTAGTCAAGATGAAATGTGCATCATCTGTGCACCTGAACATCCGCTGACTCAAAAAACCGACATCCAGTTATCGGATTTCGAGCATAGTCAGTGGCTACTGCGCGAAGCGGGTTCCGGTTCCAGAGAATTCTTTCTCCGCACCATCGCACCTCGTCTGGAAAGATGGTATGAAGCATTTGAACTCAATACAACCGAAGCATTGATTAACAGTGTATCCGCCGGGTTAGGGTTCGGGTGTCTGTCCCGACTGGCGGCCAAGGCAGCTTTGCAAGATGGTCGGGTCGCTTCGTTATCAGTCCCTTTGGATATGCGCCGACGCTTCTGGTTGCTGGTCCATAAAGAAAAATATCAAAACCCGCTATTGAAATGCTTTATTCAATTTTGCTTTGAATGGCGTCGCAATGAATAGACTTACAACGATTTTTACTGTATAAAATAACAGTATTTATCATTCAACCAAAACAGAGGAATTACCATGGCTGTAATCGTCAAGTACGTGGTCGAGCGGAATGGAGAAGAAAAAATGACTTTTACCTCTAAAGCCGAGGCAGATGCTTATGACAAAATGCTCGATATGGCAGATGAGTTATTCACTTTACTCGGTAAAAGTGAGTTACTGGATAATGAAGAAAAACAAGAAGAATTGGCAATGTATCTGGCACAAAACAAAGAAGAAGTGCTGTACGCCTTAGGTGCCAAACGCAGACCGGCACCAGCCAAGCCTAAATCAGAGAAAAAGCCAGCCCCCAAAGCAGCAACCACCGACGCCGATGATCAGGCGGCCTGATTGAAGGTTTCTTTATAGGATGATATATCGCTAAAACGACAATTCATATCAATTGACAGACGTTCTGCGTTTAAAGGCTTTCATCCTGTGTAGTGGCTCTTTATGATGGCCATATCTGATATCAATGCCCGCGTTGCTGACTCAGACGAACGGCTTACCATCATGAGCCTATGTCACAACGCGATTCATCAACGGAGAAAACAATGGCTTATTTTGCACTAGCGCTTGGAACAACAACGAAAAACCGTGACGGGAAAATTATCGAAGCATATTTCCCAACCCCGATTATCAACCCGAGCGATGCTTTGGTTTCCCAATTGACCACAATACTCGACTATCAGGGCGGCAACGAAACATTTGAAGTGACTCAGACTCAAGCCGCTGAGCTGGCGCAAGCATTTCAGTCTGAGCATGAAGCCAGCGCTGTATTTGCAACTCAGGCTGCATCATCTGAACAACCGCTTGTCGGGGTGATTCTGGCAAGCGATGAGAAACCGCAAACGGTCGCAGAAGGATTCCTTAAGCTTCAGTTGATCTCACATCGCTTAGTTCAACCACACGGCATCGTGCTGGATGGCATCTTCGGCCTGCTCCACAACATTGCCTGGACCAACGAAGGGCCGATTGACTTACCGGAACTGCCAGAACGCCAAATGGCAGCGCGTCTGGCGGGTCGCGTCCTCAGTGTTGACTGTATCGATAAATTTCCGAAGATGGTTGACTACGTGGTCCCGGCAGGCGTACGGATTGCGGATACCTCACGCGTTCGTCTCGGTGCTCATGTGGGCGAAGGCACCACAGTCATGCATGAAGGTTTTATCAACTTCAATGCCGGAACAAAAGGCGTCAGCATGGTTGAAGGCAGGATTTCTGCGGGCGTACTTGTCGGCAACGGTTCAGATATCGGTGGCGGTGCGTCTATCATGGGAACACTCTCTGGCGGTGGTAAAGTCGTTGTATCTATCGGTGAAAACTCGCTCCTCGGTGCCAACGCCGGCTTGGGCTTCCCTCTGGGTGATCGTTGTACGCTTGAATCTGGTTTATATGTCACCGCCGGAACCAAAGTCCAAATGCTGGATAAAGATGGCAACAAAGTTGAAGTCGTCAAAGCGCGTGATTTAGCGGGCGTCTCCGATCTACTCTTCAGACGTAACTCTCAGACCGGACAGGTCGAGTGTCTCGCCAATAAGTCAGCGGTAGAACTCAACGACGAGCTGCACAGCAACAACTAAGTCTGATGCATGAATTCATCTCTCCTTGATTCACATCCAAAGCCGGCCCTGATAAGCCGGCTTTTTTGTGATGACATTCATCCCTTCTACATATTGAACTCAGTAGAAAAGCGTAACTTCTTTGCCAGACAAGTGATGAACAACACCGATTTTTTCAGTAGAATCCGTGACACAGATATAATGGCGGGTAAAAACATTCATCATACACCGCTATCATGAGCAAATATTCGTGAATCGCTTGATTCACTGTAGAGTTACCTGATTGTCACAGAGGCAGATATGCAAAACTTTATCCAGAATCTCCCCAAGGTCGAGTTACATCTTCATATTGAAGGCACGCTTGAGCCAGAACTGATGTTTCAACTGGCAAAACGTAATCAGGTTAAGATCCCCTTCCAGACACCAGAAGAAGTCCGGGCCGCTTATCAGTTTAGCAACCTACAATCTTTCCTTGATATCTATTACCAAGGCGCAGATGTATTGCTTCATGAGCAAGACTTTTTTGACCTGACTTGGGCCTACCTACTGCGCTGTCAGGCTGATCGTGTGATTCATACTGAGATATTTTTTGACCCACAAACGCATACTGCCCGTGGCGTTGCCTTTCAAACGATCATCAACGGAATCTCTGCAGCACTGGACAAAGCTAAACAAGAACTGGGGATTTCCAGTCAGTTAATCATGTGTTTCCTGCGTCATCTCAGCGAAGATGATGCCATTGAAACCTTAAAACAAGCCCTGCCTTATCAGGACAAAATTATCGGTGTCGGGCTGGATTCTTCAGAGCAAGGTCACCCACCGGAAAAATTTGCCCGGGTATTTCAAATGGCGCGGGATGCGGGCTTTATTCCCGTCGCCCACGCAGGAGAAGAAGGCCCCGCCAGTAATATTGACGATGCTTTGAATCTCTTGGGTGTCCAACGGATTGATCACGGGGTTCGCTGTGTCGAAGATCCACAACTCGTGCAACAACTGGCCGAGACACGTATGCCACTCACGGTTTGTCCGCTTTCCAATATCAAGTTACGCGTATTTGATGATATGCAACAGCACAACATCGTCGAGTTATTAAGACAAGGGCTATGTGTCACCATCAACTCTGATGATCCGTCTTATTTTGGTGGCTACATGACTGATAATTTCCTTGCAGTGGCTAACGCCCACGAGATGACACATGCTGAACTCGCTCAGTTCACATTCAATGCGATTGAAGCCAGCTTTATCTCAACCGCAGAAAAAGCGCGCATGAAATCAGAAGTTGAAGCCTATCTCAATCACGCCGACACAGAATAAACAACAGCATCACAGCGGAGGTTTTGTGGCAATTTACATTTTTGGGTATGGTAGCCTGATGAATTCATCTTCACGACAATTGACCGGGCAGACAGGTTTAACTTGTCCGGCTGTGGTCGAGGGTTTAACCCGAACTTGGGGAATGGTGGATGACAGCTATCAGGCTTCACCGCTGGTTGCCCAGATCGGTGACGGCATCGTGAATGGGGTGCTGCTCAATGTATCAACCGAAGGGCTGGCTCAGTTCGACCGGCGTGAACGGGGATATCATCGTCTCCGGTTGTCGGCTGCCAACATCGACACTGAATTGCCACTCTCCGATAAAGATGCTGTGTGGGTTTATGTCAAGAATCAACCTATGCCACCGAGTTATGAGCGGCCAATCCTGCAAACGTACATCGATACGGTTCTCACCGGTTGCCTTGAGGTTTCAGAGGCCTTTGCACAACTGTTCGTCAAACACACGTATGGTTGGGAGTATCCACTGGAGAATGATCGCCATGCCCCCAAATATGAAAATTATGCCGGGATTCATCCGCAACACTGGCCTAAAATCGACCAACTCCTCACTCAAGTTCCGGTCTGACAATGCACGGCCTCTTCCCTGAGGCCTGATTTTATTTTGCCCTCACGAAAACTCAGACTTTTGCGGTCGTTACATTTTTATGCCTGCACGTTCATGATAGAATCCGCCTGTTTACAGAAAATGTCCCCAAGATGGCATCATCCGAAGACACAATCCCATCTTCATTTAACGGGCTATGATGTCATCGTTTCGCTGCACTATATTTTATCTGAATGATGTATAGAGGAATGCAATGGCAACGATAAAAGATGTTGCACGAGAAGCAGGTGTGTCCGTCGCAACCGTTTCGCGTGTCGTGAATCAGTCTCCGAAAGCCAGTCAGTCATCCATTACAGCGGTAAAAGCCGCAATGCAAAAATTAGGCTATCGTCCCAATGCCGCAGCCCGGGCTCTGGTGAGTCAAAGCACCAATATTATCGGTGTTCTGGTCAATGATGCGTCTGATCCATTTTTCGGCACCCTAGTGAAAGCCGTCGATAAAGTCGCCCATGAGAATGGTAAGCAGGTGTTGATCGGTCATGGTTACCATCATGCTGAACATGAGCGCAAAGCAATCGAGTTGTTGATCAACAGCCGCTGTGATGCGCTGGTCATTCATGCGAAAGCACTTTCTGATAACGAACTGATCGACTATGCCCGGGAGGTTAAGTCGATGGTGTTGATTAATCGTTACATTCCAGAAATCGCTGATCGCTGTATTTCTCTGGATAATTTTAAAGGGGCGTATCTGGCGACGGAATATCTGATTAAAAATGGGCATAAAAATATTGCTTGTATCAGTTCTTCGCATCCGATTGAAGATACCGAGCAACGTATTTCCGGATACAAAGCCGCACTACATGATTATGGTATTTCGCTGCCTGCCAGTTATATTGAGCAAGCCGAGCCTAATACTGAAGGGGGCGAAGTCGCTACTACGAATTTATTACTAAAATCGCTTGATATCACAGCGATCGTTGCCTACAACGATAATATGGCGGCGGGTGCAATTTTTGTGTTGGAAGAAAACGGCCTGACGTTACCGGATCAAATCTCGATTATCGGTTTTGATGACGCATTAATTTCTCGCTATGTCAGTCCCAAATTAACCACAGTTCTCTACCCGATTCAACTGATGGGAGAACAAGCCGCACAACTGGCTCTCAATCTGGCCAAAGGCACCTCATCAGACTCACAACCGTTACGTTTTTCCCCCACACTAGTCAGACGAGACTCGGTAAAAAAACACGACTAACCACTCGTCAAAAACCACCGCACAGAACAACAGTCTCGAGTCTGCGACAGTCACGAATGGGGCGCTCGAAAATAATGCATTTTTTCGACAACTAATTGCTATTTTTATGCACAATTCTTCTAAACTAAAAATAAGGTATTGGTGAGAAATCGTAACAAGGGTATCGACATGAGTCATTTTGATCACAATGATGTTCAACAAACATCCCATCAGCGTAGTCTGAATGAACAGTTTGTTGAAATTCATGCACATATTCGCGAGCAACTGCCCCAAATTGCCCGAATCTCATTTGCCCTGTACGAGCCATTTTCCGACCATTTAAAGACCTATGCCGATAGCACCCCGGATAATGATGTTTTACGCAACTACGAATATCCGCTGAATCAACTCACCGGGCTGAAGCGCTGTGCTGCTGAACACAGCGATCGCTGTATCAACGATCCGACTCAGCTACTGGGAGTCGATACACCTCACAATCAATGGCTCAAACAACAACGTTTTGGCGCATCACTCGCCTCCCCGATGTATTATGAGAATGAATTTATTGGTTTCATTTTTATCAATACTGCCGAAGGATATCATTTCGACGAACAACTCAGTCAACAGCTATCCACACATATTGACACGATTCGTCAGGCCATTAGCCGTGAATATGAAACCGTTTACAAGATTCTGGATATGACGAGTTTCATTCTTAAACAGAATCCGAAACATCTGGCCCAAAGCCGTGATCATCAAGAAAGAATGTATCATTTCACCAAAATCATCGCCTGGGGTGTCTCACAGCATTATCATCTGGACGATGAGAAAATCGACCATATTACGCTCTTTTCCCGATTACATGATATCGGTAAGCTCTCGATACCACACCATTTGCTTTTAAAACCCGGAGAACTGGAAGTGGCGGAAAAGCATCAGGTTATTGGGCATATTGAAAAAGGGATTGAGATTATGGAATCAGTCTTGTTGCGTGCCAATTGTCTGGATCATGTCTGTATCCAGACACTGAAAGAAATTGTTTCTTACCACCACGAGTTGATGGACGGTAGCGGCTATCCACACGGACTCAAAGCTGATGATATTCCGATCTCTGCAAGAATTGTCACGGTTGCTAATATTTTTGATGCACTGACCACCCATCGACCTTATAAACAGGCTCGCTCTGTCCCCTTTGCCCTATTGGAACTAGAGAAAATGGTTGCCGAAGGAAAACTCGATAAACATTGTGTCAATGCGCTGAGAAACCATCAGGAATATTTAAAAGACATCACTCGAAAATACCCAGAACCGGATCCCTGTCATTTCTCCGACTAAATCGCCAGTTCTTTACTGCACTCCTGTCAACATCAAGCAGCAGAGTCAGTCACTTTCTGACGCAACTTACTCGAAATACATCACAAAAACGAATCGCGCAAAGAACAAATTTATCGAAATCATCTTAAAGTAACGCTAATCCAATCAAAACTTTGAAACTTAATGAAGCAGCCAGTTAATGACTCGCTATAAATTATAAATATAGAGTATAGATAAAGGCGCGTGAATGATGACGCTCTCCGAGTCATGTATCGTGAGTTCACTTGGACATCAACGCCACCAAATAATACCGTCTGATAATGGATATACCTTATGCTCAACAAAGGACATCAAACCCATACTGATTGCAGTACATTAAAAACACCTTACGAATGTATGCTCCACTGGGCTGAATTGCGACCTGATGATATCTATCTGAAACAGATCAAACATCGCCGCTTTGAGACCTATACATTTGCTCAAGTAGCCGACCATGCGCAAAGGTTGGTCAGTGCATTACATGATCTCAACCTGAAACCGGGAGACTGCGTCGCAATCATTTCTAAAAACTGTGCTGAATGGTTTATTTGTGATCTGGCTATTATGCTGGGCGGTTTTGTCAGTGTGCCGATCTTTCCGACTGCCAAAGAAGACACCATCGATTATTGCCTGACTCACAGTGAGTGCAAAGCAGCGTTCATTGGCAAACTGGATGACATGACTGCCGTGATGAACATTTTGAACAACAAACCTGAGTTGCTCAGTATTTCTCTCCCGTATGATAGTGCGCCACACTGCCAGTATCAGTACAACCAACTGATTTACGATCATCCCCCTACGACCTACAAGCCGCACCATGATGAACAGTCGCTGATGTCAATTGTATACACATCAGGTACATCCGGTACCCCCAAAGGAGCGATGTTAAGTTATGGTGGTTTTGCTTGGTCAGTCAGCCAGCTAAGCCAGTGTATCGGAATCAAGAGCCATGATCGGCTTTTCTCGTATCTGCCGCTGGCTCATATCACAGAGCGCGTTTATATTTTTGGCTCTTCCATCTTCACCGGTGTACAGACTGCGTTTCCGGAATCCCTCGATACGTTTATCGAGGATGTAAAAATGCATTGCCCGACACTATTTATTTCCGTCCCTCGGCTATGGACGCTTTTCCAGCAACGAATTCTGGATACCCTCCCACAAAAACGGCTTGATCTGCTTCTCAAGATCCCATTGATTCGAACCATCATCCGCAATAAAGTCGCCCATGCATTAGGCTTGAATAAAGCGAGAGTTCTTGGCTGCGGCTCGGCACCGGTCTCTCCTGAACTATTGCTTTGGTATGATCAACTGGGTTTGAAGATTACAGAGGCTTGGGGAATGAGTGAGTCTTTCGCCTACTCAACCCTCAACTATCCTTATCAAAAATCCAAAGTCGGCACTGTTGGCCTCGCGGGGCCGGGGGTCACTCTCAAGATAGCTGAAGAAGGTGAAGTTTTAGTTCAGAGTAAAGGGCTATTTACCGGTTACTACAAAAATGAACAGGCAACCCGGGAAGTTTTAACCGATGACGGCTGGCTGAAAACGGGTGATATTGGCAAAATTGATTCGGAAGGTTATCTGTCGCTTCTGGGAAGAAAAAACGATACTTTCAAAACAGCGAAAGGGAAATTTGTCTCTCCGGTTCCCATTGAGAAAAAACTCTATCAAGCCAGCCGAGTTGAAATGCTATGTCTCATCGGTTTAGGTCTGCCCGGACCGCTCCTGTTGGTCGTCCCGCATAATATCCCCAATTTCAATAAAGCCCGATATGAACGGTCAGCCAAACGTATCGTCGAAGCATTCAATCAAGAGCTGCAATCTCATGAACAAATCAGAGGAGTGTTAATGGTTAAAGATGTCTGGAGTATTGAGAATGGTATTCTGACGCCCACACTCAAGATCAAAAGGCACTTGCTGGAGCAACAGTATCACCAACTGGGATTACACTGGCCAAAAGATAAGCTTGTGGTATGGGAAGACGCAATCTCCGAAAATCATCCATATGGCTGAGCTTATGAATGACTTTCGGATACTTGGTACGGAAAAACAAACACCGGAATCACCGCCGATTAATCCCAGAAAGATTTCTGACACTCTTTGTGGGCTTCTTCTCGGCTCAGACCAATATCTTCCAACAGATGTTCCGGCAATTCTGATAATTGTCGGCGTGTCTGATAATTTTGCTGCCAATGTTTTATCAAAGAGTAGATATTCTTAACCCAAAAACGATAAGTATCAATCAAAGGTGGTTGAGTTTTATTGACAATAACGTTCATAGTTTATCCTTGATATATGGTGTTTTCGTGGTTAAATGATTATCGAAAATAGCTCGTGGCACAAACGATAAAATCTGACACTCAATTAAGGAAAACTTAAGTGAAAAGTCGCCTACCTCCTTTACAATCTGTCTATTATTTTTACATGGCAGCACAAGCAGGCAGCTTCAAAATTGCATCTGAGCAGCTTTTTGTCAGTGCCGCGGCAATCAGCCAGCAAATTCGTCAACTAGAAGAGTGGTTGAAATGTGAATTGTTCATTCGTCAGCACAGGCGTGTCCATCTGACAACTGAGGGACAGATCCTATATAAATATGCGCAAAAAGGGTTTTCCGAGCTCTATGCAGGAATACAATATTTAACGCAGGATCCGTCACCGAATCAGCTATCAATTTCGACTCATCCGGCTTTCGCCCAACACTGGCTCGTCCCCAAGCTCCAAGAGTTCAGACAAAAACATCCGGATATCATACTGCTGATCGATCCGAAAGATGCATTGGTGACATTTCAGGATGATTCAGTTGATCTCTGTATTCGTTATGGACAAGGAAACTATGAAAATCTGACCAGTATCAAGCTGATGGATGAAGTACTCTATCCCGTTTGTCATCCTCTCTATCAAAAACAACATCGCATCGAATCAGTAAATGATTTATATCGTGTTGATTTAATTGAAGATATGATCCCAGACATGAGTTGGGAACTGTGGTTGAATTCGATCGGAGCCCCAACCGGACGCCCAACCCTTCAATATGAGGGATCGCTGTTTGTGCTGGAAGGCGCATTAGCTGTACAAGGTGTTGCCCTGATGAAACACACATTGGCTCATCGCTATATTCAGGAAGGAAAACTCATCCGCATAGGGCGTCAGGCGATTCGGTCTCGTTACAGTTACTATATTTGTGCCCCAGAAAGTTACCTGCAGAGAAAAAAGGTCAAAGTCTTTATTGCTTGGATCCAAGAACAAATCGCAACCTTTACTCTTTCCGGCTTAAACGAGCTTGATATTATTGAACAGACCATTATCGAACGTACCTAAAACAACGTACGTAAGATGCAGATGATAAAAAGCTTCAGCGCAAATTCGCGGAGTGAAAAACATCACCATCGGTTTAGAACTGACAACAAAAAGCCCCGGCAGCTTTCGCTAACGGGGCTTTATCGTTAAAGGGTTAACCCAGAAGAATTACTTCTTCGCGTTACGTTCTTTAACTTCAGCGATCACTTTCTCAGCAACGTTTGCTGGACATGCCGAGTATCTTTCGAACTCCATAGAGAACTGACCACGACCTGAAGTCATCGTACGCAGTGTACCGATGTAGCCGAACATTTCTGATAGAGGAACGTCTGCTTTGATACGTACGCCAGTCGCACCAGCTTGTTGGTCTTTGATCATACCACGACGACGGTTCAGGTCACCGATGACGTCACCAACGTTATCTTCTGGTGAGAACACGTCAACTTTCATGATTGGCTCAAGAAGCTGTGCGCCTGCTTTTGGCATTGACTGACGGAATGCGCCTTTCGCTGCGATTTCAAATGCGATTGCAGATGAGTCCACTGCGTGGAAGCCACCGTCAAACAGTTCAACTTCAACGTCCAGAGTCGGGAAGCCAGCCAGAACACCGTGCTGCATCATACCTTCGAAGCCTTTCTCGATTGCAGGCCAGAATTCTTTAGGAACGTTACCACCAACAACAGTTGATTTGAAAGTAAAGCCAGAGTTTGGCTCACCTGGTTTGATACGGTAATCGATCTTACCGAACTGACCAGAACCACCAGACTGTTTCTTGTGCGTGTAGCTGTCTTCGATTTCTTTGGTAATCGTTTCACGGTAAGCAACCTGAGGCGCACCAACTTCCAGCTCAACGCCGTAAGTCCGTTTCAGGATGTCTACTTTGATGTCCAGGTGAAGTTCGCCCATACCTTTCAGGATGGTTTCGCCTGAATCTTCATCAGTCTCAACTTGGAATGATGGATCTTCTGCAACCATCTTACCGATCGCGATACCCATTTTTTCAGTAGAACCTTTATCTTTCGGAGAAACCGCGATAGAGATTACTGGTTCTGGGAAGATCATTGGCTCAAGAGTACATTCGTGTTTTGGATCACACAGCGTGTGACCAGTTTGAACGTTCTTCATACCAACAACTGCGATGATATCACCAGCTTGTGCTGAAGTAATTTCAGTACGGTCATCTGCCTGCATCTCAACCATACGGCCGATACGCTCAGTTTTACCTGTTGCTGAGTTAAGGATTGTATCGCCTTTCTTCATCACACCTGAGTAGATACGGATGAAGGTTAGAGCACCAAAGCGGTCATCCATGATTTTGAATGCCAACGCTTTCAGTGGTTCTGCTGCGTCTACTTTCGCCACTTCACCAGTAGGTTCACCAGTTTGTGGATCAGTCAGTTCTTGTGGATCAACTTCTGTTGGGTTTGGCAGATAATCAACAACTGCGTCCAGAACTAGCTGAACACCTTTGTTCTTAAATGCAGAACCACAGTAAGTTGGGAAAAATGCTAGATCACGTGTTCCTTTACGGATACAACGTTTGATGTCTTCGATAGAAGGCTCTTCGCCGTCCATGTAAGCCATCATTAAGTCGTCGTCTTGTTCAACAGCAGTTTCAATCAGGTACTCACGGTATTCATCTACCTGATCAACCATATCTGCTGGAACATCTTTGATTTCGTAGTTTTCTGGTAGACCTGTGTCATCCCATACGTAGGCTTGACGAGTCAGAACGTCAACAACGCCCACGAATTCGTCTTCACGACCGATAGGTAAAGTCATTACCAATGGAGTTGCTGCCAATACGTTCTTCACTTGCTCAACAACGTTGAAGAAATCTGCACCCATACGGTCCAGTTTGTTAACGAAGATGATACGTGCAACTTCTGATTCGTTCGCGTAACGCCAGTTAGTTTCTGATTGTGGTTCAACACCACCAGAACCACAGAATACACCGATACCGCCATCAAGAACTTTCAGTGAACGGTATACTTCTACTGTAAAGTCAACGTGTCCAGGAGTATCGATAACGTTTAGACGGTGGTTTTTCCACTCACAAGTTACCGCAGCTGATTGGATAGTAATACCGCGCTCTGCTTCCTGCTCCATGAAGTCCGTAGTAGATTCACCATCGTGAACCTCACCAGTTCTATGGATTTTACCAGTAAGCTTAAGAATACGCTCAGTGGTAGTGGTTTTACCCGCGTCAACGTGCGCGAAAATACCAATGTTTCTGTATTTCGATAAATCTGCCATTGTCTTACTCTGTTAATAAGGTATAAAGTGCGCGCAGAGTATATCATAATCCGTCAAGACTGATAGCCCCGCTCGCGGTTTGGTGAAAAATATTTTCCATCGCCTTATTTCAAGGCGGTTTTCAATATTTTCGCTGGTTATTCATTTGAGAAACAAGCTAAATTTCTCAATCTGTGCTGTTAAAGCTCATCAAATGCTTGAATCGCATCGGCCAATTTTTTCACCGCATGGATTTGCATCCCTTCAATGCCGCCTTTCGGCATATTTGCATAAGGAATAATGGCTTTTTTAAACCCATGCTTAAAAGCTTCATTTAACCGCTCCTGACCACTTGGTACAGGGCGAATCTCTCCCGCAAGCCCAACTTCACCAAAAATGACCACATCTTTGGGTAAAGCCCGGTCCCGAAAACTCGACAATAATGCCATCACCAGCGCCAAATCCGCACTGGTTTCGGTCACTTTCACCCCGCCGACTACATTCACAAACACGTCTTGATCAGCCATCATCAGACCACCGTGCTTATGTAACACAGCCAGAAGTAAAGAAAGACGGTTCTGCTCAAGGCCGACTGCCACCCGGCGCGGGTTCGCAAGTTGCGAGTAATCTACCAGTGCTTGAATCTCGACCAAGAGTGGTCGCGTGCCTTCCCAGACAACCATGACTGAACTACCGGATGTTTCTTCTTCACCTCTGGATAAGAATATAGCAGAGGGATTAGTGACTTCTCTCATCCCCTGTCCGGTCATCGCAAAAACACCCAGCTCGTTCACCGCCCCGAAGCGGTTTTTGTGGCTTCTGAGCGTTCTGAAGCGACTGTCGGTTCCGCCATCCAATAACACTGAGCAGTCAATAATATGTTCAAGCACTTTCGGCCCAGCTAACGTACCATCTTTTGTCACGTGGCCGACAATAAACAGTGCAACATGATTTTGTTTCGCATAACGAGTCAATGCCGTAGCAGATTCCCGGACTTGAGACACACTGCCCGGCGATGACTGAACATCAGCAATATGCATGACTTGAATCGAGTCAATCACCATAACCTTCGGCTGCTCTTGTTCTGCAATCTGGCAAATTCGATCAACACTGGTTTCAGATAACATGCGGAGCCGATCTTTCGGCAATCCCAAACGAGAAGCGCGCATTGCAACCTGCTGGAGCGACTCCTCACCGGTGACATATAGCGTCGGAACCCCGCTGGCGAGATAACACATGACCTGTAACAATAACGTTGATTTCCCAGCCCCTGGATTGCCACCGATCAAAATGGCAGCACCGGGGACGACACCACCACCCAAAACACGGTCTAACTCTTTGAACCCACTGGTAAAACGAGGCAGTTCCTGTAGATCAATATCAGCCAGTGTTTGAACCTTCGTTTCAGTCACGCCACCGGCATAACCACTCAATCGCTCGTTCCGAGAAACCTGAGGAGAGGCTGCCAGCCGGACTTCCGTAATGGTATTCCATGCACCACATGCATTACATTGCCCTTGCCAGCGAGGAAAATCCGCACCACAATCATTACAAACGTATGCTCTTTTTGTCTTCGCCATATCCCCTCAACTCGATTATGGAATGTGATTCAGTATACAATTTAATTCGAGTAGACCCGAAAATAATAAATAACTCATTAAATTATTGACAAAAAAAGCCGATAATTATTTCAGAGCGTGGACATCATAAATAATTATGCAAAAAACAGAAATTAGATCTATCGCGGAAAAATTAATTCCAGCTTATAAGTCAGAGGATTTTGAAAAAATTCTGTCACAGATAACGGAAGGTGAACAGCCCTCGACTAAATTACTTGTAAAAATGGAACTAAATCGAGTCATGGGTCCTTGCACCAAGATCGTCGATCTCCGTGGACGTGTTCAGGGTGAATGTCGAGAATATCTCCTGAATGGTCTGCGTCACTGGCTCGATGATGTCGCTTTTAATGACTATTACAAATATATCAAAAAATTTGGTGGTTATACCGAAGGTGTATGGGAAGCGCTTTATAATACCCGCAACAATTTTCGGGTGATGAAAGAGAGAAATACCGACAACCAGCCCAGTCTTACCGATTCAGATAGCCCTTTTGAAGTAGAAACGATTCAATTAGGCTACGATCTGAAGCGCAAAGAAAACCGGATGAAGTTTGCTTCACAGGTTGATGTGACATTATCCAATGGACAACGGCTTGTTGCCGTCACACTCGATTTTTCCCCTTCTGGCGCAAAAATCAAAGTGCCTGCGGCATTTGATTATAAATTGGGAGAAAGCATCCAGCTTCATTTCTCGGAACTTGAGCTGAAACACCCGCACCTTGAAGCCCTCCAATCTCCAATCGAGTACCGTATACTCGGTATCGATGAATCTCTTGAAAATGATGCAGTAAAATTTCTTCGACTGATCAAACTGACCGAGACACAGGTGATCGAACAAGTCATTCAGGAGCACCTGTTCAATGAAACGCAGAAAGTGCGCCACGATAATCAAGACAAAATCATGCGGGCCAGAACCCGTGCCTACGAACATACATTTCTGAAGCATGCTTGTCAGCTTCCGGTGTTTTTTGAGGGCGATGAGCTCAAAGTTGTTCTTTTGACCGAAAGCAACCACAATATCTGGCAGTATTGGCATGATGAAAGAAATCAGCAGTCGTTGGGCAATCTGTTTAACCAGCAACGGATGTCACTTCTTGCGAAACAAGGTGTGAGTGAAAGTAGTAATACCCTCTATACTTTTAAACACGACTATCAAGGAAAATGTTTGTTTTTTTCCATGATGAAGTCAGAAGCGACGCCCGAATTGCGCAAATTATTTTGGCACATCGGTGCCAAAAAGGAATCGTGGCGAGCTTTTCGAATCTCAATGTTTGAACTCAGCGCTCAGGAACGGAAAAGTCTTGCCACAGAATCACCGGAGCTGACTAAGCATCTTTCCTCACTGACTCACTGTGGGATATTGCAAGAGGTCAGTAATCCAGAAACCGCTGCAGATTACCTGCTGGTCGATAAACCGAAAATGCCTAGCAGTGAATTAAATATTTTCCGTCATCCGAGAAAAGTGAGTGGTTATCCTGTTTCAATCTTCTTTGATGCCCGCTCTCAACGCAGAGAGCCCCGCTATCGGCTGAGTTCACAGGTCTCTATCGAAACCGCTCAAGGCGATGTTATCAACGGCAAAACCATTGATCTGTCCAAACGGGGAGTTTATATCACCCTTGAAACCCCCGTTGTCTTGAAGGTCGGGGATCTGATCAAGGTCGATTTTATTGAACTCAAACTCTATAACAAGAAATTACTGCTGGATCAGGTCCCCTATCAAGTCGCCCGAATCACGCCAAATGGTCAGCGTATTCAGCTTGCCATTCAGGAAGATAGTCAAACGATAAAAATAATCCGTTTTTTCAATCGGTTAATTGAAAGCAACCGAGATAAATTAATCGAAAATGACGAAATACGACCCACCTTAGCACTACTCGAGGGACTGCATCATATTCTCTTGGATAAGATTGTCTGCTCACCGATCTTTGTCGAACGACAAGGCGCCTATCTCAAAACCACAGCAATTGGAGTCAGTCGCTCACTCGAGCCCTATCAGGTGTTGCTGGCAAAACTCGGACATGGAGAAGGCTATATATCCCTGGATCCGATTTTCAAAGGACATAGTAATACTCTGATCGCGCAACCGATGAAACATGTTGATGGCGCACAACCTCACCATTTTGATATCTATTTTTCCGTCAGGAAATTCGGTAGTCGGGTCCAGTCGCTTGAAACACGCTTGTTATCTGATTTTACAACCACCCAAGAACGAATATCCTTCATTCAAGAATCGTTAGCGATGGGGGATATTTATATCCTCAGATATTGTGCAATCGCAGTATTCCACCCAGTGGCAAAATTATTACGTTCCGATCTGGATGAGTTGTCACTAATTAATATGCATTATGCCAAAGCCATCGAAAAATCGATTGCTTCTATTGTCGGTTATGGTGAGTTTTTTGATATTACCGAAGAGGTACTACTCCGTCTGGAAATCAACTAATTCACATGGGAAGGAGCGCAAGATACGAGTACCATCTGTTTCTTGCGCTCACAACGACTGTGACTCAATTGATTAAGACTGTAATACCAAACTTGCTGATAAAATACAGAGAATGCCACCTAGCTGCGCATAGCGAATCGCAGACTGAGCCTGAGCTTCGACTTTCGGTTTTGCATGGAACGCGATTCCTAATCCGGCAGCATCCATCATCACCAAGTCATTCGCACCATCACCAACCGCAACTGTATTGGCCGATTGAAGATTGTACTGCGTCGTCAGGCTTCGTAAAATATCGGCTTTGGTCTGTGCAGAAACAACCTCACCTAACACTTTACCCGTCAGTTGACCATCGACAATTTCCAGTACATTAGACTGAGCGAAGTCCAGCGCGAGCATCTCTTGCAGATAATCAGAGAAATAAGTAAACCCACCGGACGCAATCGCAGTTCGCCAGCCGAAGTCTTTTAATGCTGAGATCAACTCACGCAATTCCGGCATCAAAGGCAGCACCGCCCGAACCTGTGCGAGAATATTTGCATCCGCACCGGTCAACTGAGCAACACGCTGACGGAGACTCTGCTCGAAATCGAGCTCACCCTGCATCGCTCGCTCCGTGACGGCTGATACTTCCGCACCAACTCCCGCCAGTTTGGCAATTTCATCAATACATTCAATCTGAATGGCTGTCGAGTCCATGTCCATGAGTAACAAGCCCGGTTGGCTTAAATCGGGCAGCGCTTCAAGACAAGCATAATCAACCTGCAACTGTTGAAGGCTCTTTTCATGAGATGCGGTTAAATCTCCTGCCATTAAAGCGACATCATAGTGGCCTACGCGCCAAATCCGATTGATTGGATTGAACATGCCGGTTAATTCATCAAGCTGTGTAAAAAAATCAGGAGACAGGGAGGCACTGTATAAAATCCAGTTCGCCTGAACATGTTGTATCCGTTGCTGTAACTGTTCTGCGAGTGCCGTCTTTTGTGTAATTAACAATGTCTTTTGCGAGTTCATGAAATTTACCTGTAATGAAAGTAACCCGACGTTAACCTATTGCAATTTAAAAACGCAAGTATCAATATGACTTCTGATAAAAATTCTTGTGGTTAAGGTACGATGAGTGGTTCCCTGTTTTCGTTACGCGTATTTCTACGTATCATTGCTGTCCTCAGTGTTGTTATGATGTTTGTCTTTACGGCAGAAAACAGCGTGATGATTAGTAAGGGCAATGAAAAAATTCAGACGAATCAACTGGAGACGCTGACCAAACTGCTGATCTCACAAGCCTCACTCACGGCCAGTAGCTTTTTAGCGGAGCAGGATGAAGAAAAACTGAAATCGCTGACCAATCAACTGGCACGTGATCGATTAGTGTTTGATGCCACGATCTATGATGCAGAAGGCGTACAAATTGCCGCAAGCGACTCAGCGCTCAGCGTCAGGGATGTCTTAGGTCTGGATACTCCGTTGAAAACGGCAAGCATTGGTAGGCAACAGTTGGTTGAACCGGTGTTACACGACAACAACGTGATCGGTTTCATTCGCATTACTTTTGAAACGGGGAAAGTGACGGCTATATCTGATCACCATTACCGGAAAAGTGATCGTTATATGTATTTAATGATCTTGGCAAGCTTTACCAGCGGTATTCTGCTGACCTTATTACTCCGTCGTCAAAAAAGACGTGTCCGTCAAGGTGAGAATTTACTGTTAAAAAATGCAGGATGACGACAGTCACCCTGCACGTTCAATCACTCAACAAAGTCGAGTCTTACTGCGCGTCACCAATCAATACGGATTCAAGTGCAATCTCAATCATGTCGTTGAATGTCGTTTGACGTTCCTGAGCGGTGGTCTGTTCACCAGTCTTGATATGATCGGATACGGTACAAATCGTGAGTGCTTTCGCACCATATTCGGCAGCAACACCATAAATACCGGCAGCTTCCATCTCTACACCGATAATGCCGTATTTATCCATCACATCAAACATGTCTGGATCCGGTGTATAAAATAGCTCGGCTGAAAACAGGTTACCGACTTTCACATCAACACCGCGAGCTTTGGCGGCTTCTTCAGCCGCTTTCACCATCTGATAATCAGCAATGGCTGAAAAGTCATGATTTTTGAAGCGGATACGATTGACTTTAGAATCGGTACAAGCCCCCATTCCGATGACCACATCACGAATATGAACATCTGAACGAACCGCTCCACAACTGCCAACCCGAATCACTTTCTTGACTCCAAAATCTTTAATCAGCTCTGTGACATAAATAGAACAAGATGGAATCCCCATACCATGCCCCATCACAGAGATCTTCCGCCCTTTATATGTTCCGGTATAACCGAACATATTTCTCACGTCGCAAACTTGTACGACATCATCTAAAAAAGTTTCAGCAATATATTTTGCTCTCAGTGGATCTCCCGGCATCAAGACGACATCGGCAAAATCTCCCATTTCAGCATTAATATGTGGCGTAGCCATTTTTTCTCCTTAACTAACTATCAGATCACGCTGATTAATATGAATCAGAACTTTGAGAAACTTCTGTGCCTTCCAATGTTGCCAATAGCGCATTTAACAAACTGGATGCACCAAAACGGTAGTGGCGACTGTCAGCCCACGATTCACCCATGATTTCATCAGCCATCGACAGGTAAAGTGCAGCTTCTTGTGCGGTTCTTACGCCACCGGCTGGTTTAAAACCAACTTTACCCGCAACACCCAGATCACGAATAACTTCCAACATCATCTTGGCATAAGCAGGCGTTGCATTTTCTGCTACTTTCCCGGTTGACGTTTTAATAAAGTCGGCACCCGCACGAATCGCAATCTCAGAAGCTTGTTTAATCAGTGCTTCTGTTTTTAATTCACCCGTTTCAATAATCACTTTTAGCAGTACATCACTACCACAAGCCGTTTTACATTGTTTGACTAAATCGAAACCAATCTGCTCATTCCCGTTCATTAAAGCACGGTAAGGAAAAACAACATCGACCTCATCCGCACCATAAGCAACCGCAGCCCGAGTTTCTGCAAGCGCAGACTCAATATCATCTCGCCCGTGAGGGAAATTAGTGACCGTTGCAATCTTGATATCCGGCGTACCTTGCTCCCGGAGCGTTTTTTTAGCGATAGGGATAAAGCGAGGATAAATACAAATCGCAGCGGTTGTTCCAAAAGGCGTCTTCGCACTTTGACACAACGAAATCACTTTTTCTTCAGTATCATCGTCATTCAACGTAGTTAAATCCATTAAGGTTAACGCCCGTTGAGCCGCTGACTGTAATTCGTTCATACATAACTCCATTTTAATAAACCATCTCAAATCGACATCCGACTATTTTATCTTATCAACAAGTCAGGGATATAGGAGAATAACCGCTCTACCGATCACGCAATCGGTTTGTATCTCATTATGTTATTGGCGATTAGAATCATCACAAATAAAAAAGGCCTCAAGGTATCCCCCTGAGGCACATATCATCATGACTGTTCACCCTACTCTCACTAGAAAGAGAGGAAGAATCCGGCAATCGTTGCAGCCATTAGATTAGATAATGTCCCGGCAACGACAGCTCGCACACCCATCCGGGCAATATCATGTCTCCGGTTCGGTGCAATTCCCCCCAAACCGCCTAACAAAATGGCAATTGAAGATAAATTCGCAAAACCACACAGGGCGAAGGAGATAATTGCAGTTGTTTTCTCTGACATCACTTGCCCTGTCGCAGCAACAACCTGAGCATGATCACCCATGTAAGGCACAAGGTTGGAATAAGCGACAAACTCATTCAACACAATTTTCTGCCCAATAAACGAACCGGCTGTTGTTGCCTCAGCCCAAGGAACACCAATGATATAAGCCAATGGTGAGAACAACCAACCAAGCAGCAAATCCAAAGAAAGTTCAGGCATCCCGAACCAGCCACCGATACCGCCAAGCATACCGTTGACCAAAGCAATCAAACCGATAAATGCCAGTAACATTGCACCAATATTTAACGCCAGTTGCATCCCTGTCGATGCACCGCTTGCTGCGGCATCAATCAAGTTCGATGGCTTATCATTGCCTTCGTCAAAATTCGTTATTTCCTGATTATGGGGCGTTTCGGTTTCTGGTTTCATAATTTTTGCAAAAAGTAAACCACCCGGTGCGGCCATAAAAGATGCTGCAACCAGAAACTCCAAACGAACACCCATCGCAGCATATCCGGCAAGTACACTACCCGCAATCGAAGCTAAACCACCACACATGATGGCAAACAGCTCAGACTGTGTCATTTTCGGAACGTAAGGACGCACCACTAATGGCGCCTCGGTTTGTCCGACGAAGATGTTTGCAGCCGCAGACATGGATTCCGCACGAGATGTTCCCAATGCTTTCTGCAACGCACCACCAATAATTTTAATGGCAATCGGCATAACACCAATGTAGTACAGCACCGCAATCAGAGAGCAAAAGAACACAACAGCCGGGAGCACTTGAAACGCGAAGATGAAGCCTAATCCATCAACCGAAAAATTGACTAAACTGCCGAACAAGAACCCTGTGCCATCTTTACCGTAGTTAATGACGTTCTGCACACCAGCGGTTAACCCCGCCAGAAGATCGCGTCCCCAAGGGTTATAAAGAACAAAACCACCTAATAAAAATTGGATGGCAAAAGCTCCGCCAACCGTTCTAAAATTGATCGCTTTACGATTATCTGAAAGCAGAAAGGCAATTCCAATTAGAACAACCATCCCTACTAAGCTCATAAACAAGCCCATAGTTTATGATTCCTTATATGTGAATTATTCGTTTGAGTGGAGGAAGACGTTTCGGTGGCGGATTATACGATGCCCCAAACCAAAAGCAATTACGGGTCACACATTTATCCACAAAAGAAAAATCATTCACCACAATTATTGATGCTAATCACAAAAACTGCCCAACTAAAAACCATTTAATATCATCAGTTAACAAAAAATCAACATCAAGCAAACAAGGTTATACGCAACAAACACACAATGAGATTATTTGCATACATCCAACGATTGCACCAAAAAATAGAATCAGTCGGCAAAATAACTATATCAGATATACCATTTGAGAATTGTTGTGGCATATCAAATATTACATTATATAGAAATATCAACTAGTTGATGTTGAATTTCTTGTCCTTGAAATTGCACCAAAATGAAACAAAACTAGTTAAATTACAAAAATAAATGATACGACTCTCAAAAAAATCACATCTTTTACTGTAAAACATGCCGATATTAACAAAAAACAAACACAAACAGTTAAATACCACATTAAATGTCAATAAAAATGTGATCTAAGTAGAAAAGACATTCTTTTATTAACACCACCGTCCGACTGCTCGTCTACCTAATCTATGCATTTATAAATGCATTCAGTGAATATGTTGATATTAAAAGTAGACCAAAAATGGGATTTCAATATAAGGATATAGAAACATAGAAGTGAAAAATGAAGGGACTTATTGCTCAAATAAGAAGTCTGTTTTCAGCCAGTCAATCTGCGTCAAGGCCAAAGATCTGATGGCTGTTCTGCCATAAGTGCTCGGCAATATCTGTGACGGCACACTCCTTCAGTTGCGCCAAAGCTTGCAAAACCAGTGGTAAATATTTGGGATGATTTGACTGCCCCTGTAATCCGAACAATGGCATATCCGGGGCATCTGTTTCTAACACCAAAGCCTCTATCGGAAGCTGAGCAACGGCGCGACGCGTCTTGGCAGCCCTTGAATAGGTAATCACACCGCCAATACCAATTTTAAATCCTAATTGAATAAATGCCTGCGCTTGCTGTTCACTGCCTGAAAATGCGTGTAGTACACCACCACGGGTAAATTGATGCTGTTTAATCAACTGTAATAAGCGTGACTGGGTCTTCCGGCTATGGAGAATCACTGGCAATCCGGCATTCTGGGCGATACTCAGTTGAGCAATAAAGATCGCTTCCTGAAGCGCTGACGGAACATCAACAACGGCATCCAATCCACACTCTCCAATTGCCACACAATTTTCATCAGCAACAACCAAGCGTGCTTCCAGAAAGCTCATGCGTTCAGAGCAGCTCATTTCAGCGCAATCGGTATTTAAAAAATAGGGGTGGAAACCAAGGGCATAGAATAATTGCTGCGGTGCGATGGTCGTCAGTTCTTGTACCGCATCCCAGTTACCGATCCCCACCGAAGGAATCAGGAGTCGTGAAACACCGGCATCAGAAGCCTGTTGCCAGTGTAATACGCTCTCAGACTGAAATGGCTCAAAATCAAAATGACAATGTGTATCAAACAATCGGGGTGTATCAAATAATCGAGGCTTAACGATCTTGGTCATGCTCTTGCTTTGCATCGGTCGTTTCACTCCGATAAGGGACACAACTTCGTTTTTGTGCCGGTGTTAAGCCCATACGCAGACACCAACTATCGTAACGCGCCAAACAACGTTTCAACCAACACCACATCAGCCTATCCTCCGAACACAATTATTGTTCTTCTCGTTTAAATACTAACTCGGTTGCTGTGGACTCTCCAGCATCATAGCGATACCCGGCAACATCGAAGTCCAACAATTTCTCTACAGACGAAATTCGATTCTCAATGATATAACGAGCCATCATGCCTCTTGCTTTTTTCGCATAGAAGCTAATCACTTTATATTGACCATTCTTGCAATCTTTAAACACCGGCGTGATCACTTGAGCATCCAGAGATTTAACCTGAACCGATTTAAAATACTCGTTGGAAGCCAGATTGACCAAAATGTCATCACCCTGCGCCTGAATCGCCTCATTGAGCTTTTCTGTAATCACATTCCCCCAAAACTGATAGAGATTGTTACCACGAGGATTGGTCAGTTTAGTCCCCATTTCCAGCCGATAAGGCTGCATTAGGTCAAGGGGCTTCAGTAAACCATAAAGACCAGACAACATCCGCAAATGCAACTGTGCATAATCCAGATCATCGTCAGAAAGGGTTTCAGCTTCAAGGCCAGTATAAACATCCCCTTTGAATGCCAGAATCGCTTGACGAGCGTTTTCAAAAGAGAATGTGTTCTCCCACTCTGCGAATCGGGCGACATTGAGGCCGGCAATCTTATCACTCACTTTCATCAGTGAAGCAATATCAGCCGGGGTGAGCTGACGACAAACATCAATTAAAACTTTTGAATGTTCGAGCAATTCAGGGAACGTATGTTTATCGGTCCTTAAAGGCGACTCATAATCCAGTGTTTTAGCGGGGGAAACGACGATTAACATACTCTATTCCTTTCTCTGCTGATCATTATATTGATGTTATATGTATGACGGTCATAACGAACCGGATTCACGGTGAACACGACATGTTCTATTGTATAGCGTACAAAAAAAGCCATGCGTTGTCTGCATGGCTTTTTCAATCCTTATTATTGGTTTTACCGATAATTAATCTTTCGGGTTTTCCCAAATGCCTTCTTCTAACTGAGATTGCAATTCAGGGTAGTCCTTCACATTAAAGGTCGGTACTTTTCCGGCTTTCAACTGGCGGTTATAGTCTTTTGCCAATTTCACCACGATGCCGGATAGCAACAGAATCGCAATCAGATTCACAATTGCCATCAGTCCCATGGAAACATCCGCCATTGACCAAACAGTCGGCAATGTTGCTAAAGAACCAAACATAACCATCGCCAGGAAAACCACCCGGAAAATTGCTAAACCTCTTTTATTATTGTGTTCCAGAAACACCAAGTTAGTCTCAGCATAGGAGTAGTTGGCAATAATGGATGTGAAAGCAAAAAAGAAAATGGCAAAGGCAACAAAAATACTGCCCCATCCACCGACCTGAGAATCCAGCGCACGTTGCGTTAATTCAATCCCGGTGATTTCACCATGTGGTACGTACTCGCCTGACATCAAGATAATCGCAACCGTGGCAGAGCAGATCACGATGGTATCAATAAACACCCCCAGCATCTGAACATAGCCCTGAGATGCAGGATGCGGTGGATACGGTGTAGCCGTTGCAGCAGCATTCGGTGCAGATCCCATCCCGGCCTCATTTGAAAACAGGCCACGTTTGACACCATTGATCATAGCTTGAGCAATCATATAGCCCAGACCACCGGCAGCAGCTTCCTGAAAGCCAAAAGCACTTTTAAAAATCAGGCCAAAAACTGCCGGAAGCTTCTCAAGATTCGTCAGCAGAATGAAAACCGCAATCGCCAAATAGGCCAGAGCCATCACCGGAACAATTAATTCAGCCGTGCGGGCAATTTTCCGGATACCACCGAAAATCACAAACGCTGCTAAAATCACAATACCGACACCGATATACATGGGTTCATAGCCAAATGCGGTATTCATGGCATTGGTAATCGAGTTGGCTTGCACGGCGTTGAACACCAGACCGAATGCAATCATCAGGAAAATAGAGAACAGGATTCCCATCCAACGCATTCCCAAGCCTTTTTCCATGTAATAAGCAGGACCACCACGATAATTACCATCCCGATCTTTGGTCTTATACAATTGCGCCAATGCACTTTCGGCAAAGGACGTTGCCATCCCGACCATCGCAGTCATCCACATCCAGAAAATGGCGCCCGGCCCACCGACTGTCAGTGCCACGGCAACCCCTGCCATGTTTCCGGTTCCGACTCTGGCAGCAAGACTGGTACATAATGCCTGAAAAGAAGAAATGCCTGCCTTATCTGATTTACGGCTATTTTTCAACACACTGAACATATGGCGGAAATGACGAATTTGAATAAATTCAAGTCGGATAGTAAAGTAAATCCCGACGCCCACCAATAGATAAACAAGGATTGACCCCCAAAGCAGGTCATTTAATAAGTTGATTAAGTCTGTCACAAGAACCTCTTTAAGAGTTCAGAGCATAAGTTTGCTCTACACCATCACTTGATATGTCCCTATCTTATAATAATTAATTTAGCAACAGTCCCTGTTGTCCTCGCATATATATCCGAATAAAACGCAAACACATTCACTCGGCGCGGAAGATAATGCTATCGAACCACCAAAAAATCAATACACAACACTGCTCGCAAACGCTATTTCTATAATCATACCCACAACAAAACAGAACAAATTAAAAACAAAAAAATAACATTTATTTAAAATAATGCTTTACAAACCCGTTAAAAAAAGCGAATTTTAGAGCGACAGAGGCATTGCATGATTCAAGCGTTTCACCAATGTTGACAGTTACCTAAGACGTTACCGAAGACAAGTCACCGGATCCGCTTGGAACATCACCTCAACATTGACACATTCAGTTGTCTATCACTCAAGTTTGTTAACAATCTCAGAAAAATTTACAGTATATTCGCGACGCTGATAGAACAAAAAACGTACAACTTCATTTTCCTCAGCATAAAAATAGGGATCTTTGTTCAGAAATAAGTCATCAAATCGAAACAAATGAGAAACATATCATAGATATACTTACTGCGATTGTGATATTTAAGACTCATACAGAGCAGATTTCGTCATAGAGCATACATAATAGAAGAGGCTAATTATGGATGATTTGCACTTTGAAGATATACTTGAAAAAGAGATTAGTAAAATCCGTGTAACCCGCTCTAAACCAACCAAGCGAATGTGGAGAGAAATAGAAGCAATACGCGATAAACGCCGATTACAGAAAGAATTAATGGAGATGGATATCAGTCTTGAACTCGATGATATCGATATCTGATAAAGTAAAAAGGTTCCCGTTCGGGAACCTTTTTTCGTCTTATTCGCCTTCCAGCATCTCTTCTCTAACGAGCTGAGCAAGCTGTTTATATCGATCAGCAATGGTCTCACCAAAAACGGGGTCATCTTCGTTTTCTGTCCATTGCCCTTCAACGTACTGCCAATCTTCTACAGTAAAGGTCTGCTTAATCAGCGGCAAAATTTCTTGTTCTTCCAAATCCAAATGCCGTTTCTGTTCCACAATAAAATCAGATAACTGATTAATAAACACATCCTGAGGAACAATAACGTCCTGTAAAATCATATCAATCACACCAAGAAACTCATGTGTTTTCTCCGACAGATTACGATGGTCAGCTTCCAAATCAGCGATATACTCCCTTTCCCCGTACTTTTCCATATAGTACTGGTAGATTAAATCCTCTTTTGGATGGTGAGCAGCTTCTGAATGTGAACACAAATAATCGACAATCTCTTTAATCAGGGAATAATTGACAGCCTGCTCACTCTTCAGTCTTTGCAACTTTCGTTTGAGGATGGCTAATAAACGGGTCATGTAACCATGTTCCCGGCGAATCCGTTCTATCATCATGTCGCCTCTCCGGTTCATAATGTGATAAACAAATTGTATATAACTTATCGGGAGACTGATTTGATTCTGGTCGTAAAAAATACAATTTTTCGCTACAGTGCCCTAGTCCAAAATTGGTTGCCAGTTGATCGGTGTCTCTCCATGTTCTTGAAGATACTGATTTGCTTTAGAAAAATGTTTACAACCAAAAAAGCCGCGATGTGCCGATAAAGGAGAAGGATGCGGTGCAGTCAAAACACAATGTTTTTGACGATCAATAAAATGTCCTTTTTTCTGTGCATGAGCCCCCCACAGGAGAAAAACAACGTCTTGGCGATGCTGGTTAATTTCTGCAATGACTTTGTCTGTAAACGTTTCCCAGCCAGTCCCTGCATGAGAATGAGCTTGCCCTTGTTCGACGGTTAAAACCGTATTGAGCAGGAATACGCCTTGCTCTGCCCAACTTTTCAGATAACCATGCTCCGGTATCGAAAAGCCGGGAATATCTTGAGCAAGCTCTTTATACATATTGGCTAAGGAAGGCGGTGTTTTCACACCGGGCAACACGGAAAAACACAATCCATGAGCCTGATTCGGCCCGTGATACGGGTCTTGTCCGAGGATAACAACTTTCACTTCACTGAATTCCGTGTAACGAAAAGCGTTAAACACATCTTTCGCTGGCGGATAAACGACCTTCCCACGCTGACGCTCTTTTTCTACATAAGTCAGCGTTTCTTGAAAATAAGGCTGTTGTTTTTCCGCACCGATTACATCGTGCCAAGTCAGTGAGTTTGTCATGAACCATCCTAAAGTAATGTCGAGAATGGTTCTATTCTACTCATAAAAAGAATCGAGTTGCACCTGCAAAAGTGTCAATCCGTTTCATCGGCCACGTGGTGGCACAACACTGCGATGACGTCCCCCCGGACCAGAGACATGACGGTTCGGCATCGGTAAAGGAGATGACGGGCGGGATATTGAATGGATCATGCATGACATAACAGCCTCCAGAGACACAATGTCTGAAAATAAAACACCCAATATTCCATGAAAAAAATATGCCAAGTTATACAGGGAGAATGTCTGAATGAACCGTGGCAGCATAATCACGTAATGTCTGGATCTCTTGCGGCCATAACTCTGGTTTAATTGTTTCTAAAATCAATGGGATATTATTAAAACGTGGGTCTTTGGCTATATATTCAAAGCACGCCCAACCAATCATCCCTTCGCCTAATGAATGATGACGATCAACTCGTCCCCCCAGATCGATTTTTGAATCATTAAGATGCATTGCTCTGAGATAGTGCATCCCAACATGTTGATCAAATTCAGCAAATGTTTGCTGACAAGCTTTTGCCGTTCTCAGATCATATCCGGCGGCAAATAAGTGGCAGGTATCCAGACACACACCGACGCGTTCCTGATCATCGACCAACTCGATAATTCGGGCCAGATGTTCAAACCGCCAGCCAAGATTACTACCCTGTCCTGCCGTATTTTCAATCACGGCAACGACTTCCGGTACCTGTTGGTGAGCGAGATTAATCGATGTGGCAATGGTTTCCAGACACGCATCTTCGCTAATCTGGTTCAAATGACTGCCCGGATGAAAATTCAGTAAATGTAGTCCGAGTAATCGGCACCGAGCCATTTCATCAATGAAAGCAGCCCGTGATTTTTCTAGCTTTTCCGGATCAGGTGTCCCCAAATTAATTAAATAGGAATCATGCGGCAGGATATGCCGGGGTTCGAATCCATATCTCCGACAATTCGCCCGAAATGCATCGATGGAACTTTGCAACAACGGTTTAGCCTGCCACTGCCGCTGATTCTTAGTGAAAAGCGCAAAGCTATTTGCACCAATCTCATATGCGCGCAGTGGTGCATTTTCAACACCACCGGCGGCAGAAACATGGGCACCGATAAATTTTTGATCTTGCATTGAATGGCCTCACATCCACGAATTGAGTTGATAGACCCATTTCATTTTTGTTGTAAATTTACAACATCAGAACATTGTAAAATAATTTTTAAATATTAAAAAAAATTTAAATTCATATTTTTTAATAGCTTATTGACAAAAATCAATAAAACAGCATCAACTAGTCTCGATTTTACTGTCATTTTTTGACCTATATCAATACAATAAAAAAGGTTATTTGCTATATAATACTTAGCTCAACTTATTTTGAAAGTTAACACCAATCAGCACCACATTAGTGGATGAGGAGAAAGCAATGCTTCAAGGTATCCAAATTACAAAAGCCGCGAATGATAATCTGATCAATTCTATCTGGTTACTTGACCAAGAAAAAAACGAAGCACGTTGCATGGCAGCAACCGCCGGTTATCAATACGATCAAGTCATTCCTGCCAGCGATCTGGGTGAATATGAGTCTCGTGAACTCGCGATTGAGAAAGCACCACGTATTGAAGGCGGTCAGCATCTGAACGTTAATGTCTTGAAAAGAGAAACGCTAGAAGACGCTGTTGCCCATCCAGAAAAATACCCACAGTTAACGATTCGTGTCTCTGGTTATGCCGTACGTTTCAACTCATTGACTGCGGAACAACAACGTGACGTCATCGCACGTACTTTTACTGAATCACTGTAATTGATGATAAACCAAGCATAGTCAATGATGACACGCTTGGATTTCTCGATAGACCATCAAAAACGGCACCGAAAGGTGCCGTTTTCTTTTCGTGATGTTTATGACTGGACTCGACGTAAAATCGTTTTCAGTGCCTCAAAATCATCATCAAGTTCTTCAGAAAGCAGTGCCATTTGAGCATGTTTTGCCAATGGTCCCGGCAGCGGGATATCTGTATCCAAAATCTCATCAACAACTTCTTTAAATTTCGCAGGATGAGCGGTACAGAGGAATAACCCAGTCTCTCCCGGCTGTAGTTGTTGATCTAAGGTTCGATAGGCAATCGCACCATGCGGCTCACATAAATAGCCCAACTCATAAAGCTCACGTACCGATGCAGCACTTTGCTCATCCGTAACCACACCTTTACCAAGCGTTTCTAGGCCCCAACCCTGAATACGGCACAATTCTTCAATGCGTGGCCAGTTATTTGGCTGGCTCACATCCATCGCATTGGATGTCGTGGCAATCGTAGCTTTCGGTTCCCACTGACCGGTTTCCAGATAACGCGGTACAGTATCATTCACATTGGTTGCCGCGATAAAACGCTGAATTGGCAATCCCAATGCTTTGGCTAACATGCCAGCCGTCAAATTACCAAAATTACCACTTGGTACTGAAATAACCAGATTTTCGCGCTCTGCTTTGCTCATTTGAGCCGCGGCTTCAAAGTAGTAACAGATCTGAGCCATCAAGCGACTGATGTTAATTGAGTTGGCAGAATTCAGCCCGACTTCATCACGCAGCGCCTGATCATCGAAGGCTTTTTTCACTAAAGACTGACACGCATCAAAATCACTGTGAATAGCAACCGTATGGATGTTTTTACCCAGTGTGCAGAATAACTTTTCTTGCAACGGACTAATCTTTCCTTGCGGATATAAGATCACGACCTGAATATTCTCCATGCCATAGAAAGCATGAGCCACGGCGGCACCGGTATCACCGGATGTTGCCGTCAGAATGGTGACTTTTCCGCCATTTGATACGGCAGCCAAAGACTGGGCCATGAAACGCCCACCAAAGTCTTTAAAAGCCAATGTCGGACCATGAAATAGCTCTAATGCATAAACCTGATCTTTCACCTTCCGGATCGGTGCAGGAAACTGAAACGCATTCTCAACCAAAGTCTTCACGGCTTCGGGAGACAGTTCATTACCGATCAACGCCGACAAGATTTTTGCACTGCGGGAGACAAAATCCTCAGCTAACAATCCATCAATATCATCAAAACGAGGGAGTTCTGATGGGAAAAATAGTCCTTGATTACGGCCAAGCCCCTGACGGACTGCCTGACCAAAAGAAACCTGCTCATCATTCTCTTTTATATTATAAAGCTTCATAGCTTACTTCCTGTCTGTTTGGAGCCTTGCTTATTCAGGCGACAAATATGGACGAATCCATTTTCATTCTGTACATAATTCTGTTCAAGCCACTGAGCGACACGTTCGGCAACATCACACTCCCGGCAAACACTAAATAACGTTGGGCCACTTCCGGAGATCCCCGTGGCTAGCGCACCGGCTGAAATCGCATACTGGCGAGCCGCAGCAAAACCGGGCAGTAGTTTCTCACGATACGGTTCGGCAATCACATCTTTAATCATTTTTGCCGCTAACTCCGGCTGATTCGAGTGACAAGCATGGATAAACCCGGACAAATAGCGACCATGCGCAATGATGTCCTGACGCCGATACTGAGCCGGTAAAATGGCGCGTGCTTCAGCAGTTGAGACTTTGATTCCCGGATAAGCCATCACCCAGAACCAATCATCGAAACAAGGAACTTCTTGGCTGATGATTCCCAGTTCTTCAATCATTAATTGCACGCCGCCAAGATAGCATGGCGCAACATTATCATAATGAACACCACCGGAGATCTGCCCTTCCATCTCGCCCATCAGCGCAAGGAGTTCCATCTTATTCAAAGGGTTACCATGAAACTGATTCAAAGCATCCAATGCCGCCACAATCGAACAAGCGCTCGAACCAAGTCCTGATCCGATGGGCATATTCTTCTCAAGTGTCATTTCAAGCGGCTTTAAATCAACCGCTTTCTTTTTTAGTTCTCGTCCAAAAACAACCCAGCAATCATAGACAATATTGTCTTGCGGATTAGCAGGCAATTTATCCACAAAGCGCCCGACAGCGTTGAGAGAAAACGCAGATTCACCGCTTTTCACTTCCACTCGATCACCGAGCAATGTACCGTCTATCGGAGACACCGCAGCACCTAGAACATCAAATCCGACACTGACATTACCGATAGAAGCCGGTGCATAGATCACCACACTTTCTTGTTGTGTGCTCATAAAATTAAACCCCTAGTTTCCAACCGAGTGTCCGCATCACATCCGCAAAGACACCAGCAGCCGTGACTTCCGTACCTGCGCCATATCCTCTCAGCACCAGAGGAATCGGTTGATAATAACGGCTATAAAATGCCAATGCATTCTCGCCATCTTTGATTTTAAACATTGGATTATCTTCGCTCACCTGTGCAATACGTACGCGGCATCGCCCATCTGCAATTTCCCCGACATAGCGTAGAACTTTCCCTTCGCCAGCCGCTTTTGCATAAAGTGATGCAAAATAATCATCAGCTTGAGGTAAACGCGCCATAAACTCATCGACACTCCCTGAAGCATCAAAGCCCGGTGGCAATGCCTGATCAATGTCGATATCACTCAGTTCAAGCTTCATTCCGGCTTCACGGGCCAGAATCAATAGTTTACGGGCAACATCCATTCCTGACAGGTCATCCCGAGGATCTGGCTCGGTAAACCCTTTCTCTTTCGCAACTTGAGTCGCCTGACTTAACGTCAACCCTTCATCCAATTTACCAAAAATAAATGAAAGAGAGCCAGACAGAATTCCATTGAAACGCTCCAGTTCATCTCCGGCAGCAATCAGATTCTGCAGGTTTTCAATGACCGGTAAACCGGCACCGACGGTTGTCTCATACATCAGTTTCCGACGTGAGTTTCTCGATACTTGACGCAATTGCTGATAATACGCCATGCTTGCGGTGTTCGCCCGTTTGTTCGGTGTGACGACATGGAAACCGGCACTGAGGAAATCAACATATTGATTGGCAATCACTTCACTTGAAGTACAGTCAACCAAGACGGGGTTAATAATATGATTGCGTTGCACTAAAGCGGTTAGCCTTGCCAGACTGAATGACTCTGAGGCACTTTCTTGCAAACGCTGACGCCAGTTATCGAGAGGAAGCCCTTCGGCATCTAACAGGCAACCTTTACTATTGGCAAGACCACACACTCGGATCACAATATCTTTCGATGCCAACTTCTCTTGTTGACGATTAATTTGATCAATCAGCTCACCACCGACACCACCGACACCAACGACAAAGACATCCAGATAATGTTTTGAGTTGAACAAATTCTCATGACACGCTTTGATCGCTTCAGAAATCTTATCTTCCGGAATCACTGCTGAAATCGCACGTTCCGATGATCCTTGAGCAATCGCCACGATATTGACGTGAACTTCAGCCAAAGATGAGAAAAATTGCGATGCAATTCCCCGCGCAGTTCTCATTCCGTCACCAACCAGCGTCACAATCGCCAGATCATCCATGAAGTCAACGGGTTCCAGCAGACCATCTTTCAGTTCTAATTCAAACGCTTCAGACAGCACTCGTTTGGCCTTCTCTTTATCCTGAGATTCGATACAAAAACTGATTGAGTATTCAGACGAAGACTGGGTAATCAAGACAATGGAAACACCGGCAGAAGACATCGCCCCAAAGACTCGGCTGGCCATACCAACCATCCCTTTCATTCCGGGACCTGAGACATTGACCATGGTTAAATCATTGAGCGTGGTAATACCTTTGATTGGCAGTTTGTCTTCACCGGTATCTTGACCGATGAGCGTGCCGGCTCCCTGTGGGTTAAAACTATTTTTAATCAGGCAGGGAATCTGGAAGCGAGAAATCGGGGCAATAGTTTTGGGATGTAACACAGAAGCGCCGAAATAAGAAAGTTCCATGGCTTCTTGATAACTCAGAGACTTGAGTAATCGGGCATCATTCACTAAGCGCGGATCACAGTTATAAACACCGTCAACATCCGTCCAGATTTCACAGCATTCGGCCCGTAAACAAGCAGCTAAAACAGCCGCAGAATAATCCGAACCATTGCGCCCTAAGCAAACCAGCTCACCTTTCGGATTACCCGCAGTAAAACCGGGCATGATATACACATGATTTTGAGGCAGTGGTGAACGTTTAAAGTTTTCTGTGGATGCGTCAACATCAACCATCGCCTCAAGATAACTACCGTTGGCTCGCAAGTATTTCACCGGATCAATCAGACTGACATCATAGCCTTTTGCTTCAAGAACCGCCTTCATCAATTGGATGGAGATGCGCTCACCTTTACTGATAATCCGTGCATTCACATGTTCCGGGCACGCGCTTAACAATCCGATCCCATGAACATAACTTCTCAACTGGGACATTGACTGACGGACCGTCTCGTCAAATGCTTCCCCTTTGAGGTTGGGTAATTCAGACTGGATGTCTTGATACAAACTGTGGAAAGAGGCTTCTAACTCATTGATCTGTAATCCCGCTTCCCCGATTGTCTGTGCAGATTCAATCACTGCCACTAACTTGTTGGTCGTTTTTCCCGGTGCTGAAAGCACTACAGAGATATCTTCTTGTTGGGCATTATTGGCAATAATTTGTGCAGCTCTAAGAAAACGGTCGGCATCCGCCAAAGATGACCCACCAAACTTTAATACACGCATCCCTTCCTCCAGTGTGATTAAATAGTATAAAAAAAAGGCCTGTATCTTGTGGGGATACAGGCCTTTTTTTGAAGTTTTTTCGCTCAGCAGCCTGCCCCAACATAAATGGTGTCGGTAATAATAATGGTGGTGGTGCTAATCATTACTACAGGGTGGCTGAATGTCATGTAACTTCGACTCAATAAGATAACGTTTTCCTACGTGTACCTTATTATGAGGGGGAGAGTCAATTAAAAATTATATTTTTTTGCCCATTGAAGAGAAAATACGCTCAAAATAAGATTCTTCATAACTTTCCCTGAATGTCTCCAAATGGAACCATCAGTGAATTAGTTGACTTCTAATGGTTGCTCTGAAACCAGAATGCCATTCCAATCGGCATAAATGTAGTCTCCGGGTTGAATCATCTGATTCATGATAGAGAGTGTCACATTGATATAACCTGCATCCTTTTTCTCGGTTCTAAACGGGCAGGCTCCTAAAGCTTTTACACCTAAGTCCAGCTCTGATAACGCCACGACATCTCTGACTGCGCCATAGATAATGATACCTTCCCAACCGTTTTTTACGGCGTCGTATGCCATCATGTCTCCCATAAGCGCTTTCTTACATGAGCCATGTCCATCAACGACCAAGACTTTCCCCTTACCGTTTTGCTTCAGTACATCTCTCACTTTCGAGTTATCGTGATAACAACGAACGGTGACAATTTCGCCCCAAAAGGCATCTCTCTGCCCAAAGTTCTGTAAAGGCAGGTCAAGCAAAGTCACCTGTGACTCATACTTATCGCAAAGATCTGGTGTTATATCTCTCATCGTTCCTCCATGATTTCTCATTCTAAATTTGGCTACAGACGGATTACGAGTGACCTCTTTATCTTTGGTCGCGGTCAATCCTAACCGCCCTGACAAGGTCAATATTCGTTATCCAGACACATAAATTCTTTCGGACAATACTCCCAATTCATCACATCTGGAATCAATACAGGAATGCAAGAAAACCGTCTCATTTTGGACATAAAATATAGCATTCTGTTCAAACTTTCGGCCTAAATTCAAAGCTAATTCAAGACAAATTGCAACTGCAAAACTTTCTTCTACCCACTCAAAAGCAGCATCACCTGCTAAAACGGGGGTCCATGGGGAGGTGTTGAACTGCTGACATAATCGCTCATTATTCGCTTTATTGTCCTGATAAGACAATCGACAACTTCGCGGGTTCCATGCCGTGATGATAGAGAACTTAGGCCCGGGCAACGGCTGAGAAAAAAGAAAATGTGTCGATGCATAAGCTTGCCACAGTCGATCATCAATCTGATATTTTTCCATTACATCAACCCTATATACACCGATGTTTCAGGCATTGACGTCTATTGACATAAATCAACAAACTGTTGGGTATTAACAATCTATCGTTGTTACCATGCTGTTAACAATATAAAATCCACCGCAACAAACAGAAAAACAGACAAGGTTACGGAGCACCTTGCAGAACACATCCACGGATGGCGGGACAATGAGCATGTTGTATTCTATGTGAATACTTTGATTTTTTATCAACATATCATTACTGGTGTGTTATATATTACCAATAATAAGTTCTATATTTAGTACAAATTTTTCATAAATTAGGTACCGCCGATGCAAACCCCGCAGATTCTTATCGTAGAAGACGAGCAAGTAACTCGTAACACTCTTAAGAGTATTTTCGAAGCAGAGGGATACGCTGTATACGAAGCTAGTAATGGCGAAGAGATGAACCATATTCTCTCAGACAAATCCGTTAATCTGGTGATTATGGACATCAATTTACCCGGCAAAAATGGACTACTCCTCGCTCGTGAGCTAAGAGAACAAGCCGACGTTGCGCTGATGTTCCTGACCGGTCGTGATAATGAAGTCGATAAAATTCTTGGCCTAGAGATCGGTGCCGACGACTACATCACTAAGCCATTTAACCCCAGAGAACTCACGATTCGTGCCCGCAACCTCTTGAGCCGCTCCATGAGTTCAAATACCACCTCTGAAGAAAAGCGTTCAGTCGAACACTATGTTTTCAACGGGTGGGAATTGGATATCAATAGTCGTTCGCTGATCAATCCAGATGGTGAAAGCTATAAGCTGCCTCGTTCTGAGTTTAGAGCACTGCTACATTTCTGTGAGAATCCCGGCAAAATTCAGACGCGTGCCGACTTGCTGAAAAAAATGACAGGGCGTGAGCTCAAACCTCATGATCGGACAGTTGATGTCACGATTCGCAGAATTCGGAAACATTTTGAATCAATTCCGGGCACCCCTGAAATCATCGCGACCATTCACGGTGAAGGTTATCGCTTCTGTGGTGATATCGAAGAGTAACACTTCAGGTTGTGCACTGATTAAAAAAGCCTCCGTCCCGAGAGGCTTTTTTATTGGTTATTTTTCATTGAGCCACTGGCGAAGACATTGAATATCTTGCGCATATTCAGTTTTTATTTCTTCAACCCAATCGGTAATATTTTCCCACCAGGCCGGTGCTTGTGGGGATTGTGCTTTTTGTGCCACCGCCTGAATTCGGGCCAATCCGATGGAACCCGCTGCACCTTTGATTTTATGAGCTTCGGAAACAATGCCATTTTGATCTTTGGCAACCATATTTGAATCCAGAATATCGAGATAATCCGGCATCATCGCTTCGAACATCTCAATACTGTCCAGAACCGGTTGTTTTCCGACGATATCAACATAAGCCCCCAGCATATCCAAATCCAGAATACGGCTATAATGTTCCTTTTTCTTATCGGTTTCAGCGTGTTGATGAGGCGTATCCACCACATGATCGATCCGATGCACAACCTCCCTTTCGGGTTCATGCTCGGCACCGAAATACCGATGAATAACATTCTGGACAGCAACTACTGAAAGCGGCTTACTAATGGCATCATCCATGCCTTTCTCCAAATATTCCTGCTTATCTTTTAGTACATTGGCCGTTAAAGCCACCAGTGGCGGCAATTGATAATCTTGCCCATATTGTTGCCGATAGAACTGAGCGACATCAAAGCCGGTCATATCCGGCAACTGGATATCCAGCAAAACCAAATCATAGCGATCCGGCACAAACAGTTTTTTCGCTTCTTCACCACTCATAGCAACCGTAATTGAATGCCCTAAACTTTCCAGCAGCGATTTGGCGACCGTCACATTCAATTCAATATCTTCAACCATAAAGATATTCAGTGTTTTCTGCGTCACAGGAGAATCTGGCGTCAACAGCGCATCATCAGCCAAAGGCACATTGAGTGAAATGGTAAAGGTACTGCCGAACCCTTCTTCACTACTGACAGTAATATCCCCATCCATCAGGTTTATCAGTTGGCGTGATACCGCCAGACCAATCCCGGTTCCGACGGCATGAAGATTATCTTTGCCCGACTTCACCTGATAATACATGGCAAAGATCTTATCCAATTCTGTTTCGGCAATCCCAATCCCCGTATCTTCAATATCCATGATGATATGCGCACTATCTTCCTCGATCTCAGAACTGACGGTCATCACGATGCCGCCTTCGCGGGTAAATTTCATCGCATTACTGATCAGGTTCCAAAGCACCTGTCGTAGCCGAGTACCGTCGACCATTACCACATATGACAGTTCGGTCAATCTTTCCAAATCAAAACGCAACCCTTTCTGTTCTGCCATTAATGCAGCCAGACTCTCAATTTCGGTGACAAATTCACCAAGATTCAACGGTTGCGGGAAAAGCTCTAGTTTGCGCTGATCAAACTTATCCATATCGATAATATCGTTAAAAATATTGCCCAATGTGATCGCACTGATATGAATGGTTTGTAGATACTTCCGTTGCTCCTGAGTCATGGTTGTATCCAATAGCATCCGACTCAGTCCCACAATCCCATTCAGTGGCGTTCTTAACTCATGACTAATCGTGGCAATGAAGGTGGTTTTATCGCGACTGGCTTTTTCCAATGACTCTTCATGACGCTTCCGTTCAGTGATGTCCCGACCAAAGCCAACCAAGCCCAAATGGCGGCCTTCTTTGCTGTAAAACGGTACTTTCCTGATTTCAAAATAGTTCTTACGACCATCGGGGTATTCCAACCACTGTTCATAGGTTACGGCACAATTTTGAGAGAACAGTTGTTGATCCGTTTCCACAATCGGCTGAGCAATTTCTTCACTGTAAACATCCCATGGTGTCAATCCAACCAACTCTCTTTCTTTTTTCCCCGTCAACTCTTCCATCGCCCGGTTACAACCGGAGAAAACCCCCTCAGCATTGCGGTAATAAATCAAATCAGGCGAAGCATCGATAAATGATCGTAATAATGCGGTTCTCTCAGCAAGCTCAAGCTGGGTCTTTTCCCGCTGATAAACCTCATTTTCCAGATCAGCCATGGCTTCTTCCCGCGCTTCTTCGGCTTTGATCCGCTCTTCAATTTCCTGATTCAGTTTGACAATATTCTGCTGTAACTGGTAATTCAGCTCTTGATCGCGCGAGCGCATATCTTTCAATTTTGCGACCAGCTTGGATAAGCGCTGTCTCGACTCTTCGAGTTGATCCACGACGACAGAAAGAAAATAGACCGCCCAAGGTGTAATGATCAATCCAAAAAACACCGAACGGATAATATCGATATTATCGACATAGCCATGCAGTGCCAGAGTAATCCCAACCTGAACGACCACCGCCAGTGCCACCAGCGCCAAGGCTAAAAGAATTGAAAAACGGAGAATCCCCAGCTTAACCAATAGGTCTACATAATACTGAGCCAGATTTTTCATCGGTTTCATTAAAAACGCTCCAGACAACGATATCGCGCTAAATTCGGAAGGAAGAACAAGTTCGGACCAAGGCCGTCCAAACGGCGAGCAGACAATCCATTATCGCCTGCCCAAAGATTCATAATAAATACATGTGCGGTTACGTCCCTGCATTTTTGCCTGATGTAGTGCCTGTTCCGCGTAGGCAACAAATTGTTCGGACAACTCATCTGTTTTGGGCACCAGAGAAACAATTCCCATACTCACCGTGACATGGTTCGAGACATCCGACACCGGATGAGGCAACTGAATCTGTTTAAATTCAGAATGAATTTTTTCAGCAACCCAACAAGCTCCGTCAATATGGGTATTGGGCAAAATAAAGGCAAACCGATCACCATCATAACGGGCGATACAATCTGAAGAACGACTGATTACCCGTTGCAGCGCCAATGCAACCGTGCATAGCGTTTCATCCCCTTGCTCATCACCATAATGCTGGTTGTAACTCTCAAAACAATCGACATCACACAAGATAACCGCCAATGGTTGCTCCTCTCGAATATGAATATGCCATAGTGTTTCCAACGTTTCATCAAAACGCCTGCGGCTGACAATGCCCGTCAGTTGATCAAAAGAGTGGATGTGGTGGGCATTGAGCAACTGTGCTGAAGGCTCACCAGAATACCACGCTGTAATATCGCGGATAATTACCAGTGCAAGCACTTGATTGGTCGCCGGTGAACGATAAACAGATTTCACTACATCAAACCATTGTCGAGGTTCTCTTGCTAACTGATCGATGTAACGAATGGGTTGTTTGGCAGCGATATCTTGTTCGGTCAACGCAAACATCTGTTGAAAAAAGGGCGCCTCTTGTGCCGGCCAAGTCAGCCGTTGGCCTGTCACTTGTGCCATCTCATCCTGACCTAACAAATGTGCAAACGATAAATTACAGGAACGACAATAACCATCATCCTGTATAACCGCGATCGCATCCGGAGAAGCATCCCAGAGTTGTTGCATCAGATCATCGGTTCGAATCGTGCGCTGTTCCTCATTCGCTTCAGCACGTTCATGATGAATCAGCATTTGTACCATCCAGGCTGTTTGTCCTTGAAACACGGTATCCTTGACTTGAAATTCAATCTGTACTGAATGATCTTCGCCCACTGGCCAATCGATGAACTGGCGGGAGTGCTCTTGATAACTTTTATCGATGAGCTCAGAAAAATACTCGCGTTGAGAGGCGCTCACCCAAGGAGAAAACTGGACAAGGCGCCCATGTATCTGAAGCTGAAGTGCATGTTGTGCCAACGCGTTGGCAAACAAAATTTGATGATTTTTCCGCGACACCATTAACAGTGCACATGGCACATCAACAAACATGTCGTGCAGATGGCGAACTTTTCGACGGTATACCATCCATAAGGCAATCCCGGCGAGTACAGCAATGATACTCCCCATACCAAGCGCAATTTCCAGCTGAGTATAATGCTCCCATGTCAACTGCGACATCGCTATTACCTTCTGTTAACAATTCTTCTTATAAGAATAACAAGTTATTTCATAAATACTCTATACGTTTGAGTAAGATATCTAACTGTGTCACTGAAAAAATACAAAGCACCGCAAAACAGTCGCTCGGTCCGCGATTCACTAGCACGCCATTACTTGATGTTTTACGCCTGAGGAAACACAAATTCTTCGCCGGTTAAGGAACCTTGCCCCCCTTTTTGATTGAGAGCACGTTCAATTTCCGTCATTGCCAGCCAGCGATTTTCACACCACAACGGTGCAAGCAGTGTCGGCCTGCGGGCTGATGCGGAGACTCGATGATAAATCACATCGGCCGGTGTTCGGCGGATGATATCACTGGCGGTTTCAACATAGAGAGACAATTCCGGCGCCTGAAGTCTGCCAGCGCGCCAAGACTTTGCCATCACACTGCCTTCCACAATATGTAACCCATGCAGCTTAATCCCATCCGTGCCCGTATTCAGAACCTGATCAAGCGTTTCAAGGTTATCACACGGTGATTCACCGGGAAGTCCGACGATCAAATGAGTACAAACTTTCAGCCCCAACGCCCGGGCTTGTCTTGTGACCTGATCATAGCAAGTAAAATCATGGCCCCGGTTAATCCGTTTCAATGTTCGCTGATGTGCTGTTTGTAATCCCAGTTCCAGCCATATTTCATAGCCTTGCTGTTGATAATCAGCAAGCAGTTCCAACACTCCGGGAGCCACACAGTCCGGACGCGTGCCGACACACAACCCCACAACATCTGCCGCGCAAAGCGCTTCTTGATACATTTGTTTGAGTCGTTCAACCTCTGCATAGGTACTGGTATATGCTTGAAAATAAGCCAGATACTTTCTGGCACGCGAGACTTCGCCCGCTCTGGCGACCAGTTGCTCACGAATACTTTGATGCTGAGTCTGTTCATCCGCAAATGAAGCTACATTGCAAAACGTGCACCCGCCCCGCCCTATCGTGCCATCCCGGTTCGGGCAGCTAAATCCGCCATGTAGCGTTAACTTATGGACCCGTTCACCATAACGACGTTTCAGATCTTGTCCTAATGTATTAACCAGCTCGTGTAATTGTTTCAAACCCGCCTCGGAATAAATATTCAAATGCATCCATAATAAAGGTCGCCAAACGCATTGGCACACCGATTTCCAGCCGTTCAATTTCTTAGAAGAAACAACAACCTGTCACGAAATAAAATTACAATATACTGATAATTTCTCTCATTTTAGAATAATCAATCCGAGGGCACCCTAACCCACATCAATAAATAAACACGCATTCAATGTTAAACAAAAGTTAATTAACACCTCATTTGCAATCGATTAACTTGCATAAAAATTCCATCGCTTTGCTATTGGATTTTATGTCACAAAAATGTAGGATAGTTTCAGTTTCGTTCGTATTTGTCATATTTGGAGATGACGCAACGGATGAAAATTCGGTGATAAGCTAATCCACCAAAATAAAGCACTGGCTGCATATAAATAATGACCTGCATATCACCAAGGATTGTTTTTCCCACCCGATTTCCGGTGGGAAACGGAACGGATTCAAGCCGACGTCATCCGTCGGCTTTGAGACAATAAAGATAAAAAAAGGACCAGACACATCATCATCCGGGGAAGCATTCTCCGGTTCGTGTGCGTCTTTATTGAACTGGAAGGATGTATCAATGTTAAATTCATCAGGGCTATACACGCCCGAACTGGAGCATGACGCCTGCGGTATCGGCTTTGTCGCCCATTTAAAAAACCGTAAATCCCATCAGGTTGTGACTCAGGCACTGGACATGCTGGCTCGAATGGAACACCGCGGTGGTCAGGGATGTGATCCATGCAGTGGCGACGGTGCAGGGATTCTCCTACAGAAACCTCATGAGTTTCTTCTTGAAGAAACCGTCAAACTCGGGATTCGTCTTCCTTCATTCGATCAATACGGTGTAGGTGTGGTGTTATTTCCGAAGGATGAATACAAGCGCGAACAGTGTCGTGACATTCTAGAAAGAAATGCCAAGCGTCTGGATTTGGAAATTCTCGGATACCGCGTTCTTCCGACCGATAACCATATGTTAGGGGCGGATCCACTCAGTAGCGAACCACAATTCGAACACGTCTTTATCAGTGGTGGCCCGGGCGTCACCCCGGAAGAACTGGAACGCAAACTCTATGTGCTGCGTAACTATACGGTTCGCGTTTGTCTGGAAAGTATCTCCAATATCGGAGATGACTTTTACATCAACTCCATGTCATATAAGACGCTGATCTACAAAGGCCAGCTGACCACCGAGCAAGTCCCGCAGTATTTCCTTGATCTGCAAAATCCCACGATGGTCACTGCGTTGGCCTTAGTGCATTCTCGATTTTCTACCAATACTTTCCCGAAATGGCGTCTGGCTCAGCCTTTCCGTTATATTGCCCATAATGGTGAAATTAATACGGTTCGCGGCAACCTCAACTGGATGAAAGCCAGAGAAGCCATTCTTGAATCTGAGCGGTTTACCCAAGCTGAAATCGACATGCTGTTACCGATTTGTCAGGAGGACAGCTCCGATTCATCAAACTTCGATATGGTACTGGAACTGCTGGTTCTTTCAGGGCGCAGCCTGCCCCATGCGCTGATGATGATGATTCCGGAAGCATGGCAGGAAAATAAAAAGATGGATGCCAAGCGACGGGCATTCTATCAGTATCATGCCAATGTTATGGAACCGTGGGATGGCCCGGCATCAGTCTGTTTCAGTGACGGTGTGATGGTCGGTGCGACATTGGACCGCAATGGCTTGCGTCCTTCCCGCTATACCGTTACAAAAGATGATTTCCTGATCATGGCATCAGAGTCAGGCGTCGTCGATATCGCAGCAGACAATATTCAATACCGGGGTCGCCTCCAACCCGGCAAAATTTTTGTCGCCGATTTGGAAGAAGGTCGGATTATTTCCGACGAAGAGATTAAAGAAAGTGTTGCGAACGCACAGCCTTACGAGCAGTGGGTTCAAGATAATCTACTCAGTCTCAAATCACTTCCCGAAGCAGAAACCGGACACAGCCAACCGAAACCAGAACGATTGCTACATCGCCAGCAGGCGTTTGGCATCAGCAGCGAAGAAGTCAATCAGATTATTCTGCCACTGGCTCAAACCGGTTACGAACCACTCGGTTCTATGGGAGCAGACTGGCCTCTGGCTATACTGTCTCACCAGTCTCAGCATTTATCTCACTATTTCAAACAGTTGTTTGCTCAGGTCACCAACCCACCGATCGATCCGATCCGTGAACGGATGGTCATGTCACTGAACACCTATCTGGGAAAAGATCAAAATCTACTCAACGAGTCACCGGCACACTGTCGCAAAGTCGAACTCGAATCACCGGTCATTTCCAATGCTGAACTCGAAAAACTCAGAGCGATTGATAACGAGCACCTGCAAGCAAAAACGCTGGATATCGTTTTTCAGGCCAGTGGTGAACCGGGTAAACTTGAACGCGCGCTGAAACGCATTTGTCAGTATGCGGAAGATGCCGTCATCGATGGTTATTCGATTATTTTGCTGACTGACCGCGCAGTGAACTCAAACCATGCCGCGATTCCGGGGATGCTGGCTGTCGGTGCGGTCCACCATCACCTGATCCGCAAAGGATTACGGGCCAAATGTGGTATCGTCATCGAGACAGGCGATGCGCGGGAAACCCACCACTTTGCCACGTTACTCGGTTATGGTGCCAATGCCGTCAACCCATACTTAGTCACGGAAACCATTGTCGATCTACAACAGAAGAACAAGTTGGATCAACAAGTAGATATCAATACGCTCTTCGATAACTATCGTAAAGGGGTCAACGGTGGTCTGCTGAAGATTTTCTCGAAGATGGGAATTTCGACCCTTCAGTCTTATCACGGTGCGCAAATTTTTGAAGCGCTGGGGATTAGCAAAGCCGTCGTTGATAAATACTTTACCGGAACAGTGACCCGGATTCAGGGGCTGACACTGGACGACATCGCCAAAGAAGTTCTGATCCGTCACCGCCTTGGCTATCCGTTACGCGAAATTCCGCTGCAAGTCTTAGATGTCGGTGGCGTTTATCAGTGGAAACAACGCGGTGAACAACACTTGTTCAATCCGGAAACGATTCACTTGTTACAGCAATCAACGCGTCATCAAGACTATGCACAGTTCAAAGCATATGCCGAAGCGGTTGATCGTCAGGGTGACAAGGCCGTCACACTTCGCAGCCAGCTTGAAATGGTGAAAAACCCGGCCGGACAGATTGCACTGGATGACGTTGAGCCGATTGAAAGTATCGTCAAACGTTTTGCCACCGGTGCCATGTCATTCGGTTCCATCTCCTACGAAGCGCACGCCACCTTAGCCGTTGCGATGAACCGCCTCGGCGCGAAATCCAACTCCGGTGAAGGCGGTGAAGATCCGATCCGCTTTGAGAAGAAAGAAAACGGCGACTGGGAACGCTCCGCGATCAAACAGGTTGCTTCAGGCCGTTTCGGTGTAACCGCCTATTACCTGACCAATGCGGATGAATTACAGATCAAAATGGCTCAGGGCGCCAAACCCGGAGAAGGCGGACAACTTCCCGGAGATAAAGTTGATGATTGGATCGGGGCAACCCGTCACTCCACTCCGGGTGTCGGTCTGATTTCCCCACCACCACATCACGATATTTATTCTATCGAGGATTTGGCTCAGCTCATATTTGACCTGAAAAATGCAAACCGTGCCGGTCGTGTCAACGTTAAACTGGTTTCTGAAGCCGGTGTCGGCACCATCGCTTCTGGGGTAGCCAAAGCCAAAGCCGATGTCGTGTTGATCGCAGGCTATGACGGTGGTACTGGGGCATCCCCGATTTCATCGATTCGTCATACCGGTCTACCATGGGAGTTAGGGCTGGCTGAAACGCACCAGACCCTGCTGAAAAACGGGCTACGCAACCGAATCGTCGTTCAGGCGGACGGACAGATGAAAACGCCGCGAGATCTGGCGATTGCCACCCTACTCGGTGCTGAAGAATGGGGTGTTGCCACTGCAGCACTGGTGGTCGAAGGCTGTATCATGATGCGTAAGTGTCACAAGAATACTTGTCCGGTCGGCATTGCCACGCAGAACAAAACCCTGCGTGAACGATTTGATGGTCGCGTCGAAGATGTGGTGACATTCTTCCGCTATATGGCGCAAGGACTTCGTGAAATCATGGCAGAACTGGGATTCAGAACCATTGATGAAATGGTCGGTCAGGCCAATAAACTGAAAGTCAGAAGCAACATCGAACACTGGAAGTATCACAACCTTGACCTGAGTCCGCTACTGTATATGGAGTCACCAAGAAGCGGTGATGGTATTTACTGCCAGACGACTCAGAATCATGCTCTGGAAAATGTCTTAGATCACCAGTTGATTCAGGTCGCCCAACCGGCCTTGACGCAGGGGAAAGCCGTTCAGGCTGAGTTTCCGATCCGCAATACAGACCGGAGCACAGGCACCATGCTCTCGAATGAAATTTCGAAAGTATATCGCGATCAAGGCTTACCTCAGCTCATGCAGGTCAAGTTTACCGGCTCTGCCGGTCAGTCTTTCGGGGCATTTCTGAATCAAGGCGTGCAGTTTGAAGTGGAAGGAGACGCAAACGACTACTGGGGCAAAGGTCTGTCCGGTGGCACCCTGATTCTTTATCCAAACCACAATACATCGCTTGTTCCCGAAGAAAATATTGTGGTCGGTAATGTCTGTTTCTATGGCGCAACGTCCGGTGAGTCTTACATTCGAGGGAAAGCCGGTGAGCGTTTCTGTGTCAGAAACTCCGGCGCCCGTGTCGTGGTTGAAGGCATTGGTGATCACGGTTGTGAATATATGACGGGTGGTGTTGCAATCATTTTGGGTTCAACCGGTCGTAATTTCGCAGCCGGCATGAGTGGTGGTGTTGCCTATGTCTGGGATACCGATGGTGATTTCCATAACAAACTCAACCCTGAACTGGTTGATCTGGATCCACTGGATAACGAGGACATCAACTTGCTTGAGACCATGCTCAACAACCATATCCGTTTCACCGGGAGTGAAGTGGCTCAGCGCTTTATGGATAACTTTGAGCAGAACTTGCAATCTCTGGTGAAAGTCATGCCGAGAGATTACAAAGCTGTCCTGCAAAAACGGGCAGCACAACAAGTACAAGCGACGGAAGCGGAGGCCGTGTAATGGGAAAACCAACTGGATTTTTAGAACATGGTCGGGAACTGCCCGCCAAAGTGGCACCGGAAGTCAGAATTGAACACAACCGGGAGTTTGTGCTCAATGAGGAGTTCGGTGACAAAATTAATACGCAGGCTTCTCGTTGTATGGATTGTGGTGTGCCCTTCTGCCACAGTGGCTGTCCGATCGGCAATATCATTCCTGAATTTAATGATGCGGTTTACCGCAACAGCTGGCAAGAAGCATGGCAGATCCTCAGTTCAACCAACAATTTCCCGGAATTTACCGGTCGCGTGTGTCCGGCGCCCTGTGAAAGTGCATGTGTGCTGGGTATCAATCAGGATCCGATTACCATTTGTAATATCGAGAAAACGATTGTCGAAACGGCTTATCGCGAAGGGTATGCCCAACCGAAAACCCCACGCAGCCGCACCGGCAAAACCATTGCGATTATCGGCTCCGGCCCGTCAGGATTATCTGCTGCCGAACAACTCAATAGTGCCGGTCACACCGTCACTGTGTATGAGCGGGATGAAAAAGTCGGTGGATTACTGCGCTTTGGGATCCCTGACTTTAAGCTGGGTATGGATGTCATTGATCGCAAGATCGAGTTGATGCGTCAGGCTGGTATCAAATTCGTCGTCGATGCGCATATTGGGGTCAACATCAATGCTCAGCAACTACGTCAGGAATATGACGTCGTACTGCTGACCGGTGGCTCCACCGTCCCTCGCGATCTGCCGATTCCGGGCCGAGACTTGAACGGTGTTTATTTTGCGATGCAGTTTCTTGCTCAAAATAATCGCCGCGCCAACAACATGGATCTCAAAAGCGAAGAAATCCACGCCAAAGGGAAACATGTGGTCGTGATCGGTGGTGGTGATACAGGCTCCGACTGTGTCGGGACCTCAAACCGTCACGGGGCAGCAAGCATTACTCAGGTTGAGATCATGCCGATGCCACCGGAGAAGCGTCCGGCGAATATGCCATGGCCGCAATATCCGATGATTCTGCGGACTTCAACCTCTCATGAAGAAGGATGTGAGCGTCACTGGAATATCCTGACCAAAGCATTTATCGGTAATGAGCAAGGTCAAGTGACGGGTTTGAAGGTTGCCGACATTGTCTGGCAACCCGCCAAGGCTGGTGAACGTCCGAGTTACGAAGAAGTGGCAGGCAGTGAACGGGTCATGCCGTGCGATATGGCATTTCTGGCAATGGGCTTTCTTCACCCTGAACCGCATGGCGTGTTGGCCCAATTGGATATTGAACTTGACGAACGTGGTAATGTGGCAACAACGGATTACCAAACTAATCAGGCTGGCGTATTCGCCGCTGGGGATATGCGTACCGGGCAATCACTAGTAGTGCGGTGTATCAATGAAGGACGCGAATGTGCCCGTGCCATTGATACCTATCTGATGGGTGAGAGTAACCTCGAAGCCAGAGCGGATTCTCTGATGCGTTCGGCCTAAATCGTCCTATATCGGCCTCTCTGTCTTCCCCTATCTGACAGAGGGGTCGCCTCAACAAGCGACACCTCAATATTGCTTTATCAAGCACTTTTTCCACTTAAATCTTCGATATATCAATCACTCATAATCGTTACTTATTCACCACAGTCATTTATTGCCGCTATTTTCTATGAATCACTTGATCTTTGGTTCTATAAAGGATAGCGTTTAAGCTCGCATTGTTTCGGGCGCTCAATTGAATGTATTTTTAACCCGATTTAATGCATAAAGATTCAAAAAAATAACAACAACGTAGAATAGTTAGTCATTCACTGTCGAAGACAGCACGCAAAGGGAGACTTGCAATGGCTCTATATGATCCAAGTCTTGAGAGAGATAACTGTGGGTTTGGCCTGATCGCGCACATGGAAGGTCAGGCGAGTCACAAACTGGTTCGTACGGCAATTTCAGCACTGGACCGTATGACACACCGTGGCGGTATCGCAGCCGATGGTAAAACGGGGGATGGCTGTGGCTTACTCCTGCAAAAGCCAGATTCTTATCTCAGACACATTGCACAAGAACAAAACTGGAAGCTGAGCAAACAATATGCCGTGGGGATGATTTTCCTGAGCCGGGATCCGGTAAAGGCACAATCAGCCTGCGACATTATCAATCAAGAACTCGCACAAGAAACACTCTCGGTGAGCGGGTGGCGTCAAGTGCCAACCAACCCAGACGTGCTCGGGCCTATCGCCGCCCAATCATTACCGGACATTCAGCAAGTCTTTATTTCCGCGCCAGCCGGATGGCAGCAGCAGGATATTGAACGACGCCTGTATATCGCCCGACGTCGTATCGAGAAAAAAATTACCGATGATGCTGATTTTTACATCTGTTCACTGTCTACTCAGGTCATCGTCTATAAAGGGCTGTGTATGCCCGCAGATTTACCCCGTTTTTATCTGGATCTCGCTGATTTGCGGATGGAATCGGCTATCTGTCTGTTCCACCAGCGCTTCTCAACTAACACGCAGCCTCGCTGGCCGCTGGCTCAGCCTTTCCGCTATTTAGCCCATAACGGTGAAATCAACACCATTGAAGGGAACCGTCAGTGGGCGAGAGCAAGAGCGTATAAATTCGCTTCACCTTTATTACCAGACCTACAGTCAGCGGCTCCGTTCGTCAACGAAACCGGCTCTGACTCATCAAGTCTGGATAATATGTTGGATCTGTTCCTCGCCGGTGGCATGGATCTGTTCCGAGCTATGCGGATGCTCGTGCCGCCGGCATGGCAGAACCATCCGGATATGGATTCAGAGTTACGCGCATTCTACGATTTCAACTCCAAGCATATGGAACCATGGGATGGCCCGGCCGGGATAGTTCTGTCAGACGGACGTCATGCAGCCTGTAACCTTGATCGCAATGGACTGCGACCAGCCCGTTATGTGATCACCAAAGATAAACTCATTACGCTGGCGTCTGAAGTTGGTATCTGGGATTACGCACCGGACGAAGTCGCGACCAAAGGTCGGGTTGGCCCCGGTGAATTACTGGTGATTGACACCAAAACAGGCAAACTGTGGCAATCGTCAGAAATCGATAACGAATTGAAGAGCCGCCACCCTTATCAAGAGTGGATGGAACACAACGTCTATCGCCTTAAACCATTTGCAGAATTGGGTGACGATCAAATTGGTCAACGTGATTTTGATAATGCGCAACTGAAGATTTACCAGAAACAGTTTGCCATGACCAATGAAGAGATGGATCAGGTGCTGCGGGTGTTAGGCGACATGGGGCAGGAAGCCGTTGGTTCAATGGGTGACGACACCCCGATGGCTGTGCTTTCCTCCAAAGAACGTCTAATCAGTGACTACTTCCGGCAAAAATTCGCGCAGGTGACCAACCCACCGATCGATTCATTACGTGAAAAACATGTGATGTCGCTGGCAACCAGTATCGGTCAGGAAATGAATGTCTTCTGCGAAACCGATGGCCATGCTTACCGGGTGACATTTGATTCACCGGTGCTGCTCTATTCCGACATGCAGCAGTTGTTAAGTCTGGATGACAAGCACTATAAAAACACTATTCTAGATATCAACTACGACCCACAGGAAAAAGATCTCAAACAAGCGATTCTTGATCTGTGTGACACTGCCGAACAAGCAGTACGTGATGGAACAGTCCTGATCATTGTATCGGATCGCGCCCTCACCAAACATAAACTACCGATTCCTGCCGCTATGGTTGTTGGTGCTGTTCAAACTCGTCTAGTCAATACACAACTGCGTTGTGACGCTAATATTATCGTCGAAACAGCAACTGCCCGTGATCCACACCAATTCGCGGTGCTGCTGGGCTTTGGTGCGACAGCTGTTTACCCCTACCTCGCTTACGAAGCGCTCAGCAAAATGCTGGATGAAGGGGTGCTCAACAAAAGTTATCGGGAAGTGATGCAAAACTACCGTTATGGCATCGATAAAGGCCTGTATAAAATCATGTCGAAAATGGGCATTTCAACCGTTGCTTCTTACCGTTGTTCCCAGCTTTTCGAAGCGGTCGGGCTACACCGAGAGCTGGTAGATCTCTGCTTCCACGGTGTCGCGAGTCGGATTCAGGGGGCGAACTTTGAGGATTTCCAACAGGATCTATTTAACCTGTCACGTAAAGCTTGGGCGAAACGCAAATCGATTGAACATGGCGGGCTGCTGAAATTTGTCCACGGTGGCGAATATCACGCATATAACCCCGGAGTTGTGAATCAGCTGCAAACTGCGGTTCGCTCCGGCGACACGCGGGATTACGAGCAATTTGCCGCACAAGTCAACCAACGCCCTGTGGCGATGTTACGTGACTTGATGAAACTGAAAAAATCAGACACACCGCTCGCACTGGAGAAAATCGAACCTGCGACAGACCTGTTTAAGCGCTTCGATTCTGCCGCGATGTCAATCGGCGCACTCAGTCCGGAAGCGCATGAAGCGCTGGCAACGGCCATGAACCGTTTGGGCGGTCATTCAAACTCCGGAGAAGGGGGAGAAGATCCACGCCGTTTCGGTACCGAGCGTAACTCTCGCATCAAACAAGTTGCATCCGGACGCTTTGGGGTAACCCCGCATTATCTGACGAATGCCGATGTCTTGCAGATCAAAGTGGCTCAAGGCGCAAAACCTGGTGAAGGCGGTCAGTTGCCCGGTCATAAAGTGACGGCTGAAATTGCTCGTCTGCGCCACTCAGTCCAAGGCGTGACTCTGATTTCACCACCACCGCATCACGACATTTACTCAATTGAAGATTTAGCTCAATTGATCTTCGATCTGAAGCAAGTCAATCCGAATGCTCTGGTCTCGGTAAAACTGGTTTCCGAACCGGGTGTCGGTACCATCGCAACCGGTGTTGCCAAAGCCTATGCTGACTTGATTACGATCTCTGGTTATGACGGTGGAACGGCAGCCAGCCCGCTCACGTCGGTCAAATATGCCGGTAGTCCGTGGGAATTGGGGCTTGCAGAAACACAGCAAGCGCTCGTGGCTAATGGTCTGCGCCATAAAATCCGCCTTCAGGTCGATGGCGGTCTGAAAACCGGATTAGATGTGATTAAAGGGGCGATTCTGGGGGCAGAAAGCTTTGGATTTGGTACATCACCAATGATTGCCATGGGATGTAAATTCTTGAGAATCTGTCACCTGAATAACTGTGCGACGGGTGTTGCCACTCAGGATGAAACTCTGCGTCGGGATTATTTCAAAGGATTACCGGAGATGGTGATCAACTACTTTACCGGATTAGCCAATGAAGTTCGTGGCTATCTGGCTGAATTAGGTGTTGAGAAATTAACCGACCTGATCGGACGTACCGACCTGTTAGAAGTAGTTGAAGGCTTGACCGCCAAACAGACCAAACTGGATCTGTCCGACATTTTGGAGGCACCTGTGTCTCCTGCGGGTCACCCACTCTTCTGCACAGAACCCAACACACCATTTGATAAAGCCGCGCTCAACCAAAAAATCGTTGAAGATGCGCTCAGTGCAGTTGAAAGCCAGCAATCGCTGAACCTGTACTACGATATCATCAACACCGATCGCTCTGTCGGCGCCCGGTTATCCGGAGAAATCGCCAAACGTTATGGCAACCAAGGTGTGGCGGCATCGCCAATCCGGATTTACTTACAAGGGACTGCCGGACAATCATTCGGTGTCTGGAATGCCGGCGGCGTGGAGCTGCACCTGACAGGTGATGCGAACGACTATGTCGGTAAAGGTATGGCTGGCGGAAAAATTGCTATCAAACCGCATTTGGGCACTGCTTTCAAATGTAATGAAGCTACCATCATCGGTAATACCTGCTTATACGGTGCGACTGGCGGTAAACTGTTCGCTGCCGGTAAAGCTGGCGAACGTTTCGGCGTTCGTAACTCCGGGACCATTGCCGTGATTGAAGGCGCTGGCGACAATGCCTGTGAATACATGACTGGCGGCGTAGTGGCCATACTGGGCGCAACCGGCGTGAACTTCGGTGCAGGGATGACCGGTGGATTTGCCTATGTCCTCGATGAGAACGAAGACTTCCAAGGCCGTGTGAATAATGAATCTGTTGAAACGATTTCGCTACAAGAACTCTACATTCATCAGGAACATTTACGTGGTTTAATTGCAGAACATCTGGAGCAAACCGGCTCCGTTCACGCTGAATCGATCTTAGCCAATTTCGATGCGTGGATTCCGAAATTCTATCTCGTTAAACCACAAGCGGCTGATCTGCAAACACTACTGGGGCATCAAAGCCGCAGTGCTGCAGAACTTCGCGTTCAAGCACAATAATTGGAAGGAGCCAGATTATAATGAGCCAGAACGTTTATCAGTTCATTGATGTCAATCGAGTCGATCCGGCCAAAAAGCCGCTCAATATCCGCAAAATAGAATTCGTTGAAATCTATGAACCATTTACCCGCCAACAGGCAACCGCTCAGGCAGATCGCTGTCTTGACTGCGGTAACCCCTATTGTGAATGGAAATGTCCGGTCCATAACTACATCCCTCAGTGGCTAAAACTGGCCAATGAGGGCCGAATTATCGAAGCTGCGGAACTCTCACATCAAACCAATAGCCTGCCGGAAGTGTGTGGCCGAGTCTGTCCTCAAGACCGTCTGTGTGAAGGGTCTTGTACACTGAATGAGGATTTCGGTGCCGTCACCATCGGTAATGTTGAAAAATATATTACCGATAAGGCCTTCGAAATGGGCTGGAAACCCGACCTTTCTCAAGTCGAATGGACAGACAAAAAGGTGGCGATTATCGGTGCCGGTCCCGCAGGTTTAGCGGCAGCGGATGTATTGGTCAGAAACGGTGTCAAAGCGGTCGTCTTTGATCGCTACCCGGAAATCGGCGGGCTGCTCACTTTCGGAATTCCTTCATTCAAGCTGGAAAAAGAAGTGATGCAAAACCGACGTCGTATCTTTACCGAAATGGGTGTTGAATTCCGTTTGAATACCGAGGTTGGTAAAGATGTCGAACTTCAATCGTTGATCGATGAATACGATGCGGTGTTCCTTGGCGTCGGCACCTATAAAAATATGCGTGCCGGACTGGACAATGAAGATGCCAACGGCGTGTACGATGCTTTGCCATTCTTGGTGTCCAATACCTATCGGGTCATGCAGTTGGAAGATTCACAACCCTTCATTGATATGGCCGGAAAAAAAGTGGTTGTTCTCGGCGGCGGCGATACCGCCATGGACTGTGTCCGAACATCAATCCGTCAACAGGCAACCCATGTTATCTGTGCCTACCGACGCGATGAAGAGAACATGCCGGGCTCACGTCGTGAAGTTAAAAATGCCAGAGAAGAAGGCGTCGAATTCATGTTCAACCTGCAACCGCTCGGTATCGAAGTCGATAGCCGTGGTCAGGTCACCGGTGTCAAAGTTGTCAAAACAGCGCTGGGTGAGCCGGATGAAGCCGGACGTCGTCGTCCTGAGCCAGTCCCTGACAGTGAACATGTACTCGCTGCCGATGCAGTCATTATGGCATTTGGCTTTCAGCCACATGCCATGCCATGGCTTGAGCCTTTCGGTGTCGAGCTTGATCAATGGGGCCGCCTCAAAGCACCGAATGACGGTCTGTACCCTTATCAAACCACCAATGAAAAAATCTTCGCCGGTGGCGATGCGGTTCGCGGGTCCGATCTGGTCGTAACGGCCATTGATGAAGGCCGTAAAGCTGCCAATGGTATCCTCGACTACTTGGACGTCTGATTTCACCGACAGACAAGCGAGTCACTCAAATCATCCCGGTACTGACTTCAGTACCGGGATTTTTTTGCGCCGGATTCCGGCTCGGATAACTAGTTGAATCCCAAAAAATCATGCTAAACTCAGCGCTAATCTGAATAAAGAAAAGAGACTTGATATGAAAATTGGCATCATTGGCGCAATGGAGCAAGAAGTTGCGATTCTCAAATCGTCAATCCAGAATCTGCAAGAAGAAAAAAAAGGTGGCTGCACCTATTATTCTGGTCAAATCAATGAGTTGGATGTGGTATTGCTCCAATCAGGTATCGGTAAAGTTGCAGCAGCAGTCGGCACCGCTTTGTTGTTAGAACTCTATAAACCCGATGTCGTCATCAATACAGGTTCAGCCGGTGGTTTTGATCCATCACTGACCATGGGTGATGTCGTCATTTCAACTGAAGTCAGACACCATGATGCCGATGTGACGGCTTTCGGTTATGAAATCGGTCAGATGGCAGGTCAACCGGCAGCTTTCCAAGCCGATGAAAAATTAATTCAACTGGCAGAAGATGCACTCGCACAGTTGGGAGATAAACATGCGGTCCACGGTCTGATTTGTACCGGTGATACCTTTGTCTGCCAACCAGAAAGACAGGCATTTATCCGTCAAAACTTCCCACAAGCAGTTGCGGTCGAGATGGAAGCTTCTGCGATAGCTCAGACATGCCATCAGTTCAAAACACCGTTTGTGGTTGTCCGGGCAATCTCTGATGTCGCCGACAAAGAATCACCGATGTCATTTGATGAGTTCTTACCCCTCGCCGCGGCAAGTTCTTCAGAAATGGTACTGAAGATGCTAGAACGTCTACATCAGGCATAATCGAACCGTATCTGCCGCTCATGAGCCATATTCAAGAATTACTGCAAACGCAAAGTGCGCTCCTCATCATGTGGGGAGCGCTGCTGATTCATCTGATACTGCCTTTACCAAGAGCTGCTCATCCGGCTCTGCTGTGGCACAAATTTGCAGAAATTCTGGCAGACAAGGTGAATACACAGGGCAGCTATGCACAGCGGACACTGTCCGGCACATTAGCCACATTTTTGATGCTCATTCCGGCTCTGATGGTGCTGGTCGCACTGGAACCATTGGTCTGGCAACCGGAGCTCTATCACCTGTTGTTATTGATTCTGGCCCTCGACTGGCGAGGGTTAACGACCTTGAGTAAGCCGCTGTTTCAGGCGCTGGCGGTACAGGATAAACCCCAAGCCCGCCAGTTACTCGCAGAGCGGCTGAATCGTCAGACAGATACGTTGTCAGTGGTTGGATTAGGCAAAGCAAGTGCTGAGTTACTGATTGTCGGTCAAGCCCGTCAGGTCATCACTGTTCTGTTCTGGTATGGCTTACTGGGCGGTATCGGGGCATTCATGTATCGTCTGATTGTTGAACTGAGCCGAGTCTGGTCACCATCTGTGCCGGCCAACTATCCTTTTGGTCTGGCAGCCAGTCGTCTCAACGTTTGGTGTGAATGGATCCCGTCCCATCTCTTTGCACTGCTACTCATGATGGGGCAAAGTCTGTCGTCGACTTGGACTCAGACTCGCCAGCAAAGTTGTACCTGGCCATCCCGAACTGCTGGCTGGCTCTTATGTTCAGTCGGACATAAACTCAACCTTTCACTCGGCGGACCAGCCATTTATGAGGGGAAAAAGAGTGTCCGGGCAAAACTCGGTGGTCGGGTTGTCCCTTCGGTCTTACATCTGTCCCAGATTCAGCGCCTCCTCAATCAACGCACTTATATCTGGATCGGTGTCGAAAGTCTGCTGATATTGATTGCGACACAACTGCTCTAAATGATAATAGCCCAGTTCATAAAAACGCGTTCGTAAACCCTCTCAATCACAAGGTTGCCATATGTTGATTCACCGACTTCATTTATTCACGTTGCTGCTTTGTATCTCGGGGAGCACCACGGCAACGACATCGGTTCAGCGCATTATTACCCTTGCACCTCATGCCACCGAACTCGCCTATGCTGCCGGTCTCGGTAACAAAATCGTTGCCGTAAGTGATTACAGCGACTACCCACCTCAAGTAAAAAACTTACCGAAAGTTGCGAACTACAAGGGCATCAAAATTGAAAAAATTCTCAGCCTCAAACCAGATTTGGTGATCATCTGGCCGGATGGCAATCCGCCCCGGGAACTACAGAAATTGAAACAGATGGGAATCCGAACTTACCCCTCTCAAATTCATCGACTGGCCGATATTGCAGATAACATCGAGGCGCTCAGCCAATATGCAGACAATCCTCAAATCGGACGTAAAAATGCGCAGCAATTTCGCCAGAAGCTGGCGGCTCTAAAACAGCGGTATCAACATGTCCGCAAGGTTCGCTTCTTCTACCAGCTCAGTGAAAAACCGATTATCACCATCGCGCAAGATCACTGGCCCAGTGAAGTGTTTGAGTTTTGTGGCGGAAAGAATGTATTTGAAAATAGTCCGGCCCCCTACCCACAAGTGAGCCGAGAGCAAGTATTACTGGCACAACCTGATGTCATTTTCAATTCCCGTCATGCGGTTGAAAATATGGATATGTGGGCAGACTGGTCGCGCATTCCAGCCGTTCGCTTACATCATATCTGGACGCTCAATTCAGACTGGCTCAATCGCCCCACCCCCAGAACCATTCGGGCGATTGAAGAGATCTGTAGTTATCTCGATGAGGCTAGAAAAAATCCCTCCGACTTGAACCACTGAAAAGTTGGGTTATAAAACAGTCGGGTTATAAAACTATCGGTTAATACCATTTTCCCGTACAATGCGCCCTGTTTTTCCCCTATGCTCAAATAATATTGTGGAACCCCTCAGCGTATGTTTCTTTATCTGATTGATTTATTCGGAACAATCGTATTTGCCATTTCCGGCGTGCTGTTAGCTGGCCGGTTAAAAATGGATCCATTCGGTGTTGTTGTCCTTGCCAGTGTGACCGCAATTGGCGGTGGAACGATGCGCGATATTGCTTTGGGAGCCACCCCTGTATTCTGGATTACCGATACCACCTACCTTTGGGTTATTCTTGCCACCAGCTTCCTGACGATGCTAATCATCCGTCGCCCTAAGCGCCTCTCTTGGTGGGTGCTGCCGGTCTGCGACGCGATTGGGCTATCTGTATTTGTGGGGATTGGCGTCGATAAGTCATTGCTTTATCAGGAGTCGTCGCTGGTCGCAATTATTATGGGTGTGCTGACTGGATGTGGCGGAGGTATCATTCGAGATATTCTTGCTCGGGAAATACCAATGGTGCTGCGCAGTGAAGTGTATGCGACCGCCTGTATCGTCGGCGGTATTTTCCATACCACGGCACTGCAAATGGGCTACGACCACAAGACGGCATTCTTATCCGGGTTCCTCTCTACTCTGATTATTCGTCTTGGCGCAATCCGTTGGCATTTATCACTGCCGGTTTTTGCGATTAATCGATAATATTATTCATAATAAATTGATAGCGTTTTTGTAATGAATCGATGGTGTTTTGGTAATAAATTAATCGTGTTAGCACCCACCCATCGTGTTTCTGTCTGTTACGCATAATTTTTCCCGATCAAACATTCCTGTATCGCAATCAGAGACAGCTTTCGCTAAAGTAAGCGCATGCTCTCTTTGATTGATGTTTGAAAACTATGTTGCTTGAAGGTATAGAAACGCTCTTAATTCTCAGCAAAGAAAAAACTATGAGCCGGACCGGCAGCGTACTGTATATCAGTCAATCTGCCGTCAGTAAGCGCATCGCCAATTTAGAAAACCGACTGGGGAAAAAACTGGTGGCTCCCGATGGTCGACATATCAAACTCACTGCGGATGCCCAGGCATTAATCGAACGTGTTGGTCCGAGCTTTCACGAATTAAGCGGATTAATCTTTGAACAACAGGCGCTGGAAGACCATACCCTGATCCGGTTTGATTGTTCAGAAACACTGGTCGCGGGCTTACTCAGCCATGTGATGGGGGAATATTTCCGTCGTGACCACAATATTACCATCACCACGAACCACACCCCCAGAATCGTCGAACATGTCCAGTCAGGCAAAGCCACACTTGGACTTTGTGCCGGTTATCTGCCCGGTAATCATGGTCTGCAAACATTTCATCTCTACAATGAACCGTTTTTTATTGTCAATCAGACACCGTTACAGCAACTCCCCCAACAAATTATCACCAATGATCTGTCTAATAGTGCCAATACTTATCAGGCTTCTGTGCTGGATCATCTCGCGATTACACCCATCATGGAAATGGATTCATACACAGCCGCAGCACAACTGGCATTAAAGGGAGTTGCACCCGCCTTGATCCCACTTTCTGTCTTACACATCCTGTCGATTTCTCCCCGTTTCTGTTTCAGCTTTGACGAACTTCAGCCGTTATTCCGACCGATTCATCTCTGTTTGAGGACAATGACCTACCGCTCCCCACGGATCAGAACACTGATAGCAGCCATTGTTGATGCTGTTCCCAAAGTAACTTCAGAGCCATCGATAAAGACATAAGAATCACCAAGGGACGAATCCATTTTTGACCTTTATTCATGACGATACGAGCACCGACTCTCGCACCGATAAATTGCCCGACAGCCATGACCAATCCAATTTTCCATATCGGTAGTCCTGCCGCCAGAAAGAAAATCAGCGCTGCAATATTCGATGTAAAATTCAGCACTTTCGCACGCGCTGTCGCTTCAATAATCGATAATCGGCCAATAACGACAAAACAAACGGCAAAGATCGCGCCGGTCCCCGGACCAAAGAAGCCGTCATAGAACCCGATACTTGTTCCGACCAACAAAGCAAATAATCCATCGGATAAAACCGCTTGTTTATTCGTCTCAGCTTTGGCTTGAGGAGCCAGTAAAAAATACAACGAAATCGCAATCAATAAACCGGGGATCAGGCTGGTCAATAAGTCAGCATCAAGAATCTGTACTAATTCAGCACCAATGGCGGCACCGGTAAAGGTACACACGATGGCTAACCACATTTGCCGGAGCGAAACCAAACCATGACGAACGAAGTAAAATGTAGAAGAAAAGCTACCGAACGAACTTTGCAGTTTATTGGTTGCAATCGCTTGTGCAGGAGATATACCGGTTGCCATTAACACCGGGAGTGTGATCAAGCCACCACCACCGGCAATCGCATCAATGCATCCAGCCAATGACGCCGCCACAAAAAGCAACGCCAGAATATCGATTGAAATTTCCATATTATTCCTTAAGCGATTAGATAAGGTTCAAAATTACCATTTAAAAATAAACAGATATAGTGAAAACACGGACAGCGTCCTATTCCATATATTCATCATTACGTTTGATGCACAGATAAATATGTCGCGATCAAAAAACCCGGGAAAATCCCGGGTTTTAATCACACTCAATAATGGACGCGTGATGGATTAAGCATTTCGGACTTGCTCATGCATTTCTTGTACAGAAATGACTAAAGCTTTCGGGTCAGCGGTATGCCCCATTGCAGTCGCAAATGCAGCATTCAGGGTTGTTGCATAATTCACTTTCTCTACCAACGCACCGCGGCGGAGAACCTTTGAATCTTCAATGGCCTGACGCCCAGAAGCGGTATTGATAATGTAGGTATATTCATTGTTCTTGATCCGATCAAGAATATGAGGTCGACCTTCATGAACCTTGTTTACCAAACGAGGATTAATCCCGGCTTCACCAAGAACCACAGCCGTACCATGTGTCGCATCCAGCTGATAACCTAATTGAATCAACTTCTCTGCCAAAGCAACCGCACGCTGCTTATCACTTTCGCGAACCGAAATCAGCGCTCGTCCACCTTCAGGGTAAACACAGCCACATGCTAACTCCGCTTTTGCAAAAGCTTCGGCAAATGTACGCCCGACACCCATCACTTCTCCGGTTGAACGCATCTCAGGGCCAAGTAATGGATCAACACCCGGGAACTTGTTAAATGGCAATACAACTTCTTTCACCGAGTAATACGGTGGAATGATTTCTTGGGTAAAGCCTTGCTGCTCCAGACTCTGTCCGGCCATCACCCGCGCAGCAATTTTTGCCAATGGCGCACCGGTTGCTTTAGACACAAACGGTACTGTCCGCGCAGCACGTGGGTTCACCTCGATGAGATAAACTTCGTTGTTTTTGACCGCAAACTGCGTATTCATCAGTCCACGTACACCCAGTTCAAACGCCAGCTTTTCAACCTGCTCACGCATCACATTCTGGATATCCTGACTCAATGTATAGGCTGGCAGTGAACATGCTGAGTCACCGGAGTGAACCCCGGCCTGTTCAATATGTTCCATGATGCCACCGATAACGACACGTTCACCATCGCAAATCGCGTCAATATCGACTTCAACTGCATCATCAAGGAAATGATCCAGCAAGACAGGAGACTCATTAGAGACACTGACCGCTTCATTGAAATAACGACGCAAATCTGCTTCATCATAAACAATTTCCATCGCACGGCCACCGAGAACATAAGATGGACGAACAACCAGTGGGTAACCAATTTCTTTGGCTTTATCGACGGCCAGCTCAAGGGCTGTAACCGTCGCATTTTCCGGTTGCTTGAGACCTAAACGCTCAACGGCGTGTTGGAAACGCTCCCGGTCTTCAGCACGGTCAATCGCATCCGGACTGGTACCGATAATCGGCACACCGGCCGCTTCTAATGCACGAGCCAGTTTCAGCGGTGTTTGACCACCATACTGAACAATGACGCCTGTAGGTTTCTCAACACGAGCAATCGCTAACACATCTTCTAGAGTCACCGGCTCAAAGTAGAGACGATCCGAGGTATCGTAGTCGGTTGAAACCGTTTCAGGGTTACAGTTAACCATGATGGTTTCATATCCGTCTTCCCGTAATGCCAATGAGGCATGAACACAGCAGTAGTCGAATTCAATACCTTGACCAATACGGTTCGGACCACCGCCCAAGACCATAATTTTCTTGTTATCCGTAGGATAAGCTTCACACTCTTCATCATATGAGGAGTACATATAAGCAGTTGAAGAAGCAAATTCCGCGGCACACGTATCGACACGCTTATAAACCGGATGGATGTCGAACTGATCGCGCAAGCGACGGATTTCATGTTCAGAAACCCCAACCAATGTCGATAAACGCGCATCGGCAAAGCCTTTACGCTTCATACGGCGGAGTACATCTTGGGTCAATCCGGCAAAGCCACTGGTTTTAATCTCGGCTTCCAGCAAAATTAACTCTTCAATCTGCACCAAGAACCAACGATCAATACCTGTCAGGTTAAAGATTGCGTCAACAGACATACCGGCACGGAAAGCATCACCGATATACCAGATCCGCTCTGCACCGGCTTCTTTCAGTTCATGACGAATCTTCGTCAGTGCTTCCGGAGATGCCAGATCAACCATTTCATCCAAGCCATCGGCACCAACTTCAAGCCCCCGCAGTGCTTTTTGCAAAGACTCTTGTTGGTTACGCCCGATTGCCATCACTTCACCAACAGATTTCATCTGAGTGGTAAGCTTCGCATTGGCACCAGCAAATTTTTCAAAGTTAAAGCGTGGAATTTTGGTGACAACATAGTCGATCGTCGGTTCGAACGATGCAGGTGTCGCCCCTCCGGTAATATCATTCATCAATTCATCAAGCGTGAAACCAACCGCAAGCTTCGCAGCAATCTTCGCAATCGGGAAACCCGTCGCTTTCGATGCCAGTGCTGAAGAACGAGAAACCCGTGGGTTCATTTCAATGATCACCATCCGGCCATCTTCAGGATTGATACCGAATTGCACATTCGACCCACCGGTTTCAACACCAATTTCACGTAATACCGCTAAAGAGGCATTTCTCATCAGCTGGTATTCTTTATCTGTGAGTGTCTGCGCCGGAGCAACCGTAATTGAATCTCCGGTATGAATCCCCATCGGATCAAAGTTTTCAATTGAACAGACGATGATACAGTTGTCGCTCTTATCCCGAACCACTTCCATTTCATACTCTTTCCAGCCAATCAGCGACTCATCAATCAGGAGCTCATTGGTTGGAGAAAGATCGAGTCCACGGTGACAGATTTCTTCGAACTCTTCTTTGTTATAAGCGATACCACCACCGGTGCCGCCCATCGTAAACGAAGGACGGATAATACATGGAAAGCCGACTTTCTCGAGAACTTGATACGCTTCGTCCATGCTCTTTGCCGTATCGGCCCGGGGGCATTCCAGACCAATCGATTTCATCGCGGCATCGAAACGAGAACGGTCTTCCGCTTTATCAATCGCATCGGCAGTAGCGCCGATCATTTCAACACCGAACTCGGCCAGAACCCCTTGACGATCCAGCTCAAGCGCACAGTTCAATGCAGTCTGACCGCCCATTGTCGGCAGAACAGCATCGGGACGTTCTTTTTCAATAATTTTACGGACAACTTCCCACTGGATCGGCTCGATATAGGTTGCATCAGCCATCTCAGGATCGGTCATAATCGTTGCCGGATTCGAGTTGACCAGAATAACCCGATAACCTTCTTCTCTCAGAGCCTTACATGCTTGTGCTCCGGAGTAGTCAAACTCACAGGCTTGGCCGATTACAATCGGGCCTGCACCTAAGATTAGAATACTTTGTATGTCACTACGTTTTGGCATCGTCTACTCGCTCCGAATTAAGCACGGTTTTGTTGGATAAGTTCAATAAAGTGATCAAATAGAGGCGCTGCATCATGTGGCCCGGGGCTCGCTTCGGGATGCCCCTGGAAACTAAACGCTGGTTTATCAGTACGATGAATGCCCTGAAGGGAACCGTCAAATAATGATTTGTGGGTCGCTTTCAGCGTTGCCGGCAAACTGGTTTCATCCGCAGCAAAGCCGTGGTTTTGCGAGGTAATCATTACGACATCCCGCTCGATATCTTTGACCGGATGGTTCGCACCATGATGACCGAACTTCATTTTGATCGTTTTTGCACCGGATGCCAGTGCGAGGATTTGATGACCCAAACAGATACCAAACAGTGGAATCTCTTTTTCCAAAAAGGTTTGCGTCGCTTCAATGGCGTATGTACAAGGTTCCGGATCCCCTGGCCCATTCGACAGGAAAATACCATCAGGATTCATTGCTAAAACCGTTTCCGCTGGAGTTTCTGCCGGAACCACGGTCAGACGGCATCCGCGGTCAACCAACATCCGCAGAATATTTCTCTTGGCGCCAAAATCGTATGCAACGATATGATAAGGAAGCTCACTTTGATTTTTAGCCTGAGGGAATCCACTTGCCAAAGACCAAGATCCTTGAGTCCACTCATAAGCTTCTTTGGTCGTCACGACTTTTGCCAAATCCATGCCTTTCAGGCCGGGAAACTCTTTCGCTTTTGCTAAAGCAAGTGACTCATCCAAATTATCACCGGCCATAATACAACCGCTTTGAGCACCTTTTTCACGCAGGATCCGAGTCAATTTTCGTGTGTCGATGTCCGCGATACCAACGATATTTCGGCCCTTCAAATACTCAGATAGGGTTTGCTCACTTCTGAAGTTCGACGCAATCAATGGCAAATCACGAATGATGAGTCCTTGGGCATGAATGTCTGAGGATTCTTCATCTTCTGAGTTGGTGCCTGTATTACCAATGTGGGGATAAGTCAGTGTGACAATTTGTTGAGAGTAGGAAGGATCAGTGAGGATTTCTTGGTACCCCGTCATCGAGGTATTAAAAACGACTTCACCAACGGAGACGCCATCTGCGCCAATGGACAGTCCGTGGAACACTGTCCCATCTTCTAGGACTAACAGTGCTGACTTGCTCAAGACAACCTCCAGAATAAAAATGCAAAAAATTTAGATTAAACTGCAAATTTGCCTTCCTTAGTCACTATAGGTTAGAACCATAGTGTATTTCGGACAAATTAGACGCATTTTATAGATATGTGTGATTTGTGTCAATATTCAAAATTTATCAAATATGTTTTTTTACCGTGTTATATAAAAAAACAAAATGAACAGAGTAAAAAGACACATTAAATATGCATTATCAAATGCTAAAAGGGAGACATAAGTCAAAAAAAGGGAGAATGTGGAAAAATGAATCACAAAAAAATTAAAAAACTAACGCAATCGATAACGGAAGCAGCAAAAGATAACTTTTCTTACCTTTAATACAAATAAAACCTCATCTCTTTTATTATATAAAATAAAAAAGGCCCTCGCGCGGCTGATGATGGGGCACATGTAAGATTTATAATTTGAGAAAAATCGAATGCGCCGGAGACATCCAGCGCATAATTATGTATTTAAAGTTGATTAAGAGAAAGGACATCCGTCATCGTATAAAAGCCAGCAGGTTTATCTGATAACCAGATCGCAGCTTTCACAGCGCCATTGGCAAAAGTCATCCGGTCAGAAGCTTTATGTGAAATTTCAACACGCTCCCCCAGATCAGCAAACATCGCGGTGTGTTCACCAACAATATCTCCGGCCCGAATCGTCGCAAAGCCAATTTCTTCCCGGCTCCTTTCACCCGTAATTCCTTCTCTGGCATAGACGGCAACATCTTTCAGTTCATTACCCATTGCATGAGCAATTGCTTCTCCCATCCCTAAAGCAGTCCCGGACGGTGCATCGACTTTGTGACGATGGTGAGCTTCAATGATTTCGATATCACAATAACTGCCCATCACCTTGGCGGCTTTTTCCAAGAGTTTGAATACCAAATTCACACCAACACTATAATTAGGCGCCATGACAACGGGAATATCTTGTGCAGCCTGATGAATTTGGGCAATTTCAGAGTCAGAAAATCCAGTTGTACCAATGACAATACTTTTGCCATAATTTTTACATAACGCGATATTTGCCAAGGTGCTCACGGGTGACGTGAAATCAATAATAACGTCGAATTGATCAATTGCACTTTCCAGATTATCAACCAATGTGACACCAAAGTGTCCCTCACCACATAACTCTCCGATATCAACACCTACCAATGATGATTCCGGACGTTCAGAACCCACTCCTACAGTTGCGGCATCATGATGATGTGTAGCTTTGACGAGATTACGCCCCATGCGACCAGCAGCACCTGCTATTGCAATTTTAACCATTGCTAACTTCTCCATTCTGATCAGATACGAATCGAAAAATTCCATCCGTATTTCATATAACGATTTATTTTTCTAAACTACCAACATTCAATCCATGTGGCTAGGCTTGTTCACGCTTCATAACCGAATATCACGACATTGACGCCAGCTCGGCTCAACGGGAAAAGTCATGAATGAGTTGTTCAACGATAGGTAAATTCGCTTCCGGAAATTGATAGTCAACCAACGCAGCAATAGAAACCCATTGCCCTTCCTGACCTTCTCTGCCATAAGGCGTGCCGGTAAAATCCGTCACCGAAATAAAATCAAACACCAGTGATTTATCCGGATAATCATGAGTCAGATGCTGATATGGATGTTGCACAACAACGTCAATGCCGATTTCTTCGTCTAACTCACGGTGAATCGCTGCTTCAATCGACTCCCCGCTCTCAACTTTGCCGCCGGGAAACTCCCAGAATCCACCTTTATGTAGATGAGCAGGCCGTTTCGTAATATAAACTTGTGATTGCTCCTGATTGAAAATGATCGCAGCAACAATATGTGTTCTTTTCATACTTTCCTCTGACACGCAATTATCCATCGAGTCTAACGATAATTGCCCGGCAAAAAAAGAGCCGCTTTATCAGCGGCTCTCAGATCATGTTGAATTTTTATGCAATACGTCCGTGGCACTGCTTGTATTTTTTGCCGCTACCACATGGACAAGGCTCATTACGTCCAACTTTTTTCTCTTCACGAACCAGTGGCTGATGGCCTTCATGTGATTCGTCGCCTTGTAAGGAATCGCTAGCTGCGTGTTGTGCTTGCGCATGACGAGCCGCCTCTTCAACCTGTGCTTGACGACGTGCTTCCATCTCATCAACTTCTTCAGGTTGTTGCACCCGAACTTTTGACAGAATTGTAATCACATCAGATTTCAGAGAGTCCAGCAGACCTTCAAACAGTTCAAACGACTCGCGTTTATATTCCTGCTTAGGGTTCTTTTGCGCATATCCACGTAAATGAATCCCCTGTCGTAGATGATCCATCGCTGCCAAATGTTCTTTCCATAATGTATCCAGCGTTTGTAGCATGACGGATTTTTCGAAATTACGCAGTACTTCTACGCCAACTAATGTTTCTTTCTCTCGGTAGACTTTGACCGCTTCGGCAATGATACGCTCACGAAGTACTTCTTCATACAGCTTATCATCTTCATCCAGCCATTCCTGAATCGGCAAGTTCAGATCAAAATCGAGCTTCAGACGATTGTGTAATCCCTCAATATCCCACATGTCTTCCAGAGACTGCGGTGGAATGTATTCATCAATGACAGCAGTGAAAACATCGAAACGGTTCTGCTCGAGCATTTCCTGAATGTCTTCCGCTTCCATCAACTCATCACGAAGCTCATAGACGACCTTACGCTGATCATTGGCAACATCATCATATTCCAGCAACTGTTTACGGATATCGAAGTTGCGTCCTTCAACCTTACGTTGTGCTTTTTCTATAGAGCGAGACAGCAGTTTACTTTCAATCGCTTCGCCTTCATCCATCCCACTTTGAATCAGGCCAGCCATTCGATCCGAAGTAAAGATTCTCAGTAGTGCATCTTCCATTGAAAGATAGAAACGCGATGAACCCGCATCCCCTTGACGGCCAGAACGGCCTCTCAACTGGTTATCGATCCGGCGAGATTCATGTCGCTCGGTACCGATAATATGCAAACCACCGGCTTCAAGTACCTGTTCATGTACTTTTTGCCATTCCGCTTTGATTTGATCAATCTGTTCTTGAGTCGGATTATCCAGAGCATCAACTTTTGACTGCCAACTCCCACCTAAAACGATATCCGTCCCACGACCGGCCATATTGGTTGCAATCGTAACAGAACCAGGCTTACCCGCTTCAGCAACAATTTCAGCCTCTTTTTCGTGAAACTTAGCATTCAATACATTGTGTTTTACTTTGGCCTTTTTCAGCGCCTGAGACAGAAGCTCGGATTTCTCAATTGAAATCGTCCCGACTAGGATGGGCTGCCCTTTTTGTACCCGCTCTTTAATATCTTCAATGATCGCTGCGAATTTTTCGGTTTCAGTCCGATAAACCACGTCCGCCATATCATCACGAATCATCGGTTTATTGGTTGGGATGACCACCGTCTCCAAACCATAAATAGTCTGGAATTCGAATGCTTCTGTATCGGCAGTCCCGGTCATACCTGACAGTTTTTCATAGAGACGGAAGTAGTTCTGGAAGGTGATCGAAGCTAGTGTCTGATTCTCATTTTGGATTTTCACCCCTTCTTTGGCTTCAACGGCCTGATGCAAACCATCAGACCAGCGACGACCGGGCATTGTCCGTCCTGTATGTTCATCGACGATGATCACTTCACCTTCGTTTGAAACGATGTAATCGACATCTTTCTCAAACAAAACATGTGCTCTAAGCGCTGCATTCACATGATGGAGCAAGCTGATATTCGCCGGAGAGTATAGGGTATCCCCTTCATTCATCAGGCCATTTTTCACCAACAGTTCCTCGACATATTCTTGCCCGGTTTCTGTCAGGTAGACCTGTTTCACTTTTTCATCAACGGTGTAGTGCTCATCGCCTCGATACTCTTCCGAATCTTCTTTTTCTTGCCTTTTCAGCGAAGGAATCAAGGTATTAATGCGAGTGTACAACTCAGAACTGTCTTCAGCAGGACCGGAAATAATCAATGGCGTTCTGGCTTCATCAATCAGAATAGAGTCCACCTCATCGACTATCGCGAAAAAGCGAGCTCTCTGAACGCGATCTTCTTTACGAAACGCCATATTATCGCGCAAATAGTCGAAGCCGAACTCATTGTTTGTCCCATAAATAATATCGGCCAGATAGGCTTCTTGCTTCTCTTGAGGCATCATTCCGGGGACATTGACACCAACGGTCATACCCAAAAACTCAAACAGCGCCCGGTTGGTTTCAGCATCCCGTTTGGCAAGATAATCGTTCACGGTAACGACATGGACACCATGTCCTGGTAAAGCGTTCAGGTAAGCAGCTAGAGTCGCTGTCAGAGTTTTCCCTTCACCGGTACGCATCTCGGCGATTTGCCCGCCATTAAGCACCATCCCACCAATCAACTGAACATCAAAATGGCGCATACCGAACACGCGTTTCGATGCTTCGCGCACCGTCGCAAACGCTTCAGGAAGGAGTTGATCGAGTGTTTCTCCCTGAGCTAAGCGCTCCCGAAATTCAATCGTTTTCGCTTTTAAATCTTCATCAGAGAACGCTTCATAAGCAGGTTCATAATTATTGATTTCTTTAACAATTTTTCTCAGGCGTCGCAATGTTCTGTCATTGCGGCTACCAATAACCTTAGTCAGTAGCTTAGTTATCATTTTTATCCGAATCTCTCTGTGCTTAGATCATTTGAGATCTATTCTTGTTCCATCAGTCTCTACCAGTCATCAACTAAGTGTACTGAGATAAATCATGTCTATCCGATATTGAGGCTTATCGATGGTTTTTCAAGACAATTCTTTTAAGAAGGACATAGTGTAAGGAATTTTTAGTCTGATCACCAATATCACCAACGATTTGTTTGATTGCAATACTTAAAATCATTCATCAAACGAAGAAAGAAACACCGGACACGCCATTAACGAGTGATTTGAGATAGAATAGAACAGCGAAAGTGATGCAAACTGGATCCCATAATGAGAAACCACCGCCCGACTGCGACGAATGAATTAATCAGCCATTCAAAGCTGAAAGAAATTCAGAAACATGCTGAGTCAATCAATCAGCTCAGTCAGATTATTTTACCACTGCTGCCAAAGGGCTCTCAGCCTTATGTCCGTGTGGCAAATCTTCGCCGCAGTCATTTAGTGCTGGAAGTGGCGAGTGCGGCAATCAAGATGAAAGTAGACTATGAGCGCTTACAAATCCTGAGCCATTTGCGCAATCAGGGATTTGCTCACCTGATCAGTCTCGAAGTAGTGATCAACCCATCAATTTATCGAATCAAATCATCTTCAGATGAAGAGAAAGCGCCTAAAAATCCACGAATAATTTCTTCTCAAACGGCAGATCTACTCAAATGCATTGCGGATCATGCTTCACCGAAAGTGAAAAAAAGACTAGAAAATATTGCCTGTCTTGCCAACAAGAAAAACGAGTAAGTCAGCCACTCTCGCGTATAAACAATCGCCTAATGCAAAAAAACCAGACACGAAGTCTGGTTTTTTACGAAAAAGATTGATTGTCAATTAAGCCAATACCGTACTTGGATCGGCGAAAGCAACCGGAGAACCAACGTCTTCACCAAACGTCGCCCATTCCCATGCTTCTTGGTCTGCTAGAAGTGCACGTAGCAATTGATTATTCAGACCGTGTCCTGATTTGTAAGCTCTAAATTCACCGACGATAGAATGACCACACATGTATAGATCGCCAATGGCATCCAACACTTTATGTGTGACAAATTCATTCGCAAAACGAAGTCCATCTTCATTTAGAATTCGATAATCATCCAGAACGATTGCACAATCGAAACTACCGCCCAGACAAAGATTCTGTGACTGTAGGTATTCAATATCACGCATGAAACCGAATGTTCTCGCCCGGGAAATATCCCGAACAAACGATTGAGATGAAAAGTCAAATAATAGTCGCTGCTCATCGGATTCAATTGCTGGATGGTTAAAGTCAATCTCAAAATCCATCCGAAAACCTTGATAAGGAACGAGCTCGGCCCATTTATCACCATCTTCAAAACGAACAGGCTTCTTCACCCGAATGAATCGCTTCGGCGCATTCTGAACTTCAATGCCAGCTTGCTGTAAAAGAAACACAAATGGGCTGGCACTCCCGTCCATAATCGGAATTTCCGGCGCATCGACTTCAACCACCGCATTATCGATTCCCATCCCTGCAAGAGCAGCATTCAAATGCTCCACGGTAGAAATTCGGATGCCTTCGTCATTCACAAGCGCGGTGCACAACATAGTGTCACGTACATCTTCTGGGTTTGCCGGAAAATCAACAGGCGGTGTTACGTCAGTTCGGCGATAAATGATACCGGTGTTTGCAGCGGCAGGGCGAAGAGTTAACGTGACTTTTCGACCAGAGTGAAGTCCCACCCCAGTTGTTTTCACTATCTCTTTCAACGTACGTTGTCTGATCATCTGCTTGCCTCAATGTCAGTGCTACAAAACACGGCCAAAATACCTATTGGCCGCAAATAATATCATAATTGTGAACGGTGTCAAATTATGATAAATCAATCAGCCTGACGACGTAAAAAAGCCGGAATATCAAGATAACCACTTTCTTTCTCTTTCGGAGCTGTACTCTGACCAGCGCCTTGAGAATTTGCCGATGAAGGCTGAGATTTTGACTCAACATTTCCTTGCAATTTCGGGGCCACTTTCTCTTCCGTCTTCGCAGCAACATGAGAAACACCACTTTGCTGTGGTGACGCAGCTTGCTGTTGAGTGCTCGCTGTCTGAGCGTTTGCTTTGCCACCGGCAACAAGCGTGATATCCGGTTTTTTCTCATTGCCGATGCCTGTTGCAACAACCGTCACACGAATCTCATCAGCCATATCCGGGTCAAGCGAGGTACCGATAACCACGGTTGCGTTATCCGAAGCAAATGCTTTTACTGTATTACCAACCGTCTCAAACTCATCCAGACGCATATCAAGACCAGCGGTAATGTTAACCAGTACGCCTCGTGCGCCAGCAAGATCGATATCTTCCAACAGCGGACTGGAGATAGCCATTTCAGCGGCTTCTTCTGCCCGGTCTTCGCCTTTTGCGACACCACTCCCCATCATTGCGTGTCCCATTTCAGACATGACTGTTCTCACATCTGCAAAGTCCACGTTGATCATGCCGGGGCGGGTAATCAATTCAGCAATCCCCTGAACTGCATTCTTCAATACGTCGTTCGCACTGGCAAAGGCTTCAAGTAACGTGATACCGCGTCCCAAGACCTTTAGCAGCTTCTCATTCGGAATCGTAATCAAAGAGTCAACATGTTTTGATAACTCTTCGATGCCTTGTTCTGCAAAGGCGAGTCGTTTCTTTCCTTCAAAGCTAAACGGCTTGGTGACCACAGCAACTGTTAATACGCCCAGTTCTTTTGCGACTTCAGCAATCACTGGTGCCGCTCCAGTACCGGTTCCGCCACCCATACCAGCTGCGATAAACACCATATCGGCACCCGTTAGGTATTCTTTAATTTTTTCTTTATCTTCAAGAGCAGCATCACGCCCCACTTGAGGATTTGCACCAGCACCTAACCCTTTGGTGATATCACCACCAATTTGAATTACAGCACTTACACTCGTTTTACGAAGTGCCTGCGCATCTGTGTTAACACTGATGAATTCCACGCCTTCGATGGATTCACGCACCATGTGTTCTACAGCGTTACCGCCGCCGCCACCAACTCCAACGACTTTAATTACAGCATCGTCAGACATTTCCATCATCGGTTCAAACATGTGTTATCTCCGTTTTTCCTGCAACTCAGGTTAAAACTCTTTCTGTATCCAATTACGCAAACGACCAAATAGTCCGGACATCGATTGGCGTTTAGGTTCGCTATATTCCGTCTCGTCGCTAATTTGACTATCCCTTGCATAATGAAGTAAACCAACCGCCGTAGAATGATACGGCTCTTTCACGTAGTCCGTGAGTCCACTCACTTCAAGTGGCTTTCCTACACGAACCTGATTGCGGAAAACACGTTCCGCACACTCGACCAGTCCTTCAATCTGAGCAGCACCACCCGTCAGAACGACCCCGGCAGCTAAATGATGTTTGATCCCTTCGGATCGTAATTTTTCCTGCACAGTATCGATAGTCTGATGAACCAGTCCCATTAATTCAGTGTAGCGAGGCTCTATCACTTCCGACAGAGTTTGACGCTGCAAACTACGGGAAGGACGTCCTCCGACACTGGGTACATTAACCGTGTCATCTTTACTGACTAACTCGCTCAATGCACATCCATATTTTACTTTTATCTCTTCAGCATCGCTGACTGGCGTCCCGAATGCAAATGCAATATCACTGGTCACAGCATTGCCGGCATACGAAAAAACTTCCGTATGGCGCAGAGCTCCGCCGGTCCAGATTGCAATATCCATCGTTCCAGCACCAATATCGACCACACAGACACCGAGTTCTCGCTCGTCTTCAGTGATCACGGCGTTGCTGGCAGCTAGTCCTGAATAGACCAGTTGTTCAACCTTCAACCCACAACGCTCGACAGCCTTAATGATATTTCTGGCCATATCATTATGACAGGATATAAGATGTACACTGACTTCCATGCGCACACCTGATAAACCAAGTGGATTTTTAATTCCCTCTTGGTAATCGATCGTAAACTCTTGGGGAATGACGTGCAGAATTCGCTGCTCATCACCAATCTTAATTGATTTCGCAGTATGAATAGCCCGATCCATATCTTCCTGAGAGACTTCTTCCTCAGAAATGGTTCCCATTCCCTTTTCAATTCGACTCGCAATATGTTTACCAGAGATTGATAAAAAGACATTGCTAATCTGACATTCCGCCATCAGTTCAGCTTGGTCGATCGCTCGCTGAACAGACTTTACAACCGATTCCAAATCATTCACACCACCCTTATCCATACCTCTGGATGGGCTTGTCCCTGCGCCGATGATATTAATCTGCCCATCAGGCAATATTTCTCCGACCAAAGCAGAAACAGTTGCCGTGCCAACATCGAGACCTACAATTATGTTGTCATCGGTCATTTTTGTCATCCGTTGTATTCTCTTGATCTAACTCTTGTTCCGAAAACCACCCGACAGCAGCCCCGGTATCATATCTGAGGTCAATATAGCTTATTTTTTCAGCTTTTTGACCAAAATAACGATAAAGTGCAACGAACCTCATGATTCGCTCCTTGATTGATTCTTTCCCCAGCTCAAGGCGAATACCGTTATCCAGTATAATCTGCCAAGCTCTTCGCTCATTAAGCAATAGAGAGGAAATATTCAATCCTAATTTTTGAAACTCAGGGTTATATTTTCGCCACATATCAAGTACTTCAACCGATGAATTTTCCGGGCCATATAATTTGACATGTTCCCCTTGCACAAGCCCCAAATCGCCATGAAACACCACACCATGTTCGTCTAAAAGAGACTGACCATTCCATATCGCCTGAACTTGGTGTTCAGTCAGAAACACTTTAATCGTATCAGGCCATTGCTTACGAATCGACGCATGTTCAACCCATGGGATCATTTGAACACTACGTTGTAACTGATCCACATCCTGAGACATAAATGTTCCGACGTGCTCCAACGAGGCAAAGGCCTGCTGGACATCATGTGCCGTGACATACTTCAAGTGTCCCTGCAAAATGATTCGAGACAGAGGTAATCGGTCTTCATCCCACATCCAACTTAACGCAGAATAAAGTAACAATCCGATGAAGAAAGTCACCGAGAACAGAAAAATCCCACCCCAGACTCGTTCTCTGAGCCATGGTGACAGTGACAACTGATGGCTTCTCATTAATATTTGCTTCATTCAAGTTCACCATCAGCCATCAATTGATTTTGTACACCCTGCTTTCGAATTACAATTGTGGCAAAACATTCACTATAACCTTCGGATTATACTGAGCTCACTCAAAGTATCAAATAAAGAAAAACAGAAATTTAGCCTTGATGCCAACTTCCACATTATTTGAAACAGATAAATATTAGTTTTTTATCCTATTTGTTGCATTTTATCGATATTCAACTGCAATAACGCTAATTGTCTCGCCACTTTGCCAATATCACCTGCACCTTGCGTCAGCACTAAGTCACCATCTTGTAATACATTAGCGAGAATATTCGGTAACGTTTGACTATCGGGAACAAATATGGGGTCTATTTTGCCACGACTCCGAATTGTGCGGCATAATGAACGCCCATCAGCACCGGCAATTGGTTTTTCTCCTGCCGGATAAACATCCAGCATAATCAACACATCAACTTGCTCAAGTACATTGGCAAAATCATCGTATAAGTCTCGGGTGCGACTATAGCGATGCGGTTGAAAAATCATCACTAACCGTTTTTCCGCCCAACCACTTCTGGCAGCCTGAATCGTCACATCAACTTCTGTCGGATGATGACCATAGTCATCAACCAGCATGACCTTTCCGCGTCCAGAATCAAATACACCTAAGTGATCAAAGCGGCGGCCGGTTCCCTGAGTACTTGCCATCGCTTTCAAAATCGCTTCATCACCAATGTCATCTTCAGTCGCAACAGCAATTGCTGCAGCAGCATTCATTGCATTATGACGGCCGGGAATATTCAAAGTAATCGATAAATCAGGTCGATCTTTGCGAACTACCGTAAATTGACCTTGCTGACCACGCTGCTGATAATTTTCGATACGGACGTCAGCATCCTGCGAAAAACCATATGTGACTACATGACGACTCAATTGAGGAATCAGTTCCCGGACGACAGGATCATCAATGCAGAGGATCGCCTGACCATAAAAAGGCAAATTATGTAAAAATTCGATAAACGTCCGTTTCAAGGTTTCAAAATTACCTTGATAAGTGTCCATATGATCCGCTTCAATATTGGTTACAATACTGACCATCGGTTGCAAGTGTAAGAAAGAGGCATCACTTTCATCGGCTTCAGCGATTAGGATCCGGCTACTCCCCAACCGTGCATTTGTACCTGCACTTTTGACCAACCCGCCATTGACGAACGTCGGGTCTAACCCGGCTTCGAAATAAATTTGTGTCACTAAAGCAGTCGTCGTGGTTTTTCCATGCGTTCCTGCGACAGCAATCCCATGACGAAAGCGCATCAGTTCAGCCAACATTTCAGCCCGACGTACAATCGGTACACGTCTTTCTCTGGCTTCAATGAGCTCAGGATTATTCATATCAATGGCAGTCGAAACAACGACAACACTCGCTTGCGCAACATTTTCCGCCTGATGCCCAATATGAATGATCGCACCTTTCGCTTTTAAATTATCGGTGACCGCATTGGCCGCAATATCAGATCCGGTGATCTGATAGCCTTCATTCAACAGAACCTCGGCGATACCACTCATACCGGCGCCACCAATCCCGACAAAGTGAATACTCTTCACCCGACGCATTTCAGGAATGATTGTTCTAAGCTGGGATAAGTCAGGCGTATAGGTCATTGTCATGAAACTTTCCATTATTCAGTTAAAGAGATGATCGCATTCACAACGATCTTATCGGCATCAGGTTGCGCCAGTTGTCTGGCTTTCGCGGCCATATCGAGCAATCGACTGCGATCAAGTTGAGCAATCGCATCAGCCATTTTCTGCGCACTTAGCTGTGGTTGCTCGATCATTATCGCAGCATCTGCCGCAACCAAATGATCAGCATTCAGTGCTTGTTGGCGATCTTTGTGCATAAAGGGAACAAAAATAGCCCCCACCCCGGCGGCTGCAATTTCAGAAACCGTTAATGCGCCAGACCGACAAATCAGCAAATCAGCCCACGCATAAGCTTCGGCCACATCATCAATAAATTCTGTCACACAAACATGCTCAATGTGTTGTTGACGATATTGTTGCGTAACGGACGACTGATTTCCCTTCCCGGCCTGATGACGAATTTCAACCGGATGATTCGCCAACAATGCCATTGCATCAGGCATCGTCTGATTCAAAATTCGAGCGCCTTGGCTCCCGCCCATCACCAATATACGAATAGGGCCATCGCGATCTTTCATTCTCTGCACCGGCTCCGCCAGTCGGGCCACGTCGGTACGTACTGGATTACCAACGACATCAGCATTCGGGAACGCCCCGGGAAAAGCCTGAAAAACACGTCGGGCAATGCGAGCAAGCCAACGATTGGTTAACCCCGCAACCGCATTCTGCTCGTGTAACACAACCGGAATCCCCAACAGCCATGCAGCAACGCCTCCGGGGCCGCTCACATAGCCGCCCATGCCTAACACCACATCAGGTTGCCATTGTTTGATATAGGCTCTGGCCTGAAAAATTGCATTGATGATTTGAAATGGCGCTTTCAATAAGCGCAAAATACCTTGCCCCCGCAATCCTTTGACTTGGATAAAATCAATCTCAATCTGGTGCTTAGGAACCAATTCCGCTTCCATTCGGTCAGCTGTTCCCAACCAACGAATTTCCCATCCTTGCGCTTGTAGTGCTTTGGCAACGGCAAGTCCGGGGAAAACGTGTCCGCCCGTACCACCCGCCATGACCATTAAACGTTTATTCTTGTTCATCTGCGTTCTTTACAACTTCTTTTTCCACATCCGCAAGTCGGCATTCAAAATCAATTCTCAATAAAATTGAAACCGCAACAGACATTACAATTAAGCTCGAACCACCATAGCTGATGAGTGGCAGCGTTAACCCCTTGGTCGGAACAATCCCCGCTGCCGCTCCGACATTGACCAATGTCTGAAAGGCAAACCAAATACCAATCCCGAAGGCAAGATAACCACCAAATTGTCGCTCATGTTCAAATGCCTTTTTACCGATAAATATGGCTTTCATCACGAGCCACATCAGTAACATTAAAACCAGAACAACCCCGACGAATCCAAGTTCCTCGGCTAAGACGGCAAAGACGAAATCGGTATGCGCCTCAGGTAAATACTCCAGTTTTTGAATCGAATTCCCAAGTCCCTGACCAAACCAGCCACCACGACCGAAAGCCATCAGTGATTGCGTCAACTGATAACCACTACCGAAAGGGTCTTCCCATGGGTCGAGAAACGATGTGACCCGGCGAATACGGTACGGTTCAGCAATGATCAGTCCGATGACTGAAATCACCCCGGCAATCATCAACGCAATAAACTGTGACAACTTTGCACCGGCAATAAATAGCATGCCGAATAAAGTCACCAGCATCACAATAACCGTACCGAGGTCTGGCTGAAGCAACAGCAAAATGGCCAGACATGAGAACACCATAATCGGTTTCATGAACCCGCCAAAAAAGGTTTGCCGGACTTCATCATGCTTTCTGACCAAATAGCCAGACATAAAAATAAATAACGTTAATTTTGCAACTTCTGCCGGCTGTAGGTTAAACAGTCCCAAAGGAATCCAACGGGATGCACCATTCACCGATTTTCCGGCAATCAGGACAATAACTAACAGCACAAATGAGAGTGCTAATAACAATGAACTGTACTGAAACCAACGATATAACGGCACTTGCAACACAACAGCAGATACAACCAGAGCTAATGCTAAAAAAGTCGCCTGACGGAACATGAAATGAAACGGTTGATCGGTCAGTCGTGAACTCACAGGAAATGATGCCGAAGTCACCATCACCAAACCGATTAACATCAGTCCCAGTGCAATCCATACTAGTTGCCGATCAAACAACACCTGAGGACTCGGGGTCTTCAGCCATCGGATCATTCTGGCGCTTGCTTTCGATACAAGTGACACAATCAACCTACACTATGCATATTGGTGCGCTAAATCGACAAAAGCATCGCCTCTTGCCATAAAATTCTTAAACTGATCAAAGCTGGCACAGGCAGGTGAAAGCATCACGATATCGCCTTGTAACAACTGAGGTGCAATATCGGCAATCACATCAGCCATCGTTTCGTACTGTTTCGCTGCGGGGTGCAACGGCATAAACTGCTGACCATCACGGCCAAAACAACACAACCGAACATTCAGTGAATCCAGAGCCGGCGCCAACGGCGAGAAATCAGCCCCTTTACCGACACCACCAACCAATAAATACAGTGTGCCTTTTAAAGTCAAACCTGAGAGCGCTGCCAATGTACTGGCAACATTCGTCGCTTTAGAATCATTGACCCATTGAATCCCACGATTATCTTCAACAACCTGGCAACGATGTGTCAATCCAGTGTAAGACTTGAGTACATCAAGGCCTTTTTCATAGGAAATACCGGCGTGTTGTAATAATGCCAATACAGTTAAAACATTAGCCAGATTATGTCGTCCGACTAATTTGAGGTGATCACAGCCAATCACCGGACGTCCATTTGCCACCAAATATTCACATTCATCAATATATTGAAGAGAAAAATTAGCCACTTGTGAGATGGAAAAGGTGGCAACCGCGCCTGAAAATGTATCAGGGAATGTACATGGATCATCACGATTGACAATGGCTGCTTCGGCATGAGCAAAGATCCGCAATTTTGCTTGCCGATATCCCTCAAGATCTTGATACCGGTCCATATGATCTTCAGACAAATTCAAAAATGCCGCAGCTTTCAGTTTGAGATGGCTCGTTGTCTCCAGTTGAAAACTGGAAAGCTCCAAAACATACAAATCAATCGACTCATCAATCAAATCCAATGCCGGTATGCCGATATTACCACCCACAGCAACCTGAAGACCGGCCGCAGCAGCCATTTTCCCGGTTAAATCAGTGACGGTACTCTTACCATTGGAGCCAGTAATGGCAATGACAGGTTTGTTGATGTGCCAGGCAAATAACTCGATGTCGCCAACCACGGGTGTTCCCGTTTTGATAACCTGTTGAATTTCCGGAGTCGATAACGCGATACCGGGATTAATGACGACTAAATCGGCTGCCGCGAGCCACTCACTGCGCCAGCCGCCTTGATGACATTCAACACCAGCCGGTAACTCACTCAATCCCGGTGGATTGTCCCGAGTATCGATGACCCTGACAGAGAGATTCGGATGATATCTACCCAGATATTTCACAACCGAAAGGCCTGTAATCCCCAACCCAACGACAACGACATTGCTTACATCTTGCCAATCATTCATCTTATACCACGCCATTCCAAGTCGATTCTTAAACTGTTACACACATAAACAAATCATCCCAAAACCACCATAGCGCTTACGATTCAATCACACTGCGCCATTCAACTCACAGTACTTACATCGACAATACATTAACGGACTTTCAGCGTTGCCAGACCAATCAGAACCAGCACAATTGAAATAATCCAGAAACGCACAATCACACGAGGCTCGGGCCACCCTTTCAACTCATAGTGATGATGGATAGGTGCCATTCTGAAAATACGTTGTCCACGTAATTTATAAGACCCGACCTGCAGGATCACCGAGAGTGTTTCCATCACAAAGACTCCGCCCATGATCACCAGAACAAATTCCTGACGAACGAGTACAGCAATGGTTCCCAATGCACCACCTAAAGCGAGTGAACCGACATCCCCCATAAATACCTGTGCAGGATATGTATTGAACCATAGAAATCCGAGTCCGGCGCCGACAATGGCGGTACAGACGACAGAAAGCTCTGAAGCATAAGCGATATAAGGAATATGGAGATAATTGGCAAAATTCACATTACCCGTCGCCCAAGAAATAACACCAAAACCGGCAGCGACTAAAACGGTCGGCATAATTGCCAGACCATCCAGTCCATCCGTTAAATTGACCGCGTTACTGGTTCCGACAATCACGAAGTAAGTCAGAACAATATAAAACATCCCCAACTGTGGCATGACATCTTTAAAGAAAGGCACCACCAGTTCCGTTGCACTGGTATCTTTGCCATGAATGTACAAAGCAAATGCAACACATAAAGCAATCAGAGACTGCCAAAAATACTTCCACCGAGCGATCAGGCCATCGGTATTTTTGCGCACAACTTTACGATAATCATCAACAAAACCAATCGCCCCATAGCCGAGTAGAACGACCATCACAGCCCAGACGTAGGGGTTGGACAAATCCGTCCACAGTAACACCGTGATAAAGATGGATGCGAGAATCATCACCCCGCCCATGGTCGGTGTCCCACGCTTGCTGAAGTGAGACTCAGGTCCGTCATTACGAACAACTTGTCCGATTTGCAGCAATTGTAGTTGCTTAATGAGGCGAGGTCCCATCCAGAGGGAAAAACCCAATGCAGTCAAAATACTGAGAATGGCTCTGAATGACAGATATTCAAACAGACGAAAGAAAGAAAAATATGGCTGTAATAGTTCTGCAAGCCAAATAATCATGCGTATTTCTCCTTGAGAGCAGCAACTATATTACCCATACCGGCACTATGCGCACCTTTGACAAGTAAAACATGCTCTTGATTTTGATCATTATCGAGTTGCCGCTCGATATACTCCATCATGTGTTGATGTGAAGAGAAGTGTACGCCTTGACACACCTCACTGATAACTTTGGCATCGTCGCCATATGTCAGCACATAATCAAACCCACAGGGTGCTGCATGTTCACCGACTTGACGGTGAAGTGCAAGACTTTCATCACCGAGCTCAGCCATATTCCCTAATACAAGCCATCGTACCGCAGAGAATGTTGCCAGAAGATCAATGGCAGATTTTACTGCGGGCACACTGGCATTATAGCTATCATCAATCAGACGAATTTTTGGCGTCAGTATCGACACATCCACGCGACCCTGCACATTTTTCGCGTTTTCTAATCCATCTTTTATTTCATCTAACGTTGCACCGGCAGCCGTTGCCAATGCCGCCGCAGCCAGTGCATTGGTAATATTATGTTCACCGATGATATTTAATTGAACATCTCGCTGACCTTGAGGTGAAACCAGCGTAAAACTTGGACGGGCAGAGGCATCTAAATGAACAGACTGCGCATAAAAATCAGCAGACATCTGTTGTCGTGAAAAAGTAACCACGTGCTTATCAGCAAGAACCTTTTCCCACAAGGCATTCCCCTGACTATCGAGATTAATGACCGCTGTCGCTCCGGGGATCAGTCCTTCAAAGATCTCCCCCTTGGCAACCCTAACGCCCTCTAAAGATCCAAAACCTTCTAAATGAGAAGCGGCAACATTATTGACCAATGCTGCATCCGGTTTGACTAATCGAGTCGTATAAGCGATCTCTCCGACATGATTCGCCCCCAGCTCAATAATAGCAAAATCATCTTCAGGGCAAGATCGGAGTAATGTCAAAGGTACGCCAATTTCATTATTGAAATTCCCTTGTGTATACAGCACCCGTCCTTTTTGGGCTAAAATTGCCGCAACCATTTCTTTCACAGTCGTCTTACCACAACTTCCGGTAATTGCGACGGTTTTCGTCTGACACTGCTGATGAACCCACGCAGCGACTGTGCCTAAAGCCTGACACGTATCACGTACGATAATCTGAGGGACATTTACTTTCAATGCCCGACTCACCAGTAACGCCTGAGCCCCTTGAGCGATAGCTTGATCGGCAAAATCATGCGCATCAAAACGTTCACCGACCAAAGCAATGAACAATGCCCCCTTGTCAATATGACGGGTATCCGTTGAAATTGCGTGAATATAAAGATCTTCACCAATCAGTTCTGCTTCAAGAATATTTGCCAATTGTGATAATGAAACCTGAATCATGCTGTTAACTCCAACAGTCTTATCGCCGTCTCTCGATCAGAGTAGTGATGAACCCCTTCAGCCGTAACCTGATAATCTTCATGCCCTTTTCCTGCGAGCAGGATAATATCGTACTCATCTGCATGGCATAGTGCATATTCTATCGCTTTTTGCCGTTGATGCTCGATATGTATATCCGCCGGAGACTGTAAGCCTTGCAACATATCCTGAATAATCAGTTGAGCCGATTCACTGCGTGGATTGTCATCCGTCAGAACAACATGATCAGCCAGCCGCTCCGCAATGGCTGCCATCATCGGCCGCTTACCGCGATCTCGATCACCACCACAGCCAAAGATGGCCCATAGTTTGCCATGGCAATGAACCCTCAGTGCAGAAAGTGCTTTTTCCAGTGCATCTGGGGTATGCGCATAATCAACGACTATTTTCGCGCGTCCCACTTTCTGGAACAACTCCATACGCCCGATGACAGGCGATAAATGCCCGGCTGTCGCGACTAAATCATCTTTATCAAAACCAAGCGCCAGCATCGTCGTAAACGTCAATAATACGTTACTGGCGTTAAATGCCCCGATTAACGGCACCGAAAAACTGCCGCTTCCCCATGAGCTATCAAAAGACAGGTGAATGCCGTCTTCACGATACTGGATATCCGTCGCCCAAACACCAAGCCGGGTCTGGGGCCGCTCCGACAAAGAAACCCCGATCGCTTCATCCAATTCATCACACCATGAACGACCTACCGGGTCATCGACATTGATCACGGCTCGTTGGCAATGATGCGTACAAAATAATAATTTCTTCGCTTGCGCATAACTCGCCATATCACCATGATAATCAAGGTGATCACGACTTAAGTTGGAGAAAACACCCACATCAAAATATACAGCTTTCACTCGCCCTTGAACCAGACCGTGGGATGACACTTCCATCGCTGTATAGTTCGCTCCCTGATTCACCAAAGCGGATAATGTTTCCTGAATTTCAATCGCACTGCCGGTTGTATTACCAACGGGTTGTAATTGTTCAAGAAACCCATTTCCTGTCGTGCCCATCACAGCGCACTGATTTCCCAATACATTCACCCACTGAGCAATCAATTGAGAAATCGTTGTTTTGCCATTTGTTCCGGTAATTCCCACCAACGAGTGATGTTGACTCGGATGATGATACAGTCGCCCGGCTAATTCAGAGAGATGTGCATTCAGTTCATCCAGATAAATGATCGGCACTGAAGCTCGCGATTCGATGGTGCCATGTTGTTTGTGCGAATCAGACTGCGCAATCACCAGATTCGCGCCCGCAGTCACCGCTGCATCGATAAACGCCCGTCCATCGATTTGATGTCCGATGACGGCAACGAACGTATCGCCGGAGTGAACCTGACGACTATCGAGTACCAGTCGGTGAACCGGAATATCAGCATATGTGGTCGCCTCTAATTGAAGCCAAGGAGAAATCAATTCTGCAATCGAGATACTGTCACACATACGTATTCCTTATTTACTTCGGGGCTGGTTATCATCGGGAGCGATGTTCATTATTTGGAGTGCTCCTTTCATGATTTCAGCAAAAACAGGCGCGGCAACCGAGCCGCCATAATATTCATCGCCTTGAGGCTCATTGACGACCACAACCAAAGCCAAACGGGGATCACTGACCGGCGCTATCCCAGCGGTAATCGTGACATACTCATCACTATATCCGCCTCTGGTTGCTTTCCGTGATGTTCCCGTTTTTGCCGCAATCCGATACCCGGGAATCGCAGCCCTTGTCGCGGTTCCTCCGGGTTGGGTTACCGTTTCCATATATCCCAGCACTAACTTTGCGGTATCATGGTCAATCACCTGCTTCGACATGTCCTGCTGGTTATTCTCGATAATATGCAACGGTTGATACAGGCCATAATTCCCCAGCGTCGCATAAGCATGAACCAGTTGAATCGGTGTGACAGAAATGCCATATCCAAATGCTAAAGTTGCGATCTCGAATTTAGACCATCGTGTCCGGTTGGGGAAAATCCCCATGGATTCGCCAACCAAATTCAATCCGGATAGCTCGCCTAACCCGACGGAACCATAGACGCCTAATAACGCCTGAATCGGCATCCTTAAAGCCAGTTTCGCAACCCCGATATTACTCGATTTTTGGAGGATCTTTTGTAGGTTGGCTTTTCCGGCCCGAGACACATCCCGAACACGGCTACCACCAATTCGGAAAACGCCGTTCCCAGTATCAATCACCGTATCCGGCGTGGCGGCACCATTTTCGAGTGCTGCAATCTCCGTAAACGGTTTAATGGTTGAGCCCGGTTCCATGGCATCGGTCAAAACCCGGTTTCTCATGCGAAATGTTTGAAGATCAGTGCGATTATTCGGGTTATACGAGGGGGCATTGACCATTGCCAGAATGGCACCGCTTTTCACATCCACAATCACTGCCGATGCCGATGTTGCCCGGTGATCCGCCTTCGCTTGTTTTACCGCCCGATAAGCAATCGCCTGAATCCTTTGATCGATGGTGAGCTGTAACGGCTTTCCTTCCTGCTTGGCTTCTAAGGCAATATTCTCAACGACCCGCCCATAACGGTCTTTACGAATCACCTGTTTGCCGGCTTCACCGCTGAGCCAGTTGTCATAACTTTTTTCGACCCCTTCTAATCCGTGACCATCAATCCCGGTAACACCAATCAAGTGAGCACTAACTTCACCAGAAGGGTAATAACGTCGCGATTCAGATTTCAGGCCGACACCTTTTAATTTCAGCTCACGGATGTATTTTGCCATCGGTGGATTCACCTGACGCTGCAAGTAGATAAAGCGACGGCTTTTATTGTCAGAAATTTTATCAATCAACGCCTGCCGATCGAGTCCCAGCACATCGGCTAAAGCGTACCAGCGGTTCCGCTCGTCCAATTCATGATATTTAACAATAGTTGCAGGGTCGGCCCATACAGCATCGACAGGGACACTCACGGCCAGCGGCTCTCCGTTTCGATCGGAGATGATCCCCCGTGCTGATGGAATTGTTTTCGCGCGGATTGAGCGCAAGTCGCCTTGATACACCAAGTTATCAGGCTCAATGACCTGAATATAGGCGGTACGCCCAACCAGAATGCCAAAGGCAGAAAAAACAAAAAGTAAGATAATATAGAAGCGCCAACGGATGAAAACATGGCTTTGAGAAAGCTGCTTTTTGGGAGAGGATTCTATCTTTTTCATTTCAGAGGAACTACCACTTCCTTGTCTGCATCGGGACGAATCATATTCAGGTCTTTCTGCGCCAAATCCTGAACTCGGCTGTTATCTGAAAGCGCCGTTTCTTCCAATAGCAGGTTACGCCATTCACTATCTAAGCGCTCTCGTTCAACCATTTCATGTTCTCTGGCAGTGATAGCGAGCCGAGCTTGATGGGTCGTAAACACAATACCCATCGCGGTAACAAACATAATGAAAAGCAAAAACAGCGCTAAACGACCCACGGTAAATAGATCGGTCAAAATCAATCGAACCAGGTTCGGATTGAACTGGCTGTTTTTTGTCTGTGTCATGCCAGCTTTTCCGCAATCCGGAGCACTGAACTTCTGGAGCGGGTATTCTGTGCGACTTCTTGTTCAGAAGGTTTGATAGCCTTACCAATCGTCTTGAGGTGAGCACTGCCCAACGCCTGAATCTGAGCATCCGTTAAAGGAAGTCCATGAGGAACCTCAGGCCCTTTGCTCTCTTTACGCATAAAATGTTTCACCATACGATCTTCTAACGAATGGAAACTAATGACAGATAAACGACCTTGTGGCGCAAGGATCGATAACGCACCTTTTAGCGCACAATCAATTTCTTCTAATTCACTATTGATATAAATCCGAAACGCCTGAAAAGCGCGCGTCGCAGGATGTTTCTTCTCTTTATAATTTTTCGGCACGACATCGGCAATCAGTTGAGCCAATTGCCGGGTCCGCAATAACGGCTCATTCTCTTCATCATCGCGATAATTGATAATTGCTTTAGCGATTCTGCGGGCATAACGATCTTCACCAAATTCACGAATGACCCAAGTGATATCATCTAAATCCGCTTCACTCAGCCACTGCGAAACCGGAATACCTGATGTCGGATCCATGCGCATATCCAACGGACCATCTTTTAAAAAGCTGAATCCGCGGTCAGCGTCATCCAACTGCGGTGAAGAGACGCCTAAATCAAACAGAACACCATCCACTTTACCATTCAAGCCATATTCCTCGGCATAATCAGCGATTGCGGAAAACGGGCCATGAATGATCGTAAAACGGGGGTCGTCGATTTGTCGGGCGACTTCAATCGCCTGTGGATCACGATCGATACTGTAGAGTTTTCCTTGTGGGCCTAATTTGGACAAAATCGTACGCGAATGCCCACCCCGGCCAAACGTGCCGTCGATGTAGATACCGTCCGGTTTGATATCCAGTCCTCGGATTGATTCATCCAACAGGACGGAAATATGCTGAAATGCTGTCTGCGTCATTTGTTCTCTCGTAAAACCTATGCAAGTAACCCATCCCATATGCAACAAATACAGGGGCCGAATACGTTCAACTTGCTCAGAACACTATGGTAGTAGAATGCCTGAAACACTGCTACCATCTTCCCGAATACCAGACGTGATATTGCACCAAGTTTAAACGATCTGGGACAGATAACGTCAATATAAAGCAAAAAACCCATCATGACTGAATATCATGATGGGTCAAGAATAGCCGGAGTTAACCTATAAGCCGGGTTCTGTTCCGTTTTGCAACGGTAGTAGCCATTCCTCTAGGCCAGCAATCGCTCACTGGCTCAAGCAACCTACCCGCTCCCAGACGCGAGCCACGCCATATGAGAGCCTATTTGGTCTTGCTCCGGGTGGAGTTTACCTTGCTACGAACTGTTACCAGACGCACGGTGCGCTCTTACCGCACCCTTTCACCCTTACCTGACCCAAGGGTCATCGGCGGTCTTCTCTCTGCTGCACTTGTCGTGGGCTTACGCCCCCCAGGCGTTACCTGGCACCCTGCTCTATGGAGCCCGGACTTTCCTCCCCTTTATCAGTCTCCCCCAGCAAAACTAAGGGACATCAATAAAGCAGCGACTACCCAGTCAACTCCGAGCGCGAATTGTATAGAGAAAGAGAAACGCTGTCTACCGATGAAAAAGCGACTGGTTGTTTTTCCATCCGATATCAGCATGATTGAACCGTATCAATTCGGATGTTTTGTTCCCACTTATTGCTGACATTTAGATAAAAGACCAGTCTCTGCCGAAAGCAGTTGTTTACTTCTCAAACCGTTTAAATTCATGAATAGCATCGGTAAGACAATCGCCGTGAAAACAATGTTTGATAACGGCACCGACAACCACACGCCTTCAATCCCCCACAGTCTTGGTAAAATAAACAAGAAAGGCAATTGCACCACCATGTTTCCAACTGAAACAAACAAGGCTTGACCGCCTTTCCCTACCGCCACAAAGTAAATAGACGCCATAAATAAGAAGCCATCTAAAAACAGCGCCATCAAATGCAAACGAATCCCAACCTTGGTGGCCTCAATTAACGGCCCGTTCGCATGTGTAAAGAAGCTGGCGAAAAATTCCGGGAAGCAATTCAACACAATAACCACAACAATGCCGGAACCGACAGTCACAGAAAATGCTAATTTCACGGTTTGGATAATGCGCTGGTACTGCTTTGCCCCAAGGTAATAACTGACTGGCGGCTGTAAGCCACTGACCAGACCTTCAGCAAAAAAGTAATAACAACCGGCTAAATAACCGACAATGGCAAACGCCGCTAATTGGGTCGTGTCGCCATAGTCCATAAAGAGTCGGTTGTGCAGGGCGATGATAAAACTCATATAGATAAACATCACCAAGTTTGACGCGCCCAACTGCATCATTCGCTTAGCAATACTGCTATCAAACTGATTGAGCGATAAGGTGGTTTTTGCTTTAGACGAGGTAAAATACCGCAGGCATAAAACGCATGTCGCAAGCTGTGCAATCAAGGTTGCCACCGCCGCCCCTTTTAACCCCATGCCTAACATCCCTAAAAAGACATAGTCCAAAACAATATTCAGTAATGCCCCGACCACAATAAACAGCGTGGCCATATTCGGACTATCATCATTACGTACTAGCATCGGCATCGCACTGGCGCCAATGGAAATCAAAGCCCCATACGACATGATTTCAACATACTGCCAACTCAGCATCAGCGTGTGACCCGTCGCACCTTGCAGGTGCAAACCACTTTTGCCGAAGATAATAAACACCAGTGAGGCAAATAAGCCAATGCCGACCACCAAAAACAGAGCCGTCACCAATGTTGCTTGCGTTGCATAGAGATTCTTCTCGCCGCGATACTGGGACAACACACTGCCGCCGCCCATGCCGATGAGAAGCCCAAAGCCCATGATCAGACCCAATAACGGAATCGCCATATTGATGCCGGCTAATCCTTCACTCCCGACATAACGTCCGACAAAGAAACCATCGATGATCTGGTACAAACCACTCACCAGCATGGCGACAATAGAAGGAATCGCAAAGCGCCAAAAGGCCTGTGCAACCGATTGGGGTAGCTGAGTTGGTGTCACGGTTGGCATTTTGCCTCTCCCATTGCATAGATGTGGGAGAATCATATAACGAATTGAGATACAATAAAGTTAGTTACTATCTGATTATGGGATAGGTCAACAACATTCAATCGGCAAACTGAGCCATTGGAGAACGATATGAACTGGACTCTTGATCAACTGCTCGCTTTTGTGACCGCCGCCGAATCAGGCTCTTTTTCTGCCGCTGCAAGAAAGCTGAATAAAGCACAATCACGCATCAGCAGTGCGATTTCCAATTTAGAACTTGATTTAGGTTTTGAGTTGTTTGATCGCCGTTCTAAGTACCCGGTACTCACCTCACTCGGAGAAGAAATACTGCCCGAAGCGCAAGCTGTTCTAAACCAATGTTTACGCTTGGAATCAAGGGCCTTAACGGCCGCACGTCAGGAGCCGATTTCATTACGCATTGCCATAGACGAGGCGCTTCCCTTAGAAACGATCCATACCATTTTTCCCCAATTCGGCGATACCTTCCCCAACACTCACTTGGTCATCACCAATGGTTCCCAAGATGACATAGCCGTAGCGATTGCCAATCACAACGCGGATATTGGCCTCATGATCAGTAATGATGAATTGCCCGCTAAATTACAACTACACCCGCTTGGCTATTTCAAACAGGTTCTCATTGTTGGAAAACAGCACCCTCTGGCCAGTAAAGACACCCTAAGCTTGGCGCAATTACAGCAGTATCGACAATTCGTATTATGCAATCGCTCAGGAGAAAATCGGGAACATGCCTTAAGTCCAGACCATTGGGACATCGATAGTTATTATTTAATTTGTGAGTTGGTCACACAGAATCAAGGATGGGCCATTGTGCCTGAGCATATAGCCAGCGATAAGTCGTTTTCTCAGCATATCAAAATCGCCAGAAGCGACGTGTTATCGGATCGCTTTATTGAAGTCGGCATTGTCACACTTATCCAAAACCCGAGCTCCAAGCTAACGGATTGGATTATTGACAAAATGCGCCAATTGATGGCAAATCACCCGAATGAAAGAGCAACATAATGACACCGTAATACGCTGCTCAATGGGGGAACGATAAATAGATAAAAGAGTGGTATTCTTATCAAGAATACCACTCTGACGTAAACCATCGATTAACGGCTGACTACTTCACTTTCAACAGCGACAGAATCGCGGTAAATTCCACGACAGCCTTAGAGCTATCTGCATTACTACTTTCCAGCTCACTGACAATTTCTTTAAGCTTGGTCGAAGACTCATGAATACCAACCAAGCTCCTATTTATATCCTCTGCCACGTTCGATTGCTGCTCTGCCGCTGCTGCAACTTGGATTGTATTATCCGAAATCCCTGCCACCCTTTCATTCACAATGCCCAATTTATTCGTATTTTCGACAGAAGAAGCGACGGTTTGCTGAGCACTTTCTTGGCTCTCCTCGATCAACGCCACAGCCGATTGAACATCCTGTTGCAAGCCTTTGATCAGGACATCCACTTCTTCTGTTGACTCCTGTGTTCGTGCCGCCAAATTACGCACTTCATCAGCCACCACGGCAAATCCTCGACCTTGATCCCCCGCGCGAGCCGCTTCAATGGCTGCATTCAATGCCAATAAATTAGTTTGCTCTGCAATCGCTCGAATCGTATCCAAAATACTGTAAATAGAATCACTGCGTTGAGACACCTGTGCAACTTGATTGCTGGCATCGTTTAACTGAGCTGCAAGACCTTCAACCATCTGTCGATTCGATTGAACAAGCTCATACGACTCAGTTAAGTACTGACTAATTTCTGTTGCGGCTTCACCATTATGCCGAGCCAAGTTTGCGACTTCTGTTGCCGAGCTAGACATTTCCGTGACAGCGGAGACAACAGAATCTATCTGCTCTGCCTGTACCAAAGTGGACTGATGGGCTGTCGCTGTCGCCTTGGTAAACTCATCATTCGTTTTAGCAACCACATCTCGCTGCTGAATCAGACGAATCATCATGTCCTGCAATTTACCCGTAAACTGATTAAATCCTTGCGCCAACAACACAAGCTCTAAATGGTTTTGTGTATCGAGACGCTGGGTTAAATCGCCTTCTTCTGACGCTAGTTTTTCCATGCGCAAAGCAATACTACGTAGTGGTGACGTTACCGTATTGACGACTAAAAAGACTAGCACAAGTCCAGCCAATAACAGTCCGATGGACAATCCCATAAACAAAGTGATTGAACTGTGTGTTTTTTCATCCAGTTGACTGGACATTTTGGTGACAGGCGCTAATAAAACAGAAGTTGGCACAGAGACATAGATTTTCCAGACATTGGGAGCCGCATTGATGGTCATGCTGCTGCTGTATACCCATTGTTTATCATCTTTGATTAGCCCTGATTTTTGATTCGCAAAGCTGAGTCCCACCGTGTTCATATTTTTACCGATCGCATCAGGCACTTCGCTGGATCCCACAACCAAACCTTTTTCACTGACAATGGTAATCTTACCCTCGCCACCAAATAAGTGACTGCTGATTTGCTCCAGCTTTTTTTGAATCTCAGACAAATTGACATCCGCACCAACCATACCAACAAACGTTCTCTCTGCTATAACAGGTGCCGAATACGTGGTCATCAATACTTTTTGACCATTTGTCAGTTCAAATAGATAAGGGTCTGATAAACATGCTTTTTTCGTGTCCATCGGGCACAAGTACCATTCGGATACTCGAACGCCATTTTCATCCTTATCCTGAACATATTTCATGTCGGGCTGTCCCGCACTGTAAATATAGTTCTCCTGACCATCTTTTAACCAATAGGTGTCTAAAGTGCCAACTGAAGATGTATGATCACCGGTCCCCATCGACGCTTGGTCTTTACCATCATAACCATTCGGTTCAAATTGTGCGTACAGCGCATTCATATGCGGTGAGCTTTTGAGCAACGACAGAGTCATATCTTTAACTTTTTGACGAGCAAAAGGAAGGCCGCCATTGCCCACTGCTGTATCCGCTAAGACTTTAGAAAAACTGGTCACAACCGCTGCTGTATCGCCAAGATAATTAGACACTTGGGCATGAACTTCACTGGCTGCCGACTCTAGTAAAAGGCCGGCTTGCTCTTCTTGATACAGTTTTAATTCATTGGCAGAAAAATCACTCAAAGAACGAATTGAGTGCGCAGACAAATAAATCAGTATGCCGATAAGGCAAGCAAAGAACACACCGGTTATCACAACCAATTTTATTCTGATACTGAATTTAGACATAAAAAAACACCTCAGGTCAGATTTCATATATTTTCTAAACCGACATCGATAAGAAAACACAGCCTTAGATTGAAGTCACATCCAAAACAGCACAGGCCAAAACAGGATGCTCTCTATAAAGGTTAGTATTTTTTCTATATAAATCACTTTATCGGTTATTTGTGATAAAACTCGTCAATTCCTACTGAGAGAAAGAAAAGGCAACTCACTGGCGAAAGACGCGAGCAATAATGATCGCTTCATACCACTCAACGCATTTCTGTCATGTCTTCGATGGCGCAGTTATCTGCTTGCAGATTATCTTGGTGATGGCAAAGAGAAAGTCCATTAGGCAAGCTCTGGTGCATCTAAATCCAGGCCCATGTCTTTTAAGACGTTACCAGCGGTGTGAAAGGCATCAACCGACGCGGGTACGCCGCAGTAAATTGCTACTTGCTACATTACACGGACTTGGCGCGTTAAGACACCGTTTATTCGATAGAAAAAATGATGTTTTGAAGAGGATTCTCTAAAGATCAGTCGTCATACTCCAATTAGCCCTGATTAGAGAAAACAGGAGAGTTCAGCAGCAACATCAGACAAAAAAAGCCCCCGTTCAGCAACTGCGGAACGGGGGCTTTTTTATCATTCATCGGATCAATCCAAATGTTCAAGTCCCCATTTGTAAAGCGCATTTTTCTTCAGATGATAAATTTCAGCCACGAGACCGGCAGCTTTTTTTAAAGGCAGCTCCTGAGTCAGAATCTTGAGTGTCCGAAGTGCATCTTCAGGAAATTCATCCCGTTCAGAACGCCGATAGCCATGAATCAGTAACACCATTTCTCCCTTGCGACGGTTTTCATCTTCCATTACCCACGGGATTAACTCTCCCAATGGTAACCCCTGAATGGTCTCAAAGGTTTTCGTCAACTCTCTTGCCAGCACGACTTCGCGATCAGGCCCGAGCACATCCTGCAAATCATGGAGTGATTCAATAATGCGATGGGTTGATTCATAGAAAATACAAGTTCGTTCCTCATGAGCGATCTCTGCTATTTTATCTTTACGAGCTTTGGTTTTCGGGGGAAGAAATCCTTCAAAACTAAATCGGTCCGACGGTAAACCGGAAGCGCTTAATGCCGCGATAACAGCACAAGCCCCGGGCAGAGGGACTACTTTTACACCCGCCTGACGACAAAGTTTAACAAGATGATATCCTGGATCGCTGATCAACGGTGTTCCGGCGTCAGAAACTAAAGCAATCGACTGTCCGGATAGCAGTTTGTCAACCAATACCGAAGCTTTCTCCTGTTCATTATGATCGTGGAGAGAAAAAGTTTTGGTTTGAATGTTCAGGTGAGATAAAAGTTTCCCAGTGTGGCGCGTATCCTCAGCAGCGATCATGTCGACCTGAGAAAGAACATCAATGGCTCTTTGCGTTATATCGCCTAAATTACCAATTGGCGTAGGAACAATGTATAGTGTTGTCGCTTGCTCCTGCAACGTTTTATGATTCGTCATTTGTTTATCATCACTTCAAAGATTATTATAGAGACAATTTTACCGGAATAAATTACAGCTCATGGCTCAGAAAAAGCATAACAGACTCAATGTGGCACGCCTAATCACTCAGATTACATTCACAATCTTTCTTGCGGCATGTGCTTCCAATTCAATAGACTCGAACCGTGTCGATATTACTCAACGTCCGACACTCAGTTCGCAGGACTATCTCATGAGAGCCAATAGCACTGAAGGGTCAATACAAAATGACTGGCTGATCATGGCGCTAAAAGCAGCGGTGAAAGAAAACCAGGTCGCCCAAGCGAATCTACTGTTATTCCGACTGACCAAACAAAAATTGTCAGAAACGCAACAAGCGGAATGGCAACTTGCTCGAGCCAGACTCTTTCTCAATAATGATCAGAATGAAACAGCACTTAAACGACTGACTTTTAAACCTTGGTGGAAACTTCCTGATGCTCAATGGTTAGCATTCTATCAGACTAAAGCCGATATTTTCATGAGTCTTGAAAAATGGTTTGATGCCGCCCGAGCTTTAGTCGAGGTCTATGACCTGAGTCCACAGAATGTCCAGGCTAAAGTTGCTCGTCAGATTTGGCAGAATCTTTCCCATTATTCCGCGACAGAGATTACAGAGTTAAACGTTGCATCCGATGAAGATGAATTAGCGGGTTGGCTCCAACTCGCCATCTATATGAAAACGCTGGATGGCAATTTCTCACAACTTAAAAATACACTCGAAAAATGGTTAGCGGAGAATAGCCATCACCCGGCTGCTATCCATATGCCCGGAGGTGTCAAAGCGGTTCTGGCGATGAAAATCTCAACCCCAAAAAGAACAGCTTTACTCCTGCCATTGAGCGGTAAGTTTTCTCAGCAGGCTCAATTAATCCGAGACGGATTTATGTTTGCGATGATGAATGATCGGGACAGAGATACCGATATGACGCTGAATGTGATCGATACAAATGAGCAATCATTTTCAGATACAGTCAATCAATTGATGCAAGAGCATATCGACTTCGTTGTCGGTCCGCTAATCAAAGACGATATTACCCAACTACAGCAGATAGAGAAGCAAAAGAAACACCAAATCCCTATGTTGGCCTTAAATATTCCGGAAAATATCAGTTCGAATTCGCCTGCATGTTACTTTGCCCTGTCTCCTGAACAAGAGGCCAGCCAAGCCGCAAAACATTTGTTCCGCTTGGGATATCAGTATCCAATGATCCTTGTGCCGCAAGGAAGCTATGGTGAACGGGTCGCAGAAGCCTTTCAACAAGAGTGGCAAAAGTATAGTAAGCATCCACTTACAATCAGTCGGTTTGGTGATAAACGTCACTTACAGCAAAATATCAACACGGTGTTCGGTTTGCAGAATAGCCAAAAAAATATTGCTCAAATGGAATCATTGCTAGATATGAAGCTGGAAAGTCAGCCGCGTAGCCGACGCGATATCGATACCGTTTATATTGTTGCCAACAGCGCTGAACTCACACTCCTCAAACCATTTATCGAAGTGGCGATCAACCCGGATACGACGCAGCCGAAACTGTTTTCAAGCTCCCGGAGTAATAGTAGCAATCAATATGAAGATCTCTCGGGGGTCACATTCAGTGATATTCCGTTACTGCTCAAGCCACAAGCTGCGACCAAAGAACAGATGGAAGATTTGTGGCCAAAAGATTCCAATGCTGAGAAACGATTGAAAGCGATGGGAATGGATGCGTACACTTTAATGACATCGCTCCCGCAAATGAAAGCGGTCGAGGGATATCAAGTTCAGGGGCAAACCGGCACGCTCAGCATTGATAAACAGTGTATCGTGCAGCAAGAATTAACTTGGGGAGAGTATGGCTCGCTTTAGCCATCGCGAGATCGGTGCTCGCTATGAACAAGCAGCCTCAGCTTTTTTACTGGCACGAGGCTTACAATTGATCACCCAAAATTTTTCATGTCGTACCGGTGAAATCGATCTGATTATGCGCGATCAACAAACGACTGTATTTGTTGAAGTAAAGTATAGAAAAAACCGACACTTCGGTCATGCGGCTGAAGCCGTGACACCGACAAAAACCAAAAAATTAATTCAGACAGCTCAGTTCTGGTTATTAACACAAGGTTTGTCACCTTATGACACTGATTTTCGTTTCGATGTGATTGCTATTCATCAAAATGGCAATGACATCGATTGGTTCCAAAATGCAATAACGCAGGAATAATCGATGCTCGAAAGCATTAAAGCTAGTTTTACTGAAAGTATTCAAATTCAGATTGCTGCCGCTGAAGCATTACCAGATGCTATTACACATGCAGCACAGGCCATGGTTGCCAGTTTGCTCAATGGTAACAAGATCCTTTGTTGTGGTAATGGTGGGTCATCAGCAAACGCCCAACAGTTTTCATCTTGCCTACTCAACCGTTTCGAAACTGAGCGCCCTAGCCTACCGGCTATGGCCCTGACGGCAGACAACACGACGATGACAGCCGTCGCCAACGATTACCATTACCAAGAAATTTTTTCCAAACAGGTGCGAGCCTTTGGGCAAGCAAACGACATCTTGCTGGCAATTTCAACCAGTGGGAATAGCAAAAATATTATCAAAGCCATGGAAGCAGCAGTGACCCGAGACATGACTATCATTGCTCTGACAGGGAAAGATGGTGGTGAAATGGCTGGTCTATTGGGAGAAAACGATGTAGAAATTCGTATTCCTTCTCTCCGCACTGCCCGTATTCATGAAGTCCATATGGTGACACTGCACTGCCTTTGTGACCTGATTGATCAAGTCTTATTTCCACCCCATGAAGAGTAAATCATGAAAAACTTAACCATTCTGATTACGTTATCTCTTGCAGTCATGTTATCTGGATGTGTTGGGTTGTTTATTGCTGGTGCAGCAACAACAGCCGATATCGTCACAGATCCACGAACCACTCAAGAAATCTGGGATGACAATTACATTGAAGCTGAAATAACCGGCTTGATCAGAAAACCCCCTTACCGCGGCAAGACCCGTATTGTATCCAACTCATTTCGTGGTGTTGTTGTATTGATGGGTCAATCTCAAGATGACAATCTTTTGAAATCATTAGAAAAAGATGTACAGCAAGTTAAGGGGGTCAAAGAAGTCCATGATCAGGTTCGAATTCGAAAGCCCCTAAGTACATCGGATATAAGCGAAGACAGTTGGATCACCACAAAAGTTAAATCATCACTGTTAACGGACAATCAACTGAGTGGTGTTAAGATTAAAGTGATTACGGAAGATAAAGAAGTGTTCTTATTTGGCTATGTCACACCGGAACATGGTAACCATGCTACCGAAATAGCACGTAATATCTCCGGTGTGAAACGAGTGATTAAAGCGTTCCAATATTCACCCAGTCAGCAGAAAAAATAATAAACTGTGGGCGATAAAGCATCACTATCATGACCGAAATAAAAAAAGCAGCAAAAGCTGCTTTTTTTATCACGAATTTTGACAAAACTTCAACCGTATCTATTTTATGACTCTCAGACTCGGTTTTCCGCGAGGTCGAGGAGGCTCGTCGTCGCTAGGGGAAACTGTATCATCAGTGTCAACCGTCTCTACGACGTCAATACTTTGCAGCTCTTCCTGCTCTTGTTCTTGAGCCTGTTCAAGTTGCTGAATGTATGAGTCTTCCGGTTCAAACATCGTCCCTGCACCATTTTCACGTGCATAGATTGCCTGAACAGCGAAAATAGGCACAATAACAGAGTGAGGACGCCCGCCAAAACGAGCGTTGAACATGATTGCATCGTTACCAAGCTCTAGATTCCCGACAGCCCTTGGGGCGATGTTCAGAATGATCTGCCCGTCCTGAATGAACTCAACTGGTACCCGAACACCAGGCAGCGTTGCATCAACAACCAGATGAGGTGTCAAATCGTTCTCTAGTAACCAGTCATAAAAGGCCCGAAGCATATACGGGCGCCGAGGCGTCATATTATCCATGAGTTATACATCCTGCCCGAATTAACGAGATAAACGCATCTCACGCTCAGTTTCAGTTAAAGAAGCCAAGAATGAATCTCGTTCAAAAACACGGTTCATATACACTTTCAACTCTTTTGAACCCGGACCAATGAGATCGATTCCCAACACAGGTAAACGCCATAATAGCGGTGCGAGATAACAATCCACCAAGCTAAATTCTTCACTCATGAAATACTCAAATTCAGCAAATACTGGCGCTAATGTCAGTAAATCATTTTGTAACTTACTTCTTGCAGACTCGGCTTCGCTAACAGAACCATTTATAACTTTGTCAGCGAGTGAATACCAGTTCCGTTCAATACGATAAACCATTAAACGGCTATTACCGCGTGCTACAGGATAAACCGGCATCAGTGGTGGATGTGGAAAACGCTCATCCAGATATTCCATAATAATTTTTGAGTCATAAAGTGCAAGTTCACGATCGATAAGGGTCGGTACTGATTTATATGGATTTAACTCAATCAGTTCCGCAGGTAAGTTCGATTCATCAACTAACTCTACCTCGACACTCACACCTTTCTCAGCCAGAACAATTCTCACCTGATGACTATACATATCTGAGGCACTTGAAAATAAAGTCATCACAGAACGTTTATTGGCAGCAACAGCCATGGAACCCTCCAGCACACAATAATAATAAAAACAATGGAGGCAAGCCTCCATTGATAATTCAAACTCTGACAAACAGCGTGACATAATAGCATAATTAGTGCACATCACGCCAACACTCTTTCTTCAGAGAACAAAGAATCACCTAAGGATACTTATCTAGAAGATAATATGTCATACACTATATTCAACACGGTTATCACCATTGATAACATGCGAGAGTCTGGCATGTTGAATCCACTCCAGGAAGAGGTTTAAACACATGACACGATTTAGTTTTCAATATTTCACTCTTCCAAACCGCTCGAATAGATAATTCATCCAACCGATATAAAAAAACCCGGCAATATGCCGGGTTTTCGAAACCACATAAAACGTAATTAACGTTTTGAAAACTGTGGACGACGACGTGCTTTACGTAGACCAACTTTCTTACGTTCAACGCGACGAGCGTCACGAGTAACGTAGCCAGCTGCGCGTAGAGCAGGACGTAGAGACTCATCATATTCCATCAACGCACGAGTGATACCGTGACGAATAGCACCTGCCTGACCTGAAATACCGCCACCTTTTACAGTGATGTACAGATCAAGTTTGTCAGTCATCTCAACTAACTCAAGCGGTTGTTGAACAACCATACGAGCTGTAGGACGACCAAAGTACTCATCAAGGCTACGCTTGTTGATTACGATGTTACCGCTGCCTGGTTTAATAAAAACACGTGCAGCTGAGCTTTTGCGACGGCCAGTGCCGTAGTATTGATTCTCTGCCATTTCCGAAATCCCCAATTAGATGTCTAGTACTTTTGGTTGTTGAGCAGCATGGTTGTGCTCAGCGCCAGCGTAAACTTTCAGTTTACGGTACATAGCACGGCCTAGAGGACCACGTGGAAGCATACCTTTAACCGCTAGCTCGATAATCATCTCTGGTTTGTAGTCGATCAGTTTATCAAAAGTGATAGACTTGATACCACCAGGAAACTCAGAGTGACGATAATAAGTCTTAGCTGCAGATTTATTACCTGTTACAGCCACTTTCTCTGCGTTAACAACGATGATGTAATCACCAGTATCAACGTGAGGCGTATATTCAGCTTTATGCTTGCCACGTAAGCGAGATGCAATTTCACTTGCCAGACGACCAAGAGTTTTACCCTCTGCGTCCACAACATACCAGTCGCGTTTTACAGTTTCTGGTTTAGCAACGAAAGTTTTCATGCTAATAATAACCCGTTATTTAAAATTTACACTTAAGGAGCAATTGCTCCCACTGTCTAGAGCCCAGTCATCACCCCTTCGAGTGGTTGGCACTCTCGGTCTGAATAAGAAACAGACCTACAGTAACGGTGGGTCGCAGGATTATAGAGAAGTGCGAAAAAAAAATCATCTTTTTTCTGACAAAAATTTATTTTTTAACCCAATCAATTTAAAAGCTTGTTAAACGGTTATGACAAGTGCTCTTTCAGCAAATATTCACGACTTTGCATCTCAATCAAACGAGAACGGCAACGCTGAAATTCAAATGCTAACTGTCCACCTTGATATAATGCATCCAAAGCAACTTCTGCTGAAATAATCAATTTAACATGACGCTCATAAAACTCGTCAACGAGGGCGATAAAGCGCCGAGCGCCATCATCCAACGCCGCATTCATCAGCTTCACATCAGCTAATAAAACGGTATGGTACAAACGAGACAGTTCAATGTAATCATTCTGACTTCTCATACTTTGGCATAGCTGTGCAAATGTGGCGAACAGCACACCATTGGCTGCTTTTAATACTGGTACTTGCCGATGATTGATTTCAATACTAGACGTGACATCTGAGTCATGGCTGATGAGTTGACGATAGTAACTTTCCAAACGGGTTCTTGATTGTTCATCGTTCGGGAAATGATAAATTTCTGCCTGTTCAAGCGTCCTCAACCGATAGTCAACACCGCTATCGACATTCATCACAAGACAATGCTTTTTAATTAACTCGATTGCTGGAAGGAAGCGTGCTCGTTGTAAGCCATTCCGATATAAATCGTCCGGTGGAATATTCGAAGTGGCAACCAAAACGATATTCCGAGCGAAAAGCGCCTGGAAAAGAGTCCCCAAAATCATGGCATCGGTAATATCCGAAACAAAAAACTCGTCAAAACAGATAATCTCGGTTTCCGAGCTAAACTTATCAGCAACTATTTCGAGTGGGTCATTCACATGATGAAGGAGCTTCAACTCTTCATGAACGCGATACATAAAGCGGTGAAAATGCACTCTCATTTTTTTCTGAGTCGGGAGCGCATCATAGAAAGTATCCATCAGGTAAGTTTTCCCTCTCCCGACGCCCCCCCAAAAATATAACCCTTTGGGGGGAATGGGACGCTGGACGTTTTTTCTGAGCAAACGAGTCAATAACGAATCTCGTTCAATCGGTCTTTCCAGATAGGCGAGAAATCGATGATACAGATCATCCAAAGCGTCGACTGCCATTAATTGAGCGTCATCTTTCTGAAAATTATTGTCTTTCAAATCTTGATCGTAACGTTGCCTAGGTGTCATAAATATCGAGTAAAATAAGAAGAGAGGAAAGTGTGCAGCGCAACACATGCTTTTTGCTTTATCAGCTAAGGAAGTCATAGTACCATGTCCTTTGAGCATGTGTAACCTTTTGGTAAAAAACATGTTAAATAACAACAATAAGGAGCGGTTATGCCTTGGATCTATACCATCATAGGTTTGCTGATTGGATGTGTCGTCGGTGTCGTGATCACTCGCCTGACAACCCCCCAATATAAAAACCAGAAGTCCGTACAAAAAGACTTGGATAATGCGAAGTTTGAGCTAGAGCAACAACGACAAGAGCTAATGGATCATTTTGCCCAAACCGCAGAGATGCTGGACACAATAGGCAAAGATTATACGAAGCTCTATCAACATTTAGCGAAAACATCTTCTGAGCTGATTCCGAATCTTCCTGAACAAGATAATCCATTTATCAAAACGATCGTCAAGCATAAAGAGGTTGAATCTCAAGAATCTCCGGACCAAAGTCTGCCGCCAAAAGACTATGCATTGGGTGCTTCAGGCCAGCTAAGAAATGAAGAAAAACCAATTATCCACTCGAAAGATATTATTAACGCGCAACCAAATTAAAATTTTTGTGAACTTTGCAAAGGTTTTTGAGTCTTAAAACACACTGACGCTGTTGAAAATTTTATATCAAGATATCAAATAGTTACAACAGGTGATTTCCATAGAGGAGTTTTAAGATGAAAAAACCTTTGCTTGCATTAGCAACCCTATCATTATGCATGAGTTCGATCATCACCCCGCTACCAGCAGCGGCAGCTCTGCCTATCGCCGTTAACGGAGAGCAATTACCAAGTCTAGCGCCAATGCTTGAGCATGTGACGCCAGCCGTCGTTTCTATCGCAGTTGAAGGGACACAAGTATCCCATCAGCGCCTACCAGAACAATTCCGTTTCTTCTTTGGCCCGAATTTTCCAACTGAACAACTCGAGAAACGTCCTTTTAAAGCACTTGGTTCAGGGGTCATCATTAATGCAGACAAAGGGTATGTCGTCACCAACTACCATGTTATTAACGGTGCCGACAAAATCCGAGTAAAACTCTCTGACGGTCGTGAATATAAAGCCGAACTCGTCGGTGGCGACAAAATGTCAGATATCGCGCTGATTAAATTAGAGAAAGCGAAAAACCTCACTCAAATCAAACTATCCGATTCAGACAAAATCCGGGTTGGTGATTTTGCAGTTGCAATTGGTAATCCATTCGGTCTGGGACAGACCGTCACTTCCGGCATTATCTCTGCTTTAGGCCGAAGTGGACTAAATATTGAAAACTTCGAAAACTTTATCCAAACCGATGCCGCAATTAATAGCGGTAACTCGGGGGGTGCACTGGTCAACCTAAAAGGCGAACTGATCGGGATTAACACTGCGATACTTGGCCCGAATGGCGGCAATGTGGGCATTGGTTTTGCGATTCCAGCCAACATGATGAAAAACCTGACGGATCAAATCCTCGAATATGGTGAAGTCAAACGCGGGATGCTTGGTGTCCAAGGTGGAGAAGTGACTTCAGAACTGGCACAAGCGATGGGATATTCATCGAGTAAAGGTGCATTTATCAGTCAAGTCGTCCCGGATAGTGCCGCAGATAAAGCTGGATTAAAAGCAGGTGACATCATTGTCTCCGTCAATGGTAAAGATATTGATTCTTTCTCTGAACTGCGAGCCAAAGTGGCAACCCTCGGTGCAGGTAAGAAGGTGAAACTCGGTATCCTCAGAGATGGAAAAGAACAAACATTCGATGTCACGCTGGGTAAACAAAACGAGACTAAAACTCAGGCGAAAGCCCTGTACGAAGGACTCTCTGGCGCCGAGCTGTCTAACACGACTTCAAGCGACCCAATCCAAGGGGTCAAAGTGACCCATGTTGAAAAAGGCTCTCCGGCTGAAGGCTATCAGCTTCAAGAAGGAGATATCATTATCGGTCTGAACAGACAGCGAGTGAAAAACATTGCTGAGTTGAGAAAGATTCTGGAGAAATCACCAAGTATTCTAGCCCTGAATATTCAACGTGATGATCGAACCATCTACCTCGTCATCCGTTAATTCCAGCTATTATTGGGCCTTTCTGATGAAAGGCCCATTTTCTATTGATTCAGAGAGTGCTATTCTTTCCACCTTATATACATGTTTGTAATGGTTCAGTGGATTGAAATATGATAGCTAACTTACTTCGTTCTGTTGGAATTGGATTAGTGACCGCACTCGTCGTCATTATTTCTGTTCCGTCTTTGAGAAGCCATATTTTCCCCCCGGCAAAGAATCCACAACCAACTAATATCAACACGCTACAAATCACTTTCAATCAAGCCGTACGTAGAGCAGCACCAGCAGTCGTGAATATTTATAGCCGTAAGTATGCTGCCAATGACCGCTCAAAGTTATCAACACAAGGTTTGGGCTCAGGCGTCATTGTCAGTGAAAAAGGCTATATCATTACTAATTACCACGTCATTGCTCAAGCCGATCAAGTGATCGTTGCACTTCAGGACGGTCGGGTTGCAGCAGCGCAACTGGTTGGTAAAGACCGTCGTTCAGATATTGCAGTCCTTCGAATTGAAGACTCGAACTTACCCGTTATTCCTCAAAATCCAAACTATTCACCCCAGGTTGGAGATGTTGTACTCGCAATTGGTAACCCCTATAACTTAGGCCAAACCACCACCTTCGGAATTATTTCAGCGACGGGACGTTCTTCAATCAGCATTGATGGTCGGCAGGCATTTATTCAGACTGATGCAGCAATCAACGAAGGTAACTCTGGCGGTGCTTTAGTCAATACCCAAGGTGAACTTGTCGGTATCAATACGGCTTCATTTCAGCAAGCAACGGATCTGGAAACTTATGGTATTTCTTTTGCCATCCCCTATAAACTTGCCAATAAGATTATGGAAAAAATCATTGCTGACGGACGCGTGATTCGAGGGTATATAGGGATTGACGGACAAGATATCAGTTCAGTTGAATCTCGGCTTCTCGGGAATGAACATATCGGTGGGATCATTGTTCTCGGTGTCGATCCGAATGGCCCTGCTGCTTCAGCAGGCTTTAAGCCTCAAGATATCATCATCAAAATTGACGGTAAAAAAATTAACGGACGTCAAAGTGTTATGGACTTAGTGACCGATCTGCGTCCGGGGACAACCATTCATGTCGATGTCATCAGGAAAGGCAAGGAAATCACCATTCCGGTCACTGTTGCTGAAGATACTCGGGATTAATCCAATCAATCCTCTTCCTCATATCATGAAATAGAAGACATAAAAAACGGAGCCATCTGGCTCCGTTTTTTTGAGAACGCATGTCTGAGACAGCATTACTTCTTAGTAAGTTTCTCTTTAATACGAGCTGACTTACCAGAGCGTTCGCGTAGATAGTACAACTTGGCACGACGTACTGCACCACGACGCTTAACTTCAATACTGTCAACAGCTGGAGAGTGTGTTTGGAACGTACGCTCAACACCTTCACCGTTAGAAATTTTACGAACGGTAAATGCTGAGTGAAGACCACGGTTACGAACAGCGATTACAACGCCTTCAAATGCCTGTAAACGCTCACGCTCACCTTCTTTAACCTTGACTTGCACAACGACAGTGTCGCCTGGTGCAAATTTTGGTAGGTCTTGCTTCATTTGCTCTTGCTCAAGAGCTTTGATGATATTACTCATTGTTAATTTTCCTAGAATAAACTGATACTCAATTAATTGAAGTTACTTAGCTTGATATTCTTGAATGAATTCAACTAGTAACTGTTCCTGTTCGTCAGTCAGAGCTAGGTTTTCCAGGAGCTCCGGTCTTCTTAGCCAAGTACGGCCTAACGACTGTTTCAGTCGCCAACGACGAATGTCCCGATGATTCCCCGATTTCAATACGGCGGGAATTTCTTTCCCATCCAATACTTCCGGGCGCGTATAATGAGGACAATCCAGCAATCCATTAGCAAAAGAATCTTCTTCTGCCGATGCAAAATCCCCAAGAACACCGGGGACAAACCGAGCTGCTGCATCAATCATTATCATTGCCGGCAATTCACCACCAGTCATGACAAAGTCTCCGACAGACCACTCTTCATCAACTTCTGACTCAATAATACGCTCATCGACCCCTTCGTACCGACCACAAATCAAAATTAAGTTTTCATCTGCTGCCAGTTCTTCAACCCCACATTGATCGAGTTTTCGTCCCTGTGGAGAAAGGTATATAACTTTCGTCTTTCCGGGAGCGGATGCTTTGGCTGCATGGATGGCATCACGCAAAGGCTGTACCATCATGAGCATACCAGGCCCACCCCCATAGGGTTTATCGTCAACTGTACGATGCCTATCATGAGTAAAGTCTCTCGGATTCCAGACTTCAACTGATAGTAACCCTTTTTTTACCGCTTGACCTGTGACGCCATAATCAGTCACAGAACGAAACATTTCAGGAAAAAGGCTAATAACGCCAACCCACATCATTTTCTCGCTCTGTACCGTGGCATCAGAATCCAGGATCCCAGTCAACTTCGATCCGTTGAGCGGAGCGATCAATATTCTTAATCACTTGCTCTTCAAGGAACGGAATTAAACGTTCCTTTTGTCCAAAAGCATCTTTTAGATTCGCTTTCACAACCAAAACATCATTTGAGCCGGTTTCCATGAGGTCAATGACCTCGCCCAGATGGTAGCCACCTGTGGTGATCACCTGCATCCCAAATAATTCTCGCCAGTAGAACTCATCTTCTGACAGTTCAGGGAGTGACGCAGAGTCAACTGAAATCTCAAAATTGGTTAAAAGAAGGGAGTCTTCACGAACATCCAATCCTTCAAGCTTTACCACCATCCCTTTGTTATGGCGTTTCCAGCTTTCAACTTTGTACTCAATCCACTCTCCCTTACGGTTAATATACCAAGGGCTATAATCAAAAATACTTTCCGGATTGTCTGTGAAGGAAAAAACCTTAAGCCAACCGCGAATGCCGTAAGTTGATCCAAACTTACCAACAACAATTTTACTTTTCGGTTCACTCATTGTGCCTTGACCTTCCATCGACATTTACTAGTCATCTACAAATAGATTAAGCCGCTTTTTGAGCGTCTTTTACTAGTTTTGCTACACGATCAGACAGAGATGCACCTTGTCCAACCCAGTGGTTTACACGATCCAAATCAAGGCGAAGACCTTCTTCTTGACCAGATGCAGTAGGGTTGAAGAAACCTACTTTCTCAATGAAACGACCAGTAGCAGCATTGCGGCTGTCCGCAACTACAATTTGATAAAATGGACGCTTTTTAGCGCCGTGACGTGCCAAACGAATGGTTACCATATCGTCCTCTTTGCTTGCTTATATAATAAAATTAACCCCAAGAACTGTTTTTCAGAACAGTCGATTGGGGTCTCGTGCCAATTTAAAGCCCCCGAATTTTACTCTTATTCAGAGTCATTGCAAGGGCTTTAGCTATTTTTTAGCCATTGTGCGTCAACATGACGAAACCGCAGTAACTTACCGTCCAAATGGGTTAAAACCGCCACCCATCATCCCCTGCATATTTCTCATCATGCCTTTCATGCCGCCTTTCTGCATTTTTTTCATCATTTTCTGCATTTGCGTAAACTGCTTCAGTAATCGGTTCACATCTTGTACCTGTGTTCCGGAACCAGCAGCGATTCTCTTCTTCCGAGAGCCCTTAATTACATCGGGATTCTGACGTTCTTTCATTGTCATCGAGCTGATAATCGCTTCCATCTGTTTGAACATCCGATCATCAACTTTATCTTTAATACCGTCTTTCATGTTTGCCATTCCGGGAAGTTTATCCAGCATTCCCATCATGCCACCCATATTTTGCATCTGTCCCAATTGCTCCCGGAAGTCTTCCAAATCAAAGCCTTTTTTCTCTTTAAACTTTTGAGCAAGTTTCTGGGCTTTTTCCTGATCAACGTTACGCTGTAGATCTTCAATGAGAGAAAGAACATCCCCCATCCCCAAAATACGCGACGCAACGCGATCTGGATGGAAGGGTTCTAAAGCATCGGTTTTTTCTCCGACACCCAAGAACTTGATTGGTTTTCCCGTCACATGACGAACAGATAGCGCGGCACCACCACGTGCATCCCCATCGACTTTAGTTAAGACGACCCCTGTCAGAGGCAGTGCATCACCAAAAGCCTTCGCGGTATTTGCAGCATCCTGACCTGTCATTGCATCGACAACAAACAGCGTCTCAACAGGATTTACCGCCCGATGAAGCTCCTGGATTTCAGACATCATTTCTTCATCGATAGCCAAGCGCCCTGCCGTATCGACGATGAGAACGTCATAAAACTTTTTCCGCGCCTGATCAATTGCAGCTAAAGCAATATCAAGCGGTTTCTGGTCTGCTGTTGAAGGAAAGAAGTCAACGCCAATATCGGTTGCCAGTGTTTCCAATTGTTTGATGGCAGCAGGACGATAAACGTCTGCGGAAACCACCAAGACTTTCTTCTTATCTCGTTCTTTCAGTAGTTTCGACAGCTTACCGACACTGGTTGTTTTACCTGCACCTTGTAAGCCTGCCATCAAAACGACAGCCGGAGGCTGAGCGGCAAGGTTCAGCGCTTCATTCGAGGCGCCCATCACCGCTTCAAGTTCAGCTTGTACAATCTTGATGAACTCCTGCCCCGGAGTGAGCGATTTGGAGACTTCGACGCCAACCGCGCCTTCTTTGACCCGACTGACAAATTCACGGATAACAGGAAGTGCGACATCGGCCTCAAGCAGAGCCATCCGCACTTCTCTCAGTGTTTCTTTGATGTTTTCTTCGGTCAAACGACCTTTACCACTGATATTCTTCAGCGTCTTGGACAAACGATCAGTTAGATTCTCAAACATACTGCATCTCTTCGCGGTGCTGTGAATTTCTATAAATTAGGTCCGAGTATACCTTAGCCAAAGCAGATAGTCATATCTGTTCAATCATCGACATCTCTTCCCTGGCTTCGATATTCTGGCGAAATCGGCAATCCCCCATTTCGGCTGTAAACGATTTGTTTTATGTCATTCAAAATTAAGTAGTCAACCGTGGCTCATTGACACATAGGCATGTATAATTCATCTTCTTTACAATCTTTTTGATGAGATATATGGATAAGTTTATCGCAATAGTTGCTTCGCTTTTTTACTGTCTCGCTATTGCAACCATCATTCCGGGGCTGGCCAATCAAACGGGTATCAAAGCAAAAGCCGTATTGATTTTCGCTGCAACTGCGCTGCTCTTACATGCGTGGTTACTCAGCGATCTGATCTTTCATCCTAACGGCCAGAATCTAAGCATCCTGAACGTTGGTTCTCTCATCAGTTTCATCGTTGGCTTAGTGATGAGCGGTGCGATGCTAAGAACCCGGTTGTGGTTTATGCTGCCAGTGGTTTACTGTTTTGCGGCAATTAATTTGTCGGCGGCTGCAAGCCTTCCCGGAAATTTCATCACTCATATGGAAGACAACCTACCGTTGCTGATCCATATTTTCCTTGCGCTATTCTCTTATTCGACACTGACAATCGGAGCACTGTATGCACTCCAATTAGCTTGGTTAGATCATAAGCTAAAAGCGAAAAAATCATTGGCGATTAATCCAAATCTCCCTCCTTTACTCCAAATAGAGAGACAACTGTTCCGTATCATTTTGATCGGTAATGTGCTGTTAACCGGTACCTTAATCACCGGTTTTGTCTTCATCGAAGAAATCTTTGCTCAAGGGAAAGAACACAAAGGTATCTTGTCGGTCATTGCTTGGGTTGTATATACCGTGCTTCTATGGGGCCACTATCAGAAAGGATGGCGAGGAAGAAAGGTGACCTGGTTTGCGATTGCCGGAGCTTTTATTTTAACTTTGGCTTACTTCGGCAGCCGTTTTGTCCGAGAATTCATCTTACATTAACTTGTTGAAATACTTTATGGATTGACACAAAAATAGAGTTCAGCCATAAAGGTCACAACATCAATAAAGGAAGTCATTTATTTTGGACGACATATCAACTGGTGTCTTATTTACGCTACTTGCGTGTCTTATCATCATCTCAGGATATTTCTCCGGTTCAGAAACAGGCATGATGGCATTAAATCGCTATCGCCTGAAGCATCTGGCTAAAACAGGCCATAAAGGTGCAAAGCGTGTTGAAAAACTATTAAGCCGCCCAGACCGTCTGATCGGTCTGATTCTGATCGGCAATAACTTAGTCAATATTATCGCTTCCGCAATTGCGACGATTCTCGGCATGCGGCTGGGTGGAAACATGGGGGTTGCGATAGCAACCGGTATTTTGACACTGGTGATTCTGGTCTTTGCCGAGGTCACGCCGAAAACACTCGCAGCACTCCATCCAGAAAAAGTTTCTTATATCAGTAGTTTCCTGCTGACGATTCTCATGAAACTCCTGTCGCCACTAGTACTCTTCGTCAATCTTATCACCAACGGATTTATTAAGCTGTTGGGTGTCTCGGCACGACAAAATGGCGGAGATCATCTCAGTTCGGAAGAACTAAGAACCGTGGTTAATGAAGCGGGTGGGCTGATCCCGAAACGACATCAAGACATGCTATTATCTATTCTTGATTTAGAGCACGTCACCGTAAACGATATTATGGTCCCTCGTAATGAGATTACCGGCATTAATATCAATGATGACTGGAAATCGATCGTCCGTCAGTTAACCCATTCACCTCATGGTCGAGTGGTCCTCTACCGAGATAATATTGATGAAGTCGTGGGGATTTTAAAACTCAGAGACCCCTTCCGTCTGATGCTTGAAAAAAACGAGTTCAATAAAGAGATGTTACTTCGCGCCGCAGACGAGGTGTATTTCATTCCGGAATCAACACCACTCAATGTGCAGTTACTGAAGTTCCAGAGAAATAAAGAGCGGATTGGACTGATTGTTGATGAATATGGCGATATCAATGGCCTTGTCACGCTTGAAGATATTCTTGAAGAGATCGTTGGCGAGTTTACGACTTCAATTTCTCCAAGCCTTGCGGATGAAATTACACCGCAGAGTGATGGTAGTTTCCTCATCGAAGGCAGCGCCAATATTCGGGATATCAACAAAAGCCTGAAATGGAAATTACCAACCAACGGACCAAGAACTTTAAACGGTTTAATTCTGGAACATCTAGAAGATATTCCTCAAACCCAACTCAGCATCAATGTTGCCCAACATGCGATGGAAATCATTGATATTGAAGAAAATAGAATTAAGCTCGTCAAAGTTTTTCCGGACAAAGCCAAAAAATCGTAACGTATACTCAATAACAGATCATGGTGATGGCTTTGGCTTCAGTATTTAAAATCAACTGACACATCCACTAAAAACAATCACCACCGCCCAAGGCGGTGGTTTAGAGCTGACAATAAAAAGCTTGGCATAGAGCCAAGCTTTTTTGTAAACATGCATTGTCTTTGTAAACATGTATTGTCGTCAGCGACAATCAGTCCACTTTCAGTTCCTGAAGCATTGATTCTGGTAGCGCCAGAGCATCATTCTGATTCACACTGATACCACTTGAAATGACAGCTTTAGCAATATCTTTCGCCTCATCCAGAGAGTGCATCGCTGCAGTTCCGCATTGATAAATATTTAATTCCGGAATCTTGTTCTGGTCTTCAACCTTCAGTACATCTTCCATTGCGGCTAACCAAGCATCAGCGACTCGCTGCTCAGAAGGCACGCCAATTAAGCTCATGTAGAAGCCTGTCCGGCATCCCATTGGGGAAATATCAATAATTTCAACGCCGTTACCATTGAGATGAGCTCTCATAAAGCCCGCAAATAAGTGTTCTAATGTATGAATACCTTTCTCGGAAAGGATATCTTGATTCGGCACGGTAAAGCGTAAATCAAACACTGTAATCGTATCGCCTTTAGGGGTATTCATTGTTTTAGCAACACGAACGGCAGGGGCATTCATACGTGTATGATCCACCGTAAAACTATCTAATAATGGCATAATAATAATTCTCCACTTTGACTGATTCGAACAATCAGCATCAATTGTATCTTGTTGGTCGTACAACATTATCTCAGATAACCTTCACTAAACTTTGATGTTTAGTGCAAAGTTATTACAACGATACCCGACACCTGTATTTCCAGTGATTATTTACATGCAACTTGGAGCGGTTGTTCTTCCTGAGTATTCAAATAGGAAAAATACTGCTGTAAAAATGCATCGAAGTCACAACGATCATCTTGTTCAATTTGATCTTGCTCTACCATAGAACGAGTGACTTCTTCTTCCATCAGTTTTTGTGAGTAATACTGATAATTATGCGCCAGATGATACTGACGATAAACGTCACCAAGCGCTCGGCCCGTTTTTCCTAATCCACCAGACTGTCTAATCTGTTCCAAGAACTGTCCGGATAATGTACTTTCCGGCAGATCAATACAAGTCGATAACTGTTCACAGACATCCTGATAAGCGTGATCACCCGTGGCTTGATCCATCCATTCAGCGACAAGTTTTAACTCACCGAAAACCCGCTTCGCCCAAGCTTGTAAAGTCAGCACTTCACCATGACACCCGATTTGAAGCTCTAATCCGGGCTTTCTGCCTTCCAGAATCACTTTTTGCCAGTTTTCTCTCCAGCAATTCAGCTCACAATCATCCATCGGTTCCGAGTCCGATAATGCCGTCCAAGTCAGGAAAAGATCCAAGAAGCGTATTTGAGGTTCAGTAATGCCTATCGGGCTAAATGGATTAACATCCAATGAACGCACTTCAATGTATTCAATACCTCGATTTTCCAATGCTTCAGAAGGCTTTTCGCCACTCTGTGTCACACGCTTAGGTCGAATCGGAGCATATAATTCGTTTTCGATTTGAAGCACATTACTATTCAGTTGATTGTACTCACCATTAACTTTCACGCCGATCTGAGCAAATTCTTCCGATGGAGAATGAATCGCCTGACGAAGCCCTTCAAGATATTGTTCGAGACTATTGAAACCGATTTTGAGAGTACTCTGAGCACTATTGGTATAGCCTAAATCACTCAGTCGTAGCGAGGTAGCATACGGCAGGTATAACGTCTCACCGATGTTTTCAAAAGGTAGTGATGTTTCACGGCCTTTGATAAATGATGAACATAATGCTGGCGATGCACCAAACAGATAAGGGAGTAACCAGCCGAATCGGTAGTAATTTCGAATCACGCCCAGATAAGCTTCTGATTTCGAAGCGCAGCGTTCACTGTCAGATTGCTTGCCGTATATGGCATCCCAGAAAGATTCCGGAAAAGAGAAATTAAAATGAACCCCAGAAATAATCTGCATCAGACTACCGTAACGATTCTTTAATCCCTGACGGTACAGCGTCTTCATCTTACCGATGTTCGACGTCCCATATTTTGCGAGTTGAATGTTTTCTTCATCGCCGACATAGCAAGGCATTGACATTGGCCATAGCCCCTCGTCATCGATTGTGACCTGCGCAAAACGATGAATGTCGGATAGTTGCTGAACCAAAGTCGAAATATCCTGACTCACCGGTGTAATAAACTCAAGCAACTGTTCTGCAAAATCTGTCGTAATAAACTGGTTTGTTAATGCAGCACCCAATGCTTCCGGGTGCGGTGTCTGTACTAACTGTCCATCTTTGGTATATCGTAACGTCTCTCGCTCAACACCCCGATTAAAAGCGTTGACGATATCCGGTTGTTGAGCAACCAACTTTAGTCGTGTGGCAAAATTAGTCAAAATATTATTCGCTTCTTGTAAGTTTGTCGTACCCAGTCAGAAAATCCCAGACACCCCGACAAATCAGCTTCTCGTATAGTCTTTATGTGTACTCTAATGGACGATTTCAAGATCTTCCATCGGGATTTTTAACTTTTCTAACTGCGGTTTTAGGGTCTTCATGTCACCCACAACAATAATCTGATAATCCTTCGGATTGAACCATTTTTTTGCCAGTTGATCCAATACATCTCGATCAACCGTCGCAACAATCTGATTTCTCTGCTGAAGATAATCATGATCCAAACTATATGCCATAATACCATTGAGCAGTTGAGACTTTTGTGACGGTGTCTCGTAAGACAATGCATCCTGCTGCCCAACGGCAAGGCGCATGAAATGCATCTCTTCCGGCGTCATCCCCGATTGACTGTAACGCTTCATTTCACGTTGTATTTCTCGAATCGCATTGACTGTTGCATCATTGCGAACCGAGGCACTATAGATGATGACGCCAATTTCCCGGTTGCCTGCCAACGTGCTACTCACGCCATAGGTATAACCTTTGTCCTCTCTCAAATTCTGATTCATTCGGCTATTGAAGTTACCAGCCAAATTAAAATTCGCCAGTTGTGTCAGGAATTGCTCTCCCGTCGCATCAAACGGTAATCCCTGACGGACATAACGAACAATACTTTGTAAAGCACCCGGCTTGTCAACAAGATAGATCTTCTGTCCATGCAGCTCAGGAACGATTTGGGGATCCAACAAAGGTGCATCATCACCTTTCCATGCCGATAAAGAAGCAACTGATTTAATCGCTTCTTGCTTGGAAATATCACCCACAATAGCAATCTGAGTACCATGGGGAGTATAGTGCTGATGATAAAAAGACTTCACGTCATCCAAAGTGATTGCACCAAGCGACGTTTCAGTCCCCTCGCTGATACGTGAAAACAACGAATCACCGAACAATACTTGCTGAGTCGCCTGTGAAGCAAGCCAGCCCAACTTTTGATGTTGATAAATCGCACCTTGAATCATTTGATTTCGAATCCGCTTAAAGTCTGATACGGCAAACTTAGGCTGGAATAGCATCTCCTCAACAATTGCCATTGTTCGAGGCAGATTCTTACTCAAACTCGAGATGGTAATACGTGTCGTATAAGTTTGAGTATCAACAGATATCACTGAGCCAAGTTTATCCAGTTCGGATTGTATTTGCTCCGCTGAGTGAGCCAGACTGCCTTCAGATAATAGAAGAGCCGTTAATTCAGCCAGCCCCTCTTTTCCCTGAGGAACAAAACGATTTCCTGCCGGTAAATTAATACTCACCAAAACCGTCGGAGTCTCTGTTGTGACCGTCCCCATCAGCGCAATACCATTTTCATAATATGCGCTATAAAGCTTCGGCATGTGTAACGTGACCGGGCCAGACGTCGAAGGAATCACCGAGCGATCAAAAGAGTCGCTAACAGTCCGAAATGCCAGCGCCTGATCATCAATATGACGAGGAGCGGCACTGATATGCTTTGGTGCGACAAAGTTCGCAGGCCTGACCGCCAGATTATTGTGTCCTTGAGGTACAACACTTAAAGTCACTTTATGATGATTAACAATAAATTGCCGCAACACACGCCGCACCGACGCAGAAGAAACCGTGTCCAGCTCATCCAGTTCTTGCTGCAACCGATCCGGTTGCCCAAAGAATGTTTGGTTACTGGCTAACTGAGTGACCTTTCCTTTGACACTTTCCAAAGCAAAAACGGCATTGGCTTTTGCCATTCCTTTAATTTCATCCAGCCGTTCCTGTGCAACGCCCTGCTTTTCAAGCTTTCTGACGATATTGAGTAGTTTCTGAGACAACTGTTGCAAATCATGCTGCTTGTCTGATGGTGCCATTGCATAAACATAGAATGTACAGGCAAGCTCACCACACTTCTGAAAAGCACCGGCACTTAACGCTTGCTGAGTTTTGACCAGTGACTGATAGAGTAAACTGTTATTCCCATCACCAAGCACTTGAGCCAGCACATCAAGCGAAGCTTGGCTTTTCGCCCCTTCATATTCCGTCGGCCAGCCGATCACAACCATCGGTTGCCGAATACGATCTTTCATTGTGACATATCGATCTGTCGACAACGTAACCGGACGTTTTAAGGGCCCCTTCACCTCAGGTCCTTTAGGGATGGACCCAAAATACTTTCCGACCCAAGCGAGGGTCTGTTCAGTATCGATATTCCCCCCGATGGTCAAAACAGCATTGTTCGGGCCATACCAACGGAGAAAGAATGCTTTTAAATCATTGACATCCACATGGTCTAAATCCTGAACATATCCGATTGGCTGCCATGAATAGGGGTGCTCCTGAGGAAACATTGCTTCTCCCATTTTTTCCCACATCAAGCCATAAGGACGATTATCATAATTCTGAGCCCGCTCGTTTTTAACGGTGTCACGCTGAATTTCGAATTTTCGTTGCGAGACAGCGTCCAACAAAAAGCCCATCCGATCAGACTCAAGCCAAAGCACTTTTTCAAGCTGGTTAGCCGGCACCGTTTCATAATAATTAGTGCGGTCCTGATTTGTAGACCCATTCAAAGAGCCACCCGCTTCGGTAATCAACTTAAAATGCTGTTGATCCTTCACATGCTTTGAGCCTTGAAACATCATATGTTCAAAAAAATGAGCGAATCCGGTTCTTCCCTGCGACTCTCTGGCAGAACCGACATGATAAGTGACATCGACATGCACTAATGGATCAGAGTGATCCGGAGACAAAATAACTGTCAGGCCATTGGCTAGTTTATATTTAGAATATGGAATTTGTACTTTACCGGGTTGAGGCTGTTGCTTCTCAACCAAAGTGACACCTTGAGGAAGGGCATCAGAATTACGAACGGAAGAACAACCGGAAAAAACAACCAGACAGAGAAGGCAAAGCAATAGCTTTCTCATCTTATCTCCTTAAAACAAACCATAAAATAACGCAGCCAATATGGCATATCGAATCGCTTTACCGATCAGGATCAACAACATAGAAGGAAGAAAGCGCATCCGAAGCCAGCCAGCGGCAATACACATTGCATCACCAATCACAGGTAACCAACTAAATAACAAAGCCCAGTAGCCATATTGTCTTAACCAAGCTAAAGACTTCTGACCGCGTTTATTCTCCTGAGTTCTATTCGGAAGCCATATACCGATCCCATAATTCACCATGCCACCCAGCGTATTGCCCAACGTGGCCACAGCAATAATCGTGAAAGTCGGATATTGATGAAGATTGAGGATCGCAATTAAAGCGGCTTCAGAGCCGCCCGGTAGAATGGTAGCACTCAGAAAGCCACCAATAAAGAGTGCCCAAAGTGCTGATTCCTGTAAAGAAAACCCGTATCCTGAAAAAAAGGTTTCCAAGAATTCTAACATTGCATATCAAGCAGAATTTTGCCTCGGGTATGACCGATTGCAACTTGGCGATGCGCTTCTTGCACCTCATATAGCGGGTAAATATGCTGAATTTCTGTTTTCAGTAAGCCAACCCCAACCATATACAGCATGGTATCAAGTTGTTCAGGCTCCGGATCAACCAGCATTCCCATCGCATTAAAACCGAGTAACTTGGCTTTGTCACAAATCATCTCAGCCGTCACCGTCGGTACTGTAACGACTGTTGCCTGATCTTTTAGGCATTTCAAGGCATCTAATGCAACCTGCCCGCCAACCAAATCGATCAGTACATCCACATCTTCCAGTCGTTCAGATACTGGTGCAAAGTTATAATTAATCGCGTGCGCGCCCAGCGTTGCCAGATAATCAAGATTTTCTTCACTGCAAGTGGTGTAAACTTCCGCTTTGGCAGCTACTGCAATTTGGACAGCTAAATGCCCGACCCCGCCAGCACCGGCAAGAATCAAGACTCGATCGCCTTCTTTCACCTGCGCTTTATTTAATGCCTGAACCGCCGTTTGACCCGCCAATGGCAATACAGCAGCCGCTTCCAGTGTAACCGAAGGAGGCACATAGCTTAATTCACTTTCAGGCACACAAACATACTGGCTATAGCCACCACCTTTCAAAGGAAAACCAATGAAACCAGCGACAAAATCATTCACCTGAAACCGTTCAGCGTCTTGACCACATCTAATCACGGTCCCGGAAATATCATAACCGGGTACCCATGGCAGTTGATCTTTGTTCTGATCGGCAGCCCACCCCAACCCGGATCGGGTTTTTACATCGATTGGATTGATACCAGCAAAAGCAACTTTGACCAACACTTCTCCGGCTCCGGGTTCAGGTATCGAATTGGATTGAATCACCAATACATCTTCGTCACCAAACTGGGTTATCGCAATTTGCTTGTTATCCATATCCAAACATCCTTTACTTATTCATATCGATGTAAAAATCAAAGGAATACCCTGAGGTATTCCTTTGAATATATATCATTTTACCCTCTATCGTGAACATCTGACGATAAATTTGCAGAAAAATTAACCGACTAGCGCTAAAAGAATCCCCGCAGCAACCGCAGATCCTAAAACTCCAGCCACATTGGGGCCCATCGCATGCATCAGTAGAAAATTCTGCGGGTTTGCCTGCAACCCGACCTTATTCACCACTCGGGCTGCCATCGGTACAGCAGAGACACCCGCAGCGCCAATCAGCGGATTAATGCTTTCTTTAGACAGCTTATTCAATAGTTTAGCCATCAATATGCCACCAGCGGTCCCGATACTAAATGCCACCGCACCTAATGCCAGAATACCTAACGTTTCAAGATTTAAGAATTTATCGGACTGTAATTTAGAACCAACCCCTAATCCAAGGAATATTGTCACAATATTAATCAGTTCATTCTGAGCGGTTTTCGATAAACGCTCGACAACCCCGACTTCCCGCATAAGATTACCGAGACAAAACATCCCCACCAAAGGCGTCGCTGATGGCAACAAGAGGATCGTCATCAATAACACCAGCATCGGAAAGAAAATTTTCTCTAGCCTGCCAACATAGCGCAATTGTGCCATTTGTATTTGTCGCTCTGCCGGTGTTGTCAGCGCTTTCATGATCGGGGGCTGAATAATCGGTACTAACGCCATATAGCTATATGCTGCAACCGCAATCGCCCCTAATAAATCAGGTGATAAACGACTCGCCAGAAATATCGCTGTCGGCCCGTCAGCACCACCAATAATTGCGATTGACGAAGCATCCGCCATGGAGAATTCCATCCCCGGCACCAAGTTGAGCAGAATCGCCCCAATCAAAGTAGCAAAAATCCCCAATTGAGCCGCAGCCCCCAGCCATAACGTCTTCGGGTTCGCAATTAACGCCCCAAAATCAGTCATGGCACCGACCCCCATAAAGATCAACAGGGGAAATACACCAGATTCAATACCGACATGATAGATATAATAAAGTAATCCACCCGGCTCGGTAAAACCTGCGTTGGGAATATTGGCTAAAATAGCACCAAAGCCAATCGGCAATAGCAGTAAGGGTTCAAACCCTTTGGCAACCGCTAAAAATAGCAACAGACATCCGACAAGAATCATGCAAATCTGACCAAATTCAAAATTTGCAATACCGGTCTCTGTCCATAAGGTTAGTAATCCGTCCATGAGTCACCCTTATGCCAAACTGAATAGCGGTGAACCGACATGCACTGAGTCACCTTCTTTCACCAGAACGTCCTGCACAGTGCCATTTTTGGCGGCACGAACCTCTGTCTCCATTTTCATCGCTTCTAATACAATCAGCACATCTCCCTCATTCACGGGATGACCGGGCAAAGCATTCACTTTAAAAATCGTTCCCGCCAAAGGTGCCGCAACGACCTCTGCGTCACTTTTCGAGACCGGCTCAGTCGGTTGTGCTGCCGCATTCGAGGCGGATGTCACAGACGTTAACTGCCCTTGCGGACCTACTTCAACCGCATAGACTTGACCATCGACTTTCACACTATAGGATTCGACACCTTTATTGTTAGAAACAGTGATGTTGGAGACAGCACCAGGCACTGCTTTTGCTGCTGTCGCGTCTTCAACGGTGGGTAACGGTTCGAACGCGTCAGGATTATTTCTGTTTTTGAGGAACTTGAGTCCAACCTGCGGGAAAAGCGCATACGTCAGAACATCATCAACGACTGACTCAGCCAAAGTGATCCCTTCCGCTTTTGCTTTCTCGGTCAGCTCACCGGTGAGTATCGCCATTTCAGCTTCAATCAAATCAGCCGGGCGACAAGTAATGGGCTGCTGCCCTTCGAGTACCCGAGCCTGAAGTTCAGCATTGACAGGGGCAGGCGCAGCACCATACTCCCCTTTCAGAACCCCGGCGGTTTCTTTGGTAATACTCTTATATCGTTCACCCATCAACACGTTGATTACCGCTTGAGTCCCGACAATTTGTGATGTCGGTGTCACCAGTGGGATATAACCGAGATCGTGGCGAACTTTCGGAATTTCAGACAAAACTTCATCAATACGATCAGCCGCGCCTTGATCCTTTAACTGGCCTTCCATATTGGTTAGCATTCCACCGGGTACTTGAGCAATCAGAATACGAGAATCCACCCCTTTAAGCTGCCCTTCCCATTTCGCATATTTCTTACGAACATCACGAAAATAAGCAGCAATGGGGGCTAACTGCTCTAGAGAAAGCCCGGTATCTCTCTCACTCTTCTCCAACATAGCAACAACCGTTTCCGTCGGTGTATGTCCATATGTCTGACTCATCGATGAAATCGCTGTATCTAAAATATCAACTCCCGCTTCAACGGCTTTGATGGCTGTTGCTGTCGATAACCCCGTGGTCGCGTGGCAATGTAGTGCTAACGGCACATCACAAGCCTGCTTAATTCTACGGATTAACGTTTCAGCTTCATAAGGTTTCAATAATCCTGACATGTCTTTGATACACAAAGAGTGACATCCAAGATCTTCCAGACGCTTCGCCAGATCAACCCACATGTCAATGTTATGAACAGGGCTCGTGGTGTAAGAAAGCGTACCTTGAGCGTGCGCGCCGACATCGATTGTCGATTGAACCGCTTTCTTGAAGTTACGCACATCATTCATCGCATCAAAGATCCGAAAAACGTCCATCCCATTTCGATGTGCTCGCTCCACGAATTTTTCGACGACATCATCTGCGTAATGACGATATCCCAATAGATTCTGACCACGTAGCAACATCTGCATCGGGGTTTTCGGCATCGCCTGCTTCAGCGATCTGAGACGCTCCCACGGATCTTCTCCCAGAAAGCGAATGCAAGAATCAAACGTTGCGCCTCCCCAAGTTTCTAAAGACCAATAACCGACCTGATCAAGCGCTGATGCGATGGGTAACATATCTTCAATACGCATCCGCGTCGCAAACAAAGACTGATGTGCGTCACGGAGAACGACGTCAGTAAGTGCTAATGGTTTAGACATACAACACTCCTATTTATACTATTTATGTTTGGCTGATGAGCGATATTGGTGTACAGCGGCTGAAATAGCAGCAACAACCTGAGGGCTAACATCCGTTGGATGGGTAAGCGTCGGTGGAGACTGACGACTGACGTCAGACGGTAATGGTGGTGTCTCTTGAGGAACAATCTTGGACATCAGACTGACTAGATAGACCATAATCGTCAGAAACGCGAAGACAACGAGCATTCCTGTCATCATTAAGGTAGCAGCTTCTGACAATAAGCTTCCTATATGACTCATTCTATTTCCTTTTCATCGATTGTCTGGGTAGACATTTGTTAAATATCCTTATCAACAAACTTAAAACGGGTTTCTCTCAAACCCTAACAGATCTCATTTCACCATAAATATGGTCAAGATCTCATATATCACATCAAAAATTCAATGCAAATAGTATCGAATAAAGTTTATGCAAATGCTGGGATAAAGATAAAAAAAAGAATAAATCAAGACAGCAATACGTGAGTAAGCTATCAAAAAATAAAAGAATAATTGGAAACAGATAGGAAGATACTTAAGGAAATGGCGCGCTCGGAAGGATTCGAACCTTCGACCGCCTGGTTCGTAGCCAGGTACTCTATCCAGCTGAGCTACGAGCGCGCTGATGAAATGCATCGTTAATCAAAAATTGAAGTAATGGCGCGCTCGGAAGGATTCGAACCTTCGACCGCCTGGTTCGTAGCCAGGTACTCTATCCAGCTGAGCTACGAGCGCACTGTTAAATCAATTTACTGATATTGCCGTCAACATCAAAGTGGCGCGCTCGGAAGGATTCGAACCTTCGACCGCCTGGTTCGTAGCCAGGTACTCTATCCAGCTGAGCTACGAGCGCGCAATACTTCAATATTCACTGCTGTGTTGTTCCATTCACGAATGATTCGTACTTATGGCGGTGAGGGAGGGATTCGAACCCTCGATACGGCTACAAACCGTATACTCCCTTAGCAGGGGAGCGCCTTCAGCCTCTCGGCCACCTCACCACAACACAATCATAAAGTGGCGCGCTCGGAAGGATTCGAACCTTCGACCGCCTGGTTCGTAGCCAGGTACTCTATCCAGCTGAGCTACGAGCGCGCAATACTTCATGTATCAAGCAAGACATGGCGGTGAGGGAGGGATTCGAACCCTCGATACGGCTACAAACCGTATACTCCCTTAGCAGGGGAGCGCCTTCAGCCTCTCGGCCACCTCACCGTCTTGCGGAGGCACATATTACGATTTACCAAAAATATGTCAAACATTTTCTTGGAAAAAACAGGAAAAAACGCATTAAGCGTTGGGTATTTAATCAATGTGAAACAAATTGATTCTTTTATCGCCAGACAAGACACTGCTCGCCCTAAGTCACCAATCAATCGATTTGTGACTCGAATCATCAGCGTCATAAAAAGCAAGAAGACAAGAGAGAATTTTTACGACTCGGCTGGAACAAAAAAGGCTGACAAAGATGATTGCCAGCCTTTCATTGAGGGATTAATAGCTCGGTGTACCTGAGCTGCTATTTCCCCCTTTTTCTGCTTGAATACGCATGTATATTTCTTCACGGTGAACAGATACTTCTTTGGGAGCATTGACACCAATTCTCACTTGGTTGCCTTTCACACCGAGTACAGTTACTGTGACTTCATCACCTATCATGAGCGTTTCGCCTACACGGCGAGTCAAAATTAGCATTCTTTGGCTCCTTGAGTCATCTCTGTTTTGCCTTAACCATATTATTATCTATTAAAAACCCTATAGGGGTAAACTGTCTCATACAAAATCAGCCCATAAAACGCTGTTTGGGCTCATGATCAACAAATGAACCGGAAATGACATAAGCTTCATGAATGACATTTGCAGCACTATCTATTTGTTCAGGCGCGATCACCAGACTATGAGATAAGCTATCAGAATAACCACTATCTATCAGAATATTGGCAGAACAAAGCAACTGATATGTTGAATCAATCAAATCATTCGCTTTCTTGCCGACAATCGTCAGTAAGCTAACTGGCTTACTATTACGGATTTTCTCTTCAAACACCAGTCCCAACTTAGCACTAGCATCCGGTTTAATCAGTAAAGCTGTGAATTCTGCATCCTCGATCACATTCCATACATCAATTCCTAATAAATGGCATTGTTTCAGAATGGAATCAATATGATGAGGTTCAAAGCTCAACTTAACCATCTCTTTTTGGATCGCAATACCACACACATCATATTGTGAGCTTTCCCCACGAATGAGAGTTCCCTCATTCTGTTCAAATGTCGATAAAACCCTCAACGGAACCTGATGTTGCAATGCATACTGGACACACGGCAAATGGAGCACTTTTGCCCCCTTCCGGGACATCTCTTCCATTGACGGGAAATCGATAATATCGAGTTTTCGGGCATTGTCGACAATTCTGGGATCCGTGCTATAAATGCCATCAACATCGGTAAAGATCTGACATTCATCCGCAGCCAGCATTCCGGCAAGCGTCACCGCGGTCGTATCAGAACCGCCTCGTCCCAGCGTCGTGATATCACCCTTTTCATTCACACCTTGAAAACCAGCAACAATCACGATCGTATCTTCATTCAATAACTGCTGAATTCTCGCTGTATCCGCTTGTAGAATCGTCGCATCATTGTGCTGATTTGTCGTCATAATACCAAGTTGGGAACCTGTGAATGAACGCGCTGAATACCCCATTTTATGCAGCGTCATTGCCAAAAGAGCCATCGATACTTGCTCTCCAGCGGATAAAATCACATCCAGTTCCCTAGCATTTGGAACCCGATCAACCTGATGGGCTAAATCTAATAATCGATTGGTCTCACCAGACATAGCCGATACCACAACGACAACCTGCTGACCACATTCTTTCGCATCGATTACATGTTTTGCTACCGTATGGATTCTTTCAATCGAACCCATCGATGTCCCACCAAATTTTTGAACTATAAGGGGAGTTTTCACCAGTCGTCACCTTCCTAAGACAAAGTCTCACTCAGAAATCAACCCAGACAATCAGTTTGGGCCTCATTCGGTCCATGGCGATGTCATCTTATTATTCCAAGAACATCACCGTAAATGTGATAAAAACAAAACCAAGTGGCTTATCAGCTTAGTTTACAGGCGCTAATTAAACCACTTGGTCAAGAATAAGTAATTATTTTGAATCAATCTAAAGTTAGATGTAACTCAGATTACAACTGGGACTCAATCCATGCTTCCGCCGATGCCAAAGCTTGAGGCAGTGCATTTACATCGCTACCGCCAGCCTGAGCCATATCCGGACGACCACCGCCCTTGCCACCGACTTGTTGAGCAACCAGATTAACAAGCTCACCGGCTTTCACCATCCCCGTCAAATCTTTTGTCACCCCGGCAATGAGACCAACTTTGTCGTCATTCACATTCCCCAACAGAATCACCCCGCTGCCCAGTTGGTTTTTCAGCTCATCAACCATACCGCGAAGTGCTTTATTATCCGCACCTTGTAATTGAGCGACTAAGACTTTCACGCCAGCCATCTCTTTCACTTGCTGGAGCAGATTTGAACTGGCCTGAGATGCCAGCTTATCTTTTATCTGCTGAATTTCTTTTTCCAACTGTCTGGCTTTCTGAGCCGCTTCCGCCAACTTACCTTCGTAACTAGCTTGCTGCTCATCAATCATATCCAGCGCAGATTCACCGGTGACTGCTTCAATCCGACGAACACCCGCAGCGATACCACTTTCAGAGACAATCTTAAATAACCCGATATCACCGGTACTGCTCACATGGACACCACCACACAGTTCCGTAGAAAAGTCACCCATCGACAATACGCGAACTTTGGTATCGTATTTTTCGCCGAATAAAGCCATCGCGCCTTTTGCTTTCGCTTCATCAAGCCCCATAATATTCGTTTCAACCATATGGTTTTTCCGAATATGTTGGTTGACCATTCGCTCGACTTCTTTCAGTTCTTCAGCCGTCATTGCCTCCATGTGAGAGAAGTCAAATCTCAGGTTTTCCGCCCGAACCAATGAACCTTTCTGAGTCACATGCTCACCCAAAGTGCGGCGCAATGCTTCGTGCAACAGATGCGTCGCAGAATGGTTCAGCGATGTTGCTGCTCTTCTTTTGGTATCAACCTGAGCCTGAGCCATTTCACCTTGATTTAGAACGCCTTCAACCAATGAACCATAATGAATGATTGCATTGCCCTGTTTCTGAGTGTCGACAACCTGAAACACGCCGCTATCGGTACGGATAACACCGGCATCACCACACTGACCACCAGATTCCGCATAAAATGGCGTTTCATCCAATACCAGCATAGCGTGATCACCGGATGACAAAGTCTCAACCGCTTCACCATGAACAAACATGGCAACAATTTTGCCTTGTCCTTCCGTCCCTTCATAACCACAGAAATGGCTTGAAGCGTCAACTTTAATCATGTTGTTGTAATCGGTACCGAATTGTCCGGCTTCGCGAGCACGTTGACGTTGTGCTTCCATCGCCTGTTCAAATCCGGCTTCATCAATGCTGAGGCCATGTTCACGTACGACATCATTGGTCAAATCCGCAGGGAAACCATAGGTGTCATAAAGTTTGAAGACAGTTTCTCCGTCGAGAACTTTGCCATCCAGATTTTTCAGCGCGTCATTCAGAATAGACATGCCGCGTTCCAGTGTTCTCCCGAAGTTTTCTTCTTCGATGCGAAGCACTTTTTCAACCACAGCTTGCTGTTTCTTCAATTCTTTACCGGCACTGCCCATGATTTCAGCCAATGGACCAACCAATTTATGGAAAAATACGCCCTGAGCCCCCAGTTTGTTGCCATGACGTACAGCGCGACGAATAATGCGTCGTAGAACATAACCACGCCCTTCGTTAGATGGCACTACACCATCAACAACTAAGAACGAACAAGAACGAATATGATCCGCAACCACGCGAAGCGACTGATTCGAGAGATCGTCACACCCAATCACTTGCGCAGCTTCTTTAATCAGAGTCTGGAATACGTCGATTTCATAATTGGAGTGCACACTTTGCATGATCGCAGAAACACGCTCAATCCCCATTCCTGTATCGACGGACGGTTTTGGCAGGGGTTCCATCGTGCCATCAGCATGGCGGTTGTACTGCATGAAAACGTTGTTCCAGATTTCAATAAATCGGTCACCGTCTTCTTCCGGTGATCCCGGAGGACCGCCCCAGATGCTCTCACCATGGTCATAAAAAATTTCAGAACACGGACCACACGGACCAGTATCGCCCATTTGCCAGAAATTATCCGACTCATAAGGCTTGCCGCCCTTCTTATCCCCAATACGGATGATCCGATCAGTTGGCAGACCAATCTGCTTATGCCAGATATCGAACGCTTCATCATCAGTCTGATAAACGGTGACGAGCAAACGCTCCTGAGGCAACTTAAGGATTTCAGTCAGGAACTCCCACGCATACTGGATTGCGTCTTGCTTAAAATAATCACCGAAACTGAAGTTACCCAACATTTCAAAAAATGTATGGTGTCGTGCGGTAAAACCGACATTTTCCAGATCATTATGTTTACCACCAGCCCGAACACAGCGTTGCGCGGTAACAGCGCGAGTATAGTCACGCTTTTCTAATCCAAGAAAACAGTCTTTAAACTGGTTCATCCCCGCATTCGTGAATAGCAGTGTTGGATCATTGGCAGGGACCAACGATGAACTGTCTACGATTTGATGTCCTTTTGTTTCAAAGAACGAGAGGAACGCCTGGCGAACCTCGTCAGTGCTCATGTACATGCGCTATTCCTGAAAATATTCAAAGATTCAACTAAAATTTTGCGACCTATTGTAAAGCATGGATAAGTGTTCGCCTAGTTTTGTTTTGAAGTGTCTATACAGATAAACAAGGCCGTTCACCGACGTCATGCGATTGAAAAGGCTGGTCAGTGGAGTGAATCAGTGCGGGGGTTTAAATATGGAAGTACATTATCTGTGGTTAGGATTCAATGCATATTGAATCTGTTCAAAATTAAATCCTCGATACTGCAAAAAACGGACTTGCTTTGCATACACCTTAGGATCTTTCACTGGCTCTTCGATGCTGAGACCAAACTTTCTCTGTGCCGTTGATGTTGCTAATTCAAACCAATCTACATCTAACTCAGCCAACTGCTCCGCGATAATTGACTCATCAATTTGCTTTTGCTTCAGCGATTGATAAATTCTCTGTTCACCATGACCTTTGGCAATATGGTGCCGGATCATACCTTGTGTATAGCGAACATCATCCAAGTAGCCATACTGTTCACACGCTTGAACTGCCTGCTCAGCTTCATTGTCGTCAAAACCTTTGCTCATCAACTTACGGAATAACTCAATTCGACCATGATCCCGACGACTCAATAGCTGGATAGCCGTTTCCAGACCTGTTTTTGAATGTTCTCTGCTCATCAGGAATTCCCTTAAAAAAAGCCCCGCATCTGCAGGGCTGTTTCAACATCGGATCACGTTACGAATTAATCTTCTTGTGGAAGCGCTTGATCAATCCCTTCATGCTCATCTTCAGGAATCGGCTCTTTACTCAGCAACATTTCACGAATTTTATGGTCGATAACTTTGGCAACTTCAGAATTTTCACGCAGGTACTTACATGCATTCGCTTTCCCTTGGCCGATTTTATCCCCATTATAGCTGTACCAAGCACCGGCTTTCTCAACAAGCTTATGCTTGACACCCAGATCAACCAGTTCCCCTTCGCGGTTAAACCCTTGACCATACATAATTTGTGTATTTGCTTCTTTAAATGGTGCAGCAATTTTGTTTTTCACAACTTTAATGCGGGTTTCATTACCAACCACCTCATCGCCTTCTTTAATTGAGCCAGTACGACGAATATCAAGACGAACTGAGGCGTAGAATTTTAAGGCATTACCACCGGTTGTTGTTTCAGGGTTACCAAACATTACCCCAATTTTCATCCGGATTTGGTTGATGAAAATACACATACAGTTCGATTGCTTCAGGTTTCCGGTCAACTTACGCATCGCTTGAGAGAGCATCCGCGCTTGTAGCCCCATATGGCTATCACCCATCTCACCTTCAATCTCTGCTTTCGGAGTCAATGCAGCAACCGAGTCGATGACCATGACATCGATCGCACCAGAGCGCGCCAGTGCATCACAGATTTCCAACGCTTGCTCACCAGTATCGGGCTGAGAGACGAGCAATGCATCAATATCGACTCCAAGTTTCTTCGCATAAACAGGATCCAACGCATGTTCAGCATCGATAAATGCACAGGTTTTACCTTCACGCTGTGCAGCAGCGATCACTTCCAGAGTCAAGGTTGTCTTTCCTGAAGATTCAGGACCGTAAATTTCAACGATCCGCCCCATCGGCAAACCACCGGCACCTAAAGCAATATCCAGCGAAAGAGACCCTGTAGAGATCGTTTCAACATCCATGGCACGGTTATCACCAAGACGCATGATTGACCCTTTACCAAACTGCTTTTCAATTTGTCCCAGTGCCGCGGCCAGTGCTTTTTGTTTGTTCTCGTCCATTACGTTCTCCAGACAGTCACTTTCAAATATTAAGTCTATGGGTTGTATCCCCGAAATATGTTGGATGATTATACTGTAAATTCATACAGTGTCCAGACCTGTCGATGAATTTTCCTGACGGGTTTGAATCCTTGGGATCATATCACTTTCAGGTCATGACTTGATACGGCATGTCATTTATTCAATGCCATGAACAGCAGAAATCGGCAGCTCAAACAGTCGCTGTTTTTATGACTGTGGGGCACGCTCATGTATCAAATAATCATGAATCGTCTGCAAAGCATGGTAAACCGCTTGTGAACGAACTTGCGTGCGACTCCCTGAAAAATGTACAGTTTCAACCTTATTCCAACCCGAACGTGTTTTCCAAGCAAAACAAACCGTTCCCACAGGTTTCTCCACACTACCGCCGCCGGGCCCGGCAACGCCACTCACTGAAACGGCCAGCGATGCCTGAGAATGTAATAAAGCCCCCGTCGCCATTTCTAAAACGGTCTGCTCGCTGACAGCCCCCCACTGTGACAGCGTTTCCTGCCGAACCCCCAGCATTTGCTGCTTAGCTTCATTACTGTATGTGACAAACGCACGATCAAACCAAGCTGAACTCCCGGCAATCTCGGTAATCGCAGTGGCAATACCACCACCGGTACAAGATTCAGCCGTCACCAAAACATCGCCACATGCAACAAGTAATTCGCCGATACGTTGGCTTAACGTTTCATGTAATTCCATTCATGTCCTCTCTGTATTGCAATTGGATCATCCTAAGCGCTCACTCAATCAAAACTCTTGCTCTGAAATCGCCCCAATAAAAAATGGCAGCCTTTGCTGCCATTGACAAATAAATCCGGTCATTGAATAGGCTAGACCGGATATTGATGATATCCAAGTTGCTCAGAAATATTTTTGCCGGCCTGATGCAGTAACCCGACGTAGTAAGACATCCGTTTTTCATCGAAACGAATCGTTGGAAACGAGATCGACAAACCGGCAATAATATTCCCAAATCGGTCATAAACAGGTGCAGCAAGACAACGTAAACCAGATTCTTGCTCTTCATTATCTTCGGCAAAATGGCGTTCTCTGACATATGCCAATTCTGCTAATAACTGATCAACATTCTCTAATGTTTTATCGGTATGCTTCACAAATTCAACAGATTCGAGAACCTGACGAACAAAAGACTCATCTCTCTCAGACAGTAAAACTTTACCAATCGCGGTACTGTAGAGCGGATTGCGTCGCCCGATACGGGACTGCATTCTTAAGTTGTACCCTGAATCAATCTTATGGATATAGATAATTGCACCGTCATCCAGAGCACCCAAATGCACCGCTTCATTCGTTTTTTCAGAAATACAATTCATCTCTTTATCAGCAAGAGAAACAAGATCAACGTACTCAAGTGATTTTGCACCGAGCTCAAACAGTTTCAGGGTCAGCGAATATTTATCGGCCTCTCCTTCCTGAGAGATATATCCCAGAGACTTCATCGTCTGCAAAAAGCGGTAAGTCGTCGCTTTAGACATCATTAAACGTTGAGATAATTCAGACACTCCGATTTCTTTTTGTTCGCCTAATGCCTGAAGAATACTAAATACTTTCAATACCGAGGAAACGGCTTCTGGCTGGGTAGATTTCTGCATGAATAATCTATTCCTACAAGTTGGTCTTCTTCTCATTATAACGAAGAGATATCAGAGAGCCAGTAATTTAAAAAAGCCATTTCAAAAATTTAGAACCAGAGCCGGTCTATCACAAAATAAATACATGAATCATATTTTATGAAAAAGCGTTTCAAAAAAAATTGCCAGTTATATTTTTTTTGTGTAATGTAAATCATACAAAACGTGAACGATCATGATTCATTCGCGCTGCATGTTACCACTGGAGGAAGCAGAATATGATTCTCGATTCATTCAACCTGCAAGGAAAGGTTGCAATTGTCACTGGATGTGACACAGGATTAGGTCAGGGAATGGCATTAGGTTTAGCAGGTGCTGGCTGTGATATTGTCGGAGTCAACATTGCTCACCCCACAGAAACAATTGAAAAGGTTCAAGCACTCGGTCGAAAATTTGTTGCGATTCAAGCAAACTTAATGAAGCTGGATGATATTCCGAATATTATTGATCAAGCCGTCACTGAACTTGGGCACATTGATATCTTAATTAACAACGCGGGTATTATCCGCCGTAATGACGCGATTGAGTTTTCAGAACAAGACTGGGATGACGTCATGGACATCAACGTGAAATCAGTATTCTTTATGTCTCAGGCGGTCGCCAAGCAATTTATTGCGCAAGGCACTGGCGGCAAAATCATCAACATCGCTTCAATGCTGTCTTTCCAAGGTGGTATTCGTGTTCCTTCCTATACCGCATCAAAAAGTGGTGTGATGGGTATTACGCGTCTCATGGCCAATGAGTGGGCGCAACATCAGATTAATGTTAACGCGATTGCACCCGGTTATATGGCAACCAATAACACGGCAGCACTTCGAGCTGATGAATCGCGCAATCAAGAAATTGTTGAACGGATTCCGGCGGCACGTTGGGGACTTCCTGAAGATTTGGCCGGACCATGTGTGTTCTTGGCATCGCCAGCATCAGACTATATCAATGGTTATACCATTGCCGTTGACGGTGGCTGGCTGGCTCGTTAATTCGGAAAATGGGTAGAAGTAATCCACCGAATCGGGAATCGAAGCTGATTTCCGATTGATGGTCCTTCCGTCAAATGAAAGAGGGGAAACATGTTCATTTATAACCAAGACGTTGCGCTGGAAGATCTTGGGAGTGGCGTATCACGAAAAATTCTTGCCTACAGCGATAACATTATGAGTGTCGAAGTTCATTTTGAAAAAGGGGCTGTTGGTCCGATGCATAACCACCCTCACGAACAGCTCACTTATGTATTGTCCGGTGAATTTGAGTTTACGATTGGCGATGAAACAAAGATCGTCAAAGCAGGGGACGTCCTTTACAAAGAGCCCAATATTATGCACGGATGTGTCTGTCTCGAACCCGGTGTATTACTCGATAATTTCACGCCGATGCGGCAAGATTTCCTCAAATCATAAATCTACATTGCGGTATTGACCGCAGGAGCATAAACATGAAAATCGCGTTAATGATGGAAAACAGTCAAGCGGCTAAAAACGCTGTGGTACTGAATGAGTTGACTCAAGTCGTCACACCACAAGGTGACTCAGTCTACAACGTGGGTATGAGTGACGAAAACGATCACCACCTCACTTACATTCATCTCGGCATCATGGCAAGCCTGCTTCTGAATTCAGAAGCCGTAGATTTTGTTGTGGCCGGATGCGGCACAGGGCAAGGAGCGATGATGTCACTCAACATTCATCCCGGTGTTGTATGTGGTTACTGTCTAGAGCCGTCCGATGCATTTCTGTTTAACCAAATCAACAACGGTAATGCCCTCTCGCTGGCCTTTGCTAAAGGCTATGGCTGGGGCGCAGAACTGAATATCCGCTATATTTTTGAAAAAGCATTCACCACGGGTGAACGTGGGCAAGGTTACCCACTGGACCGTGCCGTGCCACAAAAACAAAATGCCGGGATCCTCAATCAGGTCAAATCTGCGGTTGTCAAAGATAACTACCTCGATTCGTTAAAAGCGATTGACCAAGCATTGGTCAAAACCGCAGTGTCAGGACCTCGCTTTCAGGAATGTTTCTTCGACAATTGTAAGAAACCAGACATTGCAGCATACGTACGTGACTTGCTGAAATAGTTTTCACTGATTGATCTACCTACCTACCGACTAAAGATTAAGAATCAGTTGTTTGTCAGCCTGCCATAGGCTGACTTTTTCTGTGCGAAGTTCCCGAAGCTATGCCATGTGAGTTTGGATGATGTTTCGTACCAAGCAATCAATAAAAAGATCTTAATCACATAAAAATGAAACATTATTTTATTTTTTATCAATAGAGAATAGAATTATCTTTTCACTCGGTTGTTATTCTCAGGAGCTTTTATGTTGCCAATAACTCAGGTCGCCATTATTGGTGAATGTATGGTTGAATTGCAGCGAGCCGATGGCCAAGTCAAACAAGGGTTTGGCGGGGATACGCTCAACACCGCAATCTATCTTTCGAGATTAACTCACTCGCGAGGGATCACCACCGCTTATGTCACAGGCTTAGGAAAAGATCCATTCAGTCAAGATATGCTCGACGCATGGCAGCAAGAAGGCGTTGACACCAGTTTGGTTGCCGTTTCCCCTGACAAATTGCCCGGTATTTATGCCATCGAAACCGCTGCTGATGGTGAGCGCAGCTTTTACTATTGGCGTAATGACTCAGCAGCAAAATACTGGCTACGGCAGCAGACCCCAACCGAGCTTGCAGCACGCTTAACGCAATATGGTTTAATTTATTTAAGCGGTATTAGTCTGGCAATACTGCCCACAGACTGCCGCGAAATTCTACTGGAATCCCTACGCCTCTGCCACCAAGATGGCATTGCCATTGCGTTTGATAATAATTATCGGCCAACGCTGTGGGAGAGTGCAGAAGATGCCCAATATTGGTATACCCAAGTATTATCTATTACCGATTTTGCATTTCTGACCTTTGATGATGAAGCCTCACTTTGGGGTGATACTCACGTTTCCCAAACACTAGCGCGCACGCGCAACCTCAATGTCAAAGAAATCGTCATCAAACAAGGGGGAGAAGCCTGCCTTGTGGCAAGTAAAACGGCCCAATGGTCAGTCGCACCGACGCCCATCGCACAGATTATTGATACAACAGCGGCCGGTGACTCTTTTAGTGCCGGATATCTCGCTGCTCGACTGCTGGGTAAATCTTGCGAATCATCGGCTCAATCAGCCCATCAACTTGCCGGACGGGTTATTCAACATCGTGGCGCCATTATTCCCAAACAAAATATGCCTGAGATTGAGACACCAGTTGATATGGAAACAAGGTAAACAGAATCGCTCGAAGATTCAGTATCGGATAATAAGGAAACAAGATGAAAAAACTCGAACAACAGTTAGAAGCCATCGGTGTCATTCCGGTGATCGCGCTAGATGATGCACAAAAGGCCGTCAAACTGGCACAGGTGCTCATTGAAAATGGTCTGCCTTGCGCTGAAGTGACTTTCCGGACAGCCCAGGCAGCACAAGCCATCGCCAGTATGCGTGAAGCATATCCGGAGATATTAATCGGGGCAGGAACGGTACTCACCCCAGCTCAGGTTGACGCTGCAATAGATGCAGGTGCGGACTTTATTGTCAGCCCGGGGTTTAACCCAACGACGGTGAAGTATTGCCAGCAGAGACAAATCGCTATCATTCCGGGGGTCAACACGCCCAGTCTGGTTGAACAGGCGATGGAAATGGGACTAGAGACACTGAAGTTCTTCCCTGCCGAGCCATCGGGTGGTACCGCAATGCTCAAAGCGATGTCAGCCGTCTATCCAGTGCGTTTTATGCCAACGGGAGGCATTAATCCTCAGAATGTGAAAGATTATCTGGGTATCCCAAGCGTACTGGCTTGTGGTGGTACATGGATGGTTCCTAATCAGCTGATTAATGAAGAAAAATGGGATGAACTGGCAGCACTCGTGAAAGAAGTTGCTAACATCATTCGCTAAACCCGCTGACTCAACAAACCATCGCGAATCGTTCAACACCGGTGTGAATCAATCCGGTGTTTTTCAGGCGAGGTTGTTACCGAGAAAGAGGTCTCTCTCACGCAATCGGCCCCGTTGACATCGCCATCTCAGGATAAGGTTGCTCGTAGATAACATCTCGGTCGTACACAACTTTGATCTCTCCGGCAATACGTTGTTCTCCATGTAAATAGCCACCAGTGGAAAACAATGGCGGGAGCTGCGCATCGCACTGTTGATAGGCCGCTTCTATCGCCACTAGAGCATAGGGAATCGGATCATCGAGCCGTGCATTTTCCTGTTGAGAGTGTGCCGTAAACAAGCCACTCTCCGCATGATAATGTCGCGTCAGTAAATTTTCCGCGACTGAATCGGCCAAATGTAATACCTCGGCGACGGGATGATGTTGATTCAGTTCTAACAGTGCAAAAATCAGATACGCCGATGCACATGTGGTCGTTTGGGCGAGACGGATGGGGACAAGCGTGACCGGATCAAGCGCGCCTAAATCGAATCGCGCAAACATGCGGCTCACCAGACGGTATAACTCAGGGTCCTCCGTCAGGAATGCCGCTTTCATCAACGGGAATAAATAAGCCGGATCAGCGGACTGACGCGACAGTGTCGTGCCTTTATTACCATAGTAACCATCCCGGACAAATGTATACCCTGTCATATCCTGACCGCTATTCCACATCGGGATCATCTGATTATTGTGTTCATCCCAAGCATAGCGAAAATAAGCTTTTAATCCGTCACAGACCCACGCAAGCCACTGCCGGTCACCGACTTGCTCCGCACAAGCCATCATTGCCAGCGGATTATCCATGATTAATGGCCAACAATCCCGAAACAATACATTGGCTTCACGGGCAATCGCGCCAAACTCCGGGCCAAACTGACGAGCCGCCCGATCGCCAAACCAAGAGTATGTTAAACGATCATTGTCCGGGACGGGCTCACGCTGTTGCGGAGAAGAAAACTGATAAACCGGCATCCCCGTCTCTGGATGACGAGCCAAAACAAACTGATGATATAAATGCTTTGCCCAGTTTAAAGCATCTTGATCACCGGTATAGCGATAGTAATGAACAGCCGCATAGATCAAATCGGTTGACGCATTCACAAAGGTCAAACCGACGGTTTCCGGTAGATGTGGCCATTGGCGTGGATCCACGACCGGTTCCGGCGCATGCTGTTGAAAAATATTCTCGGGAAACGGTCTACCATACTCACCGTGTCGTGTGAGATCCAGCTTTTGCCAATCGGTCACATGGGCAGCCCAAAATCCTTTCAGATAATGCTTTGTCACCTCAGGTCGAATTTGATGTAGCAGGTCGTAATAAGGAAAATGGTGCTTCAATTCATGCACACGGGCTTTGCTCTCCGGCCCTTCCGGATGACCTGAATTGAGATCAACAAACAGATGTCCGCCCCAGTGAAATAAGCCACTGTAATGATCAACATGGTGATCCAGAAAATAGGCCGTCGTTTCTTGTGCCTGTCGCAAAAAAGCGTCATCCCCGGTCACAATACTGATTGCCGTCAGCCCACGCATCAGGTTTTGCTGGCTGGCAAAATTACTCATCGCCACGCACCGACCATCCGGATAAGTCCAGCAAACCGGCTCCCCGGATGTCACATGAAGGCCATCGGCCAACAACGGAGAAAACTCGGAATGCGCCAATGTCAGCGCCTGTTGATAAAAGCGAGTCACGATAGCCAGCCGCAAGTGTCGAGATGCAGACATGTAAACCCTCCAATTCAAAATAGACAGAGCCCCGGGACCGGGGCTTTTATCGAATGGAAATACAAAATAAAAAAGTGCGATAACCTATCCGTCAGCAGGATCGCCCGTCAAGCAGGACAATGACGTTAATCAGCAATCCGTTTCAACACTCGGTTACCACGACGCAGGAAGTTTTTAGCTGCGCCTTCTACATCCGTCTGACCATAATCCAGTTGCTGCATTGACTCTTCAAATAACTCCAGTAACTGTGCATTATCGGTATAGGGTGTCGGAATAATATGCTTCGGTAATTGCTGAGCTAAACGATAGCCCTGATAAGACAGGCTTTTATCATCAATCTGACCATCATCCTGTAAAGTTTTAAATCCTGTCAGACTGATCGGCATACCGCGAGCCAAGCCCATTGCTTTCACGCCCGCAGGATCGTTGAGTAAAAAGTCAACCAGCAACGCTGCTTCTTTCGGGTGCTTGGTGTTCCGCCCGATAGAGAACATCATCGAAGGTCTGGCCAACAATCCGGAGTCTGTCGCACCATCAAGCATTGGATAAGGCCCGAGTTCCAGCATCATCGGTGGGGCTAAGTTCGCTGCATATTTACCAATGGCAGTGTCCCACATGTACAGGCCACCAAAGCGACCATCGATCCACGGACGCATCTCATACATATTCCCTTTGCCGTAAGAAGCAAACTCTTTGGTTGATGGGAAAAGGTGATGTTTAACCTGATCGACATAAAGCTGGAAGAACTGAGCCATTTCTTCTTGGTTAAAGTTGATCAAGTTGGTGTCGTGATTGATGATGTCTTTGCCATATTTCTGAATAAAATAAGAACGGTTCATGGCAAAAATATCACGGGCTTCAATAACCAGCGGATAGTAATCCTCACCGAGCTTTTCTTTAAAAGTCAGCCCGACTTTCATCAGCTCATCCCATGAATGAGGATAACCGACGCCCGCTTTCATCCACGTATTGCGATTATAAAAGAACACGCGAGACGTCATACTGACCGGCAGACCATTCAATTTACCATCAATCGTTGTCAGTCCGAGAGCACCGGGGAAATTAAACAAATGCAGCGTTTCAGCTTGGGCATTCATGTCATAAAAGCCATTACCATCGCGGGAGAAAATCGGCATCCAGTTCCAGTTGGTCTGCATAACATCCGGTTCAGTATTACCGGCAATTTGCGTCGTCAGACGGGACAAATGCCCATCCCAGCCGGTATATTCGCCTTTCACTTTAATATCAGGATATTTTTCCTGAAATTTTTCCAGCGCTTTCAGCGTCGCTTGGTGACGGTTATTACCTCCCCACCACGACATCCGTAGTTCGGTTTGGGCCTGTACAGCCACAGAGGAAGTTGCAATAACAGCAGAAATCAGTGTAATCAGTACCTTGTTGTTCATGGATTCGTCTCCAAATAAGTTATTGTTATTCTCCGGTTTATTTATTGTTGTATAGAGATATTCTGTTCCGTCTCCTTGTCGAAAATGTGTGCTTTGTTCATGTCCACCACAAACGTCACGCCTTTCCTTAATTCCATATTGAGCTTATCCCGGACATCATCGATCGGGATTCTGGCAATGAATGGATGCTCTCCGACCAGAAAATGGACATACACTTCATGCCCCATGTTTTCCATACGAATCACATCCCCGATAATGGTCTGTTGATTGCTTCCCGGCTCCGTCAGCGCAAGCGTAATGCTATCCGGACGAATACCTAACACGGTATGCTGATAACCATGGCTACGGATGGTGGCCGCTTTATGCAGGGGGAGGTGTAAAATTTGATCATCAAGCTGGACTGCCATGTCATCGCCCTGTTCTAAGAGTGTGACATCACACATGTTCATCTCCGGCGCACCAATAAATCCGGCCACAAACATATTGACGGGGTTGTTGTATAGTTCATCCGGTGTATCAACTTGCATGATCTCGCCCTGCTTCATGACGCAGATGCGATCCCCCATCGTCATTGCCTCAGTTTGATCATGGGTAACATAAACCGCTGTTGCCGGATGATTTTCACGCTTCAGATGACGATGCAGATCAGTGATCCGAACCCGCATGGATGCCCGCAACTTGGCATCGAGGTTTGAGAGCGGTTCATCGAACAGAAAAACATCAGGTTTTTTGACAATCGCCCGCCCGACAGCAACACGTTGTGCCTGACCACCGGATAACTGCCTTGGCAAACGGTCAAGTAGTTCCTCGATTTCAAGCACATTTGCAGCTTCTTCAACGCGCTGGTTAATTTCATCCTTGGGTAGTTTTTGTAGTTTCAGACCAAAACCAAGATTTTCCCGTACCGTCATATGCGGATACAACGCATAATTCTGGAAGACCATCGCAATGCCCCGATCTTTCGGGGCCAAGTTATTGACGACCTGTCCACCAATCACGATTTCGCCACCAGTTACATTTTCCAGACCGGCAAGCATCCGTAATGTCGTCGATTTGGCACAGCCGGAAGGACCGACGATCACCATAAACTCACCGTCATGAATGGTTAAATCAACACCATGGACTGCTTTAAAACCGTTCGAGTAGACTTTCTCTAATTTGTTAAACTTCACTTCCGCCATTGTGATTACTCCTCAGAATTTAACCTTTAATACCGCTGCTGGTGACGCCTTCGACAAAATATTTCTGTGACATAAAGAACACCAGAATTGAAGGAATGATAGCGATTGAAGCCATGGCCAGAATTTCGTTCCACCTTGCACCTTCCGTCACATCAATGGACATTTTCAGCGCTAGGGCAATGGGGTACTTTTCAACGCTGGAAATGTAGATAAGCGGGCCAAGGAAGTCGTTCACCGACCACATAAACTGGAACAGTGCCACGGAGATAATGGCAGGACGAATGACCGGCACAACGACATGCCAGAGCACCTGAAAAGAATTACATCCATCAATCATGGCGGCCTCTTCCATATCAGTCGGAACCCCGCGCAAAAACTGGATCAGCATGAAGACAAAAAATCCCTGTGTTGCAAATGCAAAAGGCAAATAAAGCGGCAAATAGGTGTCGAGCAATCCCATCTCACGAAACATCAAATACTGTGGGATCAACAGAACCGATTGCGGCAACAAGATCGTCGCGATGAGCGTGGCAAACCAAAACTTTTTCCATGGAATGTCAAACCGGGCAAACCCATACGCGACAATGGTTGACGACACAACCGTCACGAAGACTTTCGGTAACACGTAAGCAAAAGTGTTGAAAATATAGTGACCAAATGTGTACTCCGTTCCGGTCTTCCACCCATTGATGAACCCATCGAGACGCCATTCACTTGGAATCAGATTCATCGACGAGAAGATTTCATGGTTCGGTTTCATGGCGGCAGAAAACATCCATAGCAACGGATAGAGCATCATGAAACCGACAGTGATCAGAATCGTATAACGAATTGCTGCATTGATTTTTTCACGGCGAATGGTGCGATCATTCTCCACATAGCTATGATTACTTTTTTCCTGTTCGGCAGAGACACCAACAACTGAAGCCATAATTATTTACCTCCCTTGTCACCTGAATAGAACACCCAGTACTTCGAAGAACGGAATGTGATTGATGTAAATATTGCGACGACAATAAACAGCGCCCATGCCAGTGCACTTCCGTACCCCATATCAAAAAACTTAAATGCTGTTTCGTAGATGTAGAGAGAGATCAGATAGGTTGACTTCATCGGCCCGCCACCAGTAATCACATAAGGTGCGGTAAACTCTTGGAAAGCCTGTGTGGTTTGCATAATAAAGTTGAAAAAAATGACTGGCGTAATAAGAGGCACCGTGACCTTGATAAACATCTGCCATTTGCTGGCACCATCAATTAATGCCGCTTCATACTGAGATTGAGGGACATTCTGCAAAGCCGCCAAAAAAATCACCATGGCCGACCCAAACTGCCAGGCGCGCAACAGCGTGATCGAAAATAGCGCAAAAGATGGTTCACCAAGCCAGTTCACTGCATCGACACCAACGAGGGCTAACATGCCGTTTAATACCCCGTCGATGGCAAACAATGCCCGCCATAAAACTGCAATGGCAATACTACTCCCAAGGATTGAAGGGATATAATATGCCGTTCTGAAAAAGCGAATCCCTCGTAACTTAAAGTTCAAGATAAATGCAATGAATAAGGCAAATGCCAACTTCACTGGAATAGTCAGGAACACATATAAAAATGTGACACTCATTGATTTCCAGAACAGGTCATCTTCCGTCAACATATACCGATAGTTTTCAATACCGACGTATTCTGGTGACGTCATCAGATCGTAATCGGTAAAACTCATCAGAAATGACGATACAAAGGGAAATGCAGTAAAAACCAATAGCCCGATAATATAAGGCGACAAGTAAGCAAGTCCCAGCTTACGACTTTCATACATATTGCTTTCGTCCTCTGAAAAAAAACAGCAGTGGCCGAATGGTCAATTCCGGTAAACATCTCATTCGGATTCATTATTTCTATTAAACTGAATCCCACCTGAACAACCAGTATCCAACCTCATATTTGTGATCTCGAATACCATTTTAAGCCATTAAAAACAAAAAATGTGAAATACAGTTTCATTTTTATATTTAAAATAACCATGTAGATTCGTGATTTAAAAAATAGCACTTATATGCTGACTATTGGATATTAAAAAAGTTAATATGAACGCAAAAATACGAAAAAACGATGATAAAAACTAAATAAAACTTCAGTCCGGTCCTAATACCACACATCGAACAATAGGTAAAAGACGAACAAAAAATAAATATTATCAATTAGATAAATCCATAAACATTAAAAATCATGTCATTCTGCCTTTTCATGAACACAAAATCACCGAAAAAAATCCTACAAATATTAAAGAGATCACGTTTATTGACATATTTATATTAAAACACCGCTTTACAGATCACGTTATTCATACCAACCAGTTCAAAGATATTAGGATTGTATATAAATTAAACCTTTATATTACAAATAACAAAACGGTGTTTTAATATGAACAACAAGCTAATCATCTCTGCTCTACTCCTTGGTTTAACCGCAAGCGCAGCACATGCGACTTCACTGAATGTCCGACATGAATTCATTCCTGAAGCCGGTGAAAAAGCAGCACGCCATCGCGATCGATTAATAATTTCACATCGGTTCGATAATGGCATTGGCATTAGCGAAGAAGTGAAATGGGGCTACGAAAAAGACAGCGTCAATTTCGGTGAGATGAAGAGTGTCGGTCACGAAACGAAAATCGGTTATAACTACACCATCAATGAGGATTTTAAACTTCAACCTGCCTATGCGCTCGACTCATCTTCCAGTGCCATCGTGCATAAGTTTGATCTGAAAGGCGTCTATAAAATCAGTGACAACTGGAACGCCTCCCTTCGCTATCGCTACGGGATGAAAGTACCGTCCAACGACTCACCGAATTCACATTACAGTCAGGTCAACTTCGTAACCGCATATAAAATGGCACAATACAAAGTGGGCGTTGACTTCGAAGGCAAGTTCGAACAATCCGCATCCAGCGGCTACGACGGAGATAACAATTACCTGAATCTGGTTAATCTGTTCGCTGAATATCAGGGGTGGGACAACGGCTGGTGTCCGTTTGTTGAATTTGGGCTGACATCTCAAAATACGCACCAAAGCACGGCAGGCAAAGACCAATACGTCCCACGCTACCGGGTCGGTTTGAAATACAACTTCTAAATATCCGATTTTGAACATTGGTCATTCAGGCAGATATCGAATCAGCACTGCACTCGGGATGCGACCACCCAGCAACAAGGACTGCGCCGCATTATATCGATATCTGCCTCCCCAAAGTGGCGCTTCGGAAACGCATCCGCAGCAAAACAATAGCACCACCACTCATGCATCAGGCTGCCACATGGAGACATGTGAAGATGTCACACGGCTTCGGATTCAGCCTTTTCTTTTCAATACGAGGTTCACCATGATGAAACTGTACAGAACGACATTACTTATGACGTCGATTTTGTCTTTATCTGCCTGCTCACAATATAGCGCCCTCCCCGCGCCTCAGGATTTAACTTGGCAGGCGATTACCTTCGGTCAGTCAACCGATCTGAATTTTGCATCAACGATTTTACCGGAAAAAGTCGGGCTCAATGCTGTTACTTTCAATGGCCAATCTGTACAACCAGGCCCACTGCTCAACACATTTACCATTGAAAGTCGTGGTGGCAAACTGGCGAATTCACATGAAGGCATGACGTACTACTACACCAAACTCCCGGCCAACGCGAACTTCACCTTATCAGCAACGGTCATACTCAACCAACTTGGCCCGGAAACAGGCTCAACCCCGAACCGTCAGGAAGGGGCTGGCATCATGGTCCGTGATATTCTGGGCTCTCCGCGTTTAGATCCTCAGCCTCCCGGCGCAGAAGAATTCCCCTCGGCATCGAATATGGTGATGCATACACTACGCGCCAATAAAAAGAAAAACAACGGGCGGATCAATGTCAATGCCACCTACCGGGAAGGGGTTTACCAACCATGGGGAACCAAAGGAAACCACATCGTCCGGAATGAATTTGTCAAAGGGGTTCCCTATGGGAACACCATCGCCTACCGGATGTCACTCAGCCGGACGAATGCTGGCTATACTGCGACCTATCATTATGGTGATATCAGTGAAAGCCATCACATCAAAGGCGCGAATACCAATATCATCGCCATGCAGGATCCAAAGCATCAATACGTTGGTTTTTTTGCTTCACGTAATGCCAAAGTCACCATCAGCAATGCTCATCTGACGGTTCAGTCGGGGACGCTGACCAATGCACCGGCCTATCACCCTCAATCGGCACCGCCGGTACTGCAACCGGCATCTCCCAAGCAGTCAGCCACAACGGATTATCTGTTTCAGTCACGCGCCAGTGACACCGGTGAATTTACCCTCTACCAAGACGGTAAGTTACTGGTTAAAAATCAAAAAGTTACCGCAGGTCAACTGTTCAGTGTGAACACCGACCTAGCAACACCAAAAACACGATTTTCGCTCCATTTCACCCCTGGATCCGGCTCAAACCATGCCCCTCAACAGTATCAACAAACCGTGACTAAAGTGGCACTCAAAGATCCAATGCATCTTCTCGTCAATCCCAATGGCGATCATGGCCGGCTCACCCTCACTGATGCGATTCGATTGCTCCCTCCGGGTGGCACGATCACACTTGAAGATGGCGAATATGGGGCACTGAGCATTCCACTGACTGCAAGTGGACAAGCGAATCAGATCAAAACGCTGAAAGCCGGTGGGGATCATGTTCGTTTTACGGGGGACATTACCCATCATGCAAACTACTGGCATATCTCTCACCTTGAAGTTGCTGGTGCACGTTATCTTGTCTATGGCAGTTACAATACATTTGATCGCATTATCACTCATGATGCATCAGATACCGGTTTTCAAATTACCTCACCGGCAAAATCTCCCCGTGCATTTTGGGCAAGTCATAACCTTGTACAAGACAGTCAAAGCTATAACAACATGGATCCGTCCCAGATCAATGCCGACGGTTTCGCAGCCAAAATGCGTATCGGTAACGGCAACACCTTCATTCGTTGTATTTCTCACCACAACATCGATGATGGCTGGGATCTGTTCAATAAAGTAGAAGACGGACCCAATGGGGTTGTCACCATCATCGATTCGATCGCTTATAAAAATGGTCAGACGCTACAAGTGAAAGCCAGAGGCGGCAGCCGAGGAAACGGATTTAAACTTGGCGGAGAGGGATTACCCGTCGCACATATCATCAAAAATAACCTTGCTTATCAAAACAATATGGACGGTTTTACCGACAATTTTAATCCGGGCCGTTTAACTCTTGAAAACAATGTCGCCATTGATAATAAGCGCTTCAATTTCCTGATCAGAAAGAGCCCTTATACCGAGACTCAGAAACAAGGAACCTTCGTTGGCAATCGTTCTTATCGCTTCTATTCTGCCAGCCCATATGATGATGTCATTCATGCGGATACCCGTCGGAACAATACGCTGATTGTCGATGGTCAACCGACCGATGATAACGGAGAGCACCCTGCGCATGCGCTGCTATCGAAATTGAAACAAGCTGCCAAAATTTCCTCTCAAGAACCAATCCCCGGTCAAATGGCCGTTCACAACATCCAGACATGGCTGCATCAGCACCCCTGATCAACCTCTTGCCTAGTTTGATGCGATTTGTCGGGTTTCACCCAGAAACCTGACATTCATCGCAAATGAGTCAACATAACCATATGATTTATATAGACTATACATCTATTTCCACTAAGGTGTTCTACACTCATTGAGTCATGGCTCATGAGCAACCGCTTCATTCCTCCGGTGATAGCACACATCTTCGGTTATGCCATTCTGCTGAGTGAATCCCCGTCAGCCCCCCTCTCTTAATCACGACACACATCACACTTAATTATAAAAAAACAAAATTGAACCATCGTTTTGATATTAATCACACACCTTTTTATTTTTTTGTTTAAGAATAGACATATCAAATATTCATAAAGGGATAAGTAATGCAATATGATTATCTTGTGATTGCAGGTTACTTCATACTGATGATCGCGATCAGTCTACTGTTTAAAAAGATGGCGAGCGCCAGTACCAGTGACTACTTCAGAGGTGGCGGTAAAATGCTATGGTGGATGGTGGGTGCAACTGCATTCATGACTCAGTTTTCTGCCTGGACGTTTACCGGTGCTGCCGGAAAAGCATTTAACGATGGGTTCGCGGTTCTGGCCGTTTTCATCGGTAATATGGTGGCTTATGTTTTTGCACACTTCTATTTTGCCCGCCGTTTCCGCCAAATGCGTGTTGATACACCAACCGAAGGCATCAAACGCCGCTTCGGTAATGGAAACGAGCAATTTTTTACGTGGGTAATTATTCCACTGAGTGTCATCAATGCCGGGGTATGGTTGAATGGGCTTGGTGTTTTCGCCTCAGCGGTCTTTAACGCTGATATCATTACCACCATTTATGTCACTGGCGCTGCGGTTTTAATTATTTCGCTGCTCAGTGGGGCTTGGGGCGTGGTTGCATCAGACTTTATCCAAACCCTCATCGTGGCCGTTATTTCTGTGGCCTGTGCTGTCGTCGCGCTTTACTTTGTCGGTGGCCCGGGTGAAATTATTCGTGAATTCCCCGGTGGGTTTGTTTCTGGCCCGGATATGAATTACCCACTGTTGTTGGTTTGTACATTTATCTTCTTTGTCGTCAAACAGTTACAAAGTATCAACAACATGCAGGAGTCGTATCGTTTCCTCAATGCCAAAGATTCACGTAATGCGAGTAAAGCAGCATTAATGGCGTTAATCATGATGATGGTCGGTGCCGTGATTTGGTTTATTCCGCCTTGGGCATCCGCCATTCTTTATCCCGATGCGGCAAAAGCCTATCCAGAGCTCGGTGCGAAAGCCAGAGATGCGGTGTATTTAGTTTTTGCCAGAGAAACCATGCCGGTAGGCACCGTCGGGCTACTGATGGCAGGTCTGTTTGCCGCCACCATGTCATCGATGGATTCAGCATTGAACCGAAATTCAGGGATCTTTGTCCGTAGTTTCTACGCCAACATTGTCCGTCATGGTAAAGCGAATGACAAAGAACTGCTGCGCGCCGGTCAACTGGCTTGTCTGGTGAATGGTATTCTGGTCATTTTGATGGCTCAGTTCTTTAACTCACTGAAAAGCTTAAGTCTGTTTGATTTGATGATGCAGGTTGCAACGTTACTGCAATCTCCGATACTGGTGCCATTATTCCTTGGTATCTTAATCCGCAAAACACCGAAATGGGCACCTTGGGCAACGGTTGTGGTCGGTATGTTTGTGTCTTTACTAGTTGTGAAGGTATTCACCCCACAATTTGTCGCCGGCTGGTTTGGTATTGAGACACTGACCGGAAGAGAAACCAGTGAAATGCGGACAATGATTACTATCGCTGCGCACTTATTCTTGACTGCTGGGTTCTTCTGCCTGACAACGCTATTTTACCGAGAGGCCAACGACACCAATAAAGTCGAAACGGACAAGTTCTTTGCTGATGTCGAAAGAGAATGTGTCGTGACTGATAAAGATCAGGATCAATTTGACCGGATGCAACGAGCCAAACTCGGCACTTTGGTCACCTATATGGCTTGTGGTCTGACACTGATGGTTCTCATCCCGAATCCATTGTGGGGACGACTGATGTTTCTTGCCTGTGCCGGAGTCATCTTTATCGTCGGATTTGCTTTGAAAAAAAGTGCCCGAGTGGAACGACTTCAAGGAAAAGCGATTCCCGCTCGTTAATCACATCATGAGGACTGCCGGCATCGGCAGTCCGACTATAACAGGAGAACATTCATGGCCAAAGGTGATGTAATCAACCTTGATTTTGAAAGCTTCATCGATTCAGATACGCAAGTCAAGGTGACACGACTGACCCCCAAGAATGTGATATGCCATCGCAACTATTTTTATCAGAAATGCTTTACCCAAGACGGGCAGAAATTGTTATTTGCCGGAGATTTCAACACCACTCGGAATTACTATTTGCTCGATCTCACCACCCAACAAGCAACACAACTGACAGAAGGCAGCGGCGATAACACCTTCGGCGGATTTATTTCATCCGATGAGCAGAGCTTCTTCTATGTCAAAAATGAACGCAACTTAATGAAAGTTGATTTCGAGACCCTCGAAGAAACGCTGATTTACGCTGTAGATGAGGCATGGAAAGGTTACGGTACATGGGTGGCAAATTCAGACTGTACCAAACTGGTGGGCATCGAAATTCATAAAAATAGCTGGCAACCGCTCACCTCATGGGAGAAATTTGCTGAGTTTTATCATACCAATCCGACCTGCCGCCTGATTCAAGTCGATATTGCGACAGGTGATGTCAACGTCATTCACCAAGAAGATGCCTGGCTGGGTCATCCGATCTATCGCCCGTTTGATGATCAAACCATCGGGTTCTGCCATGAAGGGCCTCATGATCTTGTCGATGCCAGAATGTGGCTGGTGGACGGGGACGGCAATCATGTCCGCAAAGTCAAATCTCATGCGCCGGGAGAATCCTGTACTCATGAGTTCTGGATCCCGGACGGCAGCGCGATGGCGTACGTGTCGTACCTAAAAGGGCAAACCGAACGGGTCATTTGTCGTGTCGATCCCCAAACGTTAGTCAATGAGGTTGTGATGGAAATGCCGCCGTGTTCTCACTTGATGAGTAACTTTGATGGCTCACTGATGGTCGGTGACGGATGTGATACACCACCAGATGTGAACGATACCGATAGCTACAACATCGAGAATGATCCTTTTCTCTATGTTCTCAATACACGCAAGAAAACGTTCGCCCGATTAGCAAAACACAGTACTTCTTGGCAAGTGCTCGATGGTGATCGCCAAATCACTCATCCCCACCCGTCATTTACACCCAATGATCATGGGGTGTTGTTTACCAGTGACTTTGAAGGTGTGCCGGCAGTCTATATTGCTGATCTACCCAGCGAACTAAAATAACATTCACTGTTTCATAGCGAGGTGTCATACCTCTCTTGCCCAATACAATCAGAGCGCTCAAATGTTTCACTTCCCCCAATTCGAAGCGTTTGTTGCGCTCTTCATTGCAGGTTTGCTATTCTTTTCCCCCACTGCTCAACACTCGCATATGATTATTTCGGGTGCAAAGCACTCATCATTCGGGCCACCAGCACATTCAACAGAATCAAGTCTTGCGGTGAGCCGTTTTATCACGACCTAATTGGCATTGAAATATAAAAAATGATCGATAATCCCACCTCAAATAAAGCACCAGAAAGTAAACATACGCCCATGATGCAACAGTATCTGAAGCTCAAGGCCGAAAATCCTGATATTTTGCTGTTTTATCGTATGGGGGACTTTTACGAGCTATTTTATGATGATGCGAAACGCGCTTCTCAATTGCTTGATATTTCACTGACCAAACGGGGCGCATCCGCAGGAGAGCCCATTCCGATGGCCGGTGTTCCTTTCCATGCCGTTGAAGGTTATTTAGCCAAGCTGGTTCAGCTCGGTGAATCGGTTGCAATTTGCGAGCAAATCGGAGACCCCGCCACCAGTAAAGGTCCGGTAGAGCGTAAAGTTGTCCGTATCGTGACACCGGGAACCATCACTGACGAAGCCCTGTTGCCGGAACGACTCGATAACCTGATTGCTGCCATTTACCAACAAGGTCAACAGTTCGGCTATGCCACACTTGATATGACTTCAGGTCGTTTTCAGCTCTGTGAGCTGGATAGTGAAGAGTCGATGGCGGCAGAATTACAAAGAACTGCACCGAAAGAACTGCTCTTTCCTGAGGATTTTCAGGCCGTTCACCTCATGGGAAACCGGAAAGGAAACCGCCGTCGCCCGGTATGGGAATTTGAACTGGACACCGCCAAACAACAGTTAAACCAACAGTTCGGCACCAAAGATTTAGTGGGCTTCGGGGTCGAGACGGCCGAGAAAGGATTGTGTGCCGCGGGCTGTCTGATTCAGTATGCCAAAGATACGCAAAGAACTGCGCTCCCTCATATTCGCGCCCTGATCTATGATCGCCAAGACACGACCGTGATTATGGATGCCGCCACCCGGCGTAATCTGGAACTGACCCAAAATCTTTCCGGAGGAACGGAACACACGTTGGCCGAAGTGCTTGATCACTGTGCGACCCCGATGGGAAGCCGAATGCTCAAACGTTGGTTGCATCAACCGACGCGTCAGATTGAAGTGCTTAATCATCGGCTTGATGCCATCGGTGAACTCAAAGAACAAGGCGCTTTCAGCGACGTACAGCCGATATTGAAACAAATTGGTGATATCGAACGGATTTTGGCTCGCTTAGCCATTCGTTCAGCTCGTCCCCGAGATCTGGCTCGTCTGCGTCACGCCCTGCATCAGTTACCGACGTTGCAGACAAGCCTCTCATCACTGACACATCCACACTTGCAGCAACTGGCCCAATATTGTCAACCGATTGAGTCGATCGCAACCTTACTAGAACAAGCAATAGTAGAAAATCCTCCCGTGGTGATCCGCGACGGTGGTGTGATTGCCACGGGCTATCACGCGGAACTGGATGAATGGCGTAATTTGGCCGATGGTGCAACCGAATATTTGGCACAACTGGAACATGACGAGCGAGAACGTCATGGCATCGATACGCTGAAAGTCGGTTATAATAATGTCCATGGATTTTATATTCAGGTGAGCCGGGGACAGAGTCATCTGGTACCGCCTTACTATGTGCGCCGTCAGACGCTGAAAAATGCAGAACGCTACATCATTCCGGAACTCAAAGAACATGAAGATAAGGTGCTGAATTCAAAATCAAAAGCACTGTCTCTGGAGAAGCAGCTCTGGGAAGCATTATTTGATCAATTATTGCCTTACCTGGCGCAACTTCAAGAACTCTCTGCTGCCATATCGCAACTTGATGTACTACAAAACCTAGCGGAACGGGCGGATACGCTAGATTACTGTCGTCCGGAGCTTACCACAGAAGCAGGGATTCATATTCAGTCAGGTCGTCATCCGGTTGTCGAACAGGTGATGCAAGACCCCTTTATTGCCAACCCGGTAGCACTACATCCTCAACGGAAAATGCTGATTATTACCGGTCCGAATATGGGCGGTAAATCAACCTATATGCGCCAGACAGCGCTGATTGCATTGATGGCACATATTGGTTGCTATGTCCCTGCGGAATCCGCCAAAATCGGCCTCATTGATCGCATCTTCACCCGAATTGGTGCATCGGATGATCTGGCTTCGGGCCGTTCAACCTTTATGGTTGAGATGACGGAAACAGCTAATATTTTACACAATGCCACCCAATATAGTTTGGTGTTGATGGATGAAATCGGGCGCGGCACCAGTACCTACGATGGTCTTTCTCTGGCATGGGCAAGTGCCGAGTGGCTGGCAACGGAGATAGGCGCACTGACACTGTTCGCCACACATTATTTCGAATTAACCGAACTCCCTGAATTACTGCCGCATCTCGCCAATGTCCACCTCGATGCTGTCGAACATGGCGATAGCATTGCATTTATGCACGCAGTTCAGGAGGGGGCAGCCAGTAAATCTTACGGATTAGCCGTCGCCGGACTGGCCGGTGTGCCGAAAGCGGTGATCAAAAATGCGCGAATGAAGCTATCTCAGTTGGAGCAAAACCACCAGTTGGATGGAAAGCGGACAGGACAATCGCCTGTGGTTGATGTCGCCAATCAACTGAGCTTGATGCCGGAGCCATCCGAAGTCGAGAAACAACTCGCAGAACTCGACCCTGATAGCCTCACACCGAGACAGGCGCTCGAACAACTCTATCTACTGAAGCGTTATCTCTAAATCAACCGTTACCTTGAATCAACCGTCATCTTAAAAATTAAGCGCAGCCATTGAGCTGCGCTTTTCAATCTTATCTTCTCATCGATTCGTTATACTGTAGGCATGTACGACTGACTATCGTCATATTCCTGAAGAATCCGGAAAAAGTCCGCTTGTCGGCGCTCAAAAATATCTACCAATTGTGGATCAAACGTCTCACCCGAATGTTTATGGATATAAGTGACGATCTCTTTTTCACCCCATGGTTCTTTATAACAACGCCGACTTGCCAATGCATCAAAGACATCCGCCAACGCAACAATACGACCATAAATATGAATATCCGTGCCGGATAGACCTCGCGGATAGCCGAGACCATTCCAGCATTCATGATGCTGACTGGCAATAATGGCCCCGGCTTGCATGACCGGCTGATGCGAGCCTTTCAAACAATTCTCTCCCACGGTGGTATGCTTTTTCATTAGTGTTCGTTCTTCATCATTTAATTTGCCCGGCTTATTCAAAATATAATCAGGGATGCTAATTTTGCCGATATCATGGAGGGGGGCGGCATAGAATATCTCTTCACACTGAGCCGGACTCAAACCAAGCTCTTCGGCCATGAGTCGGGAATAATAAGCAACACGACGAACATGGTTACCTGTTTCTTTAGAGCGGCTTTCAGCCAAGCCACAAATCGCATAAACAATCTCTTTCTGAGTATTCCTCAAGCTATCATTGAGCCGTAAGTTGTCCAAAGCGATAGCCATGTTATTACAGAACATAGCAATCAGATTCATATCAACATTTTTAAACTGATGCTTGCCGGTAATATTCAGGATGGTTTCCACACCGTTGATATTAGAAATATGGTAAATATTGTCTTCTTGATAATGAAGTGCTTGGTCACTATCCCGAGCAACATTGAAATTTTCCTGAGAGATTGACGCTTTGAACGCTTGTGTGGAGATATCCCCAATCTGAGCCAATACATGTATATCATCGATATTTTTTTCAGCCAATCCCCCTTCGATTTCAGACAGCATTGTGCCATCTTTCATATACAGCAACGATGAGACTTGCTCCAAGACATCCTGAGCAAAACTATCCATTGATTTGTGTTTGAGGATATTGGCTGTCGCACCGATGACTTTTTCCAAACCAAGCTTATGATTCTCCAAAGCAGATATATCACGGTAGGAACGTATTGCCGTATAAACCGTCGAATGAAGTTTACGTTTGGTCAGTTCGGTCTTCTCCCGATAATCATTAATATCATATTGTTCAATAATATCTTTTTCCGGAACGGTTCCCGGCTGACCAGTACGCAAAATAATCCGGACCAGATGATTGCCTTGCACATCACGAATATATTCAGCCACCTCCAAACCCGCTTCTTCCGTTTCCATCACCACATCCAATAGGACCACCGCGATATCATTTTCAGATGACAGAATCTCTTTTGCCTGAGCCACATTATATGCACTGAAAAATATGAGCCCTTTGCCGTCGAATTGAGTTCGATTCAAAGCCAGTTTCGTGATTGTGTGCATGCCGTCTTCATCATCGACAATCAGTATTTTCCACCTCGAAGGTTCGTCTTTACAGGTGTTAATTTGAGATGATTGACTAAGATTTCCTGACTCATCAAATAGCATATCCTGCTCTGACATTTCCTTCCCCTCTCTGATCCCAGCTGAACCTGACTGTTTTTATTTATCCATTCACCATGTGTGAACTTGATTTTCACTACTTTACCAATCAATTTTAGTATATGAATAAACTTTTACATATATGAATAAAAAGCAACTAGACTCTTATCACTCTCAGTAGTAATCATTGGAGATAGCACATGTCTATCTATTATCGAATTACAATTTTTTGCTTATTTCTGGTTTTTCTGTGTATGGGAGCATTTGGCTACATCTCAAATCAAGCAGGTGCAAACCTGTTGAATCAATCGGTGAATAAACTCTTAAATGCAGTTGCAACAAACCAACAAGACCGACTCCATAATCTCATTCACGCTTGGAAAGATCGGGTTGCATTGATCGCCAGCAGAACGCAACTACGCCTCAGTCTCAATGATTATTTGCTCAATCCAAATCAACAATCATTAAAAAAAATGGGCAGTATCATCCAAGATGCCATCAGCTCCGTTACAAAAGTGAAGTTTATTCAACTGAAAACAGTCAGTGGTGAAACCATCATCCAAACAGCACCAAATCAAGCCAACAAAGTAGCGGCCACACTTACACTGACCGACAACAGTTCAACTGATATTGTATTAAAAAGCATCACTCGCGATTTGAATGGGGGACTGTATATTCACATCGAAGCGCCCATGCGCCTTCAAGGTAAACAAATCGGTGTGATGGTGGTAACACTAGCAGCCGATGAATTACTGAACAGCACTCAAAGCTATACGGGAATGGGCGTATCCGGAGAGACGATTCTCTTCACCAAGAATCAAGCCGGTCAATTCGTCTATATTACGCCACTCCGTTACCCTCAACATTTAACAAAACCTGCAGATACAGCCTCTTTTGCTCTCGTAAACGATGATGCACTCGTTCAAGCGATTGAATATCATACCCAAGACATCATTCAGTCGCGTGATTATCGAAATACAAATGTGACTGCTGTGGCTCGTTATTTACCAGAGCTGAACTGGACGATTATCGTAAAGGTGGATCACCACGAAATGATGCAGCCGATGAAACATTATCAATATTTACTGGTGATGGCTGCCTGTGTGCTGGGTATCATCGCGATCATCATTGGCCTGGCACTGGGGAGAGCAATTTCATCACCGATTATCAAACTTGCCGCCGATAGTCGCAGAATTCGTCTCGGAGAACATCAGTTGAGAGCGAAAGTCAGCCCGACTCAGGCAAAAGAGCTCAATGAACTCGCTCACAGTTTTAATAACCTGGCCGAAAACCTGCTCACCACCAATAACGAACTGGAAGATAAAGTTGCCGAAAGAACTGTTGCGCTGCAAGAACTGAATGAAACACTGGAACAGCGAGTTGCAGCCAGAACGGCTGATCTACAACGAGCCAATCAAGAAATACAAGAAACACTTGAAGATCTCAAGCGGACTCAGCGTGAACTTGTGGAGTCTGAAAAAATGGCAGCACTGGGGGGGTTGGTCGCAGGCGTTGCGCATGAGATCAATACACCACTAGGCATTGCCATTACCGGAACCACTCACCTCCATGAGGAGGTTCAGGAAGTTCATACCAAAGTGCTATCAAACAAATTGACCCGGGATGAACTAGAAGGTTTTGTCGAAGACGCCAGTCAAGCCACTGGCTTAATGTGTTCACAGTTAAAGCACGCTTCAAAGCTCATCTCTAATTTTAAAGAAATTGCCGTTGATCAATCGAACCCGGACTATCGGAGCATTTCCGTGCAAGAATATCTCTCGAAGATCGTCGCAACCATGCAACCCAACTTTAAGAAAACACCGCATCGCCTCTCTATCAACATTGAGCAGGATCTTCACTTGGTCACCTGCCCCGGCGCACTGGCGCAAGTGTTAACCATTCTGATCACCAATAGCCTCATTCACGCATTCTATTCACCTGATCGCGATCAATCCGACACGATCAACGGGGAAGTAACGATTTCAGCCCAAAAATCACAAGGAAAAAATTTAATCATCGTCACGGATAACGGCACGGGTATCCCTCCCCAAGATTTGCCCAGACTCTTTGAACCGTTTTTTACCACCAAACGCGGTCATGGCGGCAGTGGCTTAGGACTCAGTATTGCGCATAATATTGTCACAGATATTCTGCACGGGAAAATACACTGTGAAAGTCAATTCGGTCAGGGGAGCACATTCATTATCACATTACCGGATCAGCCGGTGTCATCTCACACAGTCGAGCAATCCGCATAGTGTATCCACATCATATATCGAGTGACTCACGATAATACCCGCCATTCAGACAGGCACATCGACGGCTTTCATCCCAGCGGCCCGGCAACAATTGTTTCTTTGAGCCCCTCGATAATATGCAGTCCCGTTTCGGTTTTTAATGATTGATACCAAGCCAACGTCTGCTCCATCTGTTTGCCATGAGTCAGATCACACCGTTTTCTTGCTTTTAAAACCAGATCCCTCACCCGCTCTAATCGTTCGTTTTGGTAATGAAGTAACGCTGTTTCAATATCATGATGCTGTGAAAAAGATAGTCCTAAAACGACCGCATCTTCCATCGCTGCACATCCCCCCTGACCAATATCCGGCGTGGTACTATGCCCGGCATCGCCCAGTAATGCGATCCGACCGTTAACCAATTGTTCAAAAGGCTCAATGTCATGGATCTCAATTCGGTTGGTTGTTTCAGGATTGATCTGCTCAATCAACGTCTGAACCTGAGGCGACCAATCCCGAAAGTAACGATGCAAATCGGCTTTCAGCGTCGTCCGATCTTCCGGTAATCCTTTCGGCAAAGGCACATCGAAAAAGAAATAAAATCGGTTGTCCGCAATCGGCATCACCGAAACCCGCTTTCCCTCGGCGACAAAAGTCGTCCATTGATCCGCTGGTGCAATGGCCGTATCGATCTCAACCAACCCATTCCAGTTGACATAACCGGCATATCTTCGTTCAACCGAGTGCCCTAAAACCTCGGCACGAACTACCGAGTGTGTGCCGTCCGCAGCAATCATGAAATCGCCTTCGGCAACAGAGCCATCGGTAAACCAAGCCGTCACACCTTCGGCGGTTTGTTCAACCCGCTCAACCCGCTTATCAAAATGAATTTGCTCACGTCCCCACCAATCAAGCATACTGGCTTGCAAATCAGCACGGGAAACCGGACAAGGTCTTGTGCCGACCGCATCAATCAGCGGCATCAAACTGAAGCGAGTCATGGTGGTACCGGAGAATCCATCCTGATAAGACATATAGTTCATCGCCCCACCCAGCTTATCCATGATATGGCCCATACCAAGATGTGTCATACATTTCACCCCGTTAGACCATACCGAAATAGCCGCTCCTACCGGTTTAATCTCTCTGACCGCTTCATAGATTTCACATGTGATTCCATTTTTTTTCAGTGCAGCGGCGGCAGACATGCCACCGATTCCAGCCCCGATAATAAGCGCTTTCATAACTTCACCTTATCCTTATTATTGTGCTAAGCAATAGATGATAAGCATTATTTATTCCACGGCGACCTTGGCACTAATAGGACATAATTAATTGTTTTTAAATATAAAAATAATAGAGTATTTGCCGCAATTTGCACTGTGATTCAAATCTGTGCAAGTGACGGAATAAACGTTTTAGTTTGGTGCATACTCACGACTCGTTCCCCGTCTGTAGGCCATCACCCAAACAGCGACATCATCAACGCCACAATTTATTTCATATATCGATAACGCTACGACATGCAGCAACATTGCAAGTAACAGAAATGAGAATTTCATAATAAGATGATCGCTGTTTTAATAATTAAAACATTGTTTTGTATTTTTTAATACCAAGTGTTAATAGTATAAACGAGCGTTTTATTTGCTCAGCGTGTTTATGATAAGAATCGATATCCTGTCCATATAAAAACCAAGAAGGGAACATATAATGATTCATCGAACAACAGTGGCTTTACTTTCATTACTGTCATGTCAGTTTGCAATGGCGAGTGACTTGACACTCATGTTATATCAGCAAGATGCACAAACCATCCTGAGCTGGTCATCCGATCAGGATAGTATCGTTCGTCAAGAAGTTTACCGAAAATCCACATTGTCAGACGAAGGAGAAAGAATTGCGGTTCTGACCCCGGATGAAAGAACGTTTGAAGATACAACAGCAGATGGCTATACCGATTATTACTACCAAATCAAGGCAGTAGACGATCAGGATCACACCTTTATTTCCAATGATTCCAGTACAAACAGCAGCGAAGCAAATTATTTAACCACCAGTCTAGCGGCTGCCAGATCATCTGAGTGCTACGCTGGCGCCGTGATTAGCAACAAAACAGTTGACTGCGGGGGTAAGACTATCGGATTAAGTTGTAACGGGGATGCAGAAGGTCAAAAAGCCGTGCTTACCTTACACAACGCAACGGTAAAGAATGTCCGCATTTCCCGAAATGGTGGTGCCGATGGTATTCATTGTGAATCCGGAAACTGCACCTTACAAAATGTCATTTGGGAAGATATCTGTGAAGATGCAGCCACCAACAACGGCAAGAGAATGACCATTATCGGAGGGGTTGCCTATAACAGTACCAATGGCCCGGGAGGTAAACCTGATAAGGTGTTCCAGCACAACTCGAAAAATAGTACCACCGAAATCCGCGGCAACTTTACCCTCACCGGCCAACACGGGAAACTATATCGTTCTTGCGGAAATTGCACTAACAATGGTGGGCCCAGATATCTCTCAATCAATGGCGTTAAGGTGGATGCTAAAATCGGTTCAATTGCCGGTATCAACGGCAACTATAGAGATTCAGCGACCATCAGAAACCTGAAAATCAAGAACTACAAAACCGGCAAACCCAAAGTCTGTGTCGAGTATGTCGGCATTCAGAAAGGTCAGGGTGAATCGAGAAAAATCGGTGAAAAATGGAATACCAGTGCCTGTAATGTATCCCATTCAGATGTTCGAAAGCTGTAATCCATATTGAACTGAAGAATGAAAACAGAAACCCCGTACAAACGGGGTTTCACTTAAAATGATCGGTTACTAATTTTTAGATAATAAATGACGTCTTATTCTTCACTCTCTACATCGAACAAAGATTCCATATTCAAGCCTTGTTTCAGTAGAATTTCTCTTAAACGACGCAGGCCTTCGACTTGGATTTGGCGAACTCGCTCACGGGTTAGATTAATCTCTTTCCCAACTTCTTCTAAAGTGGATGGTTCATACCCGAGTAAACCAAAGCGTCTTGCCAACACTTCTTTCTGTTTCGGATTTAGTTCATCTAACCAATGTAAGAGTGAAGATTTGATATCATCATCTTCTGTCGAATATTCTGGGTCATAGTGTTTGGCATCAGGAATGATATCCAACAATGCTTTATCACCATCACCACCAATAGGTGTATCAACAGAACTAATACGTTCGTTCAGACGAAGCATCTTACTGACATCATCAACCGATTTATCCAGCTCAAACGCAATGTCTTCCGCTGTTGGTTCATGGTCTAACTTCTGTGATAGCTCACGTGCTGTCCGCAAATAAATATTGAGTTCTTTGACAACGTGGATAGGTAAACGAATCGTTCTGGTTTGATTCATCAACGCCCGTTCAATCGTTTGTCTGATCCACCAGGTTGCATACGTAGAAAAACGAAATCCTCTTTCTGGATCAAACTTTTCAACGGCCCGAATCAACCCGAGGTTACCTTCTTCGATTAGATCCAGCAAAGCCAGACCACGGTTACTATATCGGCGCGATATTTTAACAACGAGACGTAGATTACTCTCAATCATTCGCTTACGAGCGGCCTCATCTCCCCGAAGAGCCCGACGAGCGTACAGGATTTCTTCCTCTGCGGTTAACAAAGGTGAAAAACCGATTTCGCCTAAATAGAGTTGAGTTGCGTCTAAGCTCTTGGAAGTTACTTCATAATCTTCTCGAGTTTCAACGGATGTAGCGTCAGAACTGACCTCGTTGTCCAATGTATTGAGATCAAACGCTCCTGAATCAAAATCAAATTGATCGACCTTAGTTACTGAATTGCTTTTACTCATGATGCCTCCCCCTGGCGAGCTAGCAAGACACTACTACTTTTAATGTCGCTATATGGTGCTTACGCTTATCAATTCAAATACTTATGGTAAGTAGCGTTTTGGATTCACTGGCTTACCCTGATAGCGGATTTCAAAATGTAAACGAACACTGCTGGTACCGGAACTTCCCATTGTCGCGATTTTCTGACCAGCTTTTACACTTTGTCCCTCACTCACTAGCAACCGATCATTGTGCGCGTACGCGCTAAGATATTTATCATTATGCTTGATAATCACAAGATTTCCGTAACCTCTTAAAGCATTGCCCGAATAAACCACGGTTCCTGCTGCCGAAGATACGATGGACTGACCTCGCTGTCCCGCAATATCAATCCCTTTATTTCCTTGATCAATAGCCGAAAATTGCCGAATAATCCTCCCTTTTGTTGGCCATAGCCACCTATCAATTTTTGTGGCATGTGCTAAATTAGTAGTTAGTAAATCAGAATTAACATTTTCTTTACCTTTGGATTCACCATACCCCTTTGATTGTGAAGATTCAATACTTTTACCTGGCGGTTTTTTAACTTTGTCATATTTATTCTCTAAATTATTAGAGATTTGCTTATTCTTAGAATCTTTTAATGAGACGTTAGTTAACACGGCATCAGAACCTTTGATCCCTATCCCATTTTTTCCCGTGGCAACGGACTGAGACTTCCCGTAAGAAGGTGGCGTATAAGCGGGTTTCCACAAGTGTATTTTTTGACCGGGATAGATAATATAAGGGGGGGAGAGATGATTATAACTGATCAAATCTTCTACATTTCTGTCGGTCAGGTAAGCAATAAAGTAAAGTGTATCTCCTTTTTTAACTTGATAGTAACTCCCACGGTAACTTCCCCGTGAAGCCTTCTTTACGTCAGACACCGGCGCGGGTGATATCGCGGCACATCCGATCAGATATGTTGATAAAACTGCCAAAATTAAAAGTCTGATGCTGCTTCTCATTGTTAGGCTAAATCACCTGCAACTAAAGGAACGAACCGGACCATTTCAATAATTTCTGAATGAAACGACTCATGATTCCGGGTTATTCTCAGGAGCTGCTGCTCATCGCTACCAACAGGAATCACTAATCGTCCCCCGTCAGCCAACTGATCCAACAACGCCTGAGGTATTTCAGAAGCAGCAGCTGTCACAATGATGGCATCAAAAGGTGCCTTGGTGCGCCATCCCTGCCAGCCATCGCCATGTTTCATGGATACGTTGTAAATATCCAGTTGTCTCAGACGACGCTTTGCTTCCCATTGCAACGTTTTAATTCGCTCAATCGAACACACATGCTCAACTAGACGAGCCAATACTGCAGTCTGATACCCAGAGCCGGTTCCGACTTCCAATACCCGGCTTGTCGGTGTCAGTGCGAGCAGTTGGGTCATCTTGGCAACAATATAAGGCTGAGAAATTGTCTGCCCCAACCCGATTGGTAATGCGTTATTTTCATACGCCTGATGAACCATGGCCTGTGAAACGAAATTCTCTCTCGGTAGTTCACGCATCGTGTCCAGAACACGTAAATCTTCAATGCCGTTTCTGACAAGAAAGTCGATCAACTTATCAGCGAGTGAATTTGACATGTCTACTACCTTTCTAACCAATCTGTCACTGCATTGATCGACTCATGGGCGGTCAGATCCACTCGTAATGGCGAGAGCGATACAAAGCCATGATCAACGGTGTAAAAATCAGTGCCTTCCCCGGCATCCTGTTCTTTACCCGGCGGTCCCAACCAGTAAATATCATGTCCTCGCGGATCTTTTTGCCGAATCATACTCTCCGCATGATGTCGCGCTCCCAAACGAGTCACTTTCATGCCGTTAATACGTTCCAACGGCAGATCAGGGATATTGACATTCATCAGTCGATTAGTCGGGATTGGAGAATGCAAGTGCTGTTTGACAATCTGGCGGGCAATATGAGCAGCGGTGTCAAAATGAGTCTCACCCACCAGAGAAAATGCAATGGATTGAACTCCTAAAAAATGTCCTTCCATTGCTGCGGCAACTGTCCCTGAATAAAACACATCATCGCCTAAATTCGCACCGTGATTAATACCGCTCAAAACCAAATCAGGTAAAGCATCTTTCATTAATTCATTCAAAGCGTAGTGAACACAGTCCGTTGGTGTTCCTTGGACAGAGTAAACCGCCGGTGCGATTTGCTGAATACGCAGGGGTTGCTCCAGTGTCAAAGAGTTAGAAGCCCCGGAGCGATTTCGATCCGGAGCCACAACCACAACTTCAGCCAAATCAGACAATGCTTCAGCTAAAGTATTAATTCCCCGAGCATAGACACCATCATCATTGCTCAACAAAATTTTCATCAATCAGAACTCCCTTTCCACAGGTATTTCTTCGACTAGCTCTCGTAATAAAGAAGTCGCAAAGCATCCCGCATCAAGCGAAAAATCCAATATAACCTCATTTTTTCCCAGCTTCCAATCCAGTTGCTGAGGTTTGAGAGCAATATTACGCCTTTCATGCTTCATTCGGTTCCCCCGAATCAATTTCATCAAGTCTGGTTCATCATCAACAAATCTCTGTTCTAAAGCGAGAGCTTCATGACGGGTCGGCAGCGCATTGTCTCCGGCCAGTGCCGCTGAAATGCCAGCTTGGCGCTGCACAACTGATGATTGCCACTGAACGAGCATATCATCACCTTCAACGAGGATCTGTTCATTGCCTTGAAGCACGATGTCTCCATCAATCAAATGATGAAAACAATCCTTTGCAATCCGTTCAGAAACGATCTGGTTAAAAATCCAAGAGCGAGCTGTAGACAGATAGAGACTACGCTTATTCTGGTTGCGAGTGCGGACATTCTCCCGTCCCCATCGCCGAGCCTCATTTAAATTATTGCCCTGATGACCAAAACGTTGAGCACCAAAATAGTTCGGCACGGCCTGTTCACGAATGATGTTCAACCGTTGCTCAACATCTGCGATGTCGGTGACTTCTGTTAACGTAATCTGAAAATGATTTCCTCGTAGATCTCCCGGTCTCAATTTGCGCTGATGGCGAGTCGTTTCAAGGATTTCAATGTGAGGGTAGCGCGCTTGAAAAGCAGAAAAGTCCGGGGTATCCCCTTTTGGTAAGTGAACGCTCAACCATTGTTCGGTGACAGCATGGCGATCTTTTAAACCCGCCCAACTCACATCTTTCGACTTCACACCACATGCTTTGGCTAACTCATTGGCGACAAAGCTGGTATTTTCTCCGGTCTTGCGAATGCGAACCATCAGGTGCTCACCCAATCCATCCAATGGAAACCCGAGATCTTCCGTGACAATAAAATGTTCTGGTTTTACTTTGATTTTTGCCTTTGCAACTGGTTTTCCATATAAATAGGCCAGATTGGCTAAAACATCATCCATTCGGATATCCTCGTTATGATGGTCAAGCCATCCCCCTCACGGGGTTATTTACAACTAAACTCACGACTAAAATCAGTGAATTACTTCATCAATAACACAACAGCTTCACAGGCGATTCCTTCCTTACGTCCGGTAAACCCCAATCGTTCTGTCGTCGTCGCTTTCACATTGACATGGCTGATATCGGTTGCCAAATCCTCAGCAATCAAAGCTCGCATCTGGTCAATATAAGGTGCCATTTTCGGCGCCTGCGCAATAATCGTAATATCTGCATTGCCCAATCGGTAGCCATGCGCAATCACTTTCTGATAAACACTCCGCAGCAGCGCTCGGCTATCGGCGCCTTTCCACTGTTCATCCGTATCGGGGAAATGGCGTCCGATATCTCCGGCAGCAATGGCGCCCAGTAATGCATCGGTTAATGCGTGCAAAGCAACGTCGCCATCGGAATGAGCCAATAGCCCCTGTTCATAAGGAATCGAGATACCGCCAATGATGACGGGGCCTTCACCGCCAAACTTATGAACATCAAACCCATGACCAATTCTAAACATAACCATTCCTTACTGCTTTAATTCTGTAGGGTATTATTCTCGGCCGAGATAAAACTCAGCCAGTGCTAAATCTTCGGGTTGTGTCACTTTAATATTATCGGCACGGCCCAAAACAATACGTGGCTTGTCACCATGCCATTCCATCACCGAAGCTTCATCTGTCACCGCTATATGCTGATTAATCACCCGGGATAAAGCCCGATGCAATTCAGCAGTTCGGAACATTTGGGGGGTCAATGCGTGCCAGAGGTTCTCTCGCTCTACGGTAGCGATAATATCTTGACCGGAATTTGAACGCTTCATCGTATCCCGAACCGGTGTTGCCAATATTCCGCCAACATCATGTGATATGACGGCTTCGATCAAGCGATCAATATCACTCAAACGAACACATGGACGCGCCGCATCATGCACCATTACCCATGTTGTCGGGTGATGCTTTACCACATAATCAAGTGCTGCAAAAACAGAGTCTGAACGTTCCTGACCACCGGCAACCCGAATAATCTCAGGATCAGAGGCGAGGGATAACTGACTGAAATAAGGATCATCATCACTGACGGCAATCACGACTTTGCCAACCTGTGGGTGGCCTCGCAACTTTTCGACGGTGTGTTCCAGAATGGTTTTGCCGTGAATCGTCAAATATTGTTTCGGCTTATCGGTTAACATCCGACGGCCGACACCAGCCGCTGGAATAACCACTGAAATGAGTTCCTGTACCATTTAGGGGCGATCCTCATTAATCACACGGTAAAATGTTTCACCTTCTTTTACCATGCCAAGCTCATGCCTTGCTCTTTCTTCAACGGCATCCAGCCCCTGACTTAAGTCATCTATTTCTGCATACATTTCTTTATTTCGTTTTTGTAAATTCACATTCACCGAACGCTGAGTTTTGATTTCATCAGAGACACGATGAAAATCGGAAATGCCATTTTTGCCAAACCACAGAGAATATTGGAGCACGATTAAAAATAGAGTCAGTGTTAAAGCAAATACTCGCATGACGCTCACTTGTGATTTCAAATAGGATTTCGGGGAAGTTTATCAAAAATGACTGAAAAGAACTTCCCCCTTATATTATAAGTCCGTTCAGGACCGACTTGCTGACCGGTAGATCTCACAATACGACGGTTCACCAAGATTAATAAGCCCAATACAGTAAAAAGCCACCGAACACGATACGATAAATACCGAAAGCATTGAATGTAAAGCGGTTCAGAAAAGCGAGAAACAGCTTCATGACAACCCAAGCAGAGATATAAGACGTGATAAAACCAACAATCAGAGGTAACGCACTTTCACCTTGAAAATCCTGATAATTTTTCAATAAATCCAAACCACTCGCAGCGAGCATCACAGGCAAAGCCAACAGAAATGAAAATTCAGCACTCGCTTTACGGCTGACGCCCACGAGTAAAGCACCGACGATGGTTGAACCGGCCCGGCTGGTTCCCGGCACCAAAGCAAACACCTGAGCAATCCCGATCCAAATCGCTTGTCGATAGGTAATTTGATCCAATGTTTCAGCCGTCGGAGCATGATTTTTCAAGAAGCGCTCTACAATCAGAAAAATAATCCCCCCGATAATGAACATGATCGGGACAACCTGAATGTTAAACAGCGCTTTTACTTGATCTTGGAACAAGAAACCAATGGCTGCGATGGGTAAGAATGCGATGCATACTTTCATCCATAATGCAAAATATCGAGGATGGAATCGCTCTTTATAATTCGTCAGCACAGCTAAAATAGCGGAAAGCTGAATAATGACTTCAAAAGCTTTATTACTCTCTGTTTGAGAGAGACCAAGCCAATCGCTGACAATAATTAAATGTCCGGTTGATGAGATTGGTAAAAATTCGGTGATACCTTCAACCAGTCCAAGTATAACACTTTGAATTAAATCCATTCTTTACTCTTTACATTGGGAAAAATCAGTTTCAGTGAACCAGGATTCTACAGGCTTCAAAACTTCCAGATTGTCAGCCTCAAGCCAAATTTGTCGAACACTTCGTCCATCGCCCGGCAATAAAAGCTCAGGGCACAGTTCAAAAAGCGGCTGAATCACAAACGGATAGTGATAAATATCTTGACGAGGCAACTGCGGCGCTTCAGCACTGACAACATTACCAAATAAGATAATATCCAGATCCAACGTTCGATCCTGATATTTTTGGGCATCGGATTGTCGCCCCCAGTTCAGCTCGATATCCTTAAGCATTCCGGTAAAAGCTGCCAGTGAAAGATCAGTATGCATTTCAATCACTAAATTGAAAAATGCTCCACTCTGAAACCCTTGTGACGGAGATTCATAAACCGTTGAAAGACGAAGTTGATCTCCCAATTTTTTCAGTTCACTAACAGCGGCTTCGACATGCTTATGTCGGTCGATATTGGAACCGACACCGACATAAACCAACGTCATAGCTGGCCCCTTTCAATCACCACACCGACGCCAGCCGCCTGAGGCACCGCTCCCGGTTTCGTCAGACGAATCCTGAGCCAAGGCACAGCAAAAGTCGACATGATCAAATGAGCAACCTCTTCAGCGACACGTTCTATGAGTAAAAATCTTCCATTTTCAACATATTGAATGATTTGTTGGCTCACCTGAGCATAATCCAATGCATCAGTGACATTATCACTCTGACCTGCCGGGCGATTATCATGCGCCATTTCAATATCGAAAACGAGCTTCTGCTTGATCTGCTGTTCCCAATCGTAAACACCGATCGTTGTGACAACAACTAACTGCTCTATAAATACTTTATCCATCAATTATCTCACCACTCTTCTATCCCAAATATCGAATTGAGATAAAAAATCATCCTGTATTATCACCAAACATGAGCTCAAAGACGCTCAGAAAGAGAGCGTCATCAGATATACAACAAATAATTCTGTTTAAACCTATATTTTAAGATCATTTTGGCATATACCCAAGCCTCCTTAGGATGACTTAGGTATAGTGATTATCATATACTTAAATGATTTCAATATGCGAAATTAATATAGATTTTTATAGATCGAATCATACAGTTAAACTTGCACACAACTCAGGGCCCAAATGACGCCATTGATACTACTGATCATTATTTCAGCTTACCTGCTTGGCTCGATTTCAAGTGCGGTGCTCGTGTGTCGTCTATTCCGGCTTCCCGATCCCAGAGAGTCAGGCTCTCATAATCCGGGCGCAACAAATGTTCTAAGGATCGGCGGCAAAAAAGCAGCCGCTATTGTGCTGTTATGCGATATGCTGAAAGGCACAATACCTGTCTGGGGAAGCTACTTTTTGGGTGTAACCCCCTTCCTGCTTGGCGTGATCGCTATTGCCGCTTGTTTAGGGCATATTTATCCGATTTTCTTCCATTTCCGAGGAGGAAAAGGCGTCGCGACAGCATTAGGTGCAATCGCACCGATCGGGCTCGACTTAACGGCGGTAGTCATGGTGACATGGCTGACAACCTTGCTGATCACCCGATATTCTTCGCTGGCAGCATTAATCGCCGTGTTACTCACACCCCTATACACTTGGATGATCAAGCCCAACTACACCCTGCCTGTCGCGATGCTATGTTGTCTGATTGTTTTCCGACATCAAGAAAATATGAAACGTCTGCTCAATGGCACAGAGCCCAAAGTCGGTGAAAAAAACTGATCTGATAATCAAGGCCAATGTACAAAGACAGTGGCCTTTTGCGATTGATCAGATTGATTGAGGAAGGCGTTGAGATTTAAGGCGCAAGTGACTCAAAGAAATCTTGCAACGCTTGTGTGACAAACTCGGGTTGCTCCAGATTACTGATATGACCCGCTTGAGGAATCACAACCAGTCGACTCCCCGCGATAGCATCCAGCATCAGATGAGACTCTAACACCGGCCGAGGCTTATCCTGCTCTCCCACCATGATCAGCACAGGCAGATTCAGATCATCAATGTCATCCATCAGATCCCGACGATCAAACACCATCTTGCCGATTCGCCCTATATCCGCAATCTGTGGACCCGAGGTTTCCAGCAAGAACGTTCGAAACGCCGTAACAAAATCGGGTTCAGCCGTTTGCCGTAAAGCGTGGTCAGAGAAAAACATCGATACGACTTGTGAAATCATTGGCTCAGGGAAAGACTGCGTTGCAATTGCCGCATCGATCATTGCAAAATATTTGGCATGCATCACTTCAGGCTCAAGCCCGATAAACGTATCCATCAAAACCAGCGCATTCACTCGCTCTGGTGCGATCAATGCCAACTCAGTTCCCCACATGCCACCGACAGACAATCCAATGATTGAGAATGACTCAATCGCAAGATGCTCCATAAGTGCCAACATATGCCCGGCATAATCTTTTAGCGAATGCATGTCGTCAGGGGCTGCATCAGATTGACCATGCGACCATAAATCGGGAACGATACACCGATAATTCTGGCGCAACGCAGCAATTTGTGGTTGCCACATTTGGCTATGCCAAAGGTAACTATGGCCGAACAGTAGCACCTCGCCAGTACCGATATCCTGATAACGCATCGTTTTGCCGTTCACTGTAAATGATTTCATTCGTTGGATGACCTTCTAGAGTGATTCATACTATTGTTATTGTTTAATGCTCGATGATTGTATAAGCACTGACAGAAAAACAGCCCAAGTTAGCTCTATTCAGTCGAATCCAGCAAGGAAAACGGGTTGAGCGTAATATTTAGGCTGCTGTTATTGAGAATAACGTTCAGGAATGAACGGCCTGAAGCTGATCAATTGGCCAGCGGGGCGTCGCCTGCACAGCAAGGCCGGATACTTCACCATTTTTGAAGCGTTGCATACCGGCATAAGCGATCATGGCACCATTATCGGTACAGAATTCAGTCCGCGGATAATAGACCGCACCACCGACTTTCTGAGCCAATTGCGCTAAATCGGCTCTCAACCGTTGATTGGCACTCACCCCACCGGCAATGACGATCCGTTTTAATCCGGTTTGTTCCAGTGCCCGACGGCATTTGATCATCAAGGTATCACACACGGCTTCCTGAAAAGCATAGGCAATATCGGCACGCGTCTGTTCATCATCACCATGTGCGGCAATCGTATTGGCAGCAAACGTTTTTAAGCCGGAAAAACTCATATCCAGCCCGGGCCGGTCAGTCATCGGACGAGGAAAACGAAATCGACCCTGAGTGCCTTTTTCAGCTAGACGAGCCAATAATGGTCCTCCCGGATAATCCAGTCCCATTAACTTCGCCGTCTTATCGAATGCTTCTCCGGCGGCATCATCAATCGACTCACCGAGGATCTGATACGCACCAATCCCTTGGACTTCGACAATCATGGTATGTCCACCCGAAACCAACACGGCAACAAAAGGAAACTCAGGCGGATTTTCTTCCAACATCGGTGCCAGTAAATGTCCTTCCATATGATGAACCGGTACTGCCGGTACATTCCAGGCATAAGCGAGACTACGCCCGATCGTGGCACCAACCAACAAAGCACCGACTAACCCCGGGCCGGCAGTGTAAGCCACCCCATCAATATCTTCCGGGCGACAATCAGCCTCTGCCATTGCAGCTTGAATCAGAGGAATTGTTTTCTTGACGTGATCCCTTGAAGCAAGTTCCGGGACAACGCCACCATAATCAGCATGAAGTTTTATCTGACTATATAATTGATGAGCCAATAAGCCTTGTTCATCATCGTAAATCGCAATCCCCGTCTCATCACAAGAGGTTTCAATACCTAATACACGCATAATTTTCCGGAAAAATTCCATCTCGACATCAAAATTGACGCCATGTTACCTTGCCTTCACGGGACAGACAAATTTTGTCCGGCGATTCATCCATAAAATACTTTACAAAGCCTTTCCATTCGGATTAAAATTCCGCACCATTTTTGATTGTGCTGGTAAGTACCGGATATATTCCGACTGAACGAGACCAGCGTTAACGAATATCCCCTGAGGTGAAAGGCATATGCCAGTAGTTAAAGTACGTGAAAACGAACCGTTCGACGTCGCTCTGCGTCGTTTCAAGCGCTCTTGTGAAAAAGCAGGTATTCTTTCTGAAGTGCGTCGTCGTGAGCACTATGAAAAACCAACCACTGTTCGCAAACGCGCTAAAGCAGCGGCTCAAAAGCGTCACGCTAAGAAGCTCGCTCGCGAAAACGCTCGTCGCGTTCGCTTGTACTAATAGCTCCTTCGGAAAGGAATGAGTTATGGCTCTGATTGACAAGCTCAAAGAAGAGCAAAAACTTGCGATGAAAGCCAAGGACAAAATTCGCCTTGGCACTATTCGTTTAGCCATGTCAGCAATCAAACAACGTGAAGTCGATGAGCGGATTACGCTAACCGACGATGATATCGTTGCCGTTCTGACAAAAATGGTTAAACAACGTCGCGATTCTGTCGCACAATATGAATCTGCGGGACGACAAGACCTGGCAGATGCGGAAAGCAACGAAATCACAGTGCTTGGGGAATTTATGCCTCAACCATTAACTGATGATGAAGTGCTACAACTCATTGATGACGCAATTACCGTTTCTAGTGCTCAAAGCATGCAGGATATGGGTAACGTCATGGCTGTATTGAGACCGCAAATTCAAGGGCGTGCAGATATGGGAAAAGTCAGCGGCTTAGTTAAAAGCAAACTCACTTAACCCACTCCTCTAAACATCAAGCCGTGCTATTCTATATGGCACGGCTTGTTTGTATACACGCTAACATGTAAATTAGCTATCCACAGTAACATTAGCTATCAGGTCTCATGGCTGGGTATATTCCTCGAAATTTCATCAATGATTTACTCGCTCGACTGGATATCGTCGATGTTATCGACGCTCGCGTCAAACTTAAAAAAAAGGGAAAGAACTACAGCGCCTGCTGCCCTTTTCACAATGAAAAAACCCCGTCCTTCAGTGTCAGTCAAGACAAACAATTTTATCATTGCTTCGGCTGTGGTGTGCATGGGAATGCCATCGACTTCATGATGGAATACGAACGTTTAGAGTTCGTCGAAGCCATTGAAGAACTTGCAGGCTCACTTGGATTAGAAGTCCCGAGAGAACAAGGCACAACCCCGTTCGATGCCCAAAAATCACAGGCGCGTAAAGAACAAAAACGCACCTTGTATGATTTAATGGAACAGATTGCGCAGTTTTATCGCCATCAACTCAGACATCCAAGCAGCAAGGTGGCAATCGATTATTTAAAAAATCGCGGGCTATCTAAAGATATCGTCCAAAAATTCGGTATCGGCTATGTCGCTGATGAATGGGATCTGATCCATAAAAATTTCTCCCGCACGCCAGAATCAGAACAGATGCTCACCGCGGCAGGAATGCTGGTTGAGAATGACAACGGGCGTCGCTATGACCGTTTTCGTGGTCGGGTGATGTTTCCCATCCGGGATCGCCGTGGACGTGTGATTGGCTTCGGCGGTCGAGTTCTCGGGGACGGAACACCCAAATATCTCAATTCACCGGAAACCGATATTTTCCACAAAGGAAAAGAGTTATATGGTTTATACGAAGTCCTTCAGGCGCATCGTGAGCCCCCACAAATTCTGGTAACTGAAGGTTACATGGATGTCGTGGCACTGGCTCAGTATGGTGTTGACTATGCGGTTGCGTCTTTGGGGACATCCACAACCAACGACCATCTACAGGTACTTTTTCGACAAACCAATGCTGTCATCTGTTGCTATGATGGCGATAATGCAGGACGACAAGCTGCGTGGCGAGCATTAGAGAATGCGCTCTCCCTACTCAGTGGTAATAAAACCCTGAAATTTATGTTCTTGCCGGACAAAGAAGATCCGGACTCATACATCCGCCAACGAGGTACAGAAGCATTCGAACATCAAGTTCAACAATCGATGTCTTTCTCTGATTTCCTGTTTCAGGGATTAATGTCGCGTGTGGTAGATAACAGTAGTCGGGAAGGCCGTTTTCGAGTCATCCATCTGGCCGAACCTTTAATCAATCAGGTTCAGGACGAGGCGCTAAAAATTTACCTATGGGAAGAATTGTCATTGCGCACCGGCCTCAGCGCAAATGCGATTCAATCGGCATTGAATAAAAAGCAAGTTTCGGAACACACACCGGCGATTCGCCCACAAGCGGAAATGAAGCGTACACCAATGAGAGAAGTTATCGCTTTGCTTCTGCAAAATCCGAGCTATGCTGATAGAATACCGGATCTTTCAAGTATCGCGACACTTGATATTCCCGGCTTGAGCTTATTTATTGAGGTCCTTGAAAAATGTCGAAATTACCCCAATGTAACAACAGGTCAGCTACTTGAAAACTGGCGAGGCCATCGAAATGAACCTCTTCTATCACGTCTTGCTAGCTGGGATATCCCACTCGTAGAAGACAATCAAGAAGAAATATTTTTAGACTCACTGGATAAGATCATTACCCAGTGTGTTGAAAAACAAATTGAAAATCTGCAGGCAAAAGAGAGAAGCGTTGGTTTATCAGCTGACGAGAAAAGGGAACTACTAGCATTGATGCTAGATTTAAAAGCGTAATCCCTTATTTATAGCCAACAAATGATTAATTTGTTAGAATACGTGGTTTGCATTCTGCATACTAATTCCGCCACTAGAAATGAAGTTGGATACCGTCTATGGATCAAAATCCGCAGTCACAGCTTAAATCACTTGTCCTCAAGGGCAAAGAACAAGGCTATCTGACCTACGCTGAAGTCAATGACCACCTCCCTGCAGAAATTGTAGATTCTGAGCAGGTAGAAGACATTATTCAGATGATTAACGACATGGGTATCAAGGTAGTCGAAACTGCACCTGATGCTGATGATCTGGCACTGAATGATGATACGAACATTACGGATGAAGATGTTGCAGAAGCAGCCGCAGCAGCTCTCTCCAGTGTTGAAAGTGAAATTGGCCGTACGACAGACCCAGTCCGTATGTATATGCGTGAAATGGGAACTGTCGAGCTTCTCACTCGTGAAGGTGAAATCGATATTGCAAAGCGCATTGAAGAAGGGATTAACCAAGTTCAAAGCGCTGTTGCCGAATATCCGGGAACCATCCCTTATATCCTTGAACAATTCGACAGAGTTGAAACTGAAGAGTTAAGACTCACCGATTTGATTTCAGGCTTTGTCGATCCAGATGCTGATGAAACAACATCACCGACAGCGACCCATATCGGTTCAGAACTGACGGGGTCGGATCTGGAAGACGAAGATATGCCTCTTGCATCAAAGGATAAAGATGATGAGGATGAGGAAGACGAAGAAAGTGGTGATAACACTAGTGATGACGATGATAGTGACGACGATGTCGGTATCGATCCTGAACTAGCACAAGAGAAGTTCAATAACCTTCGTAACAAATATCGTGATTACCAGTTAGCACTGAATGAATTCGGTGAGTCTAACAAACAAACGTCACAAGCATCTGAACTTGTTCTGGATGCCTTCCGTGAGTTTCGTCTGACGCCAAAACAGTTTGATAATCTGGTTGAAACACTTCGTGGCTCAATGGATCGAGTCAAAACGCAAGAACGCTTAATCATGAAGCATGTGGTTGAACATGCCAAAATGCCGAAAAAAGCGTTTATTACTGCATTTACCGGTAATGAGTCTGACGAAAACTGGCTGGATACAATTTTATCATCCGACAAGCCTTATGTTGACAAGATTCGTAAGAGCGAAGAAGACATCCGCCGTTCGATCCAAAAACTTAAAGCCATTGAAGAAGAAACGTCTTTAAGTGTTGTGCGTATTAAAGATATCAGCCGTCGCATGTCAATCGGTGAAGCGAAAGCACGTCGAGCCAAGAAAGAGATGGTTGAAGCGAACTTACGTCTGGTAATTTCAATTGCGAAAAAATACACCAACCGAGGCCTACAATTCCTTGATTTGATTCAGGAAGGGAATATCGGTCTGATGAAAGCTGTTGATAAATTTGAATACCGTCGTGGTTACAAGTTCTCGACTTACGCAACATGGTGGATCCGTCAGGCGATCACTCGCTCGATTGCCGATCAGGCCCGGACGATTCGTATTCCGGTTCATATGATCGAAACAATCAACAAGCTGAATCGGATTTCTCGTCAAATGCTTCAGGAAATGGGGCGTGAGCCACTACCGGAAGAACTGGCAGAACGGATGCAAATGCCCGAAGACAAAATCCGTAAAGTGCTGAAAATCGCCAAAGAGCCAATCTCAATGGAGACACCAATCGGTGACGACGAAGATTCGCATCTGGGTGATTTCATTGAAGATACTACGCTGGATCTGCCAATTGACTCAGCAACCGCGACCAGCTTAAAAGCTGCGACACGTGATGTTCTGGCTGGCCTGACGCCTCGTGAAGCCAAAGTGCTTCGGATGCGTTTTGGTATCGACATGAACACTGACCACACCCTTGAAGAAGTGGGCAAACAGTTTGATGTAACCCGTGAACGGATTCGTCAAATCGAAGCCAAAGCACTACGCAAATTACGACACCCAAGTCGTTCAGAAACGCTGCGTAGCTTCTTGGATGAGTAGACTGTTCAGATTCAATGAACAAAAGGTGAGCAAATGCTCACCTTTTTTATGCGCTATGATTTAAGTGAATAAAATATAAGCATATTTAGTCACCATTGAGGCTAGACAGCATAGGACGTATCCCCTATAATCGTCCGTCTTAAGGGGCCTTTAGCTCAGTTGGTTAGAGCATCCGACTCATAATCGGCAGGTCCTGGGTTCAAGTCCCGGAAGGCCCACCAAATATCAAGGACTTAGGTGATTTTCATCTAAGTCCTTTTTCTTTGTTTTCTATTTATAGCATATTTATAGCAAAATTATTTATAGCACCACTGCTATAAATCCGGCTGCTATATTCGGTTCCCGGATAAGAAAAAAGGCCGGAGTATTCCGACCTTTACAACAAGTTACAATCATCAAATGGTTCACTGAATTCTCTACTTCATCCGCATCAATGCAACCTCTAATTTGTTCTGAATCGGCTGTAGCAGGAAAAACAACGATTCCCCGCTTAAATGTTCCATAGAACCTTTCTGAGCGATTGCCAAGGCCGACAATCCTAAAACAATTTCGTGAGCTTCATGAATGAGATCGGAA